>JAUYKV010000019.1 GCA_030699825.1 Pseudomonas sp. | reverse complement strand
CGCAGGCAGTGCACCATTGGTTTATCGGCACGGCCCAAAGCCGGCGGGTTGTCGCTGAGTTCCGAAGCCGCCCTACCTCCGAACGAATCGCCGCCCGAGCCGGCCTACGGAACCCGCCGATTAGCCGCTCGCCGCCAGCCCCTCGAGAAAACTCTCCAGCACCAGGTGCGGCCGGCGGCCCTTGCGGGTGACGGCGGCCAGGCTGAGGTCGTAGAAGCGCGAGTCCGCCTTCAGTGCGCGCAGGCGGCCCTGCTGCACCCAGGCCGCGGCGTAGTGGTCGGGCAGGTAGCCGATGAAGCGTCCGGTGAGGATCAGGAAGGCCATGCCCTCGCGGTCCGAGGCGCTGGCGGTGCAGTTGAGGGCCTGGTAGTGGCTCTGCACGTCGGGCGGCAGGCGGAAGGTCGGCGCGATAGCGTCCTGGGCATTCAGGCGCTGATCCTCGAGCTGCTGGTCGTCGACATAGAACAGCGGGTGACCAACCGCGCAGTAGAGCAGCGAGCGCTCGTCGTACAGCGCCTGGTAGTCCAGCCCGGACAGTGCGCCGGCCTGCGGCACCACGCCGATATGCAGGCGGCCGTCGAGCACGCCTTGCTCGACCTCGCTCGGCGGGGTCATGCGGATATGAATGCGCACATCCGGGCCGCGCTCCTTGAGCCGCGCCAGGGCATTGGTGATGCGCATGTGCGGGACCGTCACCAGGTTGTCGGTGAGGCCGATGTTCAGCTCGCCGCGCAGGTGCTGATGAAGGCCGTTGACCTCGGTGCGAAAGCTCTCCAGCGCCGCCAGCAGTTGCTGGGTCGACTGGTATACCTCGCGGCCTTCCTCGGTCAGGGCGAAACCGGCGCGACCGCGCTGGCACAGGCGCAGACCGAGGCGCTGTTCGAGGTCGCTCATCTGCTGGCTGATTGCCGAACGGCCGATCCCCAGCACGCTCTCGGCGGCGGAAAATCCGCCGCACTCGACCACGCTGCGAAACAGCTTGAGCAGGCGGATATCGAAGTCGCTGACCTGGGCCAGGGGGTCGGGGCGGCGTGTGCTCATTGTTTAGTAATCGCTTAACTAAAGATAAGAAGAGTGTGCTTTTACTGACTGTATGCCCGTGGCACCTTGTCTGGCAACAGATCCGTTCTTTACCTCTGTGGGAGGGGTCGGGCGGCGATCCGCTTCAGCCGCGACAGGCTTTGCCGTTTTGCGATCAGTCGCGGCTAAAGCCCCTCCCACAGATAAATGATCAGAACAACCGTCGCTTCCACCCATCCTTGCGAGGCCGCCATGAACATGCCACAGACCGCCACCCCTTCACTGGCCAGCCAGCTCAAGCTGGATGCCCACTGGATGCCGTTCACTGCCAACCGCCAGTTCCAGCGCGACCCGCGCCTGATTGTCTCCGCCGAAGGCAGCTGGCTGACCGATGACCAGGGCCGCAAGATTTACGACAGCCTGTCCGGCCTGTGGACCTGCGGCGCCGGTCACTCGCGCAAGGAAATCCAGGAGGCCGTGGCCAAGCAACTCGGCACCCTCGACTACTCACCGGGCTTTCAGTACGGCCACCCGCTGTCGTTCCAGCTGGCCGAGCAGATCGCCGACCTGATGCCGGGCGATCTCAATCACGTGTTCTTCACCGGTTCCGGCTCCGAGTGCGCCGACACCGCGGTGAAAATGGCCAAGGCCTACTGGCGCCTGAAAGGCCAGCCGGCCAAGACCAAATTCATCGGCCGCGCCCGTGGCTATCACGGCGTCAACATCGCCGGCACCAGCCTCGGCGGCATCGGCGGCAACCGCAAGATGTACGGCCAGTTCATGGACGTCGACCATCTGCCGCACACCCTGCAGCCCGGCATGGCCTTCACCCAGGGCATGGCCGCGAGCGGAGGTGTCGAGCTGGCCAACGAGCTGCTCAAGCTGATCGAGCTGCACGACGCCTCGAACATCGCCGCGGTGATAGTCGAGCCGATGTCCGGCTCGGCCGGCGTCATAGTGCCGCCCACTGGTTACCTGCAGCGCCTGCGCGAGATCTGCACGCAGCACAACATCCTGCTGATCTTCGACGAGGTGATCACCGCCTTCGGCCGTTTGGGCACCTGGAGCGGCGCCGAGTACTTCGGCGTGACCCCGGACATCATCAATGCCGCCAAGCAGATCACCAACGGCGCCGTGCCGCTGGGCGCGGTGATTGCCAGCAGCGAGATCTACAACACCTTCATGCAGCAGGCCACGCCCGAGCATATGGTCGAGTTCACCCACGGCTACACCTACTCGGCCCACCCGGTGGCCTGCGCCGCCGGCCTGGCGTCGCTGGAACTGCTCAAGCGGGAGAACCTGCTGCAGCAGTCCGCCGAGCTGGCGCCCAAGTTTGCCGAGGCGCTGCATGGCCTGCGCGGTGCCAAGCACGTCGTCGACATCCGCAACTGCGGCCTGGCCGGCGCGATTCAGGTCGCCCCGCGTGACGGCGACCCGGTGATCCGCCCGTTCGAGGCCGGCATGGCCTTGTGGCAGGCCGGCTTCTACGTGCGCTTCGGCGGCGACACCCTGCAATTCGGCCCGACCTTCAACGCCAAGATGGAAGACCTCGAGCTCGTATTCAGCGCCGTCGGCGAGACCCTGAACAAGCTCGACTAACGGCCTCGCAATAAAAGTGGGAGCGGCTTTAGCCGCGAATGGCGCCAGCGCCGATATCGAGGCGGCTGCTCCCACGACACCCTACAGAATTCGATCACGGAGATTTTCATGAGCCATATCCCACACCTGATCAACGGCGAGCGCATCCAAGGCCAAGGCCGCACCGCCGACGTATTCAACCCCGCCACCGGCGAGGTGATCCACCAGGTCGCCCTGGCCGACCGCGCCACTATCCAGCAGGCCATCGACTCGGCCAAGGCCGCCTTCCCGGCCTGGCGCAACACCCCGCCGGCCAAGCGCGCGCAGGTGATGTTCCGCTTCAAACAACTGCTCGAACAGCACGAAGGCGCCATCGCCCAGCTGATCAGCCAGGAACACGGTAAGACCATCGAGGACGCCACCGGCGAACTTAAGCGCGGCATCGAAAACGTCGAGTTCGCCTGCGCCGCCCCGCAAATCCTCAAGGGCGAATACAGCCGCAATGCCGGCCCGAACATCGACGCCTGGAGCGACCTGCAGCCGATTGGCGTGGTCGCCGGCATCACCCCGTTCAACTTCCCGGCCATGGTGCCGTTATGGATGTACCCGCTGGCCATCGTTTGCGGCAACTGCTTCATCTTGAAGCCGTCCGAGCGCGACCCCAGCTCCACCCTGTACATCGCCGAACTGCTGATCGAAGCCGGTTTGCCGAAAGGCGTGATGAGCGTGGTGCACGGCGACAAGGCCGCGGTGGATGCGCTGATCGAGGCCCCTGAGGTCAAGGCCCTGAGCTTCGTCGGCTCGACGCCGATCGCCGAATACATCTACAGCGAAGGCACCAAGCGCGGCAAGCGCGTGCAGGCCCTCGGCGGGGCGAAGAACCACGCCGTGCTGATGCCCGACGCCGACCTGGACAACGCGGTCAGCGCGCTGATGGGCGCGGCCTACGGTTCTTGCGGCGAGCGCTGCATGGCCATCTCGGTGGCCGTGTGCGTCGGCGACCAGATTGCCGATGCCCTGGTCGAGAAGCTGGTGCCACAGATCCAGGCCCTGAAGATCGGCGCCGGCACCAACTGCGGCCTCGACATGGGCCCGCTGGTCACCAGCGCGGCGCGTGACAAGGTCAAGGGCTATATCGACGCCGGCGTCGCCCAGGGTGCGAGCCTGGTGGTCGACGGTCGCGACCTGGTGGTCGCCGGCAACGAGAACGGCTACTTCCTCGGTGGCACCCTGTTCGACAAGGTGACCCCGGAAATGACCATCTACTCCGACGAAATCTTCGGCCCGGTGCTGTGCATCGTTCGTGTCGGCAGCCTGGAAGCCGCCATGCAGCTGATCAACGATCACGAATACGGCAACGGCACCTGCATCTTCACCCGCGACGGCGAAGCGGCGCGCTTGTTCTGCGACGAGATCGAAGTCGGCATGGTCGGCGTCAACGTGCCCCTGCCGGTGCCGGTCAGCTACCACAGCTTCGGCGGCTGGAAGCGCTCGCTGTTCGGCGACCTGCATGCCTACGGCCCGGATGGCGTACGTTTCTACACCCGCAAGAAGGCCATCACCCAACGCTGGCCGCAACGCGCCTCGCATGAGGCGGCGCAGTTCGCGTTCCCCAGCAATGGCTAAGAGCGGGTAGGGCGGTAAGTACAAAGGCCAGTCGCGAGACTGGCCTTTTTGCTTCGTGGAGCAACGCATGACCCGACCTGCGCCACGTAGGATGTGGTTGAGCGCAGCGATACCCATCAATCTCTGGAGCGCAACAGCGATTACTGGCTCGGATTGCGTTGTATATGTACCCGCCGCAAAGGCGGTGCCTCTGATATTGGTTTACTCGCTTCGCTCGCCCTTCGGGCCAGCCTGCGGCTGTTACTTCGCTGCGCTCCGTTTCGCCGTAGGGGCGAAACCAGTAGCTGACGCCAGTGAAAATGCGGCGGGTTAACGCCTGATGCTGGGTGAGTTGCTTGTCGGATAATAGATGGGTATCGCTTCGCTCAACCGCATCCTACAAAATCGTGCATCACCGCTGCCCACCCGTAGGACTGGTTCTTCATTTTTGTCGCGGAATGTGGGAGGGCTTTACTACTTTCCCACCTTCCTATTTCTCACATACAACGCCTCACCCCCCGTTGCACTGCTCCCGCGCACCTGCAGCTCAAACCGCTTGGGATGGCCCTTGATCAAATCGCTGAGTTTCTTGAACCCATACAACCGGGCATCGAAGGCCGGGCGTAGTTTGCTGATGTTCGAGCCCAGCAGGCCGAGCTGGACCCAGCCGTCCTCGTCGTTGATGTCTTCGATGACCTTGGCGATAAAGTCTGTTGGCACCTTCTGCGCTTTCGGTTTGGCGGCTGGCTTGGTCGGTTCGTCGGGTTGTTCGCTGGGCGCGCTCGGTTGCGCTTTGTCGATGCTGGTGGCTGGCTCGGCTTGGGCCTCGGCGGCGTCGGCGCGCAGCAGTTCTGTGTAGATGAACTTGTCGCAGGCGGAGACGAACGGCGAGGGGGTCTTCTCTTCGCCGAAGCCGTAGACGGTCAGGCCTTCCTCGCGCAGGCGGGCGGCCAGGCGGGTGAAATCGCTGTCGCTGGAGACCAGGCAGAAACCATCGAAGCGCCGGGTGTAGAGCAGGTCCATGGCGTCGATGATCAGCGAGCTGTCGGTGGCGTTCTTGCCGCGGGTGTAGGCGAATTGCTGGATCGGCTGGATCGAGTAGTCCAGCAGCACTTTCTTCCAGCTGCCGAGGTTGGGCTGGGTCCAGTCGCCGTAGATGCGCTTGACGCTGGCGACGCCGAACTTGGCGATTTCTTCGAACAGGCCTTCGACGATGGCGGCGGAGGCGTTGTCGGCATCGATCAGCACCGCCAGCAGTTGTTGCTGGCGCGCAGGGTGGGCTTTGCTGGCCATGAGGTCATCCTTGAATAGACGTGCCCTGAACATACTGCGGATGCTGGCAGGGCGCCATAGGCAGCGGCGCAGACCGTCTTCACTGCGCTCGCCACCATCTGCCATTTGCTTGACCTGTGCCGGGGTACGGCCGGGTGCTTGCGCCTATAGTCGCCGCCTTGAACGCCCGTCCTATCGAACAAACCAGGCAAAAGTCTCCCGCCATGCGCGCACTCGTCCTTGTGTTCTTCTGTTGCATCGCCAGCCTGGCCCAGGCCAGCGACGAGGCCATGCAGCGCTTTACCCGGCTCAACGCCGACCCGGCACTGCGCGAGCAGGCCTATGTCGCCGGCCAGGAGCGCATTCGCCTTTGCGGCAATTGCCACGGCGAGAACGGCAACAGCAAGCGACCGTACATTCCCAATCTGGCCGAGCAGAACCCGGTGTATCTGTTCAATGCCTTCGAGAAATTCGCCAGCGGCGAGCGCCAGGATTATGTGATGTCCCAGCTGGCGCCGAACCTGAGCCTGGAAGACCGGGTCAATGTGGCCATCTACTTCGGTCAGCAGAAATTGCTGGCGTATGGCGAGCCGGTCGATGCGACCTTGCAGCAGCAGGGCGAGGTGACCTTCAAGACCCTCTGCACCGGCTGCCACGGGGTGCATGCCGAGGGCCGCGACAACAGCCCGCGTCTGGCCGGCCAGCCGGCCGAGTACCTGCGCAAGGCACTGAGCCGTTTTCGCGACAAGGACCCGAGCCGCGCCGGTTCGGTGATGATGTCGATCGCCGCCGACTTCAGCGACGCACAGATCGGCGCCCTGGCCGTTTATCTGCAGCAGTTGCAGCCTTGATGTAGAGCTTGATGGGTATCGCTGCGCTCAAGTCTACGCGGCCCGACGGATCGCCGCCCGCACCATCCTATGATCCGGCAGGATGGGGCGGGAGGAGGTCAGCCGCTGGTGCGGCGGGTGTCGCCGGCTCGGCGTAGTGCTGGGCAACGGCCCTGGTCGACGGCGCCGATGTAGGGGTTGCCGTGGCCCATGACGCAGCCGACTTTCTGGTTGCGCCAGCGCTCCCATTCGCTGATCGGGTACTGGCGATTCCAGGCTTCGTAGGTGCGTCGGTCGAGCTTGGACAGGCGCAGTTTGTAGTGGTCGGCCATGTACAGGTAGATCCGCGCCGAAGCGCCGCGGGCCTGTTCGGGAGGCATGGCGGTTTTCTGCTTGAAGTTGACCACCATGGGGCAGGCGCCGTACTGCCGGGGTTTGTCGCCGAGCATGCCAAGGGCGTAGTTGGAGCGGTCGCCATTCACTTCGCCGATGCTCGGCACCAGGTTGTGCAGGTCGGCTTCGGCGGCCTTGAACTGCGGATCGCTGCGCGTGCAGTTCCTGCGCCCGCCCTGCTGCCAGCACTGGCGCTGGTGACCGATCACCCAGGCCGGCACCACATGCTCCCATTCCAGGCGCTGCGCGCGGCGTTGTTGCTTGCGCACCTTATAGCCACAACTGGCCAGATCGACCTGCTTGCCGTTGTAGGCGCAGCCGCAATAGAAGGTGTTCGGTCGTTCGGCGTAGAGCCGCCAGGCGATTTTCTTGGCGGCGGCGAAGTTTTGCGGGGCGTCGGCGTGGACGGATACGGCGTACAGCAGGCAGAACAGGGCGATCAGGCGCGGCATGGAGGGCTCTGTGCAAAAAGCTGCGCATGATAGTGCCGCAAGAGCTGGCCAGGGGCCTGCAAGACGCTCTAGGACGGGGGTTTTCGGTTTTTTTTGATTCTCTTGGGCGCGGGAGTGTGGAGGGGGCGACCCTAGGTGCGGTCAATCCGGGTGGACAGAAGCCTGAGCGTTCCCACCTGGCGGTGGGAACGCTCGTTCGCTCAGACCTTGCGCACGAACTCGGACTTGAGCTTCATGGCGCCGATGCCGTCGATCTTGCAGTCGATGTCGTGGTCGCCGTCGCACAGGCGGATGCCCTTGACCTTGGTGCCGACCTTGACCACCAGCGAGGAGCCTTTGACCTTGAGGTCCTTGATCACGCTGATGGTGTCGCCATCCTGCAGCACGTTGCCGACCGAATCCTTGATCACCTTGTCGGCGTCTGCCGCCGCTTCGCCTGAGCCGTCGGCGGACCACTCGTGGGCGCATTCCGGGCAGATCAGCAGTTGGCCGTCTTCATAGGTGAATTCGGAATTGCATTTGGGGCAGGCTGGCAGAGTGCTCACGGCGGGTCCTTGAGGGCAGGCTTATGGAAAGCCGCAGATTATATAGGGTTTTACCCTGGATTTGAGCCTGCTCGAGCATACGGCGCTGCCCAGCCTGTCAGCCGAACCGGTCCGCCCCGCACAGGGCGGGGCAGATAGGCCGCAGCGGCTACCAGCGTGGCGCGTAATAACCGCGGTTATAGCGTTGGTGCTGGCGGTAGCGATCATTACGGTAGTTATGCCGGCGGTAGTGATGCCTGTTGTGGTGGCGGAGCTTGTGGCCCGACCGGTACTGGTAGCGCGGCTCTACCACCACCGTATAGGGCCGGTAGTGCACGGGAGGCGGATGGTAGTAGCGCGGATAGGACTCGTAGTAGACCCGTGGCGGCGGCGCGCCGATTTCCACATGCACCGGCGCGCGGTCATAGCGGCTACCGGCGACGATGGCGCCGCCCACCACGGCCCCGACCACCGCACCAGCAATCACGGCATTGCGATCGGAACCCCGTGCCGCTGCCTCGCCTGCCAGTGCCAGGCTGGCGACAAACACCGCAAGTAAAGGAATACGCGCAATCATGAGTGCCTCTCCTGCAAATCGTCGGCAGAAGCCGGATACAGAATTTGACTGGCAGAGCGGCTCGAAGCTCCTGGCGTCGATGTAAAGCTTGTGTAAAACCGCGGGGCTTCGTAAGCCAGACGTCCGGGCCGCCCTACGCTACGAACGAACTACCGATGTTTGAGAGGGTTTTTTCACAACCTCTCGGTTATGCGGGCACGTTTTCAGGGCCTCACTGGAGCGCCCGCCGGCTCGGGCCAGTTCAATGTGCCCGAGTCGCTGAAGCGCCTGGTGCCGAACAGGCCGCCGGCCAGTTTGCCGCGCAGCGCGTAGGGCAGGTCCTGCCCCGGTTTATAGCCGCTGACGCCCCAGGCCTGGCGCATGACCGAATAGGCGGAAATGCTCACCGGCACGCTGATCACGGTTTCGCCGAAACGCGGCACCTGGCCGCTCTGGTTGCTTACCCCGCTGGCCAGCGGTTGCTGGTTGATGTCGAGTTGCAGGGCCACGCCGTGGTAATCGATGGCTCCTTCATTGGGGTTCTGGATCCGCAGTTTCACCGCGAAGCGCATCTCCAGTCCTTCGCCCGGCAGCGGCTCCAGGCCGACCAGGTCGATGTGCAGCGGGTCGCGCGGGCCCAGGCTGCTGCAGGCGCCGAGGCCGAGCAACAGGCTGCAGGCGAGGAAGCGCAGCAGCAGGAGGCGGAACAATGGACGGGGACTCTGCATGACGGGGCTTCCGATGATGGACGGGACGCTATGGAAGACAGCGGTGCCGCGGCTATTACTCCGCGCGCAACTTGTTGTTGCCGTCAGGTTAGCCCGATTGGCGACTGTGTGTGCGGGTCGCCCGGCGCCAATCTGCAGCTGGGGCAGTTTCACCCGCGCTGTTTGGCGCTCAGCACCACGGCGACGCCGCCGAGCACGGCCAGCGAACTCAGGGTCAGTCGCAGGCTCAAGGCTTCATCGAGCACCAGACTGCCGGCCAGGGCGGCAATGATCGGTACGCTGAGCTGCACGGTGGCGGCCTGGAACGCCTTCAGTCCGCGCAGGGCGGTGTACCAGACGGCGTAACCGATGCCCGAGGTCAGTGCGCCGGAGAGCAGGGCGTAGAGCAGCCCGGGGCCATCCCAGTTGGCCTGGCTGAGCAGCAGCGCGCTGGCCAGCAGCGCTAGCGGCGTGGCCCGCAGGAAGTTGCCGGCGGTGACCGTCAGCGGGTCGCCGCCGCCACGGCCGAGCAGCGAATAGACGCCCCAGGCCGCACCGGCCAACAGCATCAGCAGAGCGCCGCCGAGTGGCGGTGCGCTGGTGCCGGGCAGTAGCAGGGCGAGCAAACCGCCCAGGGCCAGCAGCAGGCCGGTCGCAGTCAGCGCGGTGAGCCGCTCGCCGCGGTAGAACCCCCACAACAGCATGCTGACCTGCACCGCGCCGAACAGCAGCAGCGC
The DNA here is from genome assembly GCA_030699825.1 of Pseudomonas sp. Classification (GTDB taxonomy): domain Bacteria; phylum Pseudomonadota; class Gammaproteobacteria; order Pseudomonadales; family Pseudomonadaceae; genus Aquipseudomonas. The sequence goes on along the minus strand of JAUYKV010000019.1, from coordinate 47,311 downwards.
ACCGACCCCGGCGTCCAGGCTGATATAGGCGAAAGAAAACGCCGCGGCATAGGCGAACAGCGCGACAGCGCCGGACCAGCTGCCGGCCAGCGCACCATCACCGCGGCGCAGGCGCAGGCGCAGCAACAGCCACAGGGTCAGGGCGCCGGAGGCGAGACGCAAGCTGGTGAAACTGGCGGCGTCGATTTCGGTGTCTTTCAGCGCCAGGCGGCAGAGCAACGAGTTGCCGGCAAAGGCGAGCATGGCCAGGGCGGTCAGGAGCAGGGTGCGAAGGGGCATGGCCATCCTTGTGCTCAGGTCTGGCGTGAAGTAGACAAGTCGGCCTATCTAAGCACAACAAGGGCGCAGGGAGGATAGGCCGAAAGTTGCAGGGCGCCGCGATACTCTAGTTCGGCTGTTGCATAAGCGCGGCCGCGGCCGGGCGGCTGGCAACCGCCCTGTCCAGTCTTCCCGGAGCGATCAGCTGCTGTCTATCAACCCTCCGCTGAGAGCTTATGAAAAAACTCTCGCCTACTGCGACCGCTTCCAGACGCCCGCTGCGGCGCTCACTTTTTCACAACCTTTGATCGCTGCGTTCGCGCCAGCCGCCGCCGAGCGCCTTGTACAGGTTCACTTCGCTGGTCAGTTGCGCCAGGCGATCGCTGATCAGCGCCTGTTGCGCGCTGAACAACGAACGCTGGGCATCGAGGAAGGTCAGGTTGCTGTCGATGCCGATGCGGTAACGGCGCTCGGCCAGGCGGTAGTAGTCCTGGTTGGCTTCGACCAGATCACGCTGGGCCTGGAGTTGCTGCTGGTAAGTCTGGCGGGCTGCCAAGCCGTCGGCAACCTCCTGGAAGGCGGTCTGGATGCTCTTCTCGTAGCGGGCGACGCTGATGTCCTTCTGGATCTTCGAGTAATCCAGGCTGGCGCGCAGGCTGCCGGCATTGAAGATCGGCAGGCTGATCTGCGGCTGGAACAGCCAGGTGCCCGAGCCGCCGCCGAAGAGCCCGGAGAGATCCGGGCTGAGGCTGCCGGCATTGGCGGTCAGGCTGATGCGCGGGAAGAACGCCGCCCGCGCCGCGCCGATGTTGGCGTTGGCCGCCTTGAGCAGGTGCTCGGCTTCGAGAATGTCCGGGCGCCGTTGCAGCAGGTCGGACGGCAGCCCGGCCGGCAGTTGGCTGAGCAGCCCGGCGTCGAGCGGTTGACTGGCTGGCAGGTCCGCCGGCAGGCCACTGCCAAGAAGCAGGGTAAGGCCGTTGCGGTCTTGCGCGACCAGGCGCTGGTATTGCGCCAGCTTGACCCGGGCCGCTTCGACCGAGGTGCGCGACTGGCTCAGGTCGAGCGCCGACGCCACGCCGATCTCGCTGCTGCGCAGGGTCAACCGGTAGCTCTCTTCGTAGGCGCTGAGGGTGTCTTCGGTCAGCTGCAGCAGGGCTTGATCGGCCTGCCAGGTCAGGTAGGCGTTGGCGACACTGGCGACCAGGCTGATCTGCGTGGAGCGCCGCGCCTCTTCGCTGGACAGGTAGGTTTCCAGCGCCTGCTGGCTGAGGCTGCGTACGCGACCGAACAGATCCAGTTCATAGGCACTGACGCCGAGGGTCGCCGAATACTGGCTACTGATCCCGGCGCGACCGCTTGGCGCAACGTCCGCGGGCAGGCGTTGCCGGCTGCCGCTGCCATCCGCGCTGACCGCAGGCAGCAAGTCGGCGCGCTGGATCCGGTATTGCGCGCGGTAGGCCTCGATATTCAAGGCGGCGACGCGCAGGTCGCGGTTATTCAGGAGGGCGCGCTCGATCAACTGCTGCAAGGCCGGGTCACGGAAGTATTCGCGCCAGCCTTGTTCGGCGGCGGCGATCTCGGACGCCTCGGCTGGTGCGTAGGCCTGGCCCTGGGGCCATTGGCCGGCGATCGGCGCAGACGGTTGCTGGTAATCGGGGATCAGCGAGCAGCCACTGAGCAGCAGGGTGGCGACGGCGATGGACACTAGGGTCTGGTTCATTGGGCCGGCTCCTCGACGAGTGTTTTGCTTTCCTTGCTCTTCTTGCGCTGGAACAGTGAAGAGACGACGACGAAGAACAGGGGAACCCAGAAAATCGCCAGAATGGTGGCGCTGGTCATGCCGCCGAGTACCCCGGTACCAATGGCATGCTGGCTGCCCGAACCGGCGCCGCTGGAGATGGCCAGCGGTACCACGCCGAGGCCGAAGGCCAGCGAGGTCATGATGATCGGGCGCAAGCGCATGCGGCAGGCTTCGATCGCTGCTTCGCTGAGACTTCGCCCTTGTTCGTGCAGCTCCTTGGCGAACTCGACGATCAGAATGGCGTTTTTCGACGCCAGGCCAATGGTCGTCAGCAAGCCGACCTGGAAGTACACATCGTTGGACAGCCCACGCATGCTGGTGGCCACGAGGGCGCCGATGATACCCAGTGGCACCACCAGCATCACCGCAATCGGGATCGACCAGCTCTCATACAGGGCCGCCAGGCAGAGGAACACCATCAGCAGCGAGAGCGCATACAGGGCAGGTGCTTGCGAGCCGGACAGGCGCTCCTCGTAGGACAGCCCGGTCCAGGAGTAACCGATACCCGCCGGCAGTTTCTGCACCAGCGCTTCGACTTCGGCCATGGCCTCGCCGGAGCTGTAACCGGGTGCCGGTGTACCGAGGATTTCCATGGCCGCGACGCCGTTGTAGCGGGTCAGCTTGGGCGCGCCGTAGATCCACTCGCCACTGGCGAAGGCCGAGAAGGGCACCATCTCGCCGCTGGCGTTGCGCACGTACCACTTGTTCAGGTCTTCCGGGTTCATCCGCGAGCTGGACTGGCCCTGCAGGTACACCTTCTTCACCCGGCCACGGTCGATGAAGTCGTTGACGTAACTGCCTCCCAGGGCAATCGACAGGGTCTGGTTGATGTTCGCCAGTGTCACCCCGAGGGCGCTGGCGCGTTCGTCGTCGATGCTCAGTTGGTACTGCGGCTCATCGTTCAGCCCGTTCGGTCTTACGCCGGCCAGCACTTTGCTTTGCGCGGCCATGCCGAGGAACTGGTTGCGCGCTTCCATCAGCTTGTCGTGGCCAAGCCCGGCACGGTCCTGGAGGAACAGGTCGAAGCCGCTGGCGTTGCCCAGCTCAAGCACCGCCGGTGGCACGAAGGCGAACACCATGGCGTCGCGCAAACTGAAGAAGTGCTGCTGCGCGCGCTGCGCCAGGTTGAACACGCTGTTCTCCGCCGAACGCTCGCCCCAGGGCTTGAGCATGATGAAGGCCATGCCCGAACTCTGGCCGCGACCGGCGAAGTTGAAGCCGGTGACGGTGAATACCGAGCTGACCGTATCCGCCTCCTCGCTGAGCAGGTGGCTACGCATCTCGTCGACCACCACCTGGGTACGTTCTGCGGTGGAGCCAGCCGGCGTTTGCACCTGGGCGAACAGCACGCCCTGATCTTCCTCCGGGAGGAAGGTCGTGGGGATGCGGGTGAACAGCACGATCATGCCGACGATGATCAGCAGATAGGCCAGCAGATACGGCAGCTTGTGCCGCAGCATGCTCGCGACACCGCGCTCGTAGCGTTGTACGCCGCGGTCGAAGCTGCGATTGAACCAGCCGAAGAAACCGCGCTTGGGCATATGCTCGCCCTTGCCAAGCGGCTTGAGCAGGGTCGCGCAGAGTGCCGGGGTGAATATCAGCGCGACCAGTACCGACAGGACCATGGCCGAGACGATGGTGATCGAGAACTGCTGGTAGATCACCCCGGTCGAGCCGCTGAAAAACGCCATCGGCAGCAGCACGGCGGTCAACACTAGGCCGATGCCGACCAGCGCACCCTGGATCTGCCCCATGGATTTACGCGTGGCCTCTTTCGGCGACAAGCCTTCTTCGGCCATGACCCGTTCGACGTTTTCCACCACCACGATGGCATCGTCCACCAGCAGACCGATGGCCAGCACCATGCCGAACATGGTCAGGGTGTTGATGCTGAAACCGAAGGCGGCGAGCACGCCGAAGGTGCCGAGCAGTACCACCGGTACCGTCATGGTGGTGATCAGCGTGGCGCGGAAATTCTGCAGGAACAGGTACATCACCAGAAACACCAGGGCAATGGCTTCGAGCAGGGTGTACACCACGCCGGAAATCGACTCGCTCACCACCGGTGTGGTGTCGTACGGGAACACTACTTCCATGCCTGGCGGGAAGAAGGGTTCGAGCTCGGCAATAGTAGCGCGCAGGGCCTTGGCGGTTTCCAGGGCGTTGGCGCCGGTCGCCAGCTTGACGGCCAGGCCCGAGGCCGGCTTGCCGTTGAACTGGGCGCTGACGCCGTAGTTTTCGCCGCCCAGGGCGACCTCGGCCACATCACTCAGACGTACCTGCGAGCCGTCCGGGTTGACTTTGAGCAGGATGGCTTCGAATTGCTCGGCGCTCTGCAGGCGGGTCTTGCCGATGATAGTGGCGTTCAGCTGCTGGCCTTGTACGGCCGGCAAGCCACCGAGTTGGCCTGAAGAGACCTGGACGTTCTGTGCGGCGATGGCGTTTTTCACGTCCACCGGGGTCAGCTGGAAGTTGTTCAGCTTGGCCGGGTCGAGCCAGATGCGCATGGCGTACTGGGCGCCGAACACCTGAAAGTCACCGACGCCGGCGGTGCGCGAGATCGGGTCCTGCATGTTGGAGACGATGTAGTTGGCCAGGTCGTCCTTGTTCATGCTGCCGTCTTCGGAGACCAGGCCGATCACCATCAGGAAGTTCTTCACCGCCTTGGTCACGCGAATGCCCTGCTGCTGAACTTCCTGCGGCAGTAGCGGGGTGGCCAGGTTGAGCTTGTTCTGCACCTGTACCTGGGCGGTGTCCGGGTTGGTGCCCTGGTTGAAGGTGGCGGTGATGGCCATGCTGCCGTCGGAATTACTTTCCGAGGTGACATAGCGCAAGTTGTCGATGCCATTGAGCTGCTGCTCGATGACCTGCACCACCGTGTCCTGCACGGTCTGCGCGGACGCCCCCGGGTAGTTCACGGCGATGGCGATGGCCGGCGGCGCGATGCTCGGGTATTGGTTGATCGGCAACTTGAGCAGCGACAGCGCGCCGACCAGCATGATGACCAGGGCAATCACCCAGGCGAAAATGGGCCGATCGATAAAGAATTTCGACATGCGTTACTCCCCCTGGCCGCCAGCTTTTGCGGTGGCAGGGACAGGGGGCGCGGTAGCAGTCTGGACATTGCTCGCCGCACTGACGCTGACTTCGTCGCCTGGCTTGACGAACTGCAGGCCCTCGGTGATCAGGCGGTCGCCGCTGTTCAGGCCTTCGTTGATCAGCCATTGATTGCCGATAGTGCGGTCGGCCTTGAGCTCACGCAGCTCGACCTTGTTGTCCTGATTGACCACCAGGGCCGTGGGTTGCCCTTTCAGGTTGCGGGTCACGCCTTGTTGCGGGGCGAGGATTGCCTGGCTGTTGACCCCGGCCTGCAACTGGGCGTGAACGAACATGCCCGGCAGCAGATGCTGATTCGGGTTGGGGAACACTGCGCGCAGCGTCACCGAGCTGGTGCCCTCATCGACCGAGACTTCGGCAAACTCCAGCTGGCCAGACTCCGCGTATTCGCTGCCATCCTCCAGGATCAGCTTGACCCTGGCGGCATTCTCGCTGGCTTTCTGCAACTGCCCGCTGGCCAGTTCACGGCGCAGCTTGAGCATTTCAACCGATGACTGGGTGACGTCGACATAGATCGGGTCCAGCTGCTGGATCACCGCCATGGCGCTGCTCTGGCCATTGCTGACCAGCGCGCCCTCGGTTATCGCCGAGCGGCCGATGCGCCCGGAGATCGGCGCCAGCACCTTGGTGTAGCGCAGGTCGATCTGCGCGCTTTGCACAACGGCTTCGGCTTGCAGACGCTTGGCTTGCGCCTCGTCGAACTCCTGGCGGCTGACGGCCTGCTCGTCGACCAGCAGCTTGTAGCGATCGGCCAGGGATTTGCTCGACAGTAGCGAGGCTTGCGCGCTTTTCAGGGTCGCCTCATAGGTCGAGGCGTCGATCTGATAGAGCTGCTGGCCGGCTTTGACTTCGCCTCCCTCGGTAAACAGACGCTTGAGAATGATGCCGTTAACCTGCGGGCGCACTTCGGCAATGCGGTACGCGCTGGTGCGTCCCGGCAGCTCGGAGGTCAGGGTAAAGGCTTGCGGTTGCAGGGTGACCACGCCGACTCGCGGTAGTGGTGCGGCAGCTGTCGCTTCTTCCTGTTGGCAACCGCTGAGCAGGGCGGTTAGGACGGCGGCGCTAACCAGCGCGGGGAAAACCGGATTGAATCGCATGTGAGCCTCGGTCGGGCGTCTGGCAAGGCGCTTGAGCGAAATGCCAGTGACAAAGTCGGATGAGAGGTTGGATAAGTAGTCTGCTAACCAATATACTTACGTTCACGAATGTTTGTAAGTGATTTTTTAATACGCAGAAGCAACAAAATATGAAAATCAGCCAAAGGCTCAACGAAAGCCTTGCCTGCCAACAGCTTCCTGCGTGAAGCCATTCTGATCGAGGGTTATTGTCATGGTTCGTCGCACCAAAGAGGAGGCTCAGCAGACGCGCAGCCAGATACTCGAGGCGGCCGAAAAGGCGTTCTACGAGCGCGGCATCTCGCGCACCACGCTGGCAGAAATCGCCGGCATTGCCGGAGTGACTCGCGGGGCGATCTATTGGCATTTCAAGGATAAGGCCGACCTGATCCAGGCCATGCTAGACAGCTTGCACGAGCCGCTGGACGAACTGGCCAAGGCTAGCGAGAACCCGGATGAGACCGACCCGTTGGGCTGCATGCGTCAGCTGCTGATCACCTTGTTTCAGCGGGTGGCGCTGGATCCGAAAACCCGCCGGATCACCGAAATCCTCTTTCACCGCTGCGAACTCACCGACGAGATGAACGACCTGCGCCAGCAGCGTCAAACCGACAGCGTGGAATGCAACGGCCGCATCGACCAGGCGCTGCGTAATGCCGTCCACCGCCAGCAGCTCCCCGCCACCCTGGACACCGCCCGCGCGGCGATCTGCCTGCATGCCTACATCGATGGCCTGCTTAGTCAGTGGTTGCTGGTGCCGGATAGTTTTTCGCTGCAGCGCGATGCCGAACTGCTGGTCGATAGCGTCCTGGACATGTTGCGCGAAAGCCGGGCGCTGCGCCGGTAAGGTGGGCTGTGGTGTTGGCGCTGATTGAAAGCTGATCCAGTAAAGGCTGTTCTGCCGACTGAAAACTGACCCAGTCCCAGCAGTCTGAACAGCGAAATGCAACAACGAGTTCGGCGTTCGAAACAGGCTCAATGAAAATACGGCTGCGTGGGTCAAAAGTGCATCGACTGCAACACCAGTGGGCCTGGCCAGTCATTTTTCACCTGAGAGCTTGTGAAAAAACTCTCGCCTACTGCGACCACTACACATCGGTAGTCCGTGCTGAACCATGGTGCACTGCCTGCGGCGAGTGACACCCTACGGACCGCCAAAAACGCCGGCTGCGGCGTTGCGCTCGGTATTTTCACAGCCTCTGAGTGGTTCGGCTTGTTCATGGTTCAGGAGAATCTCCAGGGCCAATACCGGCATGCTTTTTTTACAGGTAACGGTCTTGCAGACCGTTGCCACGCTGTCGCTCCATTCAGGCTGAGAGCCTTCTCTGAACCGCGCGGTTTGCCATGCCGCTGCTGAGATTGTCGCTGACTTGTAATGGCTGCTGTTTCTCACCGTCCGCTGCACCTGGCCTGCGCTGGCTCGCAGCAGCAGTTAAAGCCTCACTGTTATAGCCACTGTTTCAGGTCATCCAGATTGGCCACCACGATCTGTTGCGCGGTGGCTTTCGCGTGAACCTTGTTCGGATCGATCTGGTAGCGCTGCAGCACGTACTGCACCAGCGCGCCGTGGGTGTCGATCACCAGTTGGCCATCCTGCATGCCGTAGTCGCTTTCGATGATGGCTTGTTGTTCCGGCTTGAGGCGCGAGTCGGCTGCGATGATCACCTGTACGGCGGTATTCCAGCCTTCATCACCGTCGCGAGCGTGCTCGGTGGTGTCTGCCATCAAATCCGGAGTCCCCCGGAAGCGGCTCAACACGAAGTCGCGGTAGTCGCGGTTCTTTTCGCAATACGCGCGCACATGCCAGCGCATACCTGTGTAAATCAGCGTGTGTGGTGCGATCAGTCGGGTTTCCGCCTCGGGCGTGCTGAAGGACACATATTCACATTCCAGACGCAGGCCTTCACGGCAGGCGCGTAGAAGAGGGCGCAGCAGCTCCGGGCGCACGGTGCGATCCGGCACCTGCAGCACCTCGGTATGCGCATAGGCCAAAGCCAGGCCGTCCACATGCGGGGCGCGGTCATGGTTTTGGTTGAGCAGGTGCAAATAGGCGCTGGCGCTGTCGTCGATGAAGAGCGGCTTGAACTGTTTGCTCGGCACATACCCCTTCAAATGCTTGTCATATTCCAGGTTCTTCGGCGCGTGCTCGTTGATGTAGGTGTTGATGTCTTTTGACGCCTGCTGGCGGCTGATGCCGAAGCTCTGCATCAGGTGGTTGGTGGTCAGCCGGCCTTCCCACCAGGCTACCGTCTCGATCAGGCGGTAACGCAGCGCCAGATCCCAGCGCACCGATTCGATGTCTTGCTTGCGTTTCATAGCCACTCCATCTGCACGAAAACTTTACCTGTACGGGCAAACACTCTAGATATGTCTGCTTACGCTACATATCTTGAGCCTCGACGACAAGCGCGGTGAGTGGCCTTAACCAGCCCGTGCTGAACCCGATGGCTTAAGCGTTGGCCAAGTGCGAGGCAGTACGCCCGGCTGACAAGGAGAAGTAGACATGAGTGAGCAAATCCAAATGGAAATGGCCGGCGTCATGCCTACGGCTGACGGCGAGGGTCTTCACTTGCAAGCACCCTGTTACGTGGCCCGGCAAGAGCGGGTTGCCCAATGCATGGGCAGCCTGGAAGTTGGCATGCAGCGCTTCCCGCAGGCGATCCTCAGTGCGCAACTGCTGGTGCTGCCCTGGTATGAGGGGATTGAGCACGACATGGAGGCAGCCAACCTACATCCCTTTGAAGATGCCGCCGCTTACCTGCCCAGCGGGCACCGTTTCAGTATTCCTGGCGTACACATGCGTTTGGAGGCGGGCCGCGTGGTGGTGCGGCGTGAGCGCATCAGCCTGACTCAGCACTGATCTGCACCCACTAAATCAGCCACTTAACCCGGTTAATCTGGCCCGAAATCGTCCAAGCGGTTAAGGTTCGGCATCGCAAAAGACATCTCGCAGGGAGGCGGCGCAAAGTGCCTTCCTTGCCCATCAAGTAAGGAACAACGCGTGAACCAGCAGACCCTGGCCCCCTTTATCTGGAACATCGCAGATCTGCTTCTGGGTGCCTTCAAACCTTCCGAATACGGCCGCATCATTCTGCCGTTTACCGTGCTGCGGCGGTTGGAGTGTGTGCTGGAGCCGACCCGCGACAAAGTACGCAACCAGTTTGAGGCGATGAAGGCTAGCGGCGTGGACATGGACCTGATCCTGCCCGCCAGCGCTGGGGCCACGTTTTATAACGTCTCGCAGTTTTCCCTCGGCTCAGTCGGCTCCACCAGCACCCGCGCCAACCTGGAAGACTACATCGCCAAGTTCTCCGCCAACGCCCGTCAGGTGTTCGAGCACTTTGCCTTTGATCGTTGGCTGGAAAAACTGGAGAAGGCCAATCTGCTCTATCTGGTGGCGCAGAAGTTCGCCGCCATCGACCTGCACCCCAACGTCATCACTAACCACGAAATGGGCCTGGTATTCGAGCACCTGATCCGCAAATTTGCCGAGGCCTCCAACGACGACGCCGGGCAGTTCTTTACCCCGCGTGATGTAGTGCGCCTGGCCACCACGCTGATTTTCGCCCCGGATCACCAAGCGCTGAATGGCCAAGGCGTGGTACGCACCGTGTACGACTGCGCCGCTGGCACCGGGGGGTTTCTATCCTCGGCCATCGAGCAGGTGTACGAGTGGAACCCCAATGCCCGTCTGGTGCCCTATGCCCAGGAACTGAACCCGGAAACTTACGCCATCTCCGTGGCGGACAAGCTGATCCAGGGTTATGACACCAAAAACATCAAGCTCGGCAACACCCTGAGCAACGACCAACTGCCCCATGAACAATTCGACTACTGCCTGGCCAACCCGCCGTTTGGCGTGAAGTGGGAAAACGTGCAGAAGCAGGTGCAGGCTGAGCAAGCTAGCCAGGGCTTCGCTGGCCGTTTTGGCCCCGGCCTGCCGCGTGTGGGCGATGGCTCGCTGCTGTTTTTGATGCACCTGCTGTCCAAGCGCAAACCGATAGAGTTAGGCGGCAGCCGTATCGGCATCGTGCTGTCCGGTTCGCCGTTGTTTAATGGTGGTGCAGGCTCAGGCGAGTCGGAGATCCGCCGCTGGATTCTGGAAAACGACTGGCTGGAAGCGATCATCGCCCTGCCCAACGACCTGTTCTACAACACCGGCATCGGCACCTATATCTGGGTGTTGTCTAACCACAAAGACGCCGCGCGCAAGAACAAAGTGCAGTTGATCGACGCCACCGCCATGCACGCACCCATGCGCAAAAGTTTGGGTAGCAAGCGCAAGTTTCTGGCCGAAGGGCAGATCGCTGAAATCGCCAAACTGCATGAGGCGTTTGAAGAGGCTCCGAACAGCAAGATTTTCGCCACCACCGACTTCGGCTACCGCCGCATCACCGTCGAGCGCCCGCTGCGTCTGCGCTTCTCCGTCACGCCGGACAAGCTCGCGGCCTACCAGGCCATCAAGGGGGCGGATCAGGTAGACGCTTTTGCCAACGTGCAGGGCGAGTTCGACAACCTGCCAGCCTTCCTTAAGGCAGCCGGTATCAAAAAACTGGGTAAAGGCGCGTTGAAAGCTGCGCTCAGCTGCTTTGGCGAGCGCGATGCCAACGCCCAGCCAGTGCTGGACGACAAGGGCAACCTGCAGGCCGACAGCGACCTGCGCGAGTTCGAGAACGTGCCGCTCAACCAGAGCGTCGACGACTACTTTGCCCGTGAAGTGCTGCCCCATGTAGCGGATGCCTGGATCGACACTGGCAAGACCGATACCAAGGACGGCCTGACCGGCATCGTCGGCTACGAGATCAACTTCAACCGCTATTTCTATATCTACCAGCCGCCGCGTGCGCTGGCCGAGATTGATGCGGACTTAAAGGCCGTGGAGGCCGAGATTGCTGCGCTGCTCGGTGAGGTGACGGCGTGAGTCATTACAAACCGTACCCGGCGTATAAGGATTCCGGGGTGGAATGGTTGGGGTTGGTGCCGGAGCATTGGGCCGTATGCAAACTAAGTTTTCGCTACTCGATTGAGCTGGGGAAAATGCTTGATGAGAAAAAGCTGACCAAGACTAGCTTGGTTCCTTATCTACGCAATCAGGATGTGCAGTGGGACAGCATTAACACCCAGGATCTGCCTGAAATGGACATCCATCCCGAAGAGCTTGAGCGCTATTCCATCCGAGATGGGGATCTACTGGTTTGTGAAGGTGGCGACGTTGGTCGTGCAGCTATCTGGCGCGGTAAAAGTGCAATTTTCGGTTACCAGAAAGCTCTGCACCGTCTGCGCCATCGTTCATCGGGTGCGGATACGGCAGAGTTTTTCTTCTTTTCGCTGTTGACCGCGAAGCAGCGGGGCGTTTTCGAGGAGTCTGACTCAAAAGCAACCATCGCCCATCTGCCAGCTGAGAAATTCCGCCAGTACCGTTTTGCATTCCCACCGTTGAGCGAGCAGCAAGTAATCGCCGCCCATCTCGACCGCGAAACCGCCCGCATCGACGCGCTGATTGAAAAGAAAACCCGCTTTATCGAACTGCTGCGCGAAAAGCGCCAGGCGCTGATCACCCATGCCGTCACCAAGGGCCTCGACCCTGGCGTGAAGATGAAAGACTCCGGCGTGGAGTGGCTGGGGGAGGTACCGGAGCATTGGGGATTGACTCCCCTTAAACGGCTAGTCAGTAGTATTGGTCAGGGCTGGAGCCCTGAATGTGAAGCTCGTATTCCAGAAGATGGTGAATGGGGCGTTCTGAAGGTTGGTTGTGTGAATGGAGGCGTATTCCGTTCCGAAGAAAGCAAAGCGCTACCTGCCGAGATGGAGCCAAGGCCAGAATTAGGCTTGAAGAAGGGCGATGTGCTTGTCTCTCGGGCAAATACTCGCGAGCTGGTTGGCAGTTGCGCAGTAGTCCCGTGTGATTACCCTCATCTTTTGCTGTGCGACAAGCTTTATCGCATCGGTTGCAGTGAACGGGTAACGCCAGACTTTCTTGCTGCGTTAATCACTGTCTATGGGCGACGCGCTGTAGAAGTTGAGGCTACGGGTGCCAGTTCATCCATGGTCAATATCGCGCAGTCCGTCATTCTGGATTTGCGTGTGGCTGTACCCAGTACGGATGAGCAGGACGAAATTATCAGCAGAGTTTCTATCGCAATGTCCCGTATAGATGACCTGCGCGGGAAGACCGAGCACAGCATCACCCTCCTCAAAGAACGCCGCTCCGCCCTAATCACCGCCGCCGTCACCGGCCAAATCGACCTACGGGAGACTGTATGAACCCAGGCCGCAGCATTCGTCTATTTCTGGTCGACGGCACGCCCAATGGCCTGCTGACCGCCGAGATTATGAATTGGACCGGCCATGTGCTGACCGGCCCACGTTCCAAGCTGGCCGAACTGGTGCAGCGCCCCGAGTGCGGGCGTACCGGCGTGTACTTTCTGGTTGGCCCCGACCCGGACGACAGCCTGCGCACGCGGGTGTATATCGGCGAGTCCGATGATGTGGCCCAGCGCCTTAAGCAACACAACCGCCCGGAAGAGCAGGGCGGTAAGGATTTCTGGGAACGGGTGTGCCTGATCACCAGCAAGGATCAGAACCTGACCAAGGCTCACGCTAAATACTTGGAAAGCCAGCTGATCCAGATCGCCACGCAAACCGGCCGTTGCGTGGTGGGTAACGGCACGGCCCATAGCTACAACAACCTGCCCGAATCCGACCGCGCCGATATGGCGTTCTTTCTGGAGCAGATCCGTATCGTGCTGCCGGTGTTGGGCTTCGACTTTCTGCGTGAGCTGACCAAACCGTCAGCGCCCACTTCAAGCAGCGCTGCTGTGCCTGTGAGCCGCTCACCACGCTTCACCTTGGAAGTGCCGCGCTACCGCATCAGTGCCCAAGGCCAGGAAATCGACGGCGAATTCTTCGTGCTCAAGGGCTCCAAGGCCCGCGCCGAATGGGTCGGCACTGAGCGCGGCTATCAAGGCTTGTTCAAGCAGCTGGTTGATGAAGGTGTGTTGGTAGCTGACGGCAGCGATCACATGCGCTTTAGCGACGACTACGCCTTTAGCAGTCCCAGCGCCGCTGCCGCTGTGGTCAGCGGTCGCTCAGCCAATGGCCGGACTTCCTGGCTGGTCGAAGGCACAGGGCAGACCTACGCGGCTTGGCAGGATCAGCAACTGAACATTATCAATCCCGTAGCGGAGGATGTATGACGCCAACCCCGCCAGCCAAGCCTGAACCCGCGCTGCAACCTTTACTCGGCAACCTGGCTGAGCTGATTCGCCAGGCGCGGCAGCAGGCCATTCGTGCGGTGGATGTACTGCAGGTGCAAACCTGCTGGGAAATCGGCCGCTATATCGTTGAGTTCGAGCAGGGCGGGGAAGCCCGTGCCGGCTATGGCAAGCAACTTCTGCCGACCCTGGCCGAAGCGCTGACGACCGAGTTTGGTAAGGGTTTCGATGTCACCAATCTGCGCCATATGCGCGGGTTCTTTCTGGCCTTTCCAATTCGCGACGCGCTGCGTCGCGAATTGAGCTGGACGCACTACCGGACCCTGCTCAAGGTGGACAGCGACAGCGCCCGCCAGTGGTACATGGCTGAGGCGGCCACGCAGAACTGGAGCACCCGCGCCCTGGAGCGGCAGATCGGCACCCTGTATTACGAACGCCTACTTGCCAGCCAGGATCGCGCCGCCGTCGAGCAGGAGGCCGTGAGCAACCTGCAGGCACTGAGCAAAAGCCCGCGTGAGTTTGTCCGCGACCCGGTGCTGTTGGAGTTTCTCGGTTTGCCCAATGCGGGCACCTTGTTGGAGAGCGACCTGGAGCAGGCGCTAATCGACCAGCTACAAGGGTTTTTTCTGGAGCTGGGTAAGGGCTTCGCCTTTGTCGCCCGGCAGCAGCGCATCAGCACCGAGAGCAAGGATTTCTACATTGACCTGGTGTTCTACAACTACCTGCTTAAGTGCTTCGTAATCTTCGACTTGAAGCGCGGCGAACTGACCCATCAGGACATCGGCCAGATGGACATGTACGTGCGCATGTACGACGACCTTAAACGCGGCCCGGAAGATGGCCCCACCGTGGGCATCATCCTGTGCGCGCAGAAGGACGCCTCGGTCGTGCGCTACTCGGTGCTGCAGGGCAACGAGCAACTGTTTGCAAGCAAGTACAAGCTGGTGCTGCCCACCGAGGAAGAGCTGCGCGCCGAGCTGGACCGTGAGCGGGCGTTGCTGGAGGCGCAGCGGTTGGCGCGGGATAGTTAAAGCGGAGATTGGTAGGGTGGATCCCGCTTCACTGATCCACCTATGCCCTGATTTTAGATAAGCGCTAGACAAGGTTTTAGACAAGACGGCGATGAACCGCTGGGCTTGGGAATGAATTTGAGAGGGACGTCATGAGCCACATCCACCACGAATGCGAACTGGAACGCCATATCGTCGAGCAGCTGGCTGCTGCCGGCTGGTTGGTGGGCAAGTCGTCTGACTATGACGCCGCGCGGGCGTTGTATCCCGAGGATGTGCTCGGCTGGCTGGAGGACAGCCAACCGCAGGCCATGGCCAAAATCCGCGCGATGAATGCTGCCGGTACAGAGGCGCTGGTGCTGGATCGGCTGGCCAAGCAACTGGAGAACAAGGTCGATGGCGGCACGATCAACGTGCTGCGTTATGGCTTTGCTGTGGCCGGTGGCGGCACCCTGGCCATGAGCCAGGCGCTGCCAGAAGATGCGCGCAACGACACGGTCATTGCCCGCTACGCCGCCAATCGCCTGCGCGTGGTGCCGCAGCTGCGTTACTCGCTGGACAAGGCCGACGAGATTGACCTGGCCTTGTTTATCAACGGCGTACCGGTGGCCACGGTGGAGTTGAAAACCGACTTCACTCAGTCGGTACAAGCCGCCATGCAGCAGTACCGTATGGATCGCAAACCGGAGCGCAAGAGTGGTGGCCTGGAGCCGCTGCTGACCTTCAAGCGTGGCGCGGTGGTGCACTTCGCCATGAGCGACAGCGATATCCGCATGACCACCAAACTGGCAGGGGATTCGACGTTCTTTCTGCCGTTCAACCGGGGCAACGATGGTGCTGCGGGTAATCCGCCAGGCGACAACGGCAGCTACCCGGTGAGCTACCTGTGGCAGCGGGTGCTGCAGAAAGATAACTGGCTGCACATCTTCCACCGTTTCGTACTGCAGGAACGCAAGGAAGCCCAGGATGTAAACGGCAAGACGTACTTCAAGGAAGGCCTGATCTTCCCGCGCTTCCATCAATGGGAAGGCGTGACCAGGATGATTGCTGCCGTGCGCGTGGAAGGGGCTGGGCAGCCTTATTTGATTCAGCACAGCGCCGGCTCCGGCAAGACCAATACCATCGCCTGGACGGCGCATTCGCTCATTCGCGTGCGTCGCCCGGATGGTGAGCCGTTCTTCCATAGCGTGATCGTGGTGACGGATCGCCAGGTGCTCGACCAGCAACTGCAGGAAGCCATTCAGCAGATCGAGCATCAGGCTGGCGTGGTGTGTGCCATCGACCGCCAGCAGTCGAGCCTGCCCAAAAGTCAGCAACTGGCCAAGGCCATGCTCGACGGTGTGCCGATCATCGTCTGTACCCTGCAGACCTTTCCCTATGCGCAGAAGATCATTCTCGGCGAGCAGAGCCTGCGTGATCGCCGCTTCGCCATCATCATCGACGAGGCGCACAGCTCAACTGGCGGCAGCACCGCCGACGACCTGCGTTATGTGCTGACCGGGCAGAGCGAAGCCGAGTGGGAAAAGCTGTCCAAAGATGAGCGGTTGTCCGTGTGGCAGAGTTCGCGCAACCGTCCCGGTAATGCCAGCTACTTTGCCTTTACCGCTACGCCCAAGCATTCAACCCTGAGCCTGTTTGGCCGCCCGCGTAAGCCGCAGCAACCGGCGAGTGTGGACAACCCGCCAGCGCCGTTCCACCTCTACACCATGCAACAGGCCATTGAAGAAGGCTTCATTCTCGATGTGCTGAAGAACTACACCAGCTATGACGTGGCGTTGCGCATTGGCAGCGAGCTGGTGGATGACAAACGCGTGGACGAGAAGAGCGCCCGGCGCAAGCTGGCCAAGTGGCTGTCGCTGAACCCGGTGAACGTGGGCCAGAAGGTCGAGCTGATCGTCGAGCACTTCCGCAAGAACGTCGCGCACTTGCTTGGCGGCCAGGCCAAGGCCATGGTGGTGACCAGCTCCCGTGCGGCAGCGGTTAAGTACCACCTGGCGCTGGAGGATTACTGCAAACGCAACGGCTACGACAATGTGCGGGCGATGGTCGCGTTCTCCGGCGATGTGCCGAATACCGATGTGAAAGAAGCCAGCTTGCCGGCTGATCACCAGTTCAGTGAGTTCAACCTGAACCCTGGCCTCAATGGCCGTGACATGCGCAAGGTGTTCGATACCCCGGATTACCGGGTGATGATCGTCGCCAACAAGTACCAGACCGGCTTCGACCAGCCAAAGCTGGTGGCCATGTACCTGGACAAAAAAATATCCGGTGTGGAGGCGGTGCAAACGCTGTCGCGCCTGAACCGTACCTTCCCCGGCAAGGACAAGACATTCGTCATCGACTTCGCCAACGAAGCCAAGGAAATCCTGGCCGCATTCAAGACCTTTTACCGCGATGCCCAGGTGGCGGACATCCAGGATCCGAACATCGTTTACGACATCAAACAGCGTCTGGATGGCATGTTTATCTACGAGCAGGCTGAGGTTGAAGCCTTCGGCAACGCCATCGTCGATCTCAACGTGACCCATCAGAAACTCTATTCGCTGACCCAGGCCGCCACCGACCGCTTCAACGGCAAACTGAAGACGCTCAACGATGCCATCGACCAGTGGGAAAAGGCTTGGGAAAAAGCCCACGACGAGGGCAGTGAAAAAGACATGGAATACGCCGACGTGCAGCGTTCGGAATATTCCAAAGAGCGGGATGCACTTATGGTGTTCAGTGAAAGCCTGAGCAAATTTGTGCGCAACTACGAGTACATCGCCCAGTTGGTTGAGTTTGGCGACCCGAGCCTGGAGTCGTTTGCCAGCTATGCGCGCCTGCTGCGCAAACGCCTCAAGGGCATTACGCCCGAGCAGGTGGATCTGGGTGATCTCAAACTCAGCCACTACAAAATCAAGAAGGGCGACAACCTCGGTGGCCTGCTGCCAACCGGCGAAACGCCCCAGCTTTACGGCATCACCGACAACGGCCTGCGCGACGCTCAGGACCGGGAAAAGAAATACCTCACCGAACTGATCGAGAAACTCAACAACGCCTTCGGCAAGGACATCACCGACACCGACCAGGTGGCCTTAGCCGTGCATGTGTCCGAGAAGCTGCGCGCCGACGGCGTGGTGATGGCGCAGGTGCAGAACAACACCATGGAGCAGGCGATGAAAGCCGATCTGCCCGCGCGGGCGATTCAAGCCATTGCCGGCGCGATGAGCAGCCACGCCAGCATGGCGACCAAACTACTCAGCGATGAGTCGACGCGGGATGTGTTCTTGACGGTGGTGTATGAGCTGCTGAAAAGGGATGCCGGGGCGGAGTTGTTGCAGGGGGCCCGCCAATGAGCGCCCCGCAGATGGTTGAAGCGCTGATGCAGGATCCGACATTCGCTGAGAGTCGAGCTCAGGTTGGTTGAGCTGGAAGAGTTCACCCAGCAGGGCGATAAATTGGTCTTTTTGCTTGCTTATGTGGACTTCTCAAAAATGGGTCAGGCGTAGGGCTTGAAGTCGTCGCTGTCGCGAATCAGTAGCTGCATCAGCTTGGGGTGGATAAAGAGCTTTTCCTTGCCGACCTGCACCTCTTGCAGGACGCCGATGGCGACCAGCTCTTTGAGGTAGCGGGAGGCGGCTTGACGCTGGGCAATCTGTTTGTCGACGACATTGCTGATGCGGCAGTAGGGCTGCTCGAAAATCACGTCCACCAGCTCGCGGGAATAGGTCTTCGGCAGCTGTTCGCGAACGAACTGGGTGGTGTGCTCGGACAGGCTGCGGATGGCGGCAATTTTGGCAGTGGTCCAGCGAGCGGTTTCTTCCACCGCACTGAGCATGTACAGCAGCCAGGGCTCCCAGGCTTGTTCGCGGGTGACATCGAGCAGCAGGCGGTAGTAATCGGCGCGGTGGGCGATGATGTAGCGGCTGAGATAGAGAATCGGCAGATTCAGCAGACCTTCTTGGATCAGATATAGGGTGTTGAGCACGCGCCCGGTGCGGCCATTGCCATCGGTGAACGGGTGAATGGCCTCGAACTGGTAATGCCCGACGGCCATGCGCACCAGTGGATCTAGGTCGGTTTCGTTGTGCAGAAAACGCTCCCAGTTGGCGAGCATGTCGCGCAAGCGATCCTCACCCTCCGGTGGGGTATAGATGATCTCGCCTGTGCGGTCATTGGCCAGCTGGGTGCCCGGCACCCGGCGTATATCCATGTTCACGCCCTTGAGCGTGCGACAGATCTCGACTGCCGTGCCGGTGGAGAGTGGGCGCTCGGCCAGGGACTGGTAGCCATGATGCAGGGCCTTGCGGTAGCGCAGAGCTTCTTTGGTCGCGGGATCGGCATGATTATCGCCATCCTGGGCATGCTGAAAAAGCAGGTCCGTGGTGGTGACGATACTTTCGATTTCCGAGCTGTCCTTGGCTTCCAGCAATGGGATGGTGTTGATCAGCACCGTCTGGTTTGGGATCAGCTCGGCCGCCTGCTTCAATTCGGCCAGTGCTGCGCGGGCCTCGATACAGCGCTTGAGCACTGCACGGGTTTCTAGTTCGGCTGCAGGTGGCAGAGGCGGCAGCTGGTTATAGGGCCTGTCGGCCTGCCAGGGGAGGGGGGATGCGGTCATGGATGGTGGCCTGGTCTTTGGGGTATCCATTTAAGAACCTGCCCACGATTTGCTACGCGTCGGCCCAACTTCGTTGAAAACAGCTTCGGAATGCTCATTTACAGCTCGTAAACTCCGCTTCCTCAGCTGTTTTCGCCTTGTTTGGCTCTAGCTCGCTAAATCGTGAACAGGTTCCAAAGGCAAGAGCGCTCTGGTGGGCCCCTTTTTTGTGGCATCAGTGTAAACATGTGTGAATAACGTGTCGCCAAATTTTTGTTTCGGCGACATGTTTTGCTCTCATGTCGCTGGCGGCGACATGTGCGTACAACGTGTTCTTGAAATGGCTTTTTAGCGACGTGTTAGCTCAGGACCCAGCGCACAGTGAACAGTGCTTGGGTGCGGCTGGCACGATGCAGGCGCTTTTCCAGGGCTTCGATAAGAGCATCGCGGCGAGCTTCTATCTCGTCTTCCACGGCAAAGATCTCTTGGCGTTGCCGGCGTTGCTCGCCTTCCACCTTGCGGATGTCGTCCTGTAAACGGCGTGCCTCGTCCATGCTCTGGGCGGTACGGGCTTGCCGCTTTAGGCCTTTGAGCTTGAGCTTGGTGTCTTGAAGGGCTTGCTCGGCAGCGAGGATGCGGTCTTCGGCCCAGGCATCCAGCTTTTCGCGTTCTTGCTGGAAGAATTTGTCGTTCTGCTCCAGTGCTTGGCTCAGTGTTGCATCCTAACTGGAATACTAAATTGGCTAGATCTTGGAAAGCGTCTGTAGGCGCCGATAGCGCTTAAGTTATTGATTTTACTGGGTTTCAGGCACAAAAAAAGACGTCCGTGGACGCCCTTAGATGTATATTTGGTGGGCCGGGGTAATCTGAACTGACTGCCTAATGCCTTGATAAATATGGTAAAAGTCTGGTTGATGTTTTCTGTGGAATACCTTTTGGAATACCATCCGCTGGATTTGAACCTGAGATGCTTTGCGCTCAAGAGCTTATTGGGGGGCAAGGTAGAGCCTATACTCTGTCTCGCTCAGAATGAGCTTCTCGAGAATTTTAGTTCTGGACAGGTGATGATCTTGTGCAAGCTTATCTAGGGCGTCATTGATATTGTTGGTGAGCTCAAAATTGTACTGCTTCTTGTTGGGGTTATTTTCTCGTGTCTTTTGCGTACTCCAGCGTCTTTTGATTTTCTCGACGTAGAGCTCTTTTTCCCCAGATGAAGCCCCACTGTGGTCAAAAAATTCAAGCAGTTCGGCAAGCCGCGTGAAAGGTTTCTCTATCCGGGTTAATTCAGGCTTGTTCTTCTCAAGCCAGCTCCATGCCAGCGAGCATTTTCCGCGCTCGTCTTGGTCCTTGAACCAGATGAAGATCTTGTCAGTTTGCAGGTGTTCATTCCAGTCCACGGAGAGGCGGTACAGTACCCCTTCCTTCCTGCTGAAGTCAGTTTTCCAAAGGTCGAAGAGAGCTATCAACTGCGGCTTGCTAGAAAGTGTCCGGAAAACGCTGCTGTACAGTTTCAGGTTGGTTTTCTTCTTGGCTTCTGCTACCAGCCATTTCGGCTGACGCCCGGTCTTTTCTATCCAGCCGAAAGCCTCCTCCGGGAGCAGCTCTCTTTCTCGCGCACTATTTAACTCATCCCTGAGTTGTGGCTTGTAATCCAGATATTGCGCAATTTGGTCACGCATGGTCGGACTGTTGAGCGAGCAGTCGTCAAGCCGCACATTTTCACGTTCAGTCAGAAAAAACCACAGCCAAACCACCTCTCGGGAGTTGAGAGCCCACCCGGGTAGAGCATATGAAAGATTATCATTTTCGTTTGTCTGCATTTTTAGGGTGTCTATCAAGAGCGTTAAAAGATAAATATAAGGTGTTCTGTAGATGGTTAATGCAAGTTTTATAGATGTTTTATAGTGTGTAAGTAGAGATATGTTTTGCTAGGTATTCGCCGGTTTTACTGGGTTTAAGTGCCGCTTTCAGGCTTTTTCTTATTCACTAGGCTGGCCTGCTTGATCTTTCAGCTTACTCTCATTAGCGGCAATTTGTCTCTGTGGTCGGTGGGGCCTCGTGGAGGACTGATTCCTTTGTAGTCAGAGCTGTTTCTGAATAGCTAGGATTCCCCCCTGCCTGAGTGGCGCAATTTCTCCTGTCGCTGGATAGGCCTGTCAGTCTGATAAATGTGGCTGCTGCTTGCCCGCTGGGCTGCCAGCGTTGCAAGCCCAGTTTTTTTATATCGCCTCTGCAGATCCTCTGAGCCAACAGAGGTGCCCGCTCATGAAAATCATCCGTCTGAAAAATGTTATCGATTCGACCGGCCTTGCTCGGTCGACCATCTACAAGTTCATCGGGGAAAGCACGTTCCCGAAGCCGGTGTCGCTGGGTGACCGTTGCGTCGGCTGGGTCGAAAGCGAAGTGCACGATTGGATCTTGGCAAGGATCGAGGAGCGCGACCTGGCCGAAGGAGCTGCAGTGCGTTCCACCAGCCATCTGAGTATGGCCAGCTAGAACTGACCACCTGCGCCATGACCGGCTACGGCTAGTCATGGCGCTTATGCCGGCGGGCTGGTCCAGCGTGTTCGGTGCTTTCAAGAAGGCAGGGCGATGTTGCTCCCCATCGCTCCGGCAGACTCGGCCTAGGCACCTACCTGATGGGCTTTCGGTATGGTTTTGTTCCGGAATACGGGTTTAGCAAAATTTGCCGCTGTGGCTTGGTGATCGGGGCGGATTTTCCCGAGCCGGTCGGAGCGGTAAGTTGCGGTGCGGGTAGTATGCTTTTCTACTACCACCCAAAGGGTTTGTGCTTATCCGATTCACAGGTATCCATCCGAGCAACCAGACCGACTACACCACGAGGTACCGGGTACCCATCGCTACGGATTTACTATCACCAGGCACTGAATCGAAGTAAGAGGTAACTGTTAAAAAATACACAGCAGGCACTGGTTATGAAACTCAACCACTGAGAGCTCATAACCATGCTCAACGATACCCATCTCCATGCCGTTACCACCCGGCGTTACCCACTGCGTCATCCCGACAACAACAATCTCCATCTGTACTACGACGACACCTTTGAAGGCCTACCCCTGATGGGCGACAAGGGGCCTTTCATCCGGGAGTACCTGTCTGATCTCAAGCACACCACCGAATTAGCTATGGCTGAGTATCCGAGGGTGTTGGCCTTCAGGGTGGATCTTCGGTTCCCCCAGGGTATCGAGCTGCCTGATTACGCCTATACGAACCAGGTCATCAGCTGGTTCTTCGAGTCATTCACAAAGAAGATTCAGTACGATCGTGAAAGAGCACGTACAAAAAGTCGCTATGCGCGGGGCTGCAAGGTGCGGTACGTCTGGTCGAGGGAGACTCCACGGGGAGGGATGCCGCACTACCACCTGCTAATCCTGCTGAACCGTGATGCTTATTACACGATGGGACGGTTGTGTTCTGAGAGGGTGAACATGATCAGCCGCATGCAGGAGTCTTGGGCTGGTGCTCTGAGGCTATCAGTCGACCAGGTGAGAGGGCTGGTGCACATCCCGGAAAATGCTGAGTACCGAATTGACCGTAATGTCCGTCGTGGTGAGGTAGATGAGCTGCCAGCGCTGTTCTATCGAGCCAGCTACCTGTGCAAGGTCGCTACCAAGACCTACGGGGATCGTCAGCGAGGGTTTGGCACCAGCAGAGGGTAGAGGCTAGCGGGCTTTAGCTACCAGCAACTCCGTTAACCGAGTGAGCCATACGCAGGGAGTAATTTCCCCCTGCTTATCACTCGGCTGGCTTGGCAATTCGTCTCAGTTAAAACGCGCCACATACCCATCGTCTGCTCGGTGTAGCGCAGGCCGCAGCGATTGCCATAGATGAATCATCTATCTACTGTCGATTCGGCGATATAAACAGTTATCCTTCGTTTTTTTCGGCACTATGGGACGCAGAAGATAAATCCCAAGCATGTGCCGGAGGCGGTTGTAATGCATCGTGTAACCCGCACGTCGCTCAACCGGACGACAAGACCAAGGAATACAGGTTTCTACTTATGTCGAATCCGTTTTTCGATCACCCGATATTGAATTCTCCATACCAGCGGCCTGCCCGCCACTGGGAGCTAGACGAAAACGGCCAACCGACTCAGAAGGTCGTTGAAGAACGGCGCAAAGCACAGTTCATCACGCCGATTCCCAAGCCCAAGAAGCAGAAGGCGATCCCGAAGCAGGAAGGTTTTCTCTTTGACGAAGGCAAAGGGCTTTCTACTGGCAAACAGCAATACGACCCCACCTCGATCATCAACAAAGTTCGTGGCCATGTAGGCACATGGCGTTCGCTGCCTCCTAGCCAATGGCAGGTCACCCCCGAGACAGCGCGCCTGCTCCAGCATTGGCGGCATCACGACTTTCATGGTGTGCGCCCATTCTTCTGCCAAGTTGAGGCTGTCGAAACGGCGATTTGGCTCACCGAAGTCGCACCCCTGTCCAAGCCGGGTAAAGAACTGCTGGAACACCTCAATGCTGCCAACAAGGACGCCAATCCAGAATTGATGCGTCTGGCGCTCAAGCTCGCTACGGGTGCCGGCAAGACGACAGTCATGGCGATGATCATCGCCTGGCAAACCGTCAACGCGTTACGTAGCCCTGCCAGCAAGAGCTTCACGCGCGGATTCCTACTCTGTGCGCCGGGCCTCACCATCAAGGATCGTCTGCGCGTGCTGCAGCCCAACGATCCGGATAGCTACTACAAGGAGCGCGAGCTTGTTCCGAGTGACATGCTTGACGACATTGCCCGAGCCAAGATCGTCATCACCAACTACCACGCCTTCAAGCTGCGCGAGCGCATCGAGATTTCAAAGGGCGGCAAGCAACTGCTCAAGGGGCGAACCGGCGACTATCCGCAAACGCTTGAAACCGAAGGGCAGATGATTCAGCGCGTGATGTCGGATTTGATGGGCATGAAGAACATCATGGTCATCAACGACGAAGCGCACCACTGCTACCGCGAAAAGCCAGCCTCGAATGATGACTTCATTGATGACAAGGGCAATCCGCTTACGGGAGAAGCCCTGAAAGAGGCCAAGGCACACGCCAAGGATGAGAATGAAGCCGCCCGCCTCTGGATCTCCGGGCTGGAAGCGGTTAATCGCAAGCTGGGTGTCAATCGCGTAATCGACCTCTCGGCCACACCGTTTTTCCTGGCCGGCTCTGGCTATGTCGAGGGCACCCTGTTCCCTTGGACGATGAGCGACTTCTCGCTGATGGATGCTATCGAATGCGGCATCGTCAAGCTGCCGCGCGTCCCTGTTGCAGAAAACATCACTGGCGACGAGATGCCGATGTTCCGCAACCTGTGGGAAAACATCCGCAAGGACATGCCGAAGAAAGGGCGTGGTTCCAAACAGGATCTCGATCCTCTTAAGCTTCCGACAAGGCTGCAGACAGCCCTGCAAGCCCTCTACGGGCACTACGAGAAGACCTTCGCAAAATGGCAGGAGGCTGGGATCAGCGTTCCTCCCTGCTTCATCGTGGTTTGTCAGAACACTGCCATCTCCAAGCTGGTGTACGACTATATCTCCGGTTTCCAACGCAAGAATGATAACGGCACGACCACGCTCGAAAACGGCCGTCTCGCTCTGTTCCGCAACTTTGACGAAACCACCGGCAATCCGTTACCGCGCCCGAACACCCTGCTTATCGACAGCGAACAGCTTGAAGCTGGTGATGCGCTGGATGACAACTTCCGCAGCATGGCTGCCGACGAAATCGAGCGGTTCCGCCGTGAGATTGTCGAGCGCAGCGGGGATGCACGCGCAGCTGACAAAGTCACGGATCAGGAGCTCCTGCGCGAGGTTATGAACACGGTCGGCAAGGCCGGACAGCTCGGGGGTTCGATCCGTTGCGTTGTATCTGTTTCGATGCTCACAGAAGGCTGGGACGCTAATACCGTTACCCACGTGCTCGGCATCCGTGCCTTTGGTACTCAGCTTCTGTGTGAGCAGGTCATCGGCCGCGCACTGCGCCGCCAATCCTACGAGCTGAACGACAAGGGCCTTTTCAACGTCGAGTACGCCGATGTGTTCGGCATCCCCTTCGACTTCACCGCCAAGCCTGTCATCGCTACACCCTCCACACCGCGCGAAACCGTGCAGGTCAAAGCGATGCGCCCCGAGCGCGATGCGCTGGAGATTGTCTTTCCACGTGTCGAAGGCTATCGGGTCGAGTTGCCCGAAGAGCGTTTGGTCGCCGACTTCAACGACGAATCCAAGCTCGTGCTCACACCCGCCTTGGTAGGCCCGTCGCAAACGCAAAATGCCGGAATCATCGGCGAGTCGGCGGACATGACACTCCAGCATCTTGGTGACATGCGCCCCTCCAGCCTGGTTTTCAACCTGACACAACACCTGCTCTATACCAAGTGGAGAGACCCCGGCGAAGAACCCAAACTGCACCTCTTCGGCCAGCTCAAACGCATTACCAAGGAGTGGCTGGACAATTGCCTCATCTGTAAAGGCGACACTTACCCCGCCCTGCTGATGTATCAGGAACTGGCCGACATGGCCTGCAACAAGATCACCGCGGCCATCACCCGGCACTTTCTTGGTGAGCGCCCCATCAAGGCGCTGCTTGATCCTTACAACCCTAGTGGATCAACCCGGAATGTACGCTTCAACACCTCCAAGACCAGCCGTTGGGAAACCAGCTCTCTGCACAGCCACATTAACTGGGTTGTCCTCGATAGTGACTGGGAGGCCGAGTTCTGTCGCGTCGCCGAGCGTCACCCGCAGGTGCGGGCCTACGTAAAGAACCACGGTCTCGGCTTCGAAGTGCCTTACCGCTTCGGCTCGGAAATGCGCAAATATCTGCCGGACTTCATCGTACGTGTCGACGATGGCCCCGGCCCGGACGACCTGCTCAATCTCATTGTCGAGATCAAGGGCTATCGCGGCGAAGACGCGGTGGAAAAGAAGTCCACCATGGATACCTACTGGGTGCCTGGCGTGAATCACCTCGGCAGCTACGGCCGCTGGGCCTTTGCTGAATTCACCGACGTATTCCAGATGCAGCACGACTTTGCTGAAAAAATCGAAAACGAATTCAACGAAATGATCGAGTCCGCCACCGCGCAGGCCGACAGCGAGAAAGCATGACCATGGCCAAGCAACCGGACCTCAAGACCGTCGAAACCCTCAAGCACGACGACGCCAAGCGCAAGAACATCCCATCTGCCGAGCAGCAATCCTTTGTGCAGGAACCGGCAACGCCCAAACAGATCCGTTACCCGCGCAACACTGATCTAGACCCGCAGCTCGTTTGGCGCGGCAAGGACGAGCAGGACTGGAGTGATCTCGTCGTCAACGCCCCGCCGCTCTACATTCAAGAAAAGGTTCATCCCAAGGCATTGATTGACGAACTGCTGCGCGAGACGCGGGAGCGCGAGCACGATGCCGGGCAGGCCACGGCCGACCTGTTTGCCGACTTCAACGGCATCCCCAAGGGGGCGGACAAGACTGAGTTCTATCAGCACGACCAGAACTGGACCAACCGCATGATTTTGGGGGATAGCTTGCAGGTCATGGCCAGCCTTGCCGAGCGCGAGGGTCTGCGCGGCAAGGTGCAGTGCATCTATTTCGATCCACCCTACGGCATCAAATTCAACAGCAACTTCCAGTGGTCAACCACTAGTCGCGACGTCAAGGACGGTAAGGCCGACCACATCACCCGCGAACCGGAACAGGTCAAGGCCTTCCGTGACACCTGGCGCGACGGCATTCACTCCTACCTCACCTATCTGCGCGACCGGCTAACCGTAGCGCGTGATCTACTGACCGACTCGGGGTCGATCTTTGTCCAGATCGGCGATGAGAATGTGCATCGGGTACGGGGGGTATTGGATGAGGTTTTTGGCGATGCAAACTTCATTTCACAAATCGTCTTCCGAAAAACCACGGGTAAAGCTAGCGGGGCACTCGATAACACTTGCGACTATTTACTCTGGTTCTCTAAGGACCGCACGGCACTCAAGTTCCGGCCATCGTTCGAGGAGCGAACTCACTCCGAAGACATGAACGTGAGATTCCTGGAGGATACTGATGGTAGGCGCCGGCCAATGACACGGGAAGAGAGTAACGAAATCGTCGCTCTTCCGGAGGGCTCTCGCGCATATCGATACAACCCACTTACGAGCGCCAGACCTCAGCAAGAAAACGACGTGCGTGATTACAAATTTGAGGGGAAGGTCTTCACTCCTGGAAAGAGAACCTTCAGTACAAATCTCCGAGGTTTGAATCAGCTCAATAAAGCGAACCGCCTCTTCGGTATTGGGAAATCGCTAACCTTTGTCCGTTATTTCAACGACTTTTCTTTTAAGCCACGCAACGATATTTGGGACGACACACGACAGAGCGGATTTGGCGATGAAAAGATTTACGTTGTGCAAACCGGCACACGTGCAATCGAACGCTGCATCCTTATGACCACCGACCCTGGCGATCTCGTGCTCGACCCCACCTGCGGCTCCGGCACTACCGCTACCGTTTCGGAACAATGGGGCCGTCGCTGGATCACCATTGACACGTCGCGGGTGGCGCTGGCCCTGGCTCGTGCTCGTATCATGGGTGCGCGTTACCCCTATTATCTACTCGCTGACTCACGCGAAGGTCAGCTGAAGGAGGCTGAAGTCACGCGCACAGTGCCGAGCAACCAGCCCTTGCACGGCAACATCCGCCATGGTTTCGTCTATGAGCGCGTGCCGCACATCACGCTGAAATCCATCGCCAACAACTCTGAGATCGACGTGATTTGGGAACAGTGGCAGCAAACGCTGGAGCCGTTGTGCGCGCAACTGAACGAGTTATTGAATAAATCCTGGCAGGAGTGGGATATTCCGCGTGAAGCGGGCAAGGAGTGGTCGGAGCAGGCCAAGAAGCTGCATGTCGACTGGTGGCAGGCACGCATCGCGAGGCAAAAGGAAATCGATGCGTCGATTGCCGCCAAGGCCGCGTTCGAGTACCTCTATGACAAGCCTTATGAGAACAAGAAGGCCGTACGCGTGGCTGGCCCATTCACGGTGGAAAGTCTCAGTCCGCACCGCATGCTGGGCGTGGATGAGAATGACGAGCTGATTGATCAGCTGCAGGTATCCGAGCCGGGTGCCGACTATGTGGCGAAGCAATCCTTCCCGCAGCTAATTCTGACGAATCTAAAAACGGCTGGAGTGCAGCAGGCGCATAAGGAAGACCGCATCAGCTTCACCTTACTCAAGCCCTGGCCGGGTGAATTGGTATGTGCCGAAGGGCGCTATCTGGAAGGAGAGTCGGAGAGACGTGCAGCCATTTTCATTGGACCCGAGTTCGGTACCGTGCAGCGTGCTGATCTGGTGGCTGCTGCACGTGAAGCTGCAGACGCTGGTTTCGATGTGCTTATTGCCTGCGCCTTCAACTTCGAGGCGCACACTACTGAGTTCGCCAAACTAGGCAAGCTGCCTGTGTTAAAGGCACGCATGAACGCTGACCTGCATATGGCCGAAGACCTGAAGAACACCGGGAAGGGCAACCTTTTCGTGATCTTCGGCGAGCCGGACATCGAACTCACTCCACAGGACGACGGCCAAATGCGCGTGAGGGTGCTCGGTGTGGATGTCTTCAAGCCGCAGACCGGCGAAGTCATCAGCGATGGTGCCGACGGCATTGCTTGCTGGTTCATCGACACCGATTACAACGAAGAAAGTTTCTTCGTGCGCCACGCCTACTTCCTGGGTGCGAATGATCCCTACAACTCGCTCAAGACCACGCTGAAAGCTGAGATCGACGCTGAAGCCTGGTCTTCGCTCAACAGCGACACCTCACGCCCTTTCCCCAAGCCGAAGTCCGGCCGGATCGCCGTAAAGGTGATCAATCACCTGGGAGATGAGGTGATGAAGGTATTCAAGGTTGGTTGAGTATTTCATGGTCACGGGCTGGCCTATAGGAGACTAGCGGAATGGGTATGGATTTTCGAATTGCGGACACTTTTACCGATAGCCTGACCCGCCTGACGGGTGAAGAGCAGAAGGCCGTAAAAACGACTGCCTTTGATTTGCAAGTAAATCCCGCCAACCCGGGTATGAGCTTCCACAAGCTGGACAAGGCGAAGGACAAGAGTTTCTGGTCGGTGCGGGTCAGCAGTGACATTCGCATCATCGTCCATCGCAGCGATTCGAGTTTGCTGCTGTGCTACGTCGGTCATCACGACAAGGCCTACTCCTGGGCCGAACGGAGAAAGCTTGAAACGCACCCGAAGACTGGCGCTGCGCAATTAGTCGAAATCCGCGAGACGGTTCAGGAAATCCTGGTACCTGTGTATGTGCAGCAAAAGCCGGCCGCAGCACTTCTGTTC
Organism: Pseudomonas sp.; assembly: GCA_030699825.1. Lineage (GTDB taxonomy): Bacteria > Pseudomonadota > Gammaproteobacteria > Pseudomonadales > Pseudomonadaceae > Aquipseudomonas. The sequence goes on along the minus strand of JAUYKV010000019.1, from coordinate 17,868 downwards.
TCTGGGGTCTCTGAAGATGAGCTTCTGAGTTACGGTGTACCACCCGAGTGGTTGGCGGACGTCAAACAGGCGACCGAAAGCACTCTGCTGGCCTTGGCGGATCACCTGCCCGCTGAGGCATCTGAGGCATTGCTGGAGCTGGCTACCGGCGGTAAGCCGCGTATCCCGGATTTCCTCGTAGAGCAAAGAAGCCCCTTCGACCATCCAGACGCGCAGCGCCGCTTCCGCGTGATGGCAAATGTGGAGGAGCTGCAACTCGCGCTCGACTGCCCTTGGGAAAAATGGGCGGTGTTCCTTCACCCGGAGCAACGGCAATGGGTCGAGCGCGACTATTCCGGACCGGCACGGGTTTCCGGCTCTGCGGGCACAGGCAAGACTGTGGTGGCCTTGCATCGTGCGGCGACTCTGGTGCGCGCTAATCCTGAAGCACGCGTATTGCTGACAACCTTTTCCAGCATGCTGGCGAACGCCCTGCACGCGAAACTGAAATGGTTGCTGAGCAATGAGCCCCGCTTGGCCGAGCGCATCGACGTTTACTCGCTTGAGGCGATTGGCCTGCGGCTTTACAAATCTCGCATTGGACCAGTTTCCGTTGCGAGTCGCGAACGGATACGTGCTTTGATCGATGAGGCCAGTCAAGTCGTTGGTGGCCACAAATTCAGCCTGCATTTCTTGCTGACCGAATGGGAGCAGGTGGTCGATGCCTGGCAGCTTAAGGGGTGGGAGACGTATCGCGATGTAGCACGCCTTGGCCGAAAGACTCGCCTTCCGGAGGCGCAGCGCAAGGTGCTGTGGGGCATCTTTGAACGCGTGCAAATCGAGTTGAAGGCACTCAATCTGGTCACGATGTCAGAGGTGTTCACTACTTTGGCCACGAAGGTTGCCACAAGCGACAAGGTGATCTTCGATCACGCCATCGTTGATGAAGCACAGGATATTGGCGTGGCACACCTCAGGTTTCTAGCAGCAATTGGTGGTGGCCGCCCGAATGCACTGTTCTTTGCTGGCGACCTGGGGCAGCGCATCTTCCAGCAGCCTTTCTCGTGGAAGTCGTTGGGCGTTGATGTGAGGGGCCGCTCGCGAACCCTGCGCATCAATTACCGCACCTCGCACCAAATTCGATTACAGGCTGACCGTTTACTTGGGCCGACGATGACCGATGTAGACGGAATCACCGAGGACCGAAGTGACACCGTTTCGGTTTTCAATGGCCCGCAGCCAACCGTTCATGTGCTGAAAACGGTACGCGACGAGATCGAGAGCGTTGCCAGTTGGATGAGAGCACGGGCTCAGGATGGGTTTGTGCCCCATGAGTTCGGTGTGTTCGTTCGTTCGGCTGCGCAGGTGGACCGGGCCTCACAAGCCGTGGCAGCCGCTGGCTTGCCATTCAAGGTACTGGATGAGCAAGTCGATACGGAGAGCGGATACGTATCAATCGGCACTATGCATTTGGCAAAAGGTCTGGAGTTCCGGGCTGTGGTCATCATGGCCTGTGATGACGAGGTGATCCCTCTGCAGGAACGGATAGAAACAGTGGGCGATGATGCTGACCTAAAAGAGGTGTATGACACTGAGCGGCATCTCTTGTATGTCGCTTGTACGCGTGCACGAGATGAACTGGTGGTGACAAGCGTGAGTCCGGCTTCGGAGTTCCTGGATGATCTACTGATGCCCCGGCAAGCATGACCAAAAGAAAAACTTACGTATGCAGAGAGGGAGGCTCAAGCCTCCCTCTCTGCATACGCTCTGCCAATGTACTTACTCGCCTGGCTGCTCGTAATGGTTGATTTACTGCTCTGAAGCGCTGGCGTTCCTGACCCGCTTCTGGCCCCGCACGCGCAAGATCTTCAGCAGCTTCCAGAGAATCCAGCAGGCCAGCACAACGGCAATCAGCAACGGCGGGAAGCGCAGCATCAGTACAATGCTGAAGACCAGCGCACCGGCTGCAGCCAGCGCACCGATGAAGGTGAACAGGCACAGCAGAAATCGCAGTAGAGTCATCTCGATTCTCCGAAAGCCTACCCGTCGGCAGGCTGGCGATAGTTCAGTTGGTTTGGGTGGCGAGCACGTTCAGCTTGCCCGCTAGTGAGTTGGTCGTTGGTTGTGGCTCTTCGCCCTGAGTGGTGGATGTCGCATCCGGGGTGGTGAAAAACTCCTCGACGATGGCTCCGACGTCTTCCTCGCTGTCCTCGAAAGCCCCGTTGCCAAAGCCACGTCTTGCCGCTTCATCCAGAGCAGCCTGATCAAAGCCAGCGGCCTGCAGCTTCGCATCGAGCTCTTTCGCCACTTGCAGCGCCTCGGCCATGTCCATGCCGCCGCGTACGGTCAGGTCGACGTAGAAGATCGGTGTGCCATGGCTTTGCCGGGTGGACTTGCCTCGCAGTCGTAACTCAAGCGGCAGGCAGGCCAGCCTATTGCCAGAAATAGCCTGGAAGTAATGCAGTCGAGCGGCCAGGGTGCGGATGCTGTTGAAGCCGGTGGTGCGGAACACGAAACTGCCCAGCGGATCGTCATCACCGATCAGCACATTCAGTCGACCATAAGGTTTGCAGGCACCGCCTTTAGCCAGCGGGCAAGCATCTGGCGCCGGGCAGGATAAAGACTGCATACCGTCCTGCGTGACCCGCTTGCAGGTCTCACCATTGCCCACACATAGCGGGCGCCCGGACTGTCGATCAAACAGCGTGTAGTCGGCGCGAAAATTCAGCTCCGGCTCGTTGAACAGCAGGCGCACCGGGATGCTGCGTAGTTTGTCTTCCTGGCTTTTGCGTAGTTCATCGTTGAGCGGGTGCAGCAGCCAGCCGTTCTTACCTTGCACCTGGGAGGTAATGGTGAATTGATCATCTTTCTCTGGCAGGCGTTTGCCGTTCTTTTCGATGATTTTGCCGATGGAAATCCGCCCTAGTACCGGTGGGGTGATAGCCAAACCTTTGAGCATGGTGGTTCTCCTGAAAATGTAAAAAGGCCAGTCATGCAGCGTTAACTGCATGGGCTGGCCAAGGGGCTGGAATGGTTGAGGTTGGTGGAATCAGCTGACCAGGAAGCGCCGACTGCCTTGCTTGAGCTTGGTGTAGCGAACCTGCAGGTAGGGCTTGTCCTTCAGCATGCGGTCAACATCGAGCACGTTGCTGTCTATGGATTTCTTCCAGCTGATAAAGCCGTGGCTGAACTCCGCGCGAGTGGCGTCACCCATTGCCTGCTGCAACATCTGCTTGAGCTGAGCTTCGCGGGTTTCCTTTTCGCTGATGGATTGGCGCACCGCCTTGAGCTCCAGGTAGGCCGCTGCCAAACCGGCACGGCCACTGAAGTCGACCGTCTGGCCGCTGTCCTCCAGATAGAGCGCGCGCAGTGCCATTTCAGCCGATGCTGAGCCATCGGCAGGTGGTGGCGTGTCGGTCTCGACGTATTGCCAGAACTTGCGCTCCAGCTCAATCAGGCGAGCAATCATCTGCTCGTCCCTCTCGATGCGGTGGATCTCCAGCGTCTGGCCGCCCAGCAATACCGCCACATCGGCAGCCCGCTTGCCGGTGACTGCGAGCTGATGCATTACCTGCAGTTGCACATACTCAGGCACGCCTTCTTTCCAGAGACGTGCCCCGTTTATGCCGGCCGTCTTGCATTCGAGGATCTGCACATCGTCAGCTCCGATCACCTCGCGGTCGATGTTGGCCAGCATCCAGGGCAGCTCAGGATCAGGGTGTTGCAGTACGGCGTTGATGCGTCGGACCTTGTTCTTGGTGCGTTTGCTGTAATGCCAGGCCACGACTGGTTCGAGGACATTGCCCCAGTACATCGGGCTTTCCTCATCGTGCGGATCGGCCTTGGGCAATGTGGTGTCGCGGCCGGTTTTCTCCAGCCACAGCTCCAGCTGCGACTTGTAGGGATTTAGGCCCACCGCAGCGCCGGCATCCGAGCTGCCGATACCCTGTTTACGCACCGCCAGCCAATCTTCACGCGGTAGTTCCTTGGTACTGATCAAGCGCAGCGCCGGGCGCGACTTGCTGGTGCAGCTCAACGGAGTAGCTTTCATAGTGTTCACCTTGCGGACATAGAAACGCCCGATCAGCAACCAGGCTGATCGGGCGTTATGGGGCGGAGGAAGTAAGCGATCAGGCGACCAGTTGCAGGGCGGTATCCAGGGCGCGCTGCTTGATCTGTGCGCCCTGGCCGAACCAGGCCGAGTCCATGCGGTACTCGGTACTGCGTGCACGACGTTCGTGATCCACATACTCGGTCACGGCATTGAGCAAGCCCCATGCAGTGCCTTGCGCTGACTCCAGCGTGCTGCCACGACCTCGTCCTTCGTACAGGCTCTGCACCTTGCGCAGAGCGCGTTCGTTGGGCAAGACGTCAGGCAGCGGGCTGTTCGGGCTGACCTCGCACAACACGTTCATGAAGTAGCCCATGGCTTCATGCCACTGCACCTTGCATTCAGCCAGGTTGCGCATGCGGTACATAAACTCGTCCCATTGCGAGACGGCGATACCCAATTGCTTCTTCACGGCCTTGGGGTCGAAACGGGTGTTGTGTGGCACCTTGATCGCGCGGGTCATGCCATCCAGGGCAATGGTCAGGGTGTTGTTGCAAACCACACGAACGGTGGTCGGCGTCGCTGTGGTGGCCAAGGTGCCGTCGCAGGAGGTGGCCAACAGCAGGTAGCCGTTGACCTGATCGTTCCCCTTGAGTGCAGTGCTCTGACCTGTGCGGGCCAATGCCCAGAACTTACGGCCGCCCTTGAGTACGCCGGCCGTTTCCAGCTCGTAGCCAGAGACCTCGGTCAGATCCCGGTAGAACTCCAGCACCTCGCGCGGTTGCACGGTGTGGTAGCGATTGGAAACTACCGACAGCGGTGCCTTGGTGTCTGAGCGGAACAGCACCTTCTGCTCGGGGAACGAGTGGATAGCGCCCAAATGGCCGACGGCATCCGATTTGAAATGCACAGGGCTTTCCTGGATCTGCCAGTCCATGCCGGCCTCGCGTTGCCAGACTTCGATGGGTTGTTTCTGTGTGAGTTGATTGCCCAGGCCATGCCACGGGGTAGTGCCAGCGTAGGCCATTGTTTCGACGAGATGAGCCATGGTTGATATTCCTTAGGGTGCAGGCCGGCATAAAGCACCGCGCACAGCGCAGCACCATCCGGATGAAATGAATAGAAGGAAGTGGTGTTGCCAGATCAGGCCGGCAGGTTGAAGCGGTGACCGCAAAGCAGGCAGAGGTTGTGAGCTAGGACGTGACGGTCGAGCGTATCGCCCAGCTGCGCGCCGAGCGCACAACCACCAACCCCGCCGGCTAGGCCGCCGAGGATGGCGCCTGATACCGAACCGAGGGTGATACCAACAGGGCCGGCGAAAGCGCCAATAAGCGCACCTGCCTGGCCGCCAGCCAGGGCAGCGCTGACGCCACGGGCAGCTCCGCCCACGGTGCCGATGGCTGCACCGACTTTCATGGCGTGATGGAAGGAGGCGACTTTGGGTGAGTTACAGCGGGGGCACTGCAATGACATGGTTCGATGCTCCATGGTGGTGATGTCATAGCAGTGATGTAGGGCTGAGATTTTTTTGACTCGAGAGGGCTTGATAGCCTTGATTCTGTCAAATGCTGGAATCTGAGTTCGACTCAATGTCTCCATCTCTGTCAGTCCAGCGAGCAGTAGTTCATGCGAAGATGCCGAAGCGTGTATGCCCTTTATGCCATCTCTATACATCTAAGGATGGGCTGTACTAAGGCATCTACGCTTCAGCTCATCAGCAAGGAGGCCTGGCAGCTTCGGCAGGTCTCATATGTGCTTCGGATTAGGAATTAGGTACTCAGGGAGGCTCAATGGCACGAATTCGCAAGGTTGAAATCCGGAACTTCCGCGCATTGCGGGCCTTGGACTGGTGTCCGAATGAAGGCATCAACTGCCTGATCGGATCAGGTGACAGCGGCAAATCAACCATCTTGGACGCTATCGATCTGTGTCTTGGTGCGCGCCGCAATCTTGCTGTCGCCGATACCGACTTCTTCGGACTTGATGTCACGCAGGACATTGGTATCTCGTTAACGCTGGGCTCTCTGTCTGACCCGCTAAAGAACATTGATACCTACGGAGACTATTTACGGGGATTCGATGCCGCGAAAGGGGCGATTGAGGATGAGCCGCGAAAAGGGCTGGAAACCGTCCTCACCTTGAGGCTGACCGTTAAGGCTGATCTCGAACCTGAGTGGTCTCTGTATTCCGACAGGACGGCCGCAAACGAGTTTTCACGCGGCCTGGCATGGAAAGATCGGTCTGCTTTGGCACCCGCTCGACTAGGCAATCACCCGAGTTCCAATCTTTCCTGGACCAGAGGGTCGGTACTCAATCGCCTGTCGGAAGAACGCGCGGACATCGGCACAGAACTTATCCGGGCGGCACGGGAAGCCCGCGCGGGATTCGGCGACAAGGCGGCGCCTCAGCTCGCAGCAACGCTGAACACGGTAACGTCAACAGCCAAGTCCCTCGGCGTCCCTATTGGTGCCTCGGCAACTGCGCTGCTGGATGCTCACTCTGTGTCGTTTGGCGATGGCGCCATATCGCTGCATAGCGAAAGTGGTATTCCGCTTCGAAGCCTTGGAACGGGCTCGTCTCGTCTACTGATAGCCGGCTTGCACCGGGCCGCTGCAGAGGCGGCCAGCATCGTCCTGGTCGATGAAATCGAATACGGTCTGGAACCCCACCGCTTGACCAGGCTGCTGAGCTCGCTTGGTGCGAAGGAAAAGATGGCACCCTTGCAGGTGTTCATGACGTCGCACTCCCCCGTCGTGCTGCGAGAGCTTACCGGAGCGCAGCTCTTCGTGGTCAGGCCTGATAGCACAGGCCATCTGGTGCTGCAAGTTGGCAACGATGACGACGTCCAAAGCACCATCCGCTGTTACCCCGAAGCGTTCCTTGCTCGTACGGTCATCGTGTGCGAGGGGGCAAGCGAAGTGGGCCTCATTCGGGGTCTGGACGATTACTGGACATCACAAGGTTATGCCTCGCTCCAAGCTGCTGGAGTCTCCTACGTTGATACAGCTGGAGGTGATCCCGACCGCTGTTTCTACCGCGGTCGAGCGTTTCAGAAACTCGGCTACCGTGTTGCCGCCGTCCAGGACAACGACAAAACTCCGACGGCCTCAGTGGTGGCCGAGTTCATCGCTGCTGGAGGCTATTTGCTCGCCTGGCGCAACGGTAGAGCACTGGAGGATGAACTCTTTGCGAGCGTCCCGTCGCGGGAGGTTTCGGCCCTGATTTCACGCGCGCAGGAACTCAATCAAGATGGCTTGGTTGAGCAACACATCAAGACGAAGTCGTCCGGTAAGGTCGATCTGGCAGCTGTACTCCAAGACGGTATCGACAATGCATTCTCGCCTACTACCCGCGCGCTGCTAGGGGAGTCCTCTCGTATCCGCAAGGCGGGATGGTTCAAGTCGATTACCAAGATGGAAGGTGTTGCGCACGACATACTGGCACCTAACCTTGAGGCGTCCGATCAGGACTTCAGGGACCTCGTCTTGAATCTTTTCAAATGGGCCCACCGCAATGCCTGAACTCGATCTTTTATTGGTTCAGCGGGGTACGGTGACCGCTCCGGCCGGATGCGGTAAAACTCAGCTCATCGCGGATACTCTGAAGCTGCACGTAAGCGACAAGCCGGCTTTGGTGCTTACGCACACCAATGCTGGGAAGGGGGCGCTGGAGGCTCGCCTGGCCAAGGCCGCTGTGCCGAAAGGCAGCTATCGGGTGGCAACCATCGATAGCTGGGCCATCAGCTTGATCTCGAAGTTCCCGGTGCGGAGCGGCCATAATCCTAACGTCCTCAGATTAGAGGACCCCGGCAACGACTATGTTGCTATTCGCAACGCAGCATGGCGGCTGCTCAGTCAGGACGACATTACCGACGTGCTGCGTGCGACTTACAGTCGCCTGATCGTCGATGAGTACCAGGATTGCACCCTCCCCCAACACAACATAATCGGCTGGGCGGCCAACGTGCTACCCACTTGTGTGCTGGGGGATCCACTCCAGGCCATCTTCGGGTTCCGCGAAGCCACCGTTGATTGGCAGAAGGATGTTCATGCACTGTTCCCCTCCATTGGTGATCTTAATACGCCCTGGCGATGGCGCAATGCCGGGGCCGATGCACTTGGGCAGTGGCTGCTTGACGCTCGCCAGAATCTTCTCACTGGCCAACCACTGGATCTTCGTGGTGCCCCACCTGAGGTTACTTGGGTTCCAATTGCAGCTGACCCGCGCACCGCCCATACCCAGCGCATGGAGGCAGCACGAACCAAGGCCTCTACAGCCAATGGCACTGTACTGGTCATCGGCGACAGCACTAGCCCCCAAGGACAGCGTCAGATTGCCAGCCAGACCCCCGGTGCCACCACTGTTGAGGCCGTAGACCTCAGGGACCTGACTGCCTTTGGTCGATCCTTCGATCCAGGCGGCAAGGATGCTTTCAAAGCGCTGATGAATTTTGCCTCGGAGATGATGACCAACCTAGGCGTGGCGGAACTTCACCGTCGATTGGAGTCGTTGAGAAAAGGAACAGCGCGAAAGGAAGCCACCGCAGTTGAGACAGTGGTCCTAGATTTTCTGACGGCTCCCTCATTCAACTCCGCCCTGGAGGTCATGAGAGCGCTCCGGGATGGGCCTGACGTAAGGATCTATCGTCCGGAGGTTCTGCATGTTTGTCTGTCCGCAATGCAAGTTGCAGCCAGCGGTGAATGCACGTTCTACGAAGCCGTCGTCCGAGCGCGAGAGCGAAATCGCCACCTTGGCAGACCAGTGATGCGTCGAGCCGTCGGCAGCACCCTTTTGCTGAAGGGCTTGGAGGCTGACGTCGTTGTCGTTCTGAATCCAGCGACGATGAACGCAAAACACCTCTACGTGGCCCTGACTCGGGGCGCCAAGCGGATCGTGGTCTGCTCGCCGAGCCCAATTTTGGCCCCAGTGGGCGGAGCGCCATGACACGAGTTGTGTCGCCCAGTCGGTTGCAGGCTCGGGGAGCTAGGAGGCCTGCTTATACCCAGGGCCTACGGGACACCAGGTGAACAATTTATGTTTGCTTCTTCCCAGCTGAAGCAGGCTGTCTGGCACGTTTAGGTGGGAGGCTGATTAATGACGGTAGGTCGCGACGCATGAGCTGCTGGAAGCATGAGTCGGTACTCGAAACCATGCGGAGTCGTCTGGATCAAGCGCCCGAGATGATACGGGTTCGCTGTCAAACGGTTGAGCATGCCTTCGGCATGCTCAAGTCCTGGATGGGAGCCACACACTTCCTCACCAGAACCCGCGACCAGTCAAATCCACAGAGATTATCTACCGTTCGAACTCGGCGAACATGACCGGGCACAGTGATGTGATTCATTTATATCCGTTCGTTGGAGTGGATATGCTGAACAGGGCGGCTTTAATCAAAGGTATGATGCCGAACAGGGCGCACCAGAAAGCCCTGCCGCGAATGGAGGCACGAGCTGTCAATGGAAAGTTCAGAGCTTAAGCGGACACCGCGCCACGTTATTGAGCGAATTCGAACGCATAATTTCCTGCTCGACATCGACTCCGCGTCGGACATGGTCAAGGAAGGTGCGCTAAACCTGCAAACGCAGTTGAACAATGCCCTGAAACTGCTTTCCGACGACCTGTACTCGAAAAAGTCGCACTTTGTCTTGGAGCTTGTCCAGAATGCGGACGACAATCACTATGCGTCTGGTGTTACGCCGCACCTAACGCTTGAGGTCACACCCTCACGCCTCGTCGTGGTCAACAACGAAGTTGGCTTCACCGAAGCCAACGTCAAGGCCATCTGCAGTGTCGGAGCAAGCTCGAAGTCCCAGCAGAAGTCGGGCTACATCGGCGAAAAGGGCATTGGTTTCAAGTCGGTGTTTATTGTCTCCGATGCACCGGAAATCCACTCCAACGGGTTTCATTTCAAATTCGACAGGACAGTTGCAGGCAACCTCCTTGGGTACGTCGTCCCGCACTGGTGCGAGCTCCCTACAGAGTTGCAGCCTGACTGCACAACCATCATCCTTCCGGCCGCAAAGACCTACGAGTTTGGCGCCGATACGCTAGTCGATCTAGACGCATGCCTACTGCTGTTTCTCAACAAGCTGCGCCAGTTGACCCTGTTGCACAATGGTCAACGCGTCACCTACCGAAGGGAGGACAAGGGCGAACTCTCGAACCTATCGGCGACGCGCCAATCTGAAGGGGGGGGGCCGCTCTCGGAGGACATGCGTTACGTCCGCGCTGAACTGACCTTTCCCATGAGAGACCAGTTTAATGACGAAAAGCGACTTGGCATTGAACAGTCTACTGTGGTTTTGGCGTTTCCCGTCGATACGACAGGAGCTGCCAAGCCTGAGCCGGCTTCGCATGTATTCGCCTTCCTGCCCATACGCCAAATGGGCTTTAAATTTGCAATTCAGGCGGACTTCATCCTGAGTTCGAGTCGCGAAGAGGTCCTCACCGACCGGCCGTGGAACAAGTTTCTGCGGGCAGGTGTCGCAGAGGTGTTTTCAAGCGCTGTTGAGACGTTCAAGAAAACTGAACCTCTGGCGCTTAGCTATCTTAAGTACATCCCCGCAGAAGGAGAGGTTGTAGATCCGTTCTTTCGTGCGCTCCGTAAGTCCATCATTGATAAACTGGCCGGTGCCAAGTGCTTGCTTTCCGCATCCGGGGAATGGAGGGGGCCCACCGAACTGCGCATTGCTGAGAAAAGTTTCCGAACGCTGTTCCCGTCGAAGATTGCGAAAGAACTATTCGGATTTGACTACGTCGACAGTCGCATGTTGGGTGGCAACGAGCTGCTGCGTAGCTTGGGTGCAATGGATGCCGGGCCGCCCGAGGTGCTGAGCGTATTCAGCACTCACGGGGCCTGGCTTCAGAAACAGCCTCTTGGGTGGCGAGCGAAGTTCTACGCCTACGTGGCGAACAACCAGCCGCTATTAATTGGCGCAGGCCTCCTCAAGTGCCCGTGCTTACCACTATCGGACGGCTCTTGTGTTGTTCCTGCTAAATCCAATGTCTTCTTTCCCCTTGGCAAGGGCAAGAAGTACGGGTTTGAGAGCGAGCTGGTTCTTGTTGACAACGAGTTGTACGAAGAGGCTCAAAAGCACACCGAGCGAGTTGTTGAGCTCTTTGATAAGATGCAAGTACGGCCCGACGAGCCCTACGATCTAGTCAACGCCCACATCCTCCCTAGGCATAAGGGCGACGCTTGGAAGACCTCGAACTTCAAAGCGCTGGTTGGTCATCTTCGATACGTCAAGGACAAGCTGGAGGACTACCTTAAATCAGCCTTAGCACACGGCAAGTCGGAAGCTCAGGCCTATCAGCTACTCCGGGATGGCATCTGGATTGGCACAAAGAAACAAGTTGACGGTACCTGGACATTCAGCCGGATCGGCGAGCTATATCTAAGCAAAGAGTACAAGTCGCATTTTTGCATAGAGACTCTCCTTGCCGAATCGCTGGACGCGGTCAAACTCGTGTCGCCAGACTATCTAGCTACAAAGCCCAAAGATCCTGATGCCGATGCGGAGTCTTGGCGACAATTCCTTGCCCGACTAGGGGTTCGCTTGACTCCAGCTGTTGAAGTCGTGGGATTCGACAGGAAGTGCAGTAACGAACTGCAACTCCTACTTGATTCGCCAATCTCTGCAGTCCGCAGGGCAGTGCTCGAGTGCATGAGCATGCACTGGTCAGATTATGCTGGGCACCTGACCTACACCTCGCAGGTTGGTCGTTCCACTCATGGCCCGAAGGATACAGCGTTTGCTCTGAGCCTGAGGGCCGCTCAGGCACCGACAAAAAGACGAACGACCGTTCCTTTGGCGGAGTCCTACTTCCCAACGACGGAGCTAAGAACGTTACTAGGCGATAGCCTGCAGTATGTCGACGCAGTTCTAACTGAGGCAATGCTTGATGCCTGTCATGTAACGCATAAGCTTGACGCAACGGCCTTGGTGAAACGCTTGATGCAACTCAAGGCTGAAGGTAATGGCACGACCAAACAAGTCCAAGGTATTTATAGAGCACTGGACGAACGCCTATGGGATTCCGGTGCTGCATACATCAAGCAAGCCTTTAGCCGGGAAGGACTCATTCAAATCAAGGGTATGCACAAGGGATGGTTCAAGCCAAGTGAGGTCGCTTGGCGGTCGAGCAGTGCTTTCTTAGACTTTCTGTACCCACCACTTCAATCGCTGTATCGGGACTTTAGCAAGTTTTTTGTCGATAAGCTTGGCGTCCCCAGAGAGCTTCCAACGGCGAAGTGGGTCGAGGCTCTGACGCATCTAGGTGCAGTTGAGAATCTTGACACACGCAAGGCCGAAGCGCTGGCCATCTATCGACGCGCTAACCGGGACTTGGGGCCGAAGTTCGGCCGAGAAGTACAGGCTCCGGATTGGTTAGAGTCGTTTCAAACAGAGGCTGTCTTCATCAACCAGCGTGGCGAAGTCGTCCCCAATGACGAATATCTGTTCGCCAACGATATCCCCGTAATCGCTGCGCTGTTTGAAGACGAGGAAGACCTATCTTTCCTTGCTGTCCCGAACCTAGAGGTGCCCCGACTCAGTCGGTTGCTTGAGGCAGCGGAGGTCTCTCGACTGTCGGACTCGATAACACTTGAGGTCAACAACGCTGACTCTGGCGCTGTCGACGATGACCTCACCGCAGGTATCCGTCGCTCGGTTCACTCATTTGCTCGGATACTCTACGCGAAGCGGCCCGAGGCCTTCGAACAAGCACTCAATGATGGCAAATTCGCTCGTCTGAGAGAATTCGAGGTCGCAGAGGTCCCGCAAGTCGACATGATGGTGTCCCTTGGAGACTACTGCCGCGAGACAACAGCGGATATCGCAATAAGCGGGGACCGTGTGCTGTACCGAACCGGTGCAAGGTCGCTGAAGGACATGCTGGCTGCTGAGTTGAGCAAGTTCCTTGGTGTGTCTTCGGATCTGGCAGACACATTTGCCCGCATTCTGATGGAGAGTGAGGTCGACAGCATCGAAGATTTCCTCCGTGTGAGGAACATAGGAGTTCTTCCGTCAGACCTGCTCGAGGCGCTCGACAGCTCCGCTGGTCCAGCCTTCGAGGAAGAGGGGGTAGAAGGAACCAGCGATGCATCCGCTGAGCAGGCAGTTAGGGGGCAGGATTTCACCTCCGAGGAGGAGATTGCAGCTGTGGACGTGGACGCCGAGCCAGGTGCGGGCGGCGGCGAGGCGCCCAAAGGTGTCGGACTGACTTCCTCGCCGACGTCAGCCATACCCCTTTCGGGAGGCTCTGGCGTACGCGAAAGCCAGGGGGCTGCCGGCCCCACAGCCGGGGCTGGTCAGGCTGGAGCAGTGGCGCAAAACTACTCGGCGCCAGATGGGCCACCAAGTACTGCCCGCAATGGTGAGGCTAGATCGCAAGGCTCTGGGTTGTTACCGCAAATACCTTCAAGGAGCCCTTCCGCAGGTCAGGCTGGCTCGGGAGGGGGCCACAAACCGACGAAGGGGCAACCGACTGGCCGATTGAGGCGAGGTCAGCCCCTGCCATCCAAAACCAAGGCCGGGCGACTGTTGAGCTATGCGGCGGGACCCAGTGAACCCGACCAAGCTAACTCGGATGACGATGCAGAAAAAGCCGCAGCTCGGGAAGTGATAGGCCGCGCAGCAGTTGCCTATTTCATGACAACCCAAGCGTGGCGTTGGAAGTCCTTGACCGAGATGCCGCACAACAACCCAGGCTTCGATGTTCAAGCCATCACCGGCGATGATCAGGAGGAGTTCGTCGAGGTCAAGGGGCAGAGCGGTGCGTGGACAGAAGAGGGCGTAGCGTTGACTCCAACGGAGCTCATGACCGCGCAGCAGAAAGGAAACCGGTATTGGTTGTGCGTCGTCGAGTACGTTCAGGACGACAAACGTAGACAGCTGTACCTGCTACAGAACCCGTTTGGGTTGACCCAACAGTTCAGGTTCGACGTGGGCTGGAAGTCAGCGGCTGAGAGCGTTGCAACAGTGCCTTTGAAGCCAGAGAAGGATATGTATATCGACATGCCGGGAGTGGGCCATGGGCGAATCTTGAGCGTTCGTGCTAAAGGTCGATTCTTTCATCTACATGTCATCCTCGACGATGGACGCCAAGTCAACAAGCCTTTCAACCCCGCCAAGATGACTCTTTTGAAGGAGCCGAAGTGGCAAGAATGATCCCCCAACTGACAGGAGAGCAGCTCAAGTCGTTTCCGTCTCGTGCCGAGGCACGGTTCTACGAGGCCTGTCGCGACCGCCTACCTGAAGATATCGTGGTCATCTACAGTGCAAACTGGATATACAGGGATGCAAGGGGGCGACTCAACGAGGGTGAAGCCGACTTCACTATCCTGTCGGCCCAAAGAGGATTGCTCGCGGTAGAGGTCAAGGGGGGCGGTGTTTCCTTCGATGCGGCTACAGGTGCTTGGCACTCGGTCGACCGGAACGGCAAGCAGAACTCTATCAAGGATCCGTTCAAGCAGGCATCCAGGGAGCGCCATGCGCTGCTGGATCAGATTAAGGGTCATGCATCCTGGCGGCAATGGAGGGGAGCTCGCCTCACTATTGGGCACGCTGTCATGCTGCCGGACATTGGCGACCCGAGCCCTCTTCTTGGACCGGACCGGCAGCGTGAGCTCGTCGGGGTAAACGCGGATATTCAGAGCATCGCTCTGTGGTATGACCGCGTGATGCGATTCTGGAGTCATGCCACTGATGATGCTCTTGGTGCCAAGGGGGTGCGACTCATTGAGGAGATTCTTTGTAAGTCCATTGAGGTTCGGCCAGTTCTACGTGCAGCAGTGGACGATGTCGAGCAGCAGCGCATTCGCTTGACTGCTAACCAAGCGAAGGTGTTTCGAATCATCGGTGGCCGGCGGCGTGCCGTAGTCTCCGGCGGAGCCGGCACAGGGAAGACGGTGCTGGCAGTGGAGAAAGCCAAAGCGCTGGCCAATGCTGGGCTTCGTGTTCTGCTTCTTTGCTACAACCGGCCACTCGCGGACTCCCTCGCCATCGCTCTGAAAGATGAGTCGCTGATTCAGGCGCAGAGCTACCATCAGCTCTGTGATCAACGAATCCGACAAGCTAATCAGAAGGGACATGACATCCTCAAGGAGGCCGTGGAGGCCTATCCGGGCACAGGCGACCAGCACCGCTTTGATGTTCAGATGCCCTACGCGCTAGCGTTGTCTGCAGACGTGCTCGAGGAGCGCTTCGATGCGCTCGTGGTAGATGAGGCACAGGACTTCAGCGACGAGTACTGGCTTGGAGTTGAGATGCTTCTTTGCGACCAGGACAACAGCCATCTGTACATATTTATCGACGAGAACCAGGCGTTGTACCCCCGAAAGGCCAATTTGCCGGTGGAGGATGAGCCGTTCTATCTCACCAACAATTGCCGCAACACTGCCCCCATCCATGAGGAGGGGTACAGTTTCTACGAGGGCATTCCCATTGACCCACCGGAACTCCTTGGTCAGGAAGTCATCTGGAGCGGCCTAGACAAGGTAGAGGCTCAAGCCGATGCTGTGGCGAAGAGGGTGCACCAGTGGGTGCATGTTGAAGGGCTGAAGCCAGAAGATGTCGCGGTGTTAGTGGCGAAGAAGCCCAAGAGTTTCGTGTACGAGCTATTAAAGCAACGTGCTGAAGCAGCAGGTGCTGAGTGGGCACTTGAAGCCCACGGGAAAGAAAAATGTGTCTTAGTGGACACAGTTGCCCGCTTCAAGGGCTTGGAGGCGCAGGCGGTTGTCCTATGGGTTGGCGACGATGTAGTTGATGAGGCCCACTGGGAGACGCTGTATGTGGGAACAACGCGCGCGAAGTCTCTGTTGAATTTAGTGGGGTCTTCGAAGGTTGTCAGAGCACTTCGGATGCGTCCACGGTGAATCTTGAATGCCCTGCTGCCCAAGAGCGTTTGTTTAAAGTTGCGCTGGGCTAAGTGTTTAGCTGTCGTTCAATCCAGTTTTCTAGAGAGTACATTCCATTGAGGTGCGGTGCTTTTGTTAGGGCTTTAGCGCATCGATACTACTTTCAAACCTCTGGCTCCCTGAATGGCTGAGACTGACAAGCTGCCAGTAGCCGCTTCCTGAATGTGCTCACTCCACCAGGCCATCATCGGTCTTCTACGCTCGATATAGTCCGCCCGGTTATAGGCGCTACGGACTTCGTCTTTGTCGACGTGGGCAAGCGCTACCTCGATCAATTCAGGATCCCAGCCGTGTTCGTTGAGGATGGTGCTGGCCATTGAGCGCATGCCATGGCTTACCAGGCGTCCTTCGAAGCCCATGCGCTTCAGCGCCATGTTGGCGGTCTGGCTGTTGCAATGGGTTCGGGGGTCCCGGTCTGCAGGAAACACGTACTCTCGGTGTCCACTGTAGGGTTTGATTGCCTCCAGCAGTGCCAGTGCTTGGTCGGTGAGCGGCACGATATGTATGCGTCGTTTCTTCATGCGCTCAGCAGGGATTGTCCAAATACGCTTTTCGAAGTCGATGTCGGCCCATCGGGTAGTAGCAGCCTCTGCTGGGCGGGTCATGGTGTTGAGCTGCCATTCGATAAGACAGCGCGTGGTTCTTTTTATGCTGGCATTGGCAATTGCCACCATGAGCTCTTTCAGCTCATCGGGGGCAAGTGCTGCCATGTTCTTCTTTTTCGGCTTCTTGAAGACGGAGCGAATCCCGCTAAGCGGGTTTGCGTGAATCAATCCCGAGTTGACCCCGTAGGTCATGATCTCGTTGAGGCGCTGTGAAAGCCGTTTAACGGTTTCCAGGCTGCCTTTGGTTTCGAGTGGCCGAAGCAGGCTGATGACTTGTGGTGCGCTTATGGCTGAGATGGGTGTGGTGCCCAGATCCGGAAAAACATGCAGCGTCAGCGAGCGCCAGATGTCCTCAGCATAAGCTGGCGTCACTGAGTCTTTTTTAAGCTCATACCAGGCCGTCGCTACGTTCTGGAATGTGTGCTCGGTTTCAGCCTTCTTGGCCTGCTTCAAGGTATCTCGCTGCTCTTTCGGATCGACACCAGTAGCAAGGAGCTCCCTTGCCTCAATGGTCATTTTCCTTGCCTGGGCAAGAGACAGCTCAGGGTATGTGCCAAGCCCCATGTTGATGCGCTTTTTGGTTACAGGGTGGTAATAGTTAAAATTCCACAGCCTTGAGCCATTAATTCTCACTCGCATCTGAAGGCCGTCCCCATCAACTAGGACGTAATCCTTCCCTAACGGCTTGGCGGCTTTGATCTTGAGTTCAGAAAGGCGAGTAGCTTGAGCGCACATTGGTATTCCATGGAGGGTTTTGGTATTCCAAAAATTAGCACCTGTGGGCTTGGAATACCATTTGGAATACCAAAAGACATAGATCCTGCCGGACGCTCACGGACACTGATGGTGCTGAAAGCCCCGTATTTGCTGGATTTCAGGCACAAAAAAAGACGTCCTGGGACGTCTTTAGATGGTGTAATGGTGGAGCCGGGGGGATTTGAACCCCCGTCCGCCAGTTCTCCGCTGTTGGTTCTACATGCTTAGCCGTGTCTACTGAGTTAACCCTTGGCCGCCCGACGGGCAGGGTGCTTTGGGCGAGTTGTGTAATTTTTAGCCACTTCGTCCACAACGTACTACGCGGCGATTCTGTTCTATATGACAATCATTTCGGGTTTACAGACATCCCCTAATGATTGCTGGAGCCGAAGCTACCAGAAGTGCGACTAGGCTGCTTACGCAGCTAGTTGAGCACCGTAATTGTCATCATTGGCAATTATGGAGGTTTGCAACAGTTTATTTACGAGTTCTGTTACCAACTCGGCATGCCCCTCGAGTTTTGCTACCGGCGTCGAATCCTAATCGGCCCCAAAACT
>JAUYKV010000011.1 GCA_030699825.1 Pseudomonas sp. | reverse complement strand
AAAAGCTGGCGGTAGTACCCGCAACGGTCGCGACTCAGAAGCCAAACGCCTTGGCGTGAAGATGTATGGCGGCCAGAAAATCATTCCTGGCAACATCATCGTGCGTCAGCGCGGCACCCAGTTCCACGCCGGTTACGGCGTCGGCATGGGTAAGGATCACACCCTCTTCGCGAAAATCGAAGGCGTGATCAAGTTCGAAGTAAAGGGCGCGTTCAACCGCCGTTACGTGAGCGTCGTTGCGGCTTAATCGCGCGGCTGCTGGGAAAGCCCCGTCCTTGCGACGGGGCTTTTTTGTTTCTGTATTCTTGGGGTTCTTGCCAAACTGTCCTGGGCGTAGCGTTCGATTTGAATGCAGGTCAATTTTGCAAGAACCTGGTTTTCTCGTTAGAACCTGTTCAAGGTCTCGCGAGCTAGAGCCCTGCTTTTAACGCAGCAGGGCCGACGCGCAGCAGACGTTGAGCCGGTTCTTAGATAACCCGCTTGATTGCGGGAGGCGTACCTATGAAATTCGTCGATGAAGTATCGATTTCTGTAAAGGCCGGTGATGGTGGTAACGGCATGATGAGCTTCCGCCGTGAGAAGTTCATCGAAAACGGTGGCCCCAACGGTGGCGATGGTGGTGATGGCGGCTCGATTTATATCGAGGCTTTTGCGAACCTCAATACCCTGGTGGACTACCGCTATACCCGCCGCTTCCAGGCGCCGAATGGTGACAAGGGTGGTAGCACTGATTGCACGGGAGCCAAGGGTGAGGATCTGATCCTGCCGGTGCCGATTGGTACCACCGTGATCGATGCGGGTACCCAGGAAGTGATTGGCGATCTGGTTCGGGCGGGTCAGCGTCTGCTGGTTGCGCAGGGTGGCTGGCATGGCCTGGGCAACACGCGCTTCAAGTCCAGCACCAACCGCGCGCCGCGGCAGACCACGCCGGGCAAGCCGGGCGATGCGCGCGACCTCAAGCTGGAATTGAAGGTATTGGCCGATGTCGGTCTGCTCGGTTTGCCGAATGCCGGCAAGAGCACCTTGATTCGTTCGGTGTCGGCGGCCAAGCCGAAGGTCGCCGATTACCCGTTCACCACCCTGATTCCAAACCTGGGTGTGGTCAGTGTCGATCGCTACAAGAGCTTCGTCGTTGCCGACATTCCCGGTCTGATCGAGGGTGCATCGGATGGTGCCGGTCTGGGTATCCGCTTCCTCAAGCACCTGGCGCGCACCCGTCTGCTGTTGCACCTGGTGGACATGGCGCCACTGGATCTGACCGATCCGGCAGAGTCGGCGGCGACCATCGTCGACGAGCTGACCAAGTTCAGTCCTTCGCTGGCCGAGCGCGAGCGCTGGCTGGTGCTGAACAAGGCCGACCAGATTCTCGACGAAGAGCAGGAGGCGCGTGTCGCCGAAATCGTCGCGCGGATCGACTGGAAAGGCCCGGTGTATGTGATTTCCGCCCTGGCACGCGAGGGTACCGATCAGCTGTGCTACGACATCATGGATTTCCTCGAGGCGCGCGCCGAGCGCATCCAGGAGAACCCCGAGTTTGCCGCCGAGCTGGCCGAGCTGGATACGCGCATCGAAGATGAGGCGCGCGCTCAGTTGCAGAAGCTGGACGACAAGCGCGCGTTGCGCCGTACCGGGGTCAAGGCGATCGGTGATGTCGAGGAAGATGACAGCTTCTGGGATGAAGAAGATGATGAGGATGGCCCGGAAATCATTTACGTCCGGGATTAAGCAACTTGTGAACGCCGCTTAATTGCGGCGTTCTTGTCTTGAGCGAATGATTGGAGGCTGCGAGCGCAGCGGCTTCCGTTCCGTTGGGCGGTTTCTGGCTAAGGTTGGATGATCATGCGTGACAAGGTAACCAGTGCGCGGCGCTGGGTGGTGAAGATCGGCAGTGCATTGCTCACCGCCGACGGGCGTGGCCTGGATCGTGCGGCCATGGCGGTGTGGGTCGAGCAGATGGTCGCGCTGCGCGAGCAGGGCGTGGAGCTGGTGCTGGTGTCTTCCGGTGCGGTGGCGGCTGGCATGAGCCGCCTCGGCTGGAGTGGGCGACCGAAGGCCATGCATGAGCTGCAGGCGGCCGCTGCCATTGGTCAGATGGTGTTGATTCAGGCCTGGGAGTCGAGTTTCGGCGAGCATGCGCGGCGCACCGCGCAGATTCTCCTGACCCATGACGACCTGTCGGACCGCAAGCGTTACCTGAATGCGCGCAGCACCTTGCGCACCCTGGTCGACCTGGATGTGATTCCGGTGATCAACGAGAACGATACGGTGGTCACCGACGAGATCCGCTTCGGCGACAACGACACCCTGGCGGCGCTGGTGGCCAATCTGGTCGAGGCCGATCTGCTGGTGATCCTTACCGACCGCGACGGCATGTATAACGCCGACCCGCGGCATAACCCCGATGCCGAACTGATCTACGAAGCGCGTGCCGATGATCCGGCGCTGGATGCCGTGGCCGGTGGCGTGGGTGGTGCGCTGGGGCGTGGCGGCATGCAGACCAAGCTGCGCGCCGCGCGGCTGGCAGCACGTTCCGGTGCCCATACGGTGATTGTCGGGGGTGCCATCGAGCAGGTGCTGGCGCGACTCAAGGCCGGCGAGCGCCTGGGTACGCTGCTGGCGCCCGAGCGCGGCTTGCTGGCGGCGCGCAAGCAATGGCTGGCCGGACATCTGCAGACCCGCGGCACCCTGGTGCTGGATGCGGGGGCGGTCAAGGCTTTGGCGACTGGTTGCAAGAGTCTGCTGCCGGTCGGGGTCAAGGCGCTCCAGGGTAGCTTTCGGCGGGGCGAAATGGTGATCTGCGTCGATCCGGATGGGCGTGAAATCGCCCGTGGCCTGGCCAATTACAGTGCGCTCGAGGCGCAGAAGATCATCGGTCAGTCGTCGGATGCCATCGAAAGGTTGCTCGGTTACGTCGATGAACCTGAGTTGATTCATCGGGATAATTTGATTCTGGTCTGAAAACCTGCTCAATGTCTGCTGCGCGTCGGCCCTGCGGCGTTAAAAACAGGCTGGTGCGCCAGCCCGGTCGGAAAGCCGCTTGCGGCTAACGCGCTTCAGCGCGGCCCGAAGGGCGAGCGAAGCGAGTAATGCTCATGTACAACTAATTCTGGTCTGAGGATGTGTGATGCGAATGCTCAAGGGATTGTTGGGTGCGTTGCTGGTGCTGCCGATGTACGCATCGGCCGAGCAGGTGGGTGAAGTGTCCACGGTGTTCAAGTTGATGGGGCCGAACGACAAGATCGTGGTCGAGGCCTTCGATGATCCCAAGGTGGCGGGTGTCACCTGCTACCTGTCGCGCGCCAAGACCGGTGGGGTCAAGGGCGGTCTGGGCCTGGCCGAGGACCGCGCCGAGGCCTCGATCGCCTGTCGCCAGGTCGGGCCGGTCAGCTTCAAGGATGAGTTGAAAGAAGGCGAAGAAGTGTTTCGCGAGCGCACCTCGTTGGTGTTCAAGACCATGCAGGTGGTGCGTTTCTTCGATGAAAAGCGCAATACCCTGGTCTATCTGGTGTACAGCGATCGAGTGATCGAAGGCAGCCCGCAGAATGCGGTAACCGCCATCCCGATCATGCCCTGGCCGGAAAAGCGCTGAGCCCGCTCATGTCTCAATTCGGCGCCGCCTCGCCGGATGTGTGTCGCGCCGATAAACCATGGTGCACTGTCTGCGGGTAGGGCGGCCTCGGAGCGCAGCGACAGCCCGCCAGGATTTGTGCCGCGCCGCTGAGCCCATGGTGCACTGCCTGCGTGTAGGGCGGCTTCGGAGCGTAGCGACAACCCGCCAGAATTTGTGCCGCGCCGCTGAGCGCATGGTGCACTGCCTGCGTGTAGGGCGGCTTCGGAGCGAAGCGACAACCCGCCAGAATTTATGCTGCGCCGCTGAGCCCATGGTGCACTGCCTGCGGCGAGTGACACCCTACGGATTGTGGATTACCCCAGATCCCGCGGCGTACGTGCGTAGGGTGGCTTCGGGGCGCAGCGACAACCCGCGGGCTTTTGCGTCGCGCCAATAGGCCATCGGTTTTGGGTTGGTACAGGCAATAAAAAACCGACCCTGAGGTCGGTTTTTTAAGAACCAGCAGTAAAGCGCGAATCGCTTATTAAGCGGCTGCAGCTTCGCTGAGGGCCTTGATGTGGCCATTCAGGCGGCTTTTATGACGCGCTGCTTTGTTCTTGTGGATGATGCCTTTGTCGGCCATGCGGTCGATGATTGGCACAGCCAGGGTGTAAGCGGTTTTTGCTACGTCAAGATCTTTGGCGTCGATAGCCTTGACCACGTTCTTGATGTAGGTACGGACCATGGAGCGCTGGCTGGCGTTATGGCTACGACGCTTCTCAGCCTGTTTTGCGCGTTTTTTGGCAGAAGGTGTATTGGCCACCGTCAAGCTCCTCGAAATCTGGGGGATACAAACAAATAAGGCCGCGAATCATGCCGAGGCCTGCGCTCATTGTCAAGCCTGTTGGCTTGTTGTTATTTACTACCCGTCTGCCGATTGTCAGCAGACGGCACACCGCTTGCTCTACCCAGTATCCATGCGGGTCGGTAAACTCGGCGACCTTTTCCAAGGGGTTACATATGTCCGAGCAAACCGGGAAGGGCGGCTTGTTACGTTCCAGCGCGGTGGTCAGTGTAATGACCCTGTTATCGCGTGTGCTGGGCATGATACGCGATATGGTGGTGGCCGCCTATTTCGGTGCGGGCCCGGCGGCCGATGCATTCTTCATCGCCTTCAAGATTCCCAACTTTCTGCGCCGCCTGTTTGCCGAGGGGGCCTTCGCCCAGGCGTTCGTCCCGGTGCTCTCGGAATACCGGACGCAGCGCAGCCTGGCCGAGGTCAAGCAGCTGGTCGACCGCACTGCGGGCTACCTGGGGCTGACGTTGACCGCCCTGACCGCCCTCGGCGTGGTCGGCTCGCCCTATCTGATCATGCTGTTCGCGCCCGGCTTTCACAGTGACCCGGCCAAGCTCGCGTTGGCGGGTGATCTGCTGCAGATTACCTTTCCCTACCTGCTGCTGATCTCGCTGACGGCGTTCTGTGGCGGCATCCTCAATGCCTACGGGCGTTTCGCCGTGCCCTCGTTTACCCCGGTGCTGCTGAATATCAGCATGATCGGCGCGGCAATTTACCTGACGCCGTATTTCGATCAGCCGATCATGGCCCTGGCCTGGGGCGTGCTGATCGCCGGGGTCGCCCAGTTGCTGTTCCAGTTACCTTTTCTCGCGCGGCTCAAGTTGCTGCCCACGCCCAAGGTGCGGCGCGACGAGGGCGTGCGGCGGATCATGCTGCTGATGGTGCCGGCGCTGTTCGGTGTGTCGGTCAGCCAGATCAACCTGCTGCTCGATACCGTGCTGGCCTCGCTGCTGCAGACCGGCAGCGTGTCCTGGCTGTATTACGCCGACCGCCTGTCCGAGCTGCCCCTGGGCGCGTTCGGTATCGCCATCGGCACGGTGATCCTGCCGAGCCTGTCGCGTCAGCACGCCAGCGATGATCCCAAGGCGTTTTCGGCGACCATCGACTGGGCCCTGCGCATGGTGCTGCTGCTCGGGGTGCCGGCGGCGCTGGCCCTGGCGATCCTCGCCGAGCCGTTGATCGCCACCTTGTTCCACTATGGCGCGATGACCGAGCGCGATGTGCTGCAGTCGGCCGCTGCGCTGCGTGCCTATTCGCTCGGGGTGCTGGCCTTTATGTTGATCAAGGTACTGGCGCCGGCGTTCTTCGCCCGCCAGGACCTGAGAACCCCGGTGCGCATCGCGATCATCTGCATGGTGGCGAACATGGTGTTCAACCTGATTCTGATCTGGCCGCTCAAGCATGTCGGCCTGGCGCTGGCGACCTCGTTGTCGTCGCTGCTCAATACCGCGCTGCTGTTCTGGGGCCTGTACAAGATCGGCGTGTATAAGCCTGCGCCGGGCTGGGGTCTGTACGGCCTGCGCCTGCTCGGTGCCTGCGCGGCTATGGTGGCGCTGGTCTGGTGGTTGAACGTGGCGCCGGCCGAGTGGTTCGTTTGGGGTTGGCAGCAGCGCGTGCTCTGGCTCAGTCTGCTGGTCGGCGGCGGCTTGCTGGCATTTGTCGGCGCCTTGCTGGCGCTGGGGCTGCGCATGCGTCATCTGCGCCATTGATTAGCGAATGGCCCCGTGTGACCGGGTTTGAGTGCGGCATTGTGCTTGTCTGCCGATCGACCCTACGCCCGAGGGCCGAGCATGGGTATAATCGGCCACTTTATGAGCAAGAAGCGCGTTATGCAGCTGGTTCGAGGCCTACACAACTTGCGGCCCCAGCATCGGGGCTGTGTCGCCACTATTGGCAATTTCGACGGCGTCCATCGTGGCCATCAGGCCATTCTGGCGCGTTTGCGTGAGCGCGCGGCCGAGTTGGCGCTGCCCAGTTGCGTGGTGATTTTCGAGCCGCAGCCGCGCGAATTCTTTGGCCCCGACACGGCGCCCGCGCGCCTGACGCGTCTGCGCGACAAGCTCGCGTTGCTGGCCGCCGAAGGTGTCGATCGGGTGCTGTGCCTGAGCTTCAACCCGCATTTGCGCGAGTTGAGCGCCGCCGAATTCGTCCACAAGGTGCTGGTCGAGGGCCTGGGCGTGCGCCATCTGGAGGTCGGTGACGACTTCCGCTTCGGTTGCGACCGGGTCGGCGACTTCGCCTTTCTGGAGCAGGCCGGTGAACGCGAAGGCTTTACCGTCGAGGCCGCCGCGACGGTCGAACTGGATGGCGTGCGCGTCAGCAGTACCGGGGTGCGCGAGGCCCTGGCCGCAGGCGACTTCGCCCTGGCCGAACACCTGCTCGGTCGCCCGTTCCAGATCGCCGGGCGCGTGCTGCACGGGCAGAAGCTGGGGCGTCAGCTGGATGCGCCGACCGCCAATGTGCAGCTCAAGCGCAAGCGCGTGCCACTGAGCGGGGTGTACCTGGTTAGCACCGAGGTGGACGGTCAGCCGTGGCCGGGGGTCGCCAATATCGGCGTGCGCCCGAGCGTGGCGGGCGATGGCAGTGCCCACCTCGAAGTGCATTTGCTGGATTTTGCCGGTGATTTGTATGGCCGGCGTTTGACGGTGGCATTCCACCACAAGCTGCGTGAAGAGCAGCGTTTCGCCTCCCTTGAGGCACTGAAGGCGGCCATTGCTGCCGATATTGCCGCCGCCCGTGCCCATTGGCAGGGTCAACCGCTTAAATAAAAGAGCCTGAGATGACCGACTACAAAGCCACGCTAAATCTGCCGGATACCCAGTTCCCGATGAAGGCCGGCCTGCCGCAGCGCGAGCCGCAGATTCTGCAGCGCTGGAACGACATGGGTCTGTATCAGAAGCTGCGGCAGCTGGGCGAAGGCCGGCCGAAATTCGTCCTGCACGACGGCCCGCCCTATGCCAACGGCAGCATTCATATCGGTCATGCGGTCAATAAAATCCTCAAGGACATCATTACCCGCTCCAAGACCCTGGCCGGCTACGACGCGCCCTATGTGCCGGGCTGGGACTGCCACGGCCTGCCGATCGAGCACAAGGTCGAGACCACCTTCGGCAAGAACCAGCCCTCGGACCTCACCCGCGAGCGCTGCCGCAGCTATGCCGGCGAGCAGATCGAAGGGCAGAAGGCCGACTTCATCCGCCTCGGCGTGCTCGGCGACTGGGCCAACCCCTACAAGACCATGGACTTCGCCAACGAAGCCGGCGAGATCCGCGCCCTGGCCGAGATGGTCAAGCACGGCTTCGTGTTCAAGGGCCTGAAGCCGGTCAACTGGTGTTTCGACTGCGGTTCGGCGCTGGCCGAAGCCGAAGTCGAATACCAGGACAAGAAATCCGAGGCCATCGACGTCGCCTTCCCGGTCGAAGATGCCGACAAGCTGGCCGCCGCCTTCGGTCTGGCCAGCCTGGGCAAACCCACCAGCATAGTGATCTGGACCACCACGCCCTGGACCATCCCGGCCAACCAGGCGCTCAACGTCCACCCCGAATTCAACTACGCCCTGGTCGATACCGGCGACAAGCTGCTGCTGCTGGCCGAAGAACTGGTCGAGAGCTGCCTGGCGCGCTACGGCCTGCAGGGCGAGGTGATCGCCATAGCCAAGGGCGAGGCGCTGGAGCTGATCCGCTTCCGTCATCCGTTCTATGAGCGCTTCTCGCCGCTCTACCTGGCCGACTACGTGGCCCTGGACGCCGGCACCGGTATCGTTCATTCGGCCCCGGCCTACGGCGAGGACGACTTCCGTTCCTGCAAGGGTTACGGCATGAGCAACGACGAGATTCTCAGCCCGGTGCAGAGCAATGGCGTGTACGTCGAGTCGTTGCCGTTCTTCGGCGGTCAGTTCATCTGGAAGGCCAACCCCAATATCGTTGCCAAACTCGACGAAGTCGGTTGCCTGCTCAAGCACGAAGCCATCCAGCACAGCTACATGCACTGCTGGCGGCACAAGACCCCGCTGATCTACCGCGCCACCGCCCAGTGGTTCGTCGGCATGGACAAACAGCCCAACGAGGGTGACACCCTGCGCAAGCGGGCGCTGGCCGCCATCGAGCAGACCGCCTTCGTTCCGGCCTGGGGCCAGGCGCGCCTGCACAGCATGATCGCCGGCCGTCCGGACTGGTGCATCTCGCGCCAACGCAACTGGGGCGTGCCGATCCCGTTCTTCCTGCACAAGGAAAGCGGCGAGATGCACCCGCGCACCGCCGAACTGATGGAAACCGTGGCCCAGCGCGTCGAGCAGGCGGGCATCGAAGCCTGGTTCAAACTGGATGCCGCCGAGTTGCTCGGTGACGAGGCCGCGCAGTACGACAAGATCAGCGACACCCTGGACGTCTGGTTCGACTCCGGCACCACCCACTGGCACGTGCTGCGCGGTTCCCATCCGCTCGGCCACGCCACTGGCCCGCGCGCCGATCTGTACCTGGAAGGTTCCGACCAGCACCGTGGCTGGTTCCATTCCTCCCTGCTGACCGGCAGTGCCATCGACGGTCACGCGCCCTACAAGGAGCTGCTGACCCACGGTTTCGTGGTCGACGAGAATGGTCGCAAGATGTCCAAGTCGCTGGGCAACGTGGTCGCCCCGCAGGAAGTCAACGACAGCCTGGGCGCCGACATCCTGCGCCTGTGGGTGTCGTCCACCGACTACTCCGGCGAGATGGCCGTATCCAAGGTCATCCTCCAGCGCAGCGCCGACTCCTACCGGCGGATCCGCAACACCGCGCGCTTCCTGCTGGCCAACCTCAGCGGTTTCGACCCGGCGCAGCACGTGCTGCCGGCCGCGGACATGCTCGCCCTGGATCGCTGGGCGGTGGACCGCGCCCTGCTGCTGCAGCGCGAGATCGAGGAAGCCTACGACAGCTACCGCTTCTGGAACGTCTACCAAAAGGTGCACAACTTCTGCGTGCAGGAGCTGGGCGGTTTCTACCTCGACATCATCAAGGACCGCCAGTACACCACCGCCGCCGACAGCGTGGCGCGCCGTTCCTGCCAGACCGCACTGTTCCACATCGCCGAGGCGCTGGTGCGCTGGATCGCGCCGGTGCTGTCCTTCACCGCCGACGAGCTGTGGCAGTACCTGCCGGGCGAGCGCAACGAATCAGTGATGCTCAATGGCTGGTACCAGGGCCTGAGCGAAATGCCGCAGGATTTCGAGCTGAGCCGCGAGTTCTGGGAGCGGGTCATGGCGGTCAAGGTCGCGGTCAACAAGGAAATGGAAGGGCTGCGCGCAGCCAAGGCCATCGGCGGCAACCTGCAGGCCGAAGTGACCCTCTATGGCGAAGACAGCCTGATCGCCGACCTGAACAAACTCGGCAACGAGCTGCGCTTCGTGTTGATCACCTCCACCGCCAGCCTGGCGCCGCTGAGCAGTGCGCCAAGCGACGCGGTGGAGACCGAAGTGGCCGGCCTGAAACTGAAAATCGTCAAATCGGCCCACCCCAAGTGCGGCCGTTGCTGGCATCACCGCGAAGACGTCGGGGTCAACCCGGCGCATCCGGAAATCTGCGGCCGCTGTGTGGACAACATCGAAGGCGCCGGCGAGGTTCGTCACTATGCGTGATGCTAGCCGCGCTGCTGTGCACTGTAGGAGCCAGCTTGCTGCGGTCCGGCGTCCCGGCGATCAGCATTTAGTACCGATCGCGAGCAAGCTCGCTCCTACAGAAAAGCCTGGAGGGCATTCATGACCTCCCGCTTCGGCCGGCTGCCCTGGCTGTGGCTGAGCCTGCTGGTGTTCGTGATCGATCAGGCCAGCAAGTTCTACTTCGATAACGCGCTGACCCTGTACCAGCAGATCGTGGTGATCCCCGATTACTTCAGCTGGACCCTGGCCTACAACACCGGCGCGGCGTTCAGCTTCCTGGCCGGTGCTTCGGGCTGGCAACGCTGGCTGTTCGCCGTGATCGCCATCGTCATCAGCGCCGTGCTGGTGGTCTGGCTCAAGCGCCTGAAACCGGACGAAACCTGGCTGGCCATGGCGCTGGCGCTGGTGCTCGGCGGCGCGCTGGGCAACCTGGTCGACCGGGTGGTGTTCGGTCATGTGGTCGACTTCGTCCTGGTCCACTGGCAACACCGCTGGTACTTCCCGGCCTTCAATGTCGCGGACGCCGCCATCACCCTCGGCGCCATCCTCTTGGCGCTGGATATGTTCAAAAGCAACAAGTCCGGAGAAACCGCCCCATGACTGATGTACGTATCGGCCCGGACAGGGAAGTCACCCTGCATTTCGCCATCAAGCTGGAAAACGGCGACGTGATCGACAGCACCGAAGGCAAAGCCCCAGCCACCTTCAAGGTCGGCGACGGCAACCTGCTGCCGGGTTTTGAATCCGCCCTGTTCGGCTTCAAGGCCGGCGACAAGCGCAGCGTGCAGGTGCTGCCCGAGCATGGCTTCGGCCAGCCCAACCCGCAAAACGTGCAGACCATGCCGCGCAGCCAGTTCAAGGACATGGAACTCTCCGACGGCCTGCTGGTGATCTTCAACGACGCCGCCAACGCCGAGATGCCGGGCGTGGTCAAGGCCTTCGACGACAGCCAGGTGACCATCGACTTCAACCACCCGCTGGCCGGCAAGACCTTGAGCTTCGAGGTGGAGATCATCGAGGTCAAAGCGCTCTGACGCCGTTGTAGATCCTGTGGCAAAGATGTGTTGAGCGGACATTGTCCGCTATCGCCCCGGGGTCGGGTGACCCACATGGATGTGGGAAATGCCGCAAGCCCGTCAGGAACGGGCGCGGCCCTCCTACAGGGGGATGCGGTGCCTGCTGGTTGCCACGCCCCGCGTGTCGATTTGCACCCGTGGCATGGGATCGTTCGGGTGTCTCGCGTTACACTCTTCATCTTCAAGCCCCTTCATCCTCAAGTTCCCGCGCGCCGAGAGTCACCATGCATATCAAACTCGCCAATCCCCGCGGCTTCTGCGCCGGTGTCGACCGCGCCATCGAAATCGTCAACCGCGCCCTGGAAGTCTTCGGTCCGCCGATCTACGTGCGTCATGAAGTGGTGCACAACAAGTTCGTGGTCGAAGACCTGCGCGCGCGCGGCGCCATCTTCGTCGAAGAGCTGGACCAGATCCCCGACGACGTCATCGTCATCTTCAGTGCCCACGGCGTATCCCAGGCCGTACGCAACGAAGCCGAACGGCGCGGCCTGAAGATCTTCGACGCCACCTGTCCGTTGGTGACCAAGGTGCATATGGAGGTGGTGCGCTACAGCCGCGAAGGCCGTGAATGCATCCTCATCGGCCACGCCGGCCACCCGGAAGTCGAAGGCACCATGGGCCAGTACGACGCCAGCAACGGCGGCGCCATCTACCTGGTGGAAGACGAGGCCGATGTCGGGCGTTTGCAGGTGCGCAACCCCGAAGCCCTGGCCTTCGTCACCCAGACCACCCTGTCGATGGACGACACCAGCAAGGTCATCGACGCCCTGCGCGCCAAGTTTCCGGCCATCGGCGGGCCGCGCAAGGACGACATCTGCTACGCCACCCAGAACCGCCAGGACGCGGTCAAGCAACTGGCCGCCGAGTGCGACGTGCTGCTGGTGGTCGGCAGCCCCAACAGCTCCAACTCCAACCGCCTGCGCGAACTGGCCGAGCGCATGGGCACCCCGGCCTACCTGATCGACGGCGCCGAAGACCTCAAGCGCGAGTGGTTCGACGGCGTAGCCGGCATCGGCATCACCGCCGGCGCCTCGGCACCCGAGGTGCTGGTGCGCGGCGTAGTCAGCCAACTGCAGGCGTGGGGCGCGACGGGGGAGAGCGAACTGGAAGGGCGACCGGAGAACGTCACCTTCTCCATGCCCAAGGAACTGCGCGTCCAGCAGCTTTGAGCCGCCTGAGTTGGGCATAGCAAATAGGGCGGTCCGGGCGGCGTTCCGATCGGAGGTAGGGCGGCCTCGGAGCGCAGCGACAGCCCGCCAGAATTTATGCCGCGCCGATGAACCATGGTGCACTGCCTGCGGCGAGTGACACCCTACGGATCGCGGAATGCTTCGGGGCATACGCCACCCTCATCTTCACTCGTATATCCGAGTTTAATCGTTATTCTGAAAATATTCTTTCAGAAATTTCTTGATTAATTAAATAATATTTCACTTTACTCTGGCTGTGTGGGTATTCCTGCTGCGAGTGCTATTATTTCTTCATCAATCGCATCCCAATTAAAGAATATTTCCACTATGGCTAAGCGAATCGCCTCTTTGCTACCTGCAACAGACCGCTTGCTCGAGTCTTTTGGCGAACGTCTGATGCTTGCGCGTAAACGCCGGAAAATCACTGCCAAACAGATGGCTGAGCGGGCCGGCATGTCGCTGCCTACCCTGCGCTCGCTCGAGCAGGGCAGCGCCGGCGTGACCATCGGTGCCTACATGGCTGTGCTGCAGGCGTTGGGGCTGGAGCATGACCTGTCCCAGGTGGCGCTGCAGGATGAGCTGGGGCGACATCTCCAGGACGCCGAACTGTCTCCCCCGAAGGCCAGGACTTCGGCTCCGGGCCAGGGCAAGGTGCGAATGGCGGGGGTCGGGACGCCGAAGGAGGAGGGGGGGCGGTCGGCACTCACCGCAATCAAGAAGTATCCCCCGCGCTCGACGTTGGTTACCGGCGCAGACCTGGCCGAATCGCTGCTGAGGGAATCCGATGGATAACACCATCTTGGTTTACGCCGACTGGCAAGGCCTGGGTGGCCCCCAGCACCTGGGGTATTTGCACTGCCTGCGGACGAAAGCCACCGAGCGTTTTGACTTTGAGTACGCCGCCGCTGCACTTGAAAATCCTCGACTCCAGGTACAGATCGACCCAAGAATCTGGCCTACTAGCGGCCGGCAGTTCCCCTCTAAGGGCTCGGATACCTTTGGCGTATTCTCCGATGCCTCGCCCGACCGTTGGGGCCGTCTGCTGATGAAGCGGCGGCATGAGCGCGACAAGCGTGTTGGTGCTGCACCGGTACACGCCAGGCTGTATGAATCCGACTTCCTGCTCGGTGTGCACGATAGCTTCCGCATCGGTGGAGTCCGCTTCAAGACGGACGAACATGGCCCGTTCCTCGACGACCACCACGATCGGGCGGCGCCACCGCTGACCAAGCTGCGCGAGCTGGAAGAAGCCTCCCGGCGCTTTGAGCACGGCGAGGACATGAGCGAAGGCCACGACTGGCTGCGGATGCTGATCGCTCCCGGTGGCTCGCTGGGCGGCGCGCGGCCCAAGGCCAGCGTTGCTGGTCCGGGCAATGCATTACCTGATTAGCAATGATGATCAGCCAAGCTGGCCGCCCGTGGTCACCGGGCCTATGCTGTATATGCGTACAGTTATTTCGGTGAGGGGTGGAATCATGGCGATGAACCGAATTCAGTTTCAACCTGGGCTGTCGATG
>JAUYKV010000001.1 GCA_030699825.1 Pseudomonas sp. | reverse complement strand
GAGATCTCGACCCTGGTCAGCCAGGCCGATATGGCCATGCAGCATGCCAAGCACCTGGGCGGCAACACCTTCCAGTTCTACACCGACAACCTGCAGGCCTGCACCCTGGAGCGCCTGCAACTGGAAACCCAGCTGCGCAAGGCGATCGACGAGCATCAGCTGGAGGTGTTCTACCAACCCAAGCTGTGCCTGGCCGACGACAGCCTCAACGCTGCCGAGGCGCTGGTACGCTGGCGCCATCCGGAGCGGGGCCTGGTGCCACCGGGGGATTTCATCGGCCTGGCCGAGGAAACCGGACTGATCGTACCGATCGGCGAATTCGTCCTGCGCCGCGCCTGCCAACAGGCGCGGGACTGGCAGCTGCAAGGCCTGGCGCAGATCCGGGTGTCGGTAAACCTGTCGGTGCATCAGGTGCGCCAGGGTACGCTGACCAACCTGGTGCGCCAGGTACTCGACGAAACCGGCCTGGCGCCGCAGTTCCTCGAGCTCGAATTGACCGAGAGCCAGTTGCTCGACAACGTCGAAAGCGTGATCGCCACCTTCCAGCAGCTGCGCGACCTGGGGGTGAAACTGGCGATCGACGACTTCGGCACCGGCTACTCCTCACTCAGCTACCTGAAGCGTTTCCCGGTGGACTACGTGAAGATCGACCAGACCTTCATCCGCGACCTGGCGCTCGGCGGCGAGGATGCGGCTATTACCCGCGCGATCATCGTCATGGCCCACAGCCTGGAGTTGAAGGTGGTCGCCGAGGGCGTGGAAACCCAGGCGCAGATGGATTTCCTCAAGGCCCAGCAGTGCGACGAGATTCAGGGCTACCTGATCAGCAAGCCGGTGCCGGCGGAGCAATTCGCCCAGTTGCTGCGCGACCGGGCCCGCGTGCTCTGAGAGGGATGAGGGATGAGGCGTAGGCGGCCCACGCCCCATTGGCTCAACCCGCTTCGGGCGTCGAACTCGACTGATCGAAGAGTTTCATGCGGACTCCTTAAGGGTTTCTTCCAAGCTGGTTGCGTTGAACGGGCCGGCGCGATAGAGCACCTCGTCCTCATGCTGGCCGGCGAAATGTGCGGCGCGGGAGAACAGGGTGCGGGTCTTGTAATCGACGCGCTGACGGCAAGCTGCTGGTCCGCGGCGATACCCCGTTGTTCAAGGTCGAGCGCCTGCCGGGATGGACCTCGATCATGTCGAGGAGGAAACCCTGGCCGGCCTGGTCTACGAAACCCTCAAGTGCATGCCCGTGGAAGATGAAGTGCTGGAGGTTGATGGCCTGAGCATCATCGTCAAGAAGATGCAGGG
This sequence comes from Pseudomonas sp., assembly GCA_030699825.1. GTDB lineage: Bacteria > Pseudomonadota > Gammaproteobacteria > Pseudomonadales > Pseudomonadaceae > Aquipseudomonas. Next base: position 51,484 of record JAUYKV010000001.1, on the reverse strand, counting down.
ACCGAAGATCGTCCTGGACAAGGTACTCAGGCTGGAGTGAACGGCTCAGGCGTTCAATGGTGGTGGGGCACGCCGCCGCCAGCTCAGCAGGCTGTGACCGAGCAGCGCGAGGAGAATGATGCTGCCGCCCAGCAGCACCTGGCTGCTCGGCGCCTCGTCGAGCAGCCACCAGACCCACAGCGGCCCGAGCACCACTTCCAGGAGCAACAGCAGGCCAACCTCGGTGGCGCTGATCCAGCGCGGTCCGAGCTGGATCAGCATGAACGCCAGTGGCAGCAGCACTCCGGCCATCAGCGCCAGCACCAGCCACTGTTGCACGGCAAAGGTCGGGGTGCCGCCGAAGACGAACCCCAGTAGCGACACCAACAGGGCGCCGGGGATCAACGCCGGGCTCATGTCCACTGTCGGCCGGCTGCGCGCCAGGGTGAAGTTGCCGGCCAACAACGTCGCGGCGACCAGCGCCAGCAGGTTGCCGGTCAGGCTGCTGCCCGGCGACTGGTCGGCGACGATCAGCAGCACCCCGCCCAGGCAGACCAGGATCGCCAGCAGGGTGCGCAGATCCAGGCGCTCGCCTAGCCAAATCCAGGCCAAGGCGGCAGCGATCAGTGGCGATAGGCTGAAGATCAGCAGGGTGCTGGCCGCCCCGGCCAGGGCCATGGCGTGGACGAAGCAGAAGGTGCTGAAGCAGTAACAGAGCGCACAACCGAGACCGGTCCAGCCGCAGCGGCGCAGGGCCGCCGGCAGCCCGCCGCGATAGCGCCAGGCCAGCAGCAGGCCGAGCCCGAGCGCCATCAGTAGGCCGCGCCAGGCGAGGATCTGCAGCGCATCGCCGGCCAGCCAGCGCAATACCAAGGCATCCGGCGAGATCACCAGCATGCCCAGGGAGGTGAGCAACAAGCCCTTCTGTCTGTCCTGCATCCTGGTGTTCCTTTCCGTGATTGCACTATGTCCGCGGCAGCGCAGGGTATCGCCTCGCACAACGCCATTCTACAAGGCCCTCGCATGGGGCGGGCGCAGCGTCTGCCTTCAGCGCGACACCCGGTTGTCGGCCAGTAGGCTGCCGAAGCCCGCGGGCCGGTGCACGCAGCCGGCCAATTGCAGGGCGTGCCAGAACAGCGCCTGGTTACTCGAGATCACCGGCAGGCCCAGGCGCTTTTCCAGTGCGTCGAGCAGGCCCAAGGTGCGCAGGTTGGTGCAGGCGAGGAACAACGCATCGACCCGCTGACCGGCGAGCAGCTCCAGCGCCGCCGCCTCGATGGCCGCGGCCGGGATGCGCGGGATCTCGGCGTCTTCCAGCACGGCAAAGGTGCCGAGCGCCGCGACCTCGTGGCCGGCCTGCTCCAGCCCCTGACAAAGCGGGTAGTTGACCTCGCCGATATAGGGCGTGAGCACCGCGATGCGCCCTGCACCCAGGCCGCGCAGGGCGGCCTTGACCGCACTCCAGGGATTAGTCACCGGGACGCCCGGGTGCGCCTGGCTAATCAGGCGGGTCACCTCCTGCTCGCCGATCAGCATGCTGCCCGAGGTGCAGCCGAAAGCCAGCACGTCCAGCGGCAAGCCCGGCACCAGCAGTGCGCTGGACTGGGCGAGCCCCTGAGCCAGACCGCGCAGCCCCTCGGGGGTGACTTTAGGGCTGCAGGGGGTGCGGGTGCTGTACAGCTCAATCCGCTCGCCTAGTAACTGGCGCCATTCGTTTTCCAGAGTGAAGTCGCTGGCCAGCTGCACCAGGCCGATGCGTACATGACCATCGTTGTTGGCCCGCACATGCTCGAAGTGCTGCTGCAGGGCCTGAAACTCGGCGAAGGACTGGACCATCTCATGCCCCCTCGAGCAGGCGCGCGGCGTAGTTGGCGATGGCGGTGTCCTGCACCCCGGTGCCGGTCAGGTCGCACACGCTGATCTGCTCAGCGCTGCTGCGCAGGATGCGACCCTCGGCGATCAACGTGCCCAGCTCGGACACCTCGCGCTGCAGCGCCGGGGCGTGGTGCAGTTCGCCGAGGGCCCGCGACTGGCTGAGGCGGTCGACCACCACTACGTCGGCGTTGGCCAGGATGGCCGGCTCCAACTCGTTCTTGTGCGGGTTGTCCGACCCCATGGCGGTGACATGCACGCCCTTGGGCAGGTCGCTCCAGCGCAGTACCGGCTCGCGCGCAGGGGTGGTGGTGACCACGATGTCGGCCTTGGTGCAGGCGCTGGCTGCACTGTTATGCACGGTCACCGGCAGGCCGTGATAGGCACGCATATGGGTGGCATAGGCCTCGGCCTTGGTGCGGTCGCGGGCGTGTACATGCACTTCGCGGATGTCGCGTACCAGGCGTAGGGCGGCGACCTGTAGCTCAGCCTGCAGGCCTGCACCGATCACCGCGACGCTGCGTGCATCGGTGCGCGACAGGTGCTTGGCGGCGATGGCACCGGCCAGCGCGGTGCGGATGTCGGTCAGGTAGCCTTCGTCGAACAACACCGCCTCGACCAGCCCGGTCTTGGCCGAGAACAGCAGCATCAGGCCATTGAGGCTGGGCAGGCCGAGCTTGGGGTTGTCGAAGAAGCCGGGGCTGATCTTGATCGCGAAACGCGGCCAGCCGCGGATATGCGCGGTCTTCACGTCGACCTCACCGTTGCTTTCGGCGATGTTCATGCTGAGGATCGGTGGCATCTCCACCTCGCCGCGACCGAGGGCGGCAAAACCAGCTTCGACCGTCTCCAGGGCGGCCTGATCCAGCTTCACTTGCTTGGCAATCTGCTGGCGGTTATAGATTTGCATAGGGGCGCTCTCCGGCCAGGCGGCAGGCCTCGGCAAAGGTTTCATTCGACAGATTCTGGCCACTGACCACCAAGGCCACGCGCCGTCCGGACAGGTCGAGCCGGTGTTGCTCGACGGCGGCTACACCAACGGCGGCGGCGCCCTCGACCAACATCTTTTCCTCATGCAGGAAATGCAACATGGCGCGGGCGATCTGCATCTCGTCAACCTTGTAACCGCGGTCCATGTAGCGCTGGGTCATGGCGAAGGTCCAGGCGTTGTCCAGGCCGATACCGCCACCCAGGCTGTCAGCCAGCGAGTGCTTTTCGGGTACCTGCAGGGGGTGCCCGGCGGCCAGGCTTTCCAACATTGCCGCGCCCTCGTTCATGCTTACGCCGATCACCTCGACGGCCGGGTTGATGCTTTTGACTGCCAAGCCGATACCGGCAACCAGGCCACCACCGGAGAGGCCGGCAAACACCAGGTCGATGTCCGGCTGTTCTTCCATTATTTCCAGGCCGCAGGTGCCCTGTCCGGCAATTATCAGCGGATCATCGAAGGGCGAGACATAGGCCAGGCCCTGTTCGTCGCGCAAGCGGCGCGCCTCGACGTCGGCCTCGTCCTGGGCTTCACCGTGGATCACCAACTCGGCACCGCTCTGGCGCAGTGCCTCGACCTTGTTCTCCGGCACCAGACGCGAAATGCACACCGTGACCGGGATGCCCAGGTGCCGCCCGGCATAGGCCAGGGCGCGACCGAAGTTGCCGGTGGACATGGTCACCACGCCACGCTCACGTTGCGCGGTGTCCAGGCCTAGCAGTGCATTAATCGCTCCGCGCAGCTTGAAGGCGCCGGTCGGCTGCAGGTTATCCAACTTCAGCCAGACCTCGCAGTTCCAGCGCCGTGACAGCGATTCGGAGCGCACCAGCGGCGTGCGCAGCGCCATCCCGGCGATGCGCCGGCGCGCCAGATAAATATCTTGCAGTGTCAGTTGTTTGCTCATGCTTAAGTCCAACCTGTGAACGCAAGCGGGGTCGCCTGCTCGGCGACCCCGCATTGACCTGGCGCTTACTTGGCCTGCCAGGCACCACTGCTGATCAGCTTGTCGGTGACCTTGTTCACCGCACGCTCGGCGCGGGCGACGATGTCATCGACTTCACCACGGGTGACCACCAGCGGCGGGGCGAAGCCGAGGATGTCGCCGTGCGGCATGGCGCGGGCAATCAGGCCCTCCTCCAGGCAGGCGGCAGATACCATCGGACCGACCTTGAGGTTCGGGTCGAAATGCTGGCGCTTGCTGCGGTCACTGGAGAACTCCAGGGCCGCGAGCAGGCCGATACCGCGCGCCTCGCCGACCAGCGGGTGCTCGGCGAAGGTCTGCTGCATGCGCTGCTGCAGATAGGCACCGGTATCGCGAGCGTTGGCGGTGAGGTTCTCGCGCTCGATGATGTCCAGGTTGGCAATGGCCGCGGCGATGCCCATCGGGTGGCCCGAGTAGGTGTAGCCATGACCGATGGCACCGTAGGTGTCGGTGCCCTGCTCCAGCACCTGCCACACGCGCTCGCCGACGATCACCCCGGACAGCGGCTGGTAGGCCGAGGTCAGGCCCTTGGCCACGGTAATCAGGTCCGGTTTCATCTCGTAATATTGCGAGCCGAAATCGACGCCCAGACGGCCGAAACCGCAGACCACCTCGTCGGCGATCAGCAGGATGTCGTACTTGTCCAGCACCTTGCGGATCTCCGCCCAGTAGCCCTGCGGTGGCGGCACGATGCCGCCGGTGCCGAGCACCGGCTCGCCGATCATCGCCGCCACCGTGTCCGGGCCTTCGGCGAGGATCATTTCCTCGAGTTTTTGCGCGCAGTAGCGGGAGAACTCCAGCTCGCTCATGGCGTCGTCGGGGCGGCGGTAGTAGACCGGCGCGACCGTGTGCTTGATGCGCTCGAGCGGTAGGTCGAAGTGGGCGTGGAACACCGGCAGGCCGGTCATCGAACCCGAGGCGATGCTCGAACCGTGGTAGCCGCGGTCACGGGAGATGACCTTTTTCTTCTCCTTACGGCCAAGAATGTTGTTGTAGTACCAGACCAGCTTGAGCTGGGTCTCGTTGGCGTCCGAGCCGGACATGCCGTAGTAGACCTTGCTCATGCCCTGACCGGCGAGCTTGACGATACGCTCGGAGAGGGTGGCCATGCCCTCGGTGGTATGGCCGACATAGGTGTGGTAGTAGGCCAGCTGCTTGGCCTGCTCGTAGATCGCCTCGGCCATCTCGGTGCGGCCGTAGCCGATGTTCACGCAGTACAGGCCAGCGAAGCCGTCGATAAACTGGTTGCCCAGCGAGTCCTGGATGCGGATGCCCTGGGCACCGGTGATGATCCGCGCCGGGCTCTCACCGTGGGCGTGCTGCTTGAGGTGGGTGGAGGCATGAAAAACGTTCTGGCGGTCGATTTCGATGATCTTTTGGGTGTCGATAGTCATGGCATTGTCCTCATGGAATACGTTTGTGGTCGATGTTGCGGCAGCTTCAACTCAACTGCCGCTGGCACTGGGCAGGCCGCCCAGGCAGTAATATTTGATCTGGCTGTACTCATCGAGTCCGTGGCGCGAGCCTTCGCGACCGAGGCCGGACTGTTTGACGCCACCAAAGGGAACGGGTGGGCCGGTCATCTTCACCGAGTTGACACTGACCATGCCGAACTCCAGGCCGCGCAGCAGCTGCCATACCGGACGCATGTCGTGACCGTAGACGTAGGCGGCCAAGCCGTATTCGGTGTCATTAGCCTGGGCGATCAGCTGTTCCAAGTTGTCCCAGGCCAGCACACCGGCCACTGGGGCGAAGTTCTCCTCTCGATAGACGCGCATGTCTGCGGTCACCTCGGCCAGCAGGGTCGGCATAAAGAAGTTGCGCCCGGGTGCCTGCCCCTGGTCGCCGATTAGCAGGCGCGCCCCCTTGGCTACGGCGTCGTCCACTAGTTCCTGGGCCTTGGCCACCGCCTTGGCGTTGATCAGCGGCCCCTGATTGACTCCACGGACCAGGCCGTTGCCTACCGTCAGCTCGCCCATGCGCCGGGCAAAAGCCGCCAGAAACGGCTCGTACAGCGAGCGATGAACGAAGATGCGGTTAGCCGCCAGGCAGTCCTGGCCGGTGGTCTGGAACTTGGCGTCGATGGCCGCCTGGGCTGCCTCCTCGACGTCCATGTCCGGCAAGACGATGAAGGGGGCATTGCCGCCCAGCTCCATCGAGCACTTCTTCACCGTGGCCGCAGCCTGTTGCAATAACAGGCGGCCGACCCGGGTCGAACCAGTAAAGGACAATGCCTTGACCTTGTCGCTGGCGCAGAGCACCTGGGAAACCATTTCCGGCTCGCCGGTGATGACGTTGAACACCCCCGCAGGGAAGCCGGCGCGCTCAGCCAGTTCAGCCAAAGCCAGGGCAGAGAACGGCGTCTCACCGGCCGGTTTGACCAGTACGGTGCAGCCCACGGCCAGTGCGGCTGCAGCCTTGCGGGTGATCATCGCGCAAGGGAAATTCCACGGCGTGATCAAGGCCGCCACGCCTATCGGCTCGCGTACGCTACCCAGCTGGGCGTTACGAATATGACTGGGAATGGTCTCGCCGTAGGCGCGGCGAGCTTCCTCGGAAAACCAGCGAATAAAGGAGGCAGCGTAGTCAATTTCGCCACGGGCCTCGTCGAGCGGTTTGCCCTGTTCCAGAGTCATCAGCCGAGCCAGATCTTCCTTGTTCTCCAGCAGCAAATCATGCCACTTGCCCAGGATCACGCCGCGGGCATCTACCGACAGTGCGCGCCAGCCAGGCAAGGCGGCTTGCGCAGCATCGATGGCGTGCTCGACCTGGCTGGCATCGAGTTGGGTGCAACGCCCAATGGTTTCTTCGCTGGCCGGATCGATGACCGCTTCATCGCGCCCCTCGTGACCAGCAATCCATTTGCCATTGACGTAAGCCAACTGGCGAACCAAGCGTGGATCTTTAAGCATGTGCATGGACGGTGTCCCCTCTACTTGCCTGGCTGCGGCGAGTTCGCGGCGCAGGACGTGGTGCGTGTGTACGGCTCCCACTTTAGGGCTAGTCGGTCAGCGACTTTTTCTCTTCAAGGGGGCGAGTGGACTGTGTTTTTTTTCTTTGCCGGTGGCTTGCCGAGGTTTTTTTCTGTGCGGCTGACCGGGCTGCAGCAGGCAGGAAAAACGGCTACACCGGGCGGGTTCGGGAAGGTTTACAGAAGTACCGACTAGACTTCTTCACCATCCAGCAACAGCGGTGGTTCGCTGTGCTTGATGGTCTTGGTGACGATGTAGGTGAAGTAGCGCTCGATGCCCAGGTCGGCCATCAACCAGCGGTCGATCAGGCGCTGGTACTGGTCGATATCGCGCGCCATGACCTTGACGATATAGTCGATACCGCCGCCGGTGGCGTAGCACTCAGTGACTTCTGGACAGTCCTGCATGGCGTTTTCAAAACGCAGGAAGGCTTCGCGGCTATGTTGCTTGAGGCTGATTTCGACCATAACCGAGGCACGCTTGAGCAGGATTTCGGTGTTCAGTTGGGCGCCATAGCCGCGGATGATACCGGCCTCTTCCAGGCGCTTGACCCGCTCCCAGCAGGGACTGATCGACAGGTTGATGGCTTCGGCCAGGCTGGATTTGGTGATCCGCCCATTGCTCTGCAGGATGCGCAGAATCTTCAGGTCGTAGCTGTCCAGACGCATAAACCGCTCCACGGCGAAAAAAGGCCGTACCCCGCCACATGCGACGAGGTTGATCGGCATAGGTGTTGCTGGGCGCAACTTGCAGCATAGGTGTGCTGTGCTCAACCTGTGCGGCCCGACCCATCCTGCGCGCTAGCCCAGAACGGCTGCCCGCCCGAGACAGGGCAACACAAAAAAACCGGCGGAATGACCCGCCGGCAACAGGGCTTACTGCTTTTCCAGTTCGGTGATTTCCTGCTCCAGGGCCTCGAGCGCGGCACCAGCTTCGGGGCCGGCCAGCTCTACCAGCTTTTTACGCATCGGCTGGCTGGCCTCGCGGAAAGCGGCCTGCTCGTCCTGGTTCAGACGCACCAGTTGGATGCCCGGCTTGGCCTGCTTGATCTTTTCCAGACGCTCATCGTTGTACCTGACCTGGGTTTCGAAGATGTAAGGTGCCAACTCCTCCACGGTTTCGTCGATGAGCTTGCGCTGCTCGACCGGCAGGCCCTGGTACCAGGACTCGCTGGACAGTACGGCGACGGTGAACTGCTGATGGCCCGACCAGGTCATGACATCGTTGACCTCATAGAACTTCATTTCCTCGATGGCGAAGACCGGGTTCTCCTGGCCGTCGATCATCTTCAGTTGCAGGGCACCATAGACCTCGGAGTAAGGCAGCGGCGTCGGCACCGCGCCGAACGATTTGTAGGTCTCCACCAGCATCGGCGAAGCCATCACGCGCATCTTCACATTGGCGAAGTCGGCCGGCTTGCGCACCACCTTGTTTGTGGTCCAGACCATATCGCCTTCCGGGTACATGCTCAGCAAGCGCAGGTTGCGGGTCTTCAGCTTGTCGGCAATGGGGCCGTAGATGGTCGGACTCTCGGTCAGCAGTTTGAGGTTGATCTGGTTGTCCTGGGACAGCAGGTAAGGTACCGAGAACACCTGCATACCCGGCGCGGTCGATCCGAGAATGCCAGTCGAACCGTGGGTGAACTGCAGGACACCGTTGGCCACCAGCTCGGTGAGGTCTTCCGACTCGCCTAAAGCGCCGTAGGGATAGACGGTGACGCTGATCTTGCCACTGCTCTTCTCCTCGATCAGCTGTTTGAACTTCTGCGCATAGGCGTCCTGCACGCTGCCGCTGATCTCCTCGAGGGCGAACTTCCATTCCTCGGCAGCCGCAGCCAGGCCGGACTGGCCGATCAGGGCCAGGCCCATCGCTGCGGCCAGGGCCGCTTTCTTCAGTGTGCTTAGTGTGCTCATGCTGAGATCTCCGCTTCTTTTTATGTAGGTATAGGTACGACTGAACCTGCTTGTCTTCAACCTTCGACAATGTCGGCGATCACCGCCAAGGTGTCGCCGATGTCCACCAATGCGGGAAAACGCCGGGCGACCAGCAGGCCATTCCGTTCCGCGCGATACTCCACAGCCGGCGTGCCGGTGCGTTCAAAGGCATGCACCCGCGCCACCAGATCGCCTTGCCGCAGTCGGTCACCCAGACTGCGGGTGAGTTCGAGAATGCCGCGATGGGTGCTCTGCACATAGCAGCTGGCATCGGGCATATCCAACTGCATCGATGGCTCATTTGCTAGCTCCGGCTCACCGTCGAGAATCCCGGCGAACTTGAGAAAATTGCGCACCCCACGGTCGGCCAGGGCCATGGTTTCGGGGGTGCTAGTGCCGCCACCACGCAACTCAGTGGTGACGAACACCTTGCCCTGGACCTCCACCGCCGTGTCGTACAGCGAGGCGGCGTCCAGTTCGAAGAGGATCATGCTGGCGGCGGTGCCGAACAGCCGCGCACCCTCGATGCACTTGGCTTCCTGCTGCGGGTCGGGCAGCCGGTGGGCCGCGGCGAACGGCAGGATGTCCAGGGTCTTGCCGCCGGAATGGATATCCAGGGCGTAGTCGCATAACGGAATCAGGTAACGCTGAAAGTAATCGGCGATGCGCTCGGTCATGCTGCCAGTAGGGCTGCCGGGGAAGGAGCGATTCATGTTGCCCTTGTCGATCGGCGAGGTACGGCTGCCATTCTGTACCGCAGGGTAGTTCATCGCCGGCACGATGATGACCCGCCCGCGCACGTCTTCGGCGCGCAACTCATTGGCCAGTTTGAGCAGGCTGGTGATGCCTTCGTACTCGTCGCCGTGGTTGCCGCCGGTGAGCAGCGCAGTGGGGCCCGTGCCGTTCTTCACCACGCTGATGGGGATCATGATGCAGCCCCAAGCCGATTGATCGTGGGAATACGGCAGCTTGAGAAAGCCGTGCTGTACACCATCTTGGTCGAAATCAACGGTTGCACTAAGGGTGGTTGCACGCGTCTCGGGGACGCTCGAATGCATGCTCGTTTGCAGTTCCGCTTCGGTTGCAATATTCATGGTTGCGCTACTCATCTCAGGCCTTCACAAACAACTGTCGCGGGAAGTCGCAAAAGGTTTCCACCCCGCTTTCGGTGATCAGAATGCTTTCTGTGGTCTCCAGCCCCCAGTCGTCCAGCCACAAGCCCGGCATGAAGTGGAAGGTCATGCCCGGTTGCAACACCGCAGTGTCACTCTCGCGCAGGCTCATGGTGCGCTCGCCCCAATCCGGCGGATAGCTCAGCCCGATCGGGTAGCCGCAGCGGTTATCGCCGCGGTCATAACCATAGCGGCGCAGAGTGCTGTTCAGCTCGCGGGCGATGTCGCCGCAGGTATTGCCGGGCTTGGCCACAGCCAGGCCGGCTTCGAGACCGGCATTGATCGCCTCCTCGGCCTTGCGAAAGGCCATCGACGGCTCACCCAGATAAAGGGTGCGTGAAAGCGGGCAGTGGTAGCGCTTGTGGCAGCCGGCGATCTCGAAGAAGGTGCCCTCGCCCTTCTTGAAGGGCCGGTCGTCCCAGGTCAGGTGCGGTGCCGAAGCATCCTTACCGGAAGGCAACATGGGCACGATGGCCGGGTAGTCGCCGAACTTGCCCTCGTGGCCAACACAGGCCACCCGGTAAATCTCGCCCACCAGCACGTTCTTCGGCAGACCAGGCTCGACCATTTCGATGATCGCCCGGTGCATGTTCTCGACGATCCGAGCGGCCACGCGCATGTACTCGATTTCCGTCGGCGACTTAATCGCCCGGCACCAGTTGACCAGCCCGGTGGCATCCACCAGTTGCGCCTGCGGCAGACCGCGCTGCAGCGCCTGGTGCGACGTGGCGCTGTAGTAATAGTTGTCCATTTCCACGCCGATCACGCCGCCGATCCAGCCCCGCGCCGGCAGCACTTCCTGGCACAGGTAGTCGAGGGCGTGGTGCGGCGGGTTCATTACATAGCGGTCGCTGTAGGAGGCGATGTCCTCCTCCGGCAGGTAGACGGTGCGCCGCGCGCCGTTGGCGTCGATGCCGCGGCCGTACCACAACGGGTTGCCGTGCTGGCCGACCACCACGCATTGCGGGGTATAGAAAGACCAGCCGTCATAGCCGGTGAGCCAGGCCATGTTGGATGGATCATGCACGATCAGCGTCGTGATCCCTCGTTCGGCCATGGCGCTGCGCACCTTGGCCAGACGCTGGGCGTACTCTTCACGGCTGAAATTCAAAGCGATTTCACTCATGACAGCATCTCGAAAATGAACGCAGTGGCGTTCAAACCCATAACTACCCCATGGGCCTTGAGCCCTGGAGCGGAGTTCATCCGGCCTGCGGCCGGAGAAATTACTTGCGGAGCGCGCCGGCGAATGCCGTGGCGGACGGGCATGCAGGGAAATGCACGCCTGCCATTGACCTGAGGTGGATGTGACACTTGCTTATCCATGTGTCCTCCTCGACCCCCGAGGGCCTGACATGCGATCGAGGCGATCGCGGCGCATATAATTGTACTGAATTCTGCTAAAGTGACCGTAGCAAATACAGGTCAATGTCGATTGACCTTCATACTATTATCATTACATTCATCGTCAAGGGATTTATTGTTCTATGACAATTGACCTGAAACCCTTTATTCGCTCCGGCCAGCCTAAATACCTGGCCATCGGCAACGCCCTCAACGAAGCGATTGCCGCTGGCGTGCTGCAGCCAGGTAGCAAACTACCGACCCACCGTGAATTGGCCGAGACCCTTGGGGTCAGCGTGCAGACGGTGAGTAACGCCTACGCCCATGCCGAGAAGCAGGGTGCCATCTACGCCCAGGTCGGCAGCGGTACCTTCGTGCGCAGCCGCCACGTCAGCCACGAATCGGACTACCTGTCCACCGACGAGCATGAGGACCCCAGTCGCGGCATCGACCTGTCCACCGCCCATCCGGTGTGCACGGCACGCCACGTCAAGCTCTACCGCGAGGGTCTCGAGCGCCTGTCCCGTGAGGGGCGCGACGATTTCATCACCTCTTTCCACCCGACCCAGGGCCTGACCCAGCACCGCGACGTGGTCTGCGCCTGGCTGGCCCAGCAGAAGATGCCTGCCAACCCCGACCACATGCTGTTCTGCAACGGCACCGCGCACGCCCTGACCATCGCCATGGCGACGGTACTCAAACCCGGCGACACGGTGCTCTGCGAACAGGAGACCTGCATGCTGCTGTTGGCCCTGGCGCAGACCTTGCACTTTCACCTCAAGGGCCTGGCCACCGATGATCAGGGCCTGCTGCCCGAGGCCTTGGAGGCCGCCTGCCGCCAGGGCGGTGCTCGCGTGCTGTTCTGCACCCCGACCATGAACAACCCGACCAGCGACACCATGGGCAGCGAACGCCGCCAGGCCATTGCCGAACTGGCCCGACGCTACGACCTGACCGTGGTCGAAGACGATGTCTACGGCGCGCTGCAGCCGGATCGAACGCCGCCGCTGTCGGCGCTGATACCGGAACGTAGTTTCTACGCCACCAGCCTGACCAAGGTGACCCTGCCGGGCGTGCGCGCCGGCTACCTGGTTACTCCGCCACACCTGGTGCAGCAAGCCATTGGTCGGCTGCGCAGCACCACCTGGATGGCCACCCTGATGCCCTTCGAGATCGCCAGCTGGTGGATGCAGGACGGTACCCTCGAGCGCATGATCGCCTTTCAGCAGCAGGAGTTTGCGGCACGCCAACTGATGGCCCGCGAGCTATTGACCGGCTGTCGTTACAAGGCCCACCCCAACGGTATGCATATCTGGGCCGAACTGCCGGCTCACTGGCAGCCGGAGAAGTTCGCCCGCCGTGCACGCCAGGAAGGGGTGATGATCTTCCCTGCAGAACCTTTCCTGGCGACTGCCGACCGTAGCAACCAGCACGTGCGCATCAGCCTGGGGGCCGAGCAGAGTCGCTCGCGCCTGCAGAGCGGCCTGACCACACTCAATGGTTTACTGGACGAAACGCCGGCACCGATGCATTTCGTGTTCTAAGGCAGCACACAAAGCAGTTCATGTTCACGAAAATAGACCATATGTACTGGTTCAAATATTTAATTGACATGGTTTTTGAGCGGATATACTGTCTAGCCTCCACAACAATAAAAATGTCTGTCGCCGCGGCAACAGACTGGAGATGGCAATGGCTTGGTTGCATAAGCTGGACTGGCTGCTGGAGAAGCTCGAGGCGTTTATCCTCGCTGGCTCGATCCTGCTTATGGCGCTGAACTCGGTCGGCAATGTATTCGGTCGCTACCTGTTCAATCAGAGTCTGTACTTCTCCGAGGAACTCAATCAGTTCCTGATCATCTTCGTCACCTTCATCGGCTGCAGCTATGCCGCGCGGCACAACCGCCACATCAGCATGAGCGCCTTCGTCGAGCAACTGACCGGCAAGCCGGCCGCCGCCAGCCTGCTGCTGATCAACCTGCTCACCGCCTTTCTGCTGCTCTGGCTGACCTGGGCGTCGATCGGTTATGTGCAATCGGCCGCACGTATCGGTCGCGCCTCCTCGGCGCTGCAGGTGCCGCTGCACTACATCTACCTGCTGATCCCCCTGGGTCTGGGCATGAGCGGCCTGCAGTTCCTGCGCCATGCCTTCATCCAGCTGCTGGTACTGCTCGGCTGCCGCGAGGCACCGCCGCGGCATATCGATGCCCCTCTCCCGCCACAAGCCTGAGGCCGCGCCGCATGGATATGACCACTGCCCTCCTGCTCATCATGCTGGTACTGCTGCTGGCAGGCTTCCCCATGATGACCACCCTGCTGGCCGCCGCCGCCGCCGGCTTCCTGTTTTTCTTCAAAATGGGCCCGGAGTTCCTCATCCAGCAGATGATCGCCGGCATCCGTCCTTCCGCCCTAGTGGCGGTGCCGATGTTCATCCTCGCCGCCGACATCATCACTCGCGGGGCCACGGCCAATCGGCTGCTGGACGTGGCCATGGCCTTCGTCGGCCACGTGCGCGGCGGCATGGCGGTCACCACCGCGCTGAGCTGCGCGATGTTCGGCGCCTTGTCCGGCTCGACACAGGCAACCGTGGTCGGGGTGGGCAGCATCATGCGGCCGAAGATGCTGCAGCAGGGCTACAAAGACAGCTTCGCCATGGCGCTGATCATCAACGCCTCGGATATCGCCCTGCTGATTCCGCCGAGCATCGGCATGATCATCTATGGCGTGGTCTCGGGCACCTCGGTGGCCGAACTGTTCATCGCCGGCATCGGCCCCGGCCTGCTGCTGATGGTGCTGCTGGCCGGTTACTGCTACTTCTACGCGCGGCTGGCGGGCATTCCCCGCGGCGAGAAATTCAGCTGGAGCGAACGCCTGCGTACCTGCCGCCGCGCCATCCTGCCGCTACTGCTGCCGGTGATGACCATCGGTGGCATCTACACCGGGGTGTTCAGCCCCACCGAAGCCGCCGCGGTGTCGGTGCTCTATGCGCTGATCCTGGAGGTGCTGATCTTTCGCCGGGTCAAGCTCTCCGACCTGTCCAGCATCGCCCTGTCCACCGGGCTGATCACCGCCGTAGTGTTCATCCTGGTGGCGGCCGGCTCGGCGTTTTCCTGGGTAATCTCCTTCGCCCAGATCCCCCAGCAGATCCTCAGCGGCATCGGCCTGATGCAGGCCTCGCCGACCGAACTGCTGATCATCATCTCGATCGCCTTCTTCATTGGCTGCATGTTCGTCGACCCGATCGTGGTGATGCTGATCCTGGTGCCGATTTTCGCCCCAGCGGTGCGCCTGTCCGGCCTGGACCCGGTGCTGGTGGGCACCATCATTACCCTGCAGGCGGCCATCGGCTCGGCGACACCGCCCTTCGGCTGTGACATCTTCACCGCCATCGCGGTGTTCAGGCGGCCCTACTTTGAGGTTATCCGCGGTAGTCTGCCGTTCTTCCTCATCCTGCTACTGATGTCGGTGTTGCTGATCATGTTCCCGCCGATCACCCTGTTCCTGCGCGACCTGGCCTTCCGCTAGGGTCTGGTTGTATCCAGACCCTAGGAGGCTGTCCGGGAATGCAAGAAATAGAAATTTGATCACAGTATCTGCTGCTGGATTATCGCTTTCATCACTATATGTTGTGTTGAAAAAATCAAAACCCTATTCTAGGCCAGGCTCCTAGCAGTCTGTCGGTCTTGAAATATTTAGTGCCAGGCCGAAAATCCAGAACCGACCAAAGGCTGATCAAAATTTAGTCAGTGTCGGCCGATATGACCTGGCTGAAAACGGCCTAACTTGAGGCTGTCGAGGTCGATTGACCGCGCCTACCCTGAATTTTGGGCGCGCTGACCTCCGAAATGTTGCTCGGTGATCGGTTTCGAGGGCGCTCAGGCGGCGCGTTTTCGCTGTCGGGCGGCCTGTTCTCATTCCCGCTCCTGCCGCTTGGCCCCCAGCTTTCGGATGTTAGGGGTCAATACCGCCATCGACACATAGCGGTTGAAGCCGTCTATTCCGTGATCGGGGCGAATGTCTAAGCCGTGCACTTCCAAGACTTTGATGGCCGACTCGAAGGCGGAGTGCTGACGTCGGGCGGCCTGGAATGCCTCGGCCGTTTCCCGTTCTTTGTCCGTTTGATTCAGGCGACCTTTCTTGGGCAGTACAGGCGGTTCCAGGTGTTCGCGCAACGCTGCTTGATTGGCGGGCGAATGAAAGTCCTTGTCGAAACTGCACACCTTCAGGTCGGAAAAACGGGCCTGGGTTTGGCTCACCATGTCCACCGTCACATGGTCATCGGTCTGCCGCTCCATGACCGGGTGATGCAGGATGAATCCCGCTGATCTTCCAGTGCGCACGCTCGCAGCTCCAGCTCGATCGGCACCCCGGCCTTGCCCTTGCTGACCCACTCGGTGTGTAGCTAATTCAAGGCCGAGTAACTCGCGAATTACCCGCGCCGCGGCGGCGGATAATCAGGCGCGATAATCGGCTGGCGATCGTACGGTTTGGCCGAGCGGTCCGGCGGCTGGCGCAGTAGTTGCTTGATGGCGCCGAACAAGCCGGCGCCAGGCGGTCCGCCAGGTACTCTGCAGGCCTCTGCATACAAGGAGTTGCGCGGTTTTCAGGGTTTCTCGGATGGCCGGCGAAAGCGGGACTTATAGTGGTCGATATTCCACGCATATGTATGGTGATATACAGGTGAATATGGCGCGTCTGAACTTTATGGATGGTGCAGATAATACCTGAGTGATGAAGGCCATATAGATGGCGAGGCAGGGCGTGGTGGCGTGGCGGGAAGACTGTCGGTTCAGGCTTAATAACAACTGAATATATAAATTGCGTTAGAAAAGCAGCGCCAGGCTATATCGAACAGGCGCTCGAAGTGACGCTAGCCTCTCTAGTTCGCATATATCGCCCGATCGGCACAGTTGCCCACGCGCGCTTGAGCGGGGATTCGAGTCATGGTGTTGAGCAAAGATGCTTTGGTATTAGAGAAATGCTGCTTTTGTACAAGAGCCGGCGCTAATCCTTACAAAATACACTGGCTTTGCCGAGGTCTTTGGCCGAGCCATTTTGAGGGGATATGCAATGAAAACGATCTTTCTAACGTCTTTAGCGTTAAGCAGTGCACTGGCGGTTGTGCCGTCCGTTCAGGCCGATGAGAAGGCCATGGCGGCCGCCGGGCATCAGTTGTTTGCGCACCACTGTGCAGCGTGCCATTCACTGGATACCAGCGAGAACGCCTTCGGCCCCAGCCTGTTCGGGGTGGTGGATCGTCCGGCAGCTTTCGTGCCCCGGTTTGCCTACTCGAAAGCCATGCAGACCTCGGGGATTACCTGGAACGAAGACAACCTGCGCAAGTGGATTGCCGACAACGAGGCGTTGGTGCCGGGCACGCGCATGCGTCACGTCGCCATTAGCGATCCTGCCGAACAGGATTACCTGATCAGCTTCCTGCGTTCGTTGAAATAAGCCACAGCCCTTCGTGCGGCGTACCGCCAGGTCGTTGCCGGCGCTTCACTCCAGCCACTTGCGGCCCGCCCGCTCCAGCAGCAGGTTGGCTTGTTCCGGCCCGCTGCTGCCGGCCGGGTAGGGTCGCGGGCTCTGGTGGTGCTGCTGCCAGCCATTGATGATCGGGTCGATCCAGTTCCAGGCCGCCTCCACTTCGTCGCGGCGCATGAACAGCGTCGAGTCGCCTTCGATCACATCCAGCAGCAGGCGCTCGTAGGCGTCCCAGCGACGTTTCTGACGAAACGCCTGGGCCAGGTTGAGGTCCAGTTCCACCGGTTCCAGGCGCATGCCCTTGCCCGGGTGCTTGGCCATCAGTTGCAGGCTGATGCACTCTTCCGGCTGCAGGCGGATCAGCAGACGATTGGCCTCGCCGTCGCCGAACAGCTGGTGCGGCACCGGCTTGAACTGGATCAGGATCTCGGAGGTTTTCTTCGCCAGGCGCTTGCCGGTGCGCAGGTAGAAGGGCACGCCGGCCCAGCGCCAGTTGTCGATCTCCACCTGCACGGCGACGAAGGTTTCGGTATCGCTGTCGTTGTCGACATTCTTCTCGAAGTAGTAGGCCGGCACTTCCTGCCCGCCGATCTTGCCGGCGCTGTACTGGCCGCGCACGGTCTTGTCGCGCACGTCGAGGCCGGCGATGGGTTTCAGCGCCTCGAGCACTTTGACCTTCTCGTTGCGCACCGCCTCGGCGTCGAAGCGCACCGGCGCCTCCATGGCCACCAGGCAGAGCAGCTGCAGCAGGTGGTTCTGGATCATGTCGCGCATGGCCCCGGCGTTGTCGTAGTAGGCGCCGCGGTTCTCCACGCCGAGGGTCTCGCACACGCTGATCTGTACGTGGTCGATATGCCCGGCGCGCCACACCGGCTCGAACAGGGCGTTGGCGAAGCGCAGCGCCATCAGGTTCTGTACGGTTTCCTTGCCCAGGTAGTGATCGATGCGGAACACCCGCGACTCGTCGAACACCGCACCGATCGCCGCATTGATCGCCTGCGCCGACGGCAGCGAGTGGCCGATCGGTTTCTCCAGCACGATGCGTGCGTGCGGCCCGGCCAGGCCGGCGATCTGCAGGTGCGAGGCGATGTCTTCGAACAGGTCGGGCGCGGTGGCCAGGTAGTAAACCCGCACGCGTTCGCCGGCGGCGCCCAGGTGCTTGGCCAGGCGACCGAAATCGGCGCTCTGACTGGCGTCCATGGCGAAGTAGTCGAGGCGCGCGGCGAAGCTCTGCCAGGTCTCGTTGTCGAAGTCGGCGCGCGCCACCTGGGCGCGACAGCGGCGTTCGGCGAGGGCCTGGTAGGCGGCGCGGCTGTGCGGGCTGCGCGCCAGGGCGAGGATGCGCATGTCGGCGTGCAGCCGGCCGACGCGGTGCAGGTGGTAGAGCGCTGGCAGCAACTTGTGCAGGGCCAGATCGCCCGTACCGCCAAGGACCAGCATGTCACAGGGAATGCTCAAAGCGGGAACTCCGACTCGGTTTAGCCGTGCGGGGGCGTTGGCCATGTAGTATAACTACACGATCACTACAACCCGGCGTGCCCCGATCATAACCGAGTCGTCCTCGGATGCGGGGGCATGACCTGATTCGTCATCTTTCAGCCTGAGCCCATGCCCGTGAATTTGTTGCAGCACATCGCCCAGTCGCGTCATCTGTTACGCAAGTCGGAACTCAAGGTGGCCGACCACGTGCTGCTCGACCCGGCCGCGGTGATGCACAGCTCCATGGCCGACCTGGCGCACAGCGTCGGCATCAGCGAGCCGACCATCGTGCGCTTCTGTCGCGCGATCGGCTGCAGCGGCTTCCAGGACCTCAAGCTGAAGCTGGCGCAGAGCCTGGCCGCCGGCGCCAGTTTCGGCCAGTTCGCCATCCATGAAGACGATTCGGTCGCCGACTTCAGCCTGAAGATCTTCGACACCACCCTGCACACCCTGATCGAGGTGCGCGAGAAGCTCGACCCGCAGGCCTTGCAGCGCGCCATCGCCGCCTGCGCCCAGGCCCAACGTGTGGAGTTCTACGGCTTCGGCGCCTCCGGTGCGGTGGCCGCCGATGCCCAGCACAAGTTCTTCCGCCTGCTGCTGACTGCCGCCGCCTATTCCGATCCGCACATGCAGGCGATGAGCGCGGTGACCCTCAAACCCACCGATGTGGCCATCTGCATCTCCCAGTCCGGGCGCTCCAAGGACCTGCTGATCACTGCCAACCTGGTGCGCGAGACCGGCGCGACCCTGATCACCCTGTGTCCGAGCCAGACCCCGCTGGCCGATCTGGCTACGATCAACCTGGCCATCGACGTGCAGGAAGACACCGAAATCTACACCCCGCTGACCTCGCGCATCGCCCACCTGGTGGTGATCGACGTGTTGGCCATGGGCGTGGCCATGGCCCGCGGGCCGACCCTGGTCAACCACCTGAAGAGCGTCAAGCGCAGTCTGCGCAGCCTGCGCCTGTCGCCCAAGTCGGTGAGGCTGCACGAGGACTAGCAGCCACGAGCCACCCAGCTCGCGTAGCCCACCGTCCATATACGAATAGGCCTTGGCGCAATTCGGGGGTGGCTTTGCGGCGGGCATCGCGCCCGCGGATTTCATTGGGCTTCGGCGTACAGGCACACAGCGCCGCTCGTCGGGGTCATCGCAACTTCATCGCTTTGCCCACAAAGCGTCATATCCCAGGCCGATCCTGTAACTCCCGTTATTCAGCCTGGGAGACCTGAGATGCCTCGTTATTCGGATGAAGCGCAGTCGCACGTCAGTACTGATGCGAAAAGCCGGCGCAAGCTGCTCGATCAGCGGCGCATGGAATACCGCCGTGCCATCGAAAGTTACGCCGAGCGGCGTCAGTTGCAGCAGCAACTGGCCGATTACCCGGAGCTGATCGCGGCTAACTACCTGGCTGCGGCTCAGGCGCCGGCTCGGCGAAACGCTCAGCCAGGGCGTTGATCTGGCTGCGTTGATCGCGCACGAAGGCGAAAAACGCCTGGGCCACCGGTGACAGGTATTTGCCGCGCGGGTGCACCAGGCACCAGCTGCGCAGCAATGGCAGCTCGGCCACCGGCAATTCGCGCAGTGTGCCGCAGGCCAGTTCGCGGCGCACCGCGTGGCGTGGCAACAGGGCCAGGCCGAGGTCGGCGAGCACCCCTTCGAGCTGGCTTTCGGTCGAACCGAGCTCCAGGGTCTGGGCGAAGTGCGCGCGTTTCTGGTGGCAATATTCCTCGCCCGCCTGACGGGTGCCCGAACCGCGCTCACGCACCAGCAGTGGCCAGGCGGTGAGGTCCTGTAGGGTCAGTGACCCCTGGCTGCACAGCGGATGCGCCGGTGGCGCCACCGCGATGATCGGGTTATTGAGGAACGGCAGAAACTCCAGGTTCAGGTCGGTCGGCACCTGCGACATGATCAGCAGGTCGTCGCGATTGGCGTTCAGGCGCTTGAGTGCCTGGGTGTGGTTGGTGACCACCAGCTGCAGGCTGACTTCCGGGTAGTGGCGGCGAAACGCGGCGAACAGGTGCGGAGTGAAGTACTTGGCGCTGGACTCGATGGCCAGGCTCAACTGCCCCTGCAGGCTGCCCCGCAGGTCGCCCAATTGCATGTCGAGGCTTTCCAGTCGACCGAAAATATCCGCGCTGGCCCGCTGCAGGGCTTCGGCGGCGTCGGTCAGGTAGAGCTTCTTGCCGACGTAATCGAACAGCGGCTGGCCGAGCAGCTCTTCCAGCTGGCGGATCTGCAGGCTGACCGCCGGCTGGGTCAGGGCCATGTCTTCGGCGGCGCGGCTGTAGGAGCGCTGCTGGCACACTGCACGGAACACCTGAAGTTGGCGCAGGGTGATGCGCATCAAGGATTTGCGCATGGGCTACCTCGTTTGGCCGGGTGGAGCCTTGCGGCAGGTCGTTGCGCTGCATGTATAAGTTATGACTTATAGCAAAGCAAATTATTATTGATTTCGGTTATTCAGCGCGCGGGCGTAGGCTGAATGGGTGGTCGCGATTAACGACCATCTGTCTGTCCACTGGGTCGAGGAAGCACGCGTGATCAAGAAAATCCTGATTGCCAACCGCGGCGAGATCGCCGTGCGCATCGTGCGCGCCTGCGCCGAGATGGGCATTCGTTCGGTGGCCATCTATTCCGATGCCGACCGCATGGCCTTGCACGTCAAGCGCGCCGACGAGGCCCACGGTGTCGGCGCCGACCCGCTGGCCGGCTACCTGAACCCGCGCAAGCTGGTCAATCTGGCGGTCGAAACCGGCTGCGATGCCCTGCATCCCGGTTACGGCTTCCTCTCGGAGAACGCCGAGCTGGCGGAGATCTGCGCCGAACGCGGGATCAAGTTCATCGGTCCGAGCGCCGAGGTGATCCGCCGCATGGGCGACAAGACCGAGGCGCGGCGCAGCATGATCAAGGCCGGCGTGCCGGTCACCCCCGGCACCGAGGGCAACGTCGCCGACATCGCCGAGGCCCTGGCCGAAGGCGAGCGTATCGGTTACCCGGTGATGCTCAAGGCCACTAGCGGTGGCGGCGGTCGCGGTATTCGCCGCTGCAACAACCGTGAAGAACTGGAACAGGCGTTCCCGCGGGTCATTTCCGAGGCGACCAAGGCCTTTGGCTCGGCGGAAGTGTTCCTGGAAAAATGCATCGTCAATCCCAAGCACATCGAGGCGCAGATTCTCGGCGACAGCTTCGGCAGCGTGGTGCACCTGTTCGAGCGCGATTGCTCGATCCAGCGGCGCAACCAGAAGCTGATCGAGATCGCCCCCAGCCCGCAGCTGACCCCCGAGCAGCGCGCCTACATCGGCGACCTGGCCGTGCGCGCGGCCCAGGCGGTGGGCTACGAGAACGCCGGCACCGTGGAGTTCCTCCTGGCCGAGGGCGAGGTGTACTTCATGGAGATGAACACCCGGGTACAGGTGGAGCACACCATCACCGAGGAAATCACCGGCATCGACATCGTCCGCGAGCAGATCCGCATCGCCTCCGGCCTGCCGCTGTCGATCAAGCAGGAGGACATCATCCATCGCGGCTTCGCCCTGCAGTTCCGCATCAATGCCGAGGATCCGAAGAACAACTTCCTGCCCAGCTTCGGCAAGATCACCCGTTATTACGCACCCGGCGGCCCCGGCGTGCGCACCGACACGGCGATCTACACCGGCTACACCATTCCGCCCTACTACGACTCCATGTGTCTGAAACTGGTGGTTTGGGCGCTGAGCTGGGAAGAGGCGATGGACCGCGGCCTGCGCGCCCTCGATGACATGCGCGTGCAGGGGGTGAAGACCACCGCGGCCTACTACCAGGAAATTCTGCGCAACCCGGAATTCCGCAGCGGCCAGTTCAACACCAGCTTCGTCGAAAGCCACCCGGAACTGACCCAGTATTCGATCAAACGCGACCCATCGCACCTGGCGCTGGCTATCGCCACCGCCATCGCCGCCCACGCCGGCCTGTGAGGATTAGAGCAAATGTCCATGCCTCTTAAACCGAAAAAAATCACCGTCACCGACACCATCCTGCGCGACGCCCACCAGTCGCTGCTCGCCACGCGCATGCGCACCGAAGACATGCTGCCGATCTGCGACAAGCTCGACCAGGTCGGCTACTGGTCGCTGGAAGTCTGGGGCGGTGCCACCTTCGACGCCTGCGTGCGCTTTCTCAAGGAAGATCCCTGGGAGCGCCTGCGCCAACTCAGGGCGGCGCTGCCCAATACACGACTGCAGATGCTCCTGCGCGGGCAGAACCTGCTCGGCTACCGCCACTACAGCGACGACGTTGTGCGCGCCTTCGTGGCCAAGGCGGCGGTCAACGGCATCGACGTATTCCGGGTCTTCGATGCGATGAACGATGTGCGTAACCTGCGCGTCGCGATCGAGGCGGTGAAGGCCGCCGGCAAACATGCCCAGGGCACCATCGCCTACACCACCAGCCCGGTGCACACGGTCGAGGCCTTCGTCAAACAGGCCAAGGCCATGCAGGCCATGGGCATCGACTCGGTGGCGATCAAGGACATGGCCGGCCTGCTCACTCCTTACGCCACCTTCGAGCTGGTCAAGGCGCTGAAGGCTGAGGTTGATCTGCCGGTGTTCATCCACAGCCACGACACCGCCGGCATGGGCGCGATGTGCCAACTGAAAGCCATCGAGGCCGGCGCCGATCATATCGATACGGCCATCTCCAGCTTCGCCTGGGGCACCAGTCACCCGGGTACCGAGTCGATGGTCGCCGCGCTCAAGGGCAGCGACTTCGACACAGGCCTGGACCTCGAGCTGCTGCAGGAGATCGGTCTGTACTTCTATGCCGTGCGCAAGAAGTACCACCAGTTCGAGAGCGAGTTCACCGCGGTGGACACTCGGGTGCAGGTCAACCAGGTGCCGGGCGGGATGATGTCCAACCTGGCCAACCAGCTCAAGGAGCAGGGCGCCCTGAACCGCATCAACGAGGTGTTCGCGGAGATTCCGCGGGTGCGCGAGGATCTCGGCTTCCCGCCGCTGGTCACGCCGACCTCGCAGATCGTCGGCACCCAGGCGGTGTTCAACGTGCTCGCTGGCGAGCGCTACAAAACCATCACCAACGAGGTGAAGCTCTACCTGCAGGGCCGTTACGGCCTGGCTCCCGGCAAGGTCAATGAGCAGTTGCGCAAGCAGGCGATCGGCAACGAAGAGGTGATCGACGTGCGCCCGGCCGACCTGCTCAAACCGGAGATGAGCAAGCTGCGTGGCGAGATCGGCGCCCTGGCCAAATCCGAAGAAGACGTGCTGACCTACGCCATGTTCCCGGATATCGGGCGCAAGTTCCTCGAAGCGCGCGAAGCCGGCAGCCTGACCCCGGAGCCCTTGTTGCCGATTCCGGAGGCCGGCGGCGTGGCGGCGGCGAGTGGTGAAGGCGTGCCGACCGAGTTCGTCATCGACGTGCACGGCGAAAGCTACCGGGTCGACATTACCGGCGTCGGCGTCAAGACCGAGGGCAAGCGCCACTTCTACCTGTCCATCGACGGCATGCCGGAAGAGGTGGTGTTCGAGCCGCTCAACGATTTCGTCGCCGGGGCCGGCGGCAAGCGCAAACAGGCCAGCGCCCCTGGCGATGTCAGCACCAGCATGCCGGGCAATATCGTCGAGGTGCTGGTCAAGGAGGGCGACCAGGTGAAAGCCGGCCAGGCGGTGCTGATCAGCGAGGCGATGAAGATGGAGACCGAGGTGCAGGCGCCGATTGCCGGCACGGTCAAGGTGGTGCACGTGGCCAAGGGCGACCGGGTCAACCCGGGCGAAGTGCTGGTCGAGATCGAGTGACCGCGGGTCTGAGCACTATCGAAGGATGGGTTCAAGGCTCCGCGACTGTTTACCTCTGGGGGGGCCGCAAGGCTCCCTTTTTTTAGCGGTTGTATGTCGACCCACCCTACGTTTTGCCATCGACACTTACTGGATACATGCAGCATATGGGTTTATTTAACGGAGGCGATGATGGGGCTTGATCCGGTGGTACTGTTTTTTCTCTTCGGTCTTTGTGCCGGCTTGCTGAAAAGCGAGTTGAAGCTGCCGCCAGCACTCTACGAAACCCTGTCGATCATCCTGTTGCTGGCTATCGGCCTGCACGGCGGGGTGGAATTGGCAGAGCAGGCCAGCCTGCAGTTGCTCGGCCAGGCACTGTTGGTACTGGCCCTGGGCATCATGCTGCCGGTGCTGGCCTTCGGTGTGCTGCGCGGCCTGGGCTTCGACCGGGTCAATGCGGCGGCGGTGGCGGCGCATTACGGCTCGGTGAGCGCCGGCACCTTCGCCGTGGTGGTGGCGTTCATGCTGGCCCGCGGCATCGAGTTCGAGAGCTACATGCCGCTGTTCGTGGCGATTCTGGAGATCCCGGCGATTCTGGTAGGCATCCTCCTGGCCAAGGGCATGGCCCGCGACACCGACTGGCGCGAGCTGGGCCGGGAGATATTCCTCGGCAAGAGCATCATGCTGCTGCTCGGCGGCCTGATCATCGGTGCGGTGGCCGGCAAGGAAGCGATCAAACCGCTGGAGCCGCTGTACACCAGCATGTTCAAGCCGGTGCTGGCGTTCTTCCTGCTGGAGATGGGCCTGATCGCCTCGGGTCAGCTCGGTGCGCTCAGGCAGTTTGGTCTGCGCCTGCTTGGTTTTGCCCTGCTGATGCCGTTGCTCGGCGCGCTGATCGGTGCCTTGCTGGGGCGCCTGATGGGCCTGTCGCTGGGCGGCACTGCCGTGCTCGCGACCCTGGCGGCAAGCGCCTCCTATATCGCCGTGCCGGCAGCGATGCGCCTGGCCTTGCCTGCGGCCAATCCGTCTCTCTCGCTGACCGCCTCACTGGGGATCACCTTCCCCTTCAATATCCTGATCGGCATCCCGCTATACCTGATGCTGGCCGAACAACTGATCGCCTGGGGACTCTGAAATGAACGTCCACACCCGCACCCTGCTCACCGTGATCTGCGAAGCGGCACTGGAAAAGAAACTGCTGGCCGACCTGGAAGCGCTCGGCGCGCCCGGCTGGACCCTCTCCGACGCCCGCGGCCGCGGTGCGCGCGGGGTGCGCAGCGCCGGCTGGGAGACCGACGGCAATATCCGGGTGGAAATCATCTGCGCCCGCGACCTGGCCGAACGCCTCGCCGCCCACCTGCAAACCCACTACTACGCCAACTACGCGATGGTCTGCTACCTGGCTGAAGTGGACGTGCTCAGGCCGGAGAAGTTCTGATGTGCTGATTTCCCGGATTGCGCCAGGGCTTATCCGGGCTACGATTTTGCTGTCTCCCGGATAAAACGCAACGGCCTCGTAGCCCGAATAAGCGCCAGCGCAATCCGGGACTGGAGGCACCACCAACAAGGAGGTTGGCATGGTCAACTACCGGCGCGTTCGCCTGGCGGGTGGCAGCTATTTCTTCACTCTGACCCTGAAGGATCGCCGCAGTGACCTGCTTATTCGACATGCCGCACTGTTGCGCGAGGCCCTGCGTCGAGTAAAACAAGGTAAATCCTTCGAGTTACTGGCGGTGGTGATCCTGCCGGATCATCTGCACCTGCTGATGCAACTCCCGGAAGGCGACAGCAACTACTCGGCGCGGCTGCGCGATTTCAAGGCGTTGTTCGTCAAATCCTTACGCGCCGCCGGCGAGCCCATAGGACTTGACGCTCGTGGCGGCGCGGATATTTGGCAGTCACGCTTCTGGGAACATGCAATTCGCGACGAGCGAGACCTGGCGACTCACATCGATTACATCCATTTCAATCCGGTGAAACATGGGCTTGTGGAGCGTGTAGCCGATTGGCCGTACTCGAGCTTTCATCGGTTTGTCAGGCAGGGCCTATTGCGACCGGATTGGGGCGCAGGTGGTGGGGTGGACGTAGCGGGGGACGGTTAGGCCACAGTCCCAATTTACCCTGGGTATTCCTCCCACCCCGGCCGCTGCCCATGTCCAGCAAACCGCCGTTGCCGCTCGATCCTGCCGGCTTCCAGCTCGACCCGCGCCAGGGGCTGGCCCGCCAGCTCTATCAGGCCCTGCGCGAACGGATTCTCGACGGCCGCATGGCCAGCCGCATTGAGCATGCGTCATTCGGAGATCGGCACCCAGGCGGTGCTCGCCGAATTTATCAGCCGGAGTCGACGAGGCGCAGATCGCCAGGGCCCTGGGCAAGTTGCGGCGGGCCTGGCGCTGAGGGGGGAAGCCACCACGAGACGGCCTCGCGACGGTGCTCGATCGTTTCACAACCTCTGAGGTCAGTCCCGGATTGCGCCAGGGCTTATCCAGGCTACGGTATGCGGACCTTGCAGCGGAACATGGAATCTACGGTTCTGTAGCCCGAATAAGCGCCAGCGCAATCCGGGAAGGCCTCGATCGGGTGTGATCAGCGTCGGCTGGCAGGCGTCTACCAGCCATCGCCCGAGGTTCGTTTGGGCACTGCTGTGAGCCGGAACATGCAAGCGCTGTTGAACGAGATCCTCGATGAAGTCCGCCCGCTGATCGGTCGTGGCAAGGTGGCCGATTACATCCCGGCGCTGGCTGATGTGCCGGGCCATCAGCTGGGCATAGCGGTGTACAGCAACGAGGGCGAGCTGTTCTGTGCCGGCGATGCGCGCACGGCGTTTTCCGTGCAGAGCATCTCCAAGGTGTTCAGCCTGGTCCAGGCCATCGCTCATTCCGGCGAGGAAATCTGGCAGCGCCTGGGCCACGAGCCGTCCGGGCAGCCGTTCAATTCTTTGGTGCAGCTGGAGTTCGAGCGCGGGCGGCCGCGCAACCCGTTCATCAACGCCGGCGCCCTGGTGATCTGCGACATCAACCAGTCGCGCTTCGCCACGCCGGTGGTGTCCCTGCGCGATTTCGTCCGCCGCCTGGCCGGCAACCCGCAGGTGGCGGTGGATAACCGGGTGGCCGATTCGGAATACCAGCACCGCGCGCGCAACGCGGCGGCGGCCTACCTGATGCAGTCCTTCGGCAATTTCCATAACGATGTGGAAGCGGTGCTGCGCAGCTACTTCAGCTACTGCGCGCTGCGTATGAGCTGCGTCGACCTGGCCCGCGCCTTCTGCTTTCTGGCCAATGGCGGTTTCTGCCTGCACAGTGGCGCGCAGATCCTCACCCCGCGGCAGACCAAGCAGGTCAACGCGATCATGGCCACCAGCGGTCTGTACGACGAGGCCGGCAACTTCGCCTACCGGGTCGGCCTGCCGGGCAAGAGCGGCGTGGGCGGCGGGATAGTCGCGGTGGTCCCCGGGCGTTTCAGCGTCTGCGTGTGGTCGCCGGAACTGAATGCGGCGGGCAATTCCCTGGCCGGAATCAAGGCGCTGGAGTTACTCAGCGAGCGGATCGGTTGGTCGGTGTTCTAGTGAAGCGGTGCTATGCGTTGAAGAATTCGCGGCTAAAGCCACTCCTACAGATGCCCGCATTGCCTCCGGTTTGCTGCGCGAGAGCGCGGCGTCGAAGACGGGGAGGACCTTCTACAGCCCCTGCATCGACCTTGTAGGAGCTGCTCGGGCGGCGACCCATTCGGAGGTAGGGCGGCTTCGGAGCGTAGCGACAACCCGCCAGCTTTATGCCGCGCCGCTGCACCCCGGTGCACTGCCTGCGGCGGATCGCCAAAACGCCCGCTGCGGCGTTACGCTCGATATTTGCACAACCTCTGAGCGTCGGTCACAGCAGCTTGCGGAACTGCACGAAGCCCGAACGTTCGGCGACCCGCTCGTAGAGCAGCATGGCCTTGCTGTTGGTTTCGTGGGTCAGCCAGTACACCCGCGCGCAGTTGGCCAGGCGAGCCTGGGCATAGACGTGTTCGATCAGCTGGCGGCCGACGCCGCTGCTGCGCAGGTCCTTGGCGATAAACAGGTCCTGCAGGTAGCAGTAGTCGCCAACGGTCCAGGTCGAGCGGTGGTAGAGCCAGTGCACCAGGCCGATGGCCTTGCCCTCGTGCCAGGCCAGGGCGGCGTGCATGGGTTCGGCCGGGTCGAGAAAGCGCTGCCAGGTGAGATCGCTGGCGGCGGCGGGGATTTCGGTCATGTAGAAACGCTGATAGCCCTGCCACAGCGGCAACCAGGCCGCATGGTCGGCTGCGCTGACGGGACGGATCTCGGCGGGAATGCGAACGGCCATCGGGCGACCTCCTGTAGATGCGATTGGTCATCCTGAAACGGTTGCGCCCTGACCGCAAGCCCTACACTGCCTCCTAGTCGGCGCGCTCGCCGCACAGGTCCAGGGCAAACCAGTGTTCCGCCTCGGCCTGGCTCAGGCCGGCTCCGAGCAGGGCGAACAGCTTGCCCAGGGCGGCTTCGCGGGTCATGCCGCCGGCCGAGACCAGGCCGACGCTGGCCAGCTTGCTCCCCGCCGCATAGACGCCGAACTCGACATGGCCGTGCGGGCACTGGCTGATCGCTGCCAGCACCACGCCGTTCTCATGCGCCGCGCACAGTGCGGCCAGCAGTTCGGCGTCGTCTGACGGTCCGGTGCCGCTGCCGTAGCACTCCAGCAGCAGGCCGCGTACGCCGCTATCGAGCAGGGCTTGGAGGTGCGCGGCCTGGATGCCGGGGAACAGCGGCAGCACCGCAAGGTTCACCGGCTGGCGCGGCTGACGGTAGTCGAGACGGGCAGGGATGCGCTCGGCGCGCTGGCTCCGGCGCTGGCGCGGCAGTTCGGCGAAGGCGCCGAAGGTGGCGCTGGCCAGCTTGCTGACTCGCGCGCCGTGCAGCAGCTTGCCGTCGAAGTACAGCTGCACGCCGGGGGCAACGCCCTGCTGCAGCGCCTGCATGGCGCCGAACAGGTTGGCCCAGGCATCGCTGCCGGGGACGCCGGCCGGCTGCATCGAGCCGGTCAGCAGCACCGGCACCGCCAGGCCGAGCAGCAGGAAACTCAGGGCCGCGGCGCTGTAGGCCAGGGTGTCGGTGCCGTGCAGCACCAGCACGGCGTCGCAGCCGTCCTGCTCGATGCCGGCGCGGATCGCCGCAACCATCGCCAGCCAGTTGGCCTGGCTCATGTTGGCACTGTCGATCGACGGCAGCAGTTCGCGGAAGATCCAGGTCGGCAGTTGCCGCTGTTGTTCCTGCGCTTGCTGAGCGCGCAGCCGCGCCTCGAAGCCGGAGGCGGGCGCCAGGCCGTCCGCGCCCATCTGCATGCCGATGGTGCCGCCGGTGTAGAGCACCAGGAGTTTTGTTATTGCCATGACGGCTCTCCTTAGAGGTTGTGAAAATATCGAGTGCCGTCGCGAGACCACCGCAGTAGGCGGGGTTCTTTCACAGCCTCGCATATAAAAAAACAGGGGGCCATGGCCCCCTGTGTATCACCTCGTTAGCGGCTCAGCGCTGGTGCACGCTGTGGCCGATCTCGGCGCTCAGGGTCTGCGGCGCTGTCGACGGCTGGGCGGGCCAGACGGCCGGATCAAGATCCAGATCGGCGAAGTCTTTCGGGTCGAAGACCGGCGACTCTACACCAGCCTTGATCTGCTTGTCGTAGTCGCGCATCAGGCGCAGACCGACCTTGAACAGTAGAGCCAGGGCAATCAGGTTGGCGATGGCCAGCAGGCCCATGGTCACGTCGGCGAAGGCGAACACCGTGCCCAGATCCTGCACCGAGCCCCAGAGTACCAGCAGGATCACCAGCACGCGGTAGGCCTGGACCAGCCAGCGCTTCTCGCTGAAGAAGCCCAGGGCGTTCTCGCCGAGGTAGTAGTTGTAGATCAGGGTGGTGAAGACGAACAGCAGCAGGGCGACGCTGATGAACACCCGGCCCCACTCGCCGACCACGCTGGCCATGGCGGTCTGGGTCAGGATCACCCCGGAGACTTCCATGCCCGGCTGGTAGACGCCCGAGAGCAGGATGATCAGCGCGGTGCAGCTGCACAGGATGATGGTGTCGATGAACACGCTGAGCGATTGCACGATGCCCTGGGCGACCGGGTGCTTGACCTCGGCCACGGCGGCGACGTTGGGTGCGCTACCCAGACCCGCCTCGTTGGAGAACAGGCCACGCTTGACCCCCATGATGATGGCCGCGCCGATGCCGCCGGCGAAGGCCGGCTCCAGGCCGAAGGCGCTCTTGACGATCAGCGTCAGGGTTTGCGGGACGGCCTCGATGTTCAGGCCGATCACCACCAGGGCCATGGCGATGTAGGAGAAGGCCATCACCGGCACCAGCACTTCGGCGAACTTGGCGATGCGCTTGATGCCGCCGAAGATGATCAGGCCGATCACCGCCATCAGGACGATGCCGCTGATGTAGGTGGGCAGGCCGAAGGTGTCATGCATCGAGCTGGCCACGGTGTAGGACTGCACGGCGTTGAAGCCGAAGCCGAAGGTCACCAGCAGCAGGATCGACACGACGATGCCCAACCAGCGCTGGCCGAGACCGTGCTGGATGTAGAAGGCCGGGCCGCCGCGGTAGCTGCCATCGGCCTCGCGGCGCTTGTACAGCTGGGCCAGCGAGCACTCGAAATAGCTGGTGGCCATGCCGACCAGGGCTACCATCCACATCCAGAACACCGCGCCCGGACCGCCGAGCATGATGGCCACCGAGACCCCGGCGATGTTGCCGGCGCCGACGCGGCCGGCGACGCTGAGCATCAGCGCCTGGAACGAGCTGAGCTGGCCCGGATGGTGTTGAAAGGCTTCGCTGAAGATGCGGAACATGTTGCCGAAATAGCGAAACTGGACGAAGCGCGAGGCGATGGTGAAGTACAGGCCGAGGCCGATCAGCATCACGATCAGCAGCTTGCTCCAGATCAGGTCGTTGAGAATATCGAGCATGGCGGGAGGGTCTCTCTCTTGTTGTTGGGGAAAAATTCAGCGTCAGCTTGCGGCCCGGGAATGGTTGGCCAGACGCGCTTGTCATGCAATTTCGCGGGTGGCGGCGATCTGATGCGAGTTGATGCTACAATCGCGTCGCTCGCGCCAAGAGGAACAGCAGCATGTCGGAATATCTGGGGTCCAATCTCAAGCTGCTTTGCAGCCACTACCGCTCGATTGCCGAGGTCTGCCGCAAGCTGGCGATCAACCGCGCGCAGTTCAATAAATACCTCAGCGGCCAGAGCCGACCGACGGCGCACAACCTCAAGCGCATCTGCGATTTCTTCGGCGTCGAGGCCTATGAGCTGAGCCTGCCGGGCGAGCAGTTCGCCCGCCTGATCGGCGCGCGCGGCAGCGGCCTGGAGCAGCGTGCCAGCGGCGATCCGCTGCTGGAGTTGCTGCAGCCGCTGCGCGAGTTCGCCAGCAGCTTGTCGCGCTACTGCGGTTACTACTTCGAGTACGCCAACTGCATGTCGGTGCCCGGGCAGATCCTGCAGTCGCTGGTGCAGCTGCGCGAGGAACGCGGCAGCTACCTGTTCGAGCGCCAGGAGCGCCAGGAGCCGTCGCGCGCCGCCAGCGCCAAGGCCGAGGACTGGGTACGCTGTCGCTACCTGGGGGCGGCCTTCTACCTGCAGGACCGACTGTTCCTGATCGACTACGAGTCGTTGACCGGCAACGAAATGAGCCAGACCATCCTGATCCCCAGCTTCAAGAGTCGCATCAGCCGCCTCAACGGCTTGAAGACCGGGGTCTCCAGCGGCGACCGGCGCACCCCGGCCTGCACCCGGGTGGTCTGGGAGTTCCTCGGCACGGAGATCAACCGGGTCAATGCATTCCGCCAGGTGATGCTCTACGACCCGGACGATCCGCGGATCGATGCCGACATCCGCCAGCGCCTGGCGGGTGCGCATATTCGTGATGGTCTGTTCGAGATCGAATAGCCGTCGGCCCGCGCAGGGTGCGCCGGGTCGCTCTGGTGGGAGGGGCCTTGGCCGCGATGGCCGGGATGCGTGATAGGCCCGTCGCGGCGCAGCAGCCGTTCCCGGAAACGCTCTAGGCGTTTTTCCTGCCTCCTCCATCCATGGAGTCGCCGACGGTTTGCTGCACTTCCCGCATCACTGTGGGTCGCAAGTCCGTTGCCACGGGAAGCAGGTCGGAGCGGTCAGCACAATTCGGGGTTCTTCACCCAGGCGCCACAGTTGTTATTGGGTTGATGATATTGGGCTGGTGGTCTGGCGCTCGGCGAACCGAGCGCCGTTTCAGGCGCGACGGGGTCGTAGCGGATTCAGGCTTTGAGCGGTACCAGGCGCGGCGCGATCATGTTTTCCGGGCTGAGGATATCGGCCAGGGTGGCGTCGTCCAGCAGGTTCTCTTCACGCACCAGCTCCAGCACACTGCGGCCGGTGAGCAGCGCCAGCTTGGCGATGCGCGTGGAGTTTTCGTAACCGATATAGGGGTTGAGCGCGGTGATCAGGCCGATGGAGTTTTCCATCAGCGCGCGGCAATGGGCTTCGTTGGCGCTGATCTCGACGATGCAGTGCTCGCGCAGCATGTCCATGGCGCGTTGCAGCAGGCGGATCGAGTCGAAGATCTTGTAGGCGATCAGCGGCTCCATGACGTTCAGTTGCAACTGCCCGCCTTCGGCGGCAATGGTCAGCGCCAGGTCGTTGCCGATGATGGCGAAGGCCACCTGATTGACCGCTTCCGGGATCACCGGGTTGACCTTGCCGGGCATGATCGAGCTGCCCGGCTGGCGCGCCGGCAGGTTGATCTCGTTGATCCCGGTGCGTGGGCCGCTGGACAGCAGGCGCAGGTCGTTGCAGATCTTCGACAGCTTGACCGCGGTGCGCTTGAGCATGCCGGAGAACAGCACGAAGGCGCCCATGTCCGAGGTCGCTTCGATCAGGTCGGCGGCCGGCACCAGCGGCTGGCCGCTGATCAGCGCCAGGCGGTCGACCGCCAGTTGCTGATAACGCGGGTCGGCGTTGATCCCGGTGCCGATCGCGGTGCCGCCCAGGTTGATTTCGGTGAGCAGCTCCGGGGCCAGGCTCTTCAGGCGCGCCAGGTCTTCGCCGAGGGTGTTGGAGAAGGCGCGGAATTCCTGACCGAGGGTCATCGGTACGGCGTCCTGCAGCTGGGTGCGGCCCATCTTCAATACATGGGCGAATTCCTCGCCCTTGGCCGCGAACGCCTGGATCAGGCTGTCGAGGCTGGCCAGCAGGGTGTCGTGACCGAGCAGCAGGCCGAGGCGGATGGCGGTCGGATAGGCGTCGTTGGTCGACTGCGCCATGTTCACGTCGTTGTTCGGGTGCAGGTACTGGTATTCGCCCTTGGCATGACCCATGGCCTCCAGGGCGATGTTGGCGATCACCTCGTTGGCGTTCATATTGGTCGAGGTGCCGGCGCCGCCCTGGATCATGTCGACCACGAATTCTTCATGGAAATCGCCGCGGATGATCCGCGCGCAGGCTTCGCTGATCGCCGCGTGCTTGGCTGCGCTGAGGTGACCCAGTTCGCGGTTGGCGTCGGCGGCCGCCTGCTTGACCATGGCCAGCGCGGTGACGAACTTGGGGTAGTGCGCCAGCGGCACGCCGGACAGGCGAAAGTTGTTCACGGCACGCAGGGTCTGGATGCCGTAATAGGCTTCGGCAGGGACTTCGAGGGTGCCAAGCAAATCTTTTTCGACGCGGAAGGATGCGGCAGCGGACATGATGGGTGATATCTCTAGGGAATACGGCTAACGCCGCGATGTCCCGTAGACTAAGGGCTGTGGCCGGAAACAGGCCAATGCTGTTAAGCGCTGGGGTATGCATAATCGGCATAATGTCGGTGTGACGTCCCAAGTTGTTCGGACGTACACCGTACCTGTGGGAGGGGCTTCAGCCGCGACCGTCGCCGCTGAAGCGCCTCCCACAGTGCCTTGCCTCGGACATGACCTTGTGGAGACGAGATGAACCTGGAAACCAAATGGCTGGAAGACTTCGTCGCCCTGGCCGCCACCCGCAGCTTCTCCCAGGCCGCGCAGAAGCGCTTCGTTACCCAGCCGGCCTTCAGCCGACGGATCCGCAGCCTGGAAAACATGCTTGGCCTGACCCTGGTCAATCGCGCCTGCACGCCGGTCGAGCTGACCGAGTCCGGCCAGCTGTTTCTGGTCACCGCGCGCAGCATGGTCGAGCAGCTGGGCGAAGTGGTGCGCCACCTGCATAACGTCGAAGGCAAGCAGGGCGAGGTGTTGCAGATCGCCGCAGCGCACTCGCTGACCCTGGGCTTCTTCCCCGAATGGATCGCCCGCCTGCGCCGTGAAGGCATGCCGCTGAGCACCCGCCTGGTGGCGACCAACGTCGGCGAGGCAGTGCACTCGCTGCGCGAAGGCAGCTGCGACCTGATCCTCGCCTACTACGACCCGGATGCCGCGCTGCAGATGGACCCGGAAATCTTTCCCTCGCTGCACCTGGGCGTGACCTCGATGCTGCCGGTGTGTGCGGTGGGCGAGGACGGCCAGCCGCTGTTCGACCTCGATAGCGGCCACAGCGTGCCGTTGCTCGCCTACAGCGCCGGCGCTTTTCTCGGCCGCTCGGTCAATCTGCTGCTGCGCCAGCGTGCGCTGCGTTCGACCACGGTGTACGAAACGGCGATGGCCGACAGCCTGAAAAGCATGGCCCTGCAGGGCATGGGCGTGGCCTGGGTACCGCGCCTGTCGGTCACCGCCGAACTGGCCCGCGGCGAGCTGGCGGTGTGCGGCGACGAACAGTGGCAAGTGCCGCTGGAGATCCGCCTGCACCGCTGCGCCCTGGTGCGCAAGGCCTCGGTGCGCCTGTTGTGGCGCAAGCTGGAAAGCGGCGAGGTCGGGCGTTGAGTTACGCAATAGGCCTTCGGCGTTGCCTTAGGTGCCGGATTTGATCCTGGTCCAGGCCCGGGTGCGCAGGCGCTCGATCCGCTGCGGCAGCGGTTGCAGCACGTAGAGGGTCTGTTGTGCCGCGGCGGTCGGGGTCAGGTCGGGGTTGTCGCGGATCTCCGCGCCCACCAGCGGCATTGCGTCCTTGTTCGGGTTGGGGTAGCCGAGGAAATCGCTGATCGGTGCGACCACCTCGGGACGCAGCAGGTTGTCGAGAAACTCGTGGGCCTCGTCGACGTTCTTGGCGCTGGCCGGGATGGCGAAGGAGTCGTACCACAGCGGCGCGCCTTCCTTGGGCAGGCGCCAGTCGACCACCACGCCGTTGCCGGCTTCCTTGGCGCGGTTGGCGAACTGGTAGAAGCTGCCGGAATAGCCTATGGCCACGCAGATCTCGCCGTTGGCGATGTCGGTCATGTACTTGGCGGAGTGGAAGTAGCGCACGTGCGGGCGGATCTTCAGCATCAGTTCGGTGGCCTTCTCATAGTCCGCCGGGCGGGTGCTATTGGGGTCCAGGCCCAGGTAGTGCAGGGCGATCGGCAGGATCTCGTTGGGCGAGTCGAGCATGGTCACGCCGCACTGGGCCAGCTTGCTTACATATTCTTCCTTGAAGATCAGGTCCCAGCTGTTCACCGGGGCATCGGCGCCGAGGGCGGCCTTGACCTTCTCCGGGTTGAAGCCGATCAGGGTGGTGCCGTACAGGTAGGGCACGGCGTACTGGTTGCCCGGGTCGTTGACGGTCATCAGCTGCAGCAGGGTCGGGTCCAGGTGCTTCCAGTTGGGCAGCTTGCTCTTGTCCAGCTTCTGGAACACCCCGGCCTTGATCTGGGTGTCGAGGAAGGTGTTGCTCGGCACCACCAGGTCATAGCCGGAGTTGCCGGTGAGCAGCTTGGCTTCCAGGGATTCGTTGGTGTCGAACACGTCCCAGGTCAGCTGGATGCCGGACCTCTGCTGAAATTCCTTGGGCACCGACGGCAGCATGTAGTCGGCCCAGTTGTACACGCGCAGTTGGCGCTGCTCGGTCTGGGCCACCGCGGCCGGCAGGCTCGCGGCGCAGAAGGCGGCAGCGAGCAGGGTCGAGCCGAATAGCTGGGTGAGTCTGTTCATCGAGGTCACTCCAATCTTGTTCTGAGTTTGAGTCGCTGTGGCAGTCGGCTGGATGACGCTGTATCCATGGCGATGTACCCGTTAGATGTTGAGCCAGTTGCAGCCTTGTGGGAGCGGATTTATCCGCGAAAATCTTCGCGGCTCAAGCAGCCCCCAACAACTCGCGGTCGCTCTTGCAACACAGCGGTTTATCCATTCACCAGGCGGTTACCTAGGGGGTGTTCGCTTCGAAACCTTCCAGCACGTTCACCGCGTTGACGCCGATGGCCTCCACTGCATAGCCACCTTCCATTACGAACAGGGTCGGCAGGCCGAGGGCGGCGATGCGTCGGCCCATGGCCAGATAGTCCGGGCTGTCGAGCTTGAACTGGGAGATCGGGTCGTCCTTGAAGGTGTCCACGCCTAGCGACACCACCAGCACTTCGGCGCCGTAGTCGGCGATGCGCTGGCAGGCCTGCTCCAGCACCGCGCTCCAGCTCGCCCAGTCACTGCCGGCCGGCAATGGATAATTAACGTTGCAGCCTTCGCCGGCACCCGCGCCGCATTCATCGGCATAGCCGAGGAAGAACGGAAACTCCGCTGCCGGGTCGCCATGGATCGAGGCGAACAGCACATCATTGCGCTGATAGAAGATGTCCTGGGTGCCGTTGCCGTGGTGGTAATCGACGTCGAGGATGGCCACCCGCTGGCGGCCCTGATCGAGGAAGGCCTGGGCGGCGATGGCGGCGTTGTTCAGGTAGCAGTAGCCGCCCATCACTTCGCCGGCGGCATGGTGACCCGGCGGCCGGCACAGGGCAAAGGCGCTGTGGGCGCCCCTGGTTATTTCCGCCTGGGCGCTGAGCGCTACTTGCGCCGCGCTGTAAGCCGCCTGCCAGGTGCCGGCGGTGATCGGCGCGCCGGCGTCGAAACTGTAGTAGCCGAGCTGGCCGTGCAGGCTTGCCGGCAACTGCTGGCGCAGGGTACGCGCCGGCCAGGTATAGGGCAGCAGGTCGCCCTGGCCACCCTGGGCCTGCCAGCGTGGCCAGGCGCCCAGGAAGAAGTCCAGGTAGGCGGCGCTGTGGATGCGTTCGATCGGTGCGCGGCCGAAGTCGCTGGGCGCGCGCACCTCGCCGAGCTGGCATTCCTTGACCCGCGCGAGGATGTGGTCGGCGCGTTGCGGTTTCTCGAAGCAGGGCATCAGTTGGCCATCGATCAACTCGCAGTTGCCGTGGTGCAGGTGATGGTCGTCGCTGTAGTAGGTCAGCATGTGCGGGCGGCTCCCAGGTGTCTTGTTGTGGGAGTCATTGTTCGCCGCGCCGGCCGTCGGGCAAACGCTGGTAATGGCCAATAGGGGATCGAAGTGGCCAAGTTTCCGGGCCGACGCGGTACCCCCGTGGGAGGCGCTTCAGCGGCGAGCTGTTTGATCGCGGTTATCGCGGCTAAAGCCCCTCCCACAAATCCCAGTCGCCGTGCAGTGCGGGGTCAGGCGCGAAAACGACTGGGCGCCACTCCGCTCCAACGTTGGAAGGCATGGCGGAAGCTGGCGCTTTCGCTGAAGCCGAGGTCCTCGGCGATACGGCAGATCGGCCAGTCCTGCTGGCCGAGCAGGGTCTTGGCCCGTTCGAAGCGCAGCTCGTCGAGCAGCTCCTGGTAGTGCGTGCCCAGCTCCTGCAGGTGTCGGCGCAAGGAGCGCGGCGAGCAGTGCATCTGTTGCGCCAGCGCCTCCAGCCCCGGCGGCTCGGCCAGATGACAGGCCAACTCCGCGCGCACGCGCTGCAACCAGGCCTGGCGGGTGGTGAACTCGCTGTTCTGCTTGCGGCAGCGGGCGAGCATCTCCTGGTGGGTGACCGGGTCGGCCAGTGGCAGGCGCCGCTGCAGCCACTCGGCGGGGAAGGCGAAGGCATTGCGCGCGGCGTCGAACTGCGGCGGACAGGCGAAGCTGGCGGCGTAGCGCTCGGCGTATGCCGGTCGGGCATGGCTGAACTGCGCCGCGGTCAGTGGCAGTGGCTGGCCGAGCAGTTCGCAGCCGATCAGCCTGAGCGATGCCAGACACATCTCCACGTTGAACTGCTCGAGCGCCTGAACATGCCGGTACTCGCTGGCGCTGACCCAGGCCAGCTCGCCTTCGACGCTCAGATCCAGTTTGAAGTAGGTACCGAGCAGCGCCGGATACTGCAGCAGCAGACGCCAGGCGTCACCAAAGGTGGCACTCGACAGCGCGGCGTAACCAAGCAGGCCGTAGGACGACACATGCAGGCGCCGGCCCAGCTCCAGGCCGAGGTCGGCGCGCAGGGCCAGGGCATTGGCGCATACCTGCAACTCCTGGGTACGGGTGATGCGGCTGTCGCCGCTGGCCAGGTCGCCGGCCCGGATGCCGCTGCCGGCGAGCAAGGCTTCAATAGAATCGGGCTGCTCGGCGAACAGCTCGAGCGTCAGCGAGACCACATGCAGGGTAGTCAGATTGGCGTGCAGCATCGACGGTATCCGCGATTTTCAGGTCGCTGAAATAACGCAAGAAGCATGCCGCAGCTATCGAACGGCCTCTCAGAACTGCATCACCACTCGCCCCTCGATCTTGCCCGCGCGCATCTGTTCGAACACCTGGTTGATGTTGTCCAGCTTGTCGCTGTGGATGGTTGCCTTGACCAGGCCTTCGGCGGCGAAGTCCAGCGCCTCCTGCAGATCCGCACGGGTGCCGACGATGGAGCCGGTGATGCTGATGGCCTTGAGTACCACGTCGAAGATCGGTGTCGGGAAATCGCCTGGCGGCAGGCCGATCAATGCCACTGTGCCGCCGCGGCGGGCCATGCCGATGGCCTGGCCGAAGGCACTGTTGGACACCGCGGTCACCAGCACGCCATGGGCACCGCCGATATCGCGCTGGATCACCTCGACCGGGTTCTCCTTCAGGGCGTTGATCGTCAGGCTGGCGCCGAGCTTGCGTGCCAGCTCCAGCTTGGCGTCGTCGACGTCGATCGCCGCCACGTGCAGGCCCATGGCCTTGGCGTACTGCACCGCGACATGGCCGAGCCCGCCGACGCCGGAAATCGCCACCCATTGGCCCGGTCGCGCGCCCGTCACCTTCAAGCCTTTGTAGACGGTGACGCCGGCGCAGAGAATCGGTGCGATTTCTGCGAATTCGACATTTTTCGGCAGGATTCCGACGAAGTTCGGATCGGCCAGCACGTATTCGGCGTAGCTGCCGTTCACCGAGTACCCGGTATTCTGCTGGCTCTCGCAGAGGGTTTCCCAGCCGGTCAGGCAGTGCTCGCAGCAACCGCAGGCGGTATACAGCCAGGGCACGCCGACCCGGTCGCCTTCTTTGACGCGCTTGACGCCGGCACCCACCGCCGCGACATAACCGACGCCCTCGTGGCCGGGGATAAACGGCAGGCTGGGCTTCACCGGCCAGTCGCCTTCGGCGGCGTGCAGGTCGGTATGGCAGACGCCACAGGCTTCGATCTTCACTAGAATCTGCCCGGGGCCGGGCAGCGGCACCTTGACCTCCTCGATACGCAGCGGCTGGCCAAAGGCATGGACGACGGCGGCTTTCATGGTTTGGTTCATGGTGTGCGATCCTCGCTCGATATAAAGAGACAAGGACTGTGCGCCGATGTGGATTGCCGGTGTTGTTTCAGGGCAATGTTTTGGCGTGTGTCGGGTAACTCTGGACAAACGGTAGTAGTGGCTGCTCGCCAAGCCTGGCTTTACGGTATACTGCGCGGCCTTTTTCGCACACAAGCCACGCCGGTCATCCCGCGTGGCTTGTTGGTTTTTGACGCGCCGCCACAGCGACGCACACTTTTGCTGCGCCGCGAGGCGCCCGATAGAAGAGGCACGACGATGAGCGCACTGGTTGGCGTGATCATGGGCTCCAAGTCCGATTGGTCCACCCTTAGCCACACCGCCGATATGCTGGAAAAGCTGGGCATTCCCCATGAGGTCAAGGTGGTTTCCGCCCACCGCACCCCGGACCTGCTGTTCCAGTACGCCGAACAGGCCGACAGCCGTGGCATCCAGGTAATCATCGCCGGTGCCGGTGGCGCGGCGCACCTGCCAGGCATGTGTGCGGCCAAGACCCACCTGCCGGTACTCGGTGTCCCGGTGCAGTCGTCGATGCTCTCGGGCGTCGATTCGCTGCTGTCGATCGTGCAGATGCCGGCCGGCATTCCGGTCGCCACCCTGGCCATCGGCAAGGCCGGAGCGATCAACGCGGCCTTGCTGGCGGCGAGCATCCTCGGTCACCAGCACCCGCAGTTCCACGCGGCGCTCAAGCAGTTCCGCCAAGAGCAGACCGATACCGTGCTGGATAATCCGGACCCGCGTCAGGCCTAGCAGGCCTTTGAAAAACGTAGGCGAGGCAGGCAAGACAAGGCGAAAACAGGCGAGGAAGCGGAGTTTACGAGCTGTAAATGAGCATTCCGAGCCTGTTTTTAACGCAGTATTGCCAACGCAGGTAGTTTTTCAACGGCCTGCTAATGGTGGGTCGCAGTCGTTGGCCAGTAAAAGCTTCGCGGGCAAGCCCGCTCCCACAGGGGCGCGTGCGGCATTTAAAGAGGTAGACGCATGAAAATCGGTGTAATCGGTGGCGGCCAACTGGGTCGCATGCTGGCTCTGGCGGGCACTCCGCTGGGGATGAACTTCGCCTTCCTCGACCCGGCGCCGGATGCGTGCGCCCAGGCTCTCGGCGAGCATATCCGCGCCGATTACGGCGATCAGGATCACCTGCGCCAACTGGCCGATGAGGTCGATCTGGTGACCTTCGAGTTCGAGAGCGTCCCGGCCGAGACCGTGGCCTTCCTCTCCCAGTTCGTGCCGGTTTACCCCTGCGCCGAATCCCTGCGCATCGCCCGCGACCGCTGGTTCGAGAAGTCGATGTTCAAGGAGCTCGACATCCCCACCCCCGAGTTCGCCGATATCCACTCGCAAGCCGACCTCGATGCCGCTGTCGCCTCCATCGGCCTGCCGGCAGTGATGAAGACCCGCACCCTGGGCTACGACGGCAAGGGCCAGAAGGTCTTGCGCCAGGCGCAAGACGTGAGCGGCGCCTTCGCCGAACTGGGTAGCGTGCCGTGCATCCTCGAAGGCTTCGTGCCTTTCACCGGTGAAGTTTCGCTGGTCGCCGTGCGCGGCCGCGATGGCGAGACGCGCTTCTACCCGCTGGTGCACAACCGCCACGACAGCGGCATCCTCGCCCTGTCCATCGCCAGCAGCGACCACCCGCTGCAGGCTCTGGCCGAAGACTACGTCGGCCGCGTGCTGGAGAAGCTCAACTACGTCGGCGTCATGGCTTTCGAGTTCTTCGAGGTCGACGGCGGTCTCAAGGCCAACGAAATCGCCCCGCGCGTGCACAACTCCGGGCACTGGACCATCGAAGGCAGCGAGTGCAGCCAGTTCGAGAACCACCTGCGCGCCGTCGCCGGCCTGCCGCTGGGCTCGACCGCCAAGGTCGGCGAGAGCGCCATGCTCAACTTCATCGGCGAAGTACCGCCGGTGGCCGAGGTCATCGCCATCGACGACTGCCACCTGCATCACTACGGCAAGGCCTTCAAGGCCGGGCGCAAGGTCGGCCACGCCACCCTGCGCTGCGCGGATCGCGCCACCCTGGAACGGCAGATCGCCGCTGTCGAGGCGCTGATCGGCAAGGCCTGAGGTCAGAGGTTGTGAAAATATCGAGCGCAACGCCGCCGCCGGCGTTTTTGCTGATCCGTAGGGTGTCACTCGCCGCAGGCAGTGCACCATGGTTCAGCGGCGCGGCATAAAGCTGGCGGGTTGTCGCTGCGCTCCGAACGGACGGCGCCCCGGCCGCCCTACGCCCTGGTGGACTACCGATGTTTGAAGCGGTCGCAGTAGGCGAGAGTTTTTTCACAAGCTCTCAGCCCTACCCGGCGCCAGCGACTTGCGATGGAACCTCCGCGGTTTCCCTCTATCCGATAGTCCAATGCCTCGGTTTTTCGGCCCTGGCGCACTCACCCATTCGGAGAACCTGTCATGGGCATTATCGGCACCATCTTTATCGGCCTGATCGTTGGCCTGATTGCACGCTTCCTCAAGCCGGGCGACGACAGCATGGGCTGGATCATGACCATCCTGATCGGCATCGGCGGCGCCATCGCCGCGACCTACGGCGGTCAGGCGCTGGGTATCTACCAGGCGGGGCAGGGCGCCGGTTTCATCGGCGCGGTGATCGGCGCGGTGGTCCTGCTGGTACTCTATGGCGCAATCAAGAAGGGTTGAGTGGCCCTTCGCTTTCTAGCCACCTGTGAGTCTGCCCATGCGTCACTTGCTGTTGTCCCTCCTGCTCCTGAGCAGCCTGGCCCGCGCCGAGCTGGCGGAAACCGACTGGCTCGAGCTGATGCCGGAAGAGGACCGCCAGGCCCTCGAAGCCATGCCGGAAATCAGCCACAACAGCCCCGAGCAGGACGGCGCGTTCTACAACCCCGGCGGCCTTCGACAGCAGGACAAGAACCTGCCGGCGGTGATGTCCTCGGCCAAGACCGTGGCCGCCCTCGACGGCAAAGCCATCCGCCTGGGCGGCTACCCCGTCCCCCTGGAAACCGACGCCCAGGGCCGCAGCACCCTGTTTTTCCTCGTCCCCTATCCCGGCGCCTGCATCCACGTCCCGCCACCGCCGCCCAACCAACTGGTGCTGGTGCGCTACCCGAAAGGCATCGAGCTGGAAGACATCTACGCCCCGCTCTGGGTCAGCGGCACCCTGCAGGTGGAGCAGGTCAGCAACGAGCTGGCGGATGCAGCCTATGCGCTGGAGGCGGCGATGGTGCGGGTGGTGGAGGAAAGCGATCTTTGATTGAGTAACCCTCGGGATAGGGGTGAAAAGATAGTCTCTGATTGCCCTGCGATTAATAGGCCGCGACTTTGAGTTTTTCGCCATTTACCAATGGCTGCTCTGGATCGACTCCGGCGCTCGTTGCGCGTCGAGACCCTGGGGGATGTCTTCAGTGCTGCAGCGTCTGCCGCTGCGGCCCATCAGCTGGCATAGCCTTCCATCAGGTGCTGATCCTTCAGGCGTACGTAGTTGTCGGCGCTGTAGCGGAAGTAGCTACGTTCCTTTTCGGTCAGTTCGCGGGTTTTTTTCGCTGGGCTGCCGACGTACAGGTAGCCGCTTTCCAGGTGGCTGCCGGGGGTGACCAGGCTGCCGGCGCCGAGCACCACTTCCTCGTCGATCACCACGCCATCCATGATGATGCTGCCCATGCCGATCAGCACCCGGTCGGCGATGTTGCAGCCGTGCAGGGTGACGTTGTGGCCGATGGTTACGTCGTCGCCGATATTCAGCGGGTAGCCGCGCGGGTTGAATGGCCCTGCGTGGGTGATGTGCAGCACGCTGCCATCCTGGATGCTGGTGCGGTTGCCGATGCGGATGCTGTGCATGTCGCCGCGGATCACCACCAGCGGCCAGATTGAGCTGTCGGCGCCGATTTCCACGTCGCCCATAACCACGGCCGATACATCGACGAAGGCCCGCTCGCCGAGCTGCGGGGTGAACTGTTGGTAAGTACGTATCGCCACGATAGAAACCTCTTGGGCTGCGGTGAGTCGAGATTGTAATTATGATGACGGGCATATGTGCCGAGTCCAGCCTGCCCAGGGCAGGTGCATGGCTTCAAACCCATTTCGTTACAGGTGCCCAATCGTGACCGCCAACAACCCGTTACTGCAAGCCTTCGACCTGCCACCCTATTCCGTCATCCGCCCGGAGCATGTTGAGCCGGCGGTGGATAGGCTGCTTGCCGAGAATCGCGCCGCCATTGCCGAACTGCTCAAGCAACAGTCTGGCACACCGAGCTGGAATGGGCTGGTGCTGACGCTCGACGAACTGAACGAGCGCCTGAATCGCGCCTGGAGTCCGGTCAGCCATCTCAATGCGGTGTGCAACAACGCCGAGCTGCGCGCGGTCTACGAGGCCTGCCTGCCCAAGCTGTCCGAGTACTCGACCGAGCTGGGCCATAACCGCGAGCTGTACGAGGCCTATCACGCCCTGGCCGCGAGCCCCGAGGCGGCCGGTTTCGACGTTGCCCAGCAGACCATCCTCAAGCACACACTGCGTGACTTCCACCTGTCCGGCATCGACCTGGCGGAAGCCGAGAAACAGCGTTTCGGCGCCATTCAGAGCAAGCTCTCCGAACTGGGTAGCCGTTTCTCCAATCAACTGCTGGATGCCACCCAGGCCTGGAGCAAGCAGGTCGGCGAGGAGGCGGCGCTGGCCGGCCTGACCGAT
This sequence comes from Pseudomonas sp., assembly GCA_030699825.1. GTDB lineage: Bacteria > Pseudomonadota > Gammaproteobacteria > Pseudomonadales > Pseudomonadaceae > Aquipseudomonas. Next base: position 7,288 of record JAUYKV010000001.1, on the reverse strand, counting down.
TCGGCCAAGGCGCAGATGCGCCAGGCGGCCGAGGCCAAGGGCCTGGACGGCTGGCTGATCAGCCTGGAGTTCCCCAGCTACTTCGCGGTGATGACCTACGCCGACGACCGCGCCCTGCGCGAGGAGGTCTACGCCGCCTACTGCACCCGCGCCTCCGATCAGGGACCGAACGCCGGCCAGCACGACAACGGCCCGGTGATGTTGGAAATCCTCGGCCTGCGTCTGGAGCTGGCCAGGCTGCTGGGTTTCGCCAACTACGCCGAGCTGAGCCTGGCGAGCAAGATGGCCGAGTCCACCGACCAGGTGCTGCATTTTTTGCGTGACCTGGCGCTGCGCAGCAAGCCCTTCGCCGCCCAGGACCTGGCCGAGCTGCAGGCCTTCGCGGCCGAGCAAGGCTGCCGCGAGCTGCAGAGCTGGGATGTCGGCTACTACAGCGAGAAGCTGCGCGAGCAGCGCTACAGCATTTCCCAGGAAATCCTCCGCGCCTATTTCCCCATCGACAAGGTGCTCAGTGGCCTGTTCGCCATCGTCGAGAAGCTCTACGGCATCCAGATTGAAGAGCTAAGTGGTTTTGATAGCTGGCACCCGGATGTGCGCTTGTTTCAGATTAGTGAGCAGGGAGCGCATGTCGGGCGCTTCTTCTTCGACCTCTACGCCCGCGCCAACAAGCGCGGCGGCGCCTGGATGGACGGCGCCCGCGACAAGCGCCGCGCTGCCGATGGCCGCCTGATCAGCCCGGTGGCCAACCTGGTGTGCAATTTCACCCCGGCGGTGGGCGACAAGCCGGCGCTGCTGACCCACGACGAGGTCACCACCCTGTTCCACGAGTTCGGCCACGGTCTGCACCACCTGCTGACCCGGGTCGAGCATGCCGGCGCGTCGGGGATCAACGGCGTGGCCTGGGACGCCGTTGAATTACCTAGCCAGTTTATGGAGAACTGGTGCTGGGAGCCGCAAGGCCTGGCGCTGATCTCCGGCCACTACCAGAGCGGCGAGCCGCTGCCGCAGAACCTGCTGGACAAGATGCTGGCGGCGAAGAACTTCCAGTCCGGGCTGATGATGGTCCGTCAGCTGGAATTCTCCCTGTTCGACTTCGAATTGCATGCCACTCACGGCGACGGCCGCAGCGTGCTCGAGGTGCTCGAAGGCATCCGCGACGAGGTTTCGGTGCTCCGTCCACCGGCCTACAACCGCTTCCCCAACAGCTTCGCGCACATCTTCTCCGGCGGTTACGCGGCCGGTTACTACAGCTACAAGTGGGCCGAAGTGCTCTCGGCCGATGCCTTCTCGCGCTTCGAGGAGGAAGGTGTGTTCAACAGCGACACCGGCCGCGCCTTCCGCGAGGCAATCCTCGCCCGTGGCGGTTCCCAGGAGCCGATGCAGCTGTTCGTCGACTTCCGCGGCCGTGAACCGAGCATCGACCCGCTGCTGCGCCATCTCGGCCTGAGCCAGGAGGCCGCATGAGCGACGTACCGATGAATGTCAGCAAGCGTCGTTTTATCGCCGGCGCCGTGTGCCCGGCCTGCAGCGAGATGGACAGGATTCAGATGTGGGACGAAGACGGCGTGCCGCACCGCGAATGCGTGGCCTGCGGCTACGCCGACACCCTGGATGCGCGCGGCAACTCGGTGCCCAGGGAGTTGCCGACCCGGGTCAACGTCAGCGCCCTGAAGCCCAAGGCCGCCGACCCCAAGGTCCAGGCGGTGCAGTTCTTCCCCAATCCCAAGCTGAAGAAACCGACGGAGTAAATCTCGCGCAGGATCTTGGTCTCGTAGCCCGGATAAGCCCCGGCGCAATCCGGGAGCGGTTTGCCAGGTGCCGGAATCTTGGGTGACGCGGAGCGTCATGGGCTGCGTGCCCCCGCTGGAGCGTGGGAACGATCAATAGCTCTGTATGCCGTATGCCTGGATGAGCTCCAGGCCACGGTCTGGTTCGTGGGTGTCGATTTGGCCCCCCGGTAAACGACTAGCAGACAGTCACGGCTATTTCCGCCCGTGACCCGACTCGATCAGGAGTGCTGCCATGTCATCCATCCAACGAATCACCCCCTGCCTGTGGTTCGACGACCAGGCCGAACAGGCGGTCGAGTTCTACCTGTCGATCTTCGCCAATTCCAGAATCGTCAGCCTCTCGCGTTGCGGCGAGGCGGGGCAGCCGGCAGGGCGACGGCTGGTACTTGGTGGCAGGGCAAATTAACTGTATTTATATACAGTATTTTGTCGGAGTCGCCCCATGTCCGTTTCCCTGCCAACCCGCGGTCGCGGTACCGCCAGCAACCCGCACAACCGTTTCGCCCCGACCCGTTCGGTGGCCGAGGACGACGGCTGGTTTCAGGACGAGACGCCGCCGTCGCGCGCTACCGAGGTGCGCAGCGAACTGGCGAAGACGGTGATCACCCGCAACAACTCGCCGGATGTCGGTTTCGACCGTTCGCTGAACCCCTATCGGGGCTGTGAGCACGGCTGCATCTACTGCTTCGCCCGGCCCAGCCATGCCTATTGGGACATGTCGCCGGGCATCGACTTCGAAACCCGGCTGATTGCCAAGACCAACCTGGCCAGCCGTCTCGAGGAAGAGCTGCAGAAGCCCGGCTATGTGCCGCAGCCGATCGCCCTGGGCATCAATACCGATGCCTATCAGCCGATCGAGCGCGAGCAGCGCCTGACCCGCCAGGCCCTGGAAATTCTCCTGCGCTACAAACATCCCGTGCACCTCATCACCAAGGGTTCGCTGATCCTGCGCGACCTCGATCTGCTCAGTGAGCTGGCCAGTCAGCGCCTGGTCAGCGTGGCCTTCAGCCTGACCACCCTGGATGACGAACTGAAACGCATCATGGAGCCGCGCGCCGCCTCGCCGGGGGCACGCTTGCGCGCCATGCGTACGCTGCACGAGGCCGGGGTGCCGGTCAGTGTGATCTGCGCGCCGATAATTCCGATGATCAACGACATGGAGCTGGAACACCTGCTCGAGGCCGCCCGCGATGCCGGTGCGCGCTCGGCCGGCTATGTGCTGCTGCGCCTGCCGCTGGAGATTGCCGAGCTGTTCGAGGAGTGGCTGCAGGCGCACTTTCCCGAGCGTGCCGTGCATGTCATGAGCCTGATCCGCCAGTCGCGTGGCGGCAAGAACTATGACAGCCGCTTCGGCACGCGCATGCGTGGCGAAGGCCCGTTCGCCGAGTTGCTGGCCCAGCGCTTTCGCCTGGCCAGCCGCAAGCTCGGCCTGGACCGCCGTGATACCCAGGGCCTGGACTGCTCGCAATTCTGCCCGCCGGGGGCGCAGCTGAGCCTGCTGTGAATACACGGGGAGTGTTATGAACCAGCAGATTATTGCGGCCCCCTGCAGATGTCCGCAGCTAACCGTGGGCTTGGTAACGCAACTGGAACGCGAATTGCTGAATTATTGCTGATCGAACAGGCGACCCGCCAGGCGGCCATTGACCGGGTTCGCGGTGAGCAACGGGCGCATCGAGCGCCCAGTAAAGGTGCGTAATCGCTGGCGCGGGTCATTTCCGAGCCAGGAGCATGCAGGCCCGCAGATTTCCGAGGTCGGCCCTATGGATAAGCTAGAGCAGCAGAACGGTCGCGTGATGAAAAGCGCCGAGGTGCGCGCTTATCAAGCCAAGAGTAACCCGCTGTTTTATATATAAAAATTAAATTAAAACAGGGGCCGTGCAGGAGCCGGCTCACGGCTCACGGCGGGCCGCGCAGGCTGAGCGCAGCGATACCCATCGGGCGGTTTATGCCTGTAGCCGCTGGCAGGATGACTATCGATGATGGGTTACGGCGCCTTTGTTCTGCAGACAGCAGGTCAATTTGTGGGCGCCTAACCTAGGCGGCCCCACCCATCTACGGTCTTGATCCTTGAGTAGCCCAGTTTGCTGCGCGACAGCGCGGCCCTCCCGCGGAGATAGGGTCTGCGCATACCGCGGGCAACCTTGCTCAGCCCGCCGCGCGCGACTCATCCAGCTGCAGCTCTACCCCCAGTTGGCCTGACAGGCAGGGCCAGCGTTTCCAGGCGGCTTCGGTGTGCGGGTCGCTCAAGCGTTCGCGATAGGCGTGCACCGAGGCCTGGTCAAAGCTGGCCTCGTCGAGCATGCCATCCATCGCGTGATGCACGGCTTCGTCCAGCTGATTGGCGAAGGACTCGCCGATCAGCTGGTGGGCGATCAGGTTGGCAACCGTGGTGTCCAGGGGAATCAGCGGTCGACCAAGATGCTTGATGTAGCGGTCGTTGACCTCTTCGACCAGGCGATGGGCCAGGTAGGCTTCGTCGAGCAGGCCGTCGAGGCCGTCATGTCCGGCCATCAGCGCGGGCGGCTGGAGAAAGAATTGCTCGGCAATTTTCAGCACCGGCTTGATCTGTTCTTCTATTCCGGCTTCGCGGGCGACCTCATTGGCCGCTTCCAGTACATCGGGGACCTGATCGATATAGGCGCTGACAAAGCGCGTGAGCACCCCCAGGGAGTCGGTGTCGGGCAGACGGATGGAGGGGTGCAGGCGTTCCAGCTGCGTGCCCAGTTGCGCAGAGAGTTGCTTGCTGCCGGCTTCGTGCTGGTGAGCGTGCTGGATCAGTTCGCGTAATGCGAGGGTATTCATGACTACTCCTGAAATGAGGACATGGAGGTGAACCTTAGTTGACTGGAGGTGACTGCTCAGACGCGATTGTCATAATTTTTTCATACTTATACGCGCGCGCTATAAGCCACTCCCCCTGATTCTAGTCGGCTCACGTCCACCGCGGTGTTTAGCGCAAGGTCTGCGCGGCGTTGGCGATTGTTGTTTTGACGTTGCCAGGTTGAGGTCGCTGTCTATACTCGAACTGCGAAAGGCAGTACCTGATAACACCGGAAGGGCTTCGGCGCGCAGAGGTTTCGACAGTTGTCGCCAGTTGTCATGGCGTTCGATCCTTTTGCTGCATGCTCAGCCGGCGGGATAACAAGAACGATAAGGGGTACCCGCAATGATGCGACATCCACGCGTTTGGATGAGTCTCCTGCTGTGCTTGGCATTCGGCTCGGCGCACGCCGGCTGGACGGTCAACATGGCGCCCGGAGCTACTGAGGTCAGTCGCTCGGTGTTCGACCTGCACATGACCATCTTCTGGATCTGCGTCGTGATCGGCGTGGTGGTGTTCGGTGCGATGTTCTGGTCGATGCTGGTCCACCGCCGCTCAACCGGGCATCAGCCTGCGCACTTTCACGAAAGCACCACGGTGGAGATCCTCTGGACCGTGGTGCCGCTGGTGATTCTGGTGCTGATGGCCATTCCGGCGACCAAGACCCTGATCGAAATCTACGACAACTCGGAATCCGAACTGGATATCCAGATCACCGGTTACCAGTGGAAGTGGCACTACAAATACCTGGGCCAGGACGTCGAGTTCTTCAGCAACCTGACCACGCCGCAAAACCAGATCAACAACCGCGCCGTCAAGGGCGAGCATTACCTGCTGGAGGTCGATGAGCCGCTGGTGGTGCCGGTTGGCACCAAGGTGCGTTTCCTCATCACCGCCGCCGATGTGATCCACTCCTGGTGGGTGCCAGCCCTGGCGGTGAAGAAGGATGCCATTCCCGGCTTCATCAACGAATCCTGGACCCGTATCGACGAACCCGGCATCTACCGCGGCCAGTGCACCGAGCTGTGCGGCAAGGATCACGGCTTCATGCCGGTGGTGGTCGAGGCCAAGTCGAAAGCAGATTTCGCCACCTGGCTGGCCGAGCGCAAACAGCTCGCGGCCACCGAGAAGGAACTGACCAGCAAGGAATGGACCCTGGATGAGCTGATGGCGCGTGGCGAGAAGGCCTACAACACCGCCTGCGCCGCCTGTCACCAGCCGACGGGTGAAGGCTTGCCACCGATGTTCCCGGCGCTCAAGGGCTCCGCCATCGCCACCGGCCCGGCCGCAGGCCATATCGGCATCGTGGTCAACGGCAAACCGGGTACCGCCATGGCCGCCTTCGGCAAGCAACTGTCGGAAGTCGACATTGCCGCGATCATCACCTATGAACGCAACGCCTGGGGCAACAAGGTGGGTGACATGGTCACACCACAAGACGTTCTCGCGTTCAAACAGGCTCAGGAGTAAGGACATGAGTGCAGTGATCGACCACGGTCATACTGACCACCACCATGGCCCGGCCAAGGGCCTGATGCGCTGGGTACTGACCACCAACCACAAAGACATCGGCACCATGTACCTGTGGTTCAGCTTCGCAGCCTTCCTGCTCGGCGGCTCGATGGCCATGGTGATTCGCGCCGAGCTGTTCCAGCCGGGCCTGCAGATCGTGCAGCCGGAGTTCTTCAACCAGATGACCACCATGCACGGCCTGATCATGGTCTTCGGCGCGGTGATGCCGGCCTTCGTCGGCCTGGTCAACTGGATGATCCCGCTGATGATCGGTGCGCCGGACATGGCCCTGCCGCGGATGAACAACTTCAGCTTCTGGCTGTTGCCGGCGGCGTTCAGCATGCTGGTCAGCACCCTGTTCATGGAGGGTGGCGGGCCGAACTTCGGCTGGACCTTCTACGCGCCGCTGTCGACCACCTACGCGCCCGAATCGGTGACCTTCTTCATCTTCGCCGTACACCTGATGGGCATCAGTTCGATCATGGGCGCGATCAACGTGGTCGCCACCATCCTCAACCTGCGCGCCCCCGGCATGACCCTGATGAAGATGCCGCTGTTCGTCTGGACCTGGCTGATCACCGCCTTCCTGCTGATCGCGGTGATGCCGGTGCTGGCCGGAGTGGTGACCATGATGCTGATGGATATCCACTTCGGTACCAGCTTCTTCAGTGCCGCCGGCGGTGGCGATCCGGTGCTGTTCCAGCATGTGTTCTGGTTCTTCGGTCACCCCGAGGTGTACATCATGATCCTGCCGGCCTTCGGCGCGGTCAGTGCGATCATCCCGGCCTTCGCGCGCAAGCCGCTGTTCGGCTACACCTCGATGGTCTACGCCACCGCCTCAATCGCCTTCCTGTCGTTCATCGTCTGGGCGCACCACATGTTTACCGTCGGCATCCCGCTGACCGGCGAGCTGTTCTTCATGTACGCCACCATGCTGATCGCGGTGCCGACCGGGGTGAAGGTGTTCAACTGGGCCAGCACCATGTGGCAGGGCTCGATGACCTTCGAGACGCCGATGCTGTTCTCGGTGGCTTTCGTCATCCTGTTCACCATCGGCGGCTTCTCCGGCCTGATGCTGGCCATCGCCCCGGCGGACTTCCAGTACCACGACACCTACTTCGTGGTGGCGCACTTCCACTACGTGCTGGTGCCGGGTGCGATC
>JAUYKV010000067.1 GCA_030699825.1 Pseudomonas sp. | reverse complement strand
CGGGCACATTGCAAGGCAAGCCCGTCGATACGCAGGAGGGAGAGGGCGTTTTGATTTCCAGCCCGCTGGACGCAGTATTCGCCTACCTCGACGACCAGGCCAATTCGGATGTATTTATCGAAGTCGCGCGCTATCAGCGCGCCGGTCCGTAGTCAGGGGTTGTGCAAATATCGAGCGCAACGCCGCAGCCGGCGTTTTTGCCGATCCCTAGGGTGTCACTCGCCGCAGGCAGTGCATCATGGTTCAGCGGCGCGGCATAAAGCTGGCGGGTTGTCGCTGCGCTCCGAACGGACGGCGCCCCGGCTGCCCTGCGCGCCGAACGAACTACCGGTGTTAAAGCAGTCGCAGTCGGTGGGGTTTTTTCCACCGCCTCCCAGTCAATGTCAGAAACCATGAGGGATCGATGAACAGTCACAGCGGGTTGGACGACTATCAACTGATCGTGCGGGCGTTATCCGAGCGGATCGTCGAGGCGCAGACGCCGATCCGCATCCTGGACGCGGTGAAGTGGGACGACAGCATTCGCGAGGGCTTTCTCAAGGCCAAGGGCAAGGCGCTGCCCGCTGTCGATCAGGCTTACTACCTGAGCCGGCCGCTGGGCTTCGACTCCAGCGCGAAAAAGCTCGAGTTTCAGAACATCGAACGCGATGTCACCCGCCAGCTCGGTCAGTTCAACCCGGTCGGGCAGATCATGCGGCGCATGTGCCGCGAATACCGCATGGTCATCCGCATGCTCGAAGCGCGCGGCACCACCGATTTCGGCCTGATCTCCCAGGATCTCTACGGCGCCGCCTCCGATGCCTTCCACGCCGGCGACCCGACCCTGGCCGACCTGGGCCTGATGCTGTCCGACTACCTGAACAACATCGCCGAGCGCGGCGACCTCAAGGACGAAGCGAAAACCCTCGATGCCAAGACCGCGGTCAACCTGCTACAGAGCCGCCTGAACAAGGTATTCGGCGAAGCGGAGAGCACCATCCGGGTATTCGAGTCCGACGGCATTCTCGCCGATGCCGCCGCCGGTGCCGACTACATCAAGATTCGCAGCGATGCCATGTTCAACGAACGTGACGTGCGGGCGCTGGAAGTGCATGAGGGGCTGGTGCATGTCGGTACCACCCTGAATGGCTTGAACCAGCCGATCTGCACCTTCCTGTCCAAGGGGCCGCCATCCTCCACCGTGACCCAGGAAGGCCTGGCGATTCTGATGGAGGTCATCACCTTCGCCTCCTACCCGACCCGCCTGCGCAAACTCACCAACCGCACTCGCGCCATCCACATGGCCGAGGAGGGCGCGGATTTTCTCCAGGTGTTCGAGTTCTTCCGTGAGCAGGGCTATGGCCTGGAAGAGGGTTACAGCAATGCCAGCCGGGTGTTCCGTGGCTCGCTGCCGCAAGGCCTGCCGTTCACCAAGGATCTGTCCTACCTCAAGGGCTTCATCATGATCTACAACTACATCCAGCTGGCCGTGCGCAAAGGCAAGCTGGAGCAGATCCCCTTGTTGTTCTGCGGCAAGACCACCCTGGAAGACATGCGCACCCTGCGCAAACTGGTGGACGAAGGCCTGGTGCAACCGCCCAAGTACCTGCCGCAACAGTTCCAGGACCTGAATGCCCTGTCGGCCTGGATGTGCTTCTCCAACTTCCTCAATCACCTGAGTCTCGACCGCATCGAAGCCGACTACTCCAACATCCTTTGATGGCTTTCAGGCTAGGCATAGAACCGTAGATCCTAGGTTCATGCGCACGCCTGTATACCATTGATTTTATTGATTATGACGCGTTGTGTAGGAGCGAATTCATTCGCGAAGCTTTTGCGCATTCGAAATTTTCGCGGATAAATCCGCTCCTACAGCATCGTAGGGTGGATGACGCTTTACCCATCCACCAACGACGATGGTGGATGAATAAGGCGTCAGCTACGCGCCCCGATCCACCCTACACAGCTCTCGTAGCCCGGATGCAATCCGGGGAAGCATCCCATTCGAACCGCCAGGAGCTCCGCATGCCCAGCCACCAACTCGACTACGAAATCCTCGGCGCCTCGGCGCAGAGTGTGGAAATCATCCTCGATCCCGGCGAGACGGTGATCGCCGAAGCCGGGGTGATGAATTACATGACCGAGGGCGTGCGCTTCGAGACGCGCATGGGCGATGGCGCGGCGAGCGGCGTGCTGGGCAAGTTGTGGAGTGCCGGCAAGCGCATGCTCACCGGCGAGTCGCTGTTCATGACGCACTTCTCCAACGCCGGCAAAACCCAGGCGCGGGTCGCCTTTGCCGCGCCTTATCCGGGCACCGTGGTGCCGATCCCGCTGGCCGAGCACGGCGGCAGCCTGATCTGCCAGAAGGACGCCTTTCTCTGCGCCGCCTTGGGTACGGCAGTCGGTATCAGCTTCAACAAGCGCCTGGGCGCCGGGTTCTTCGGTGGCGAGGGCTTCATCCTGCAAAAACTCGAAGGCGACGGCCTGGCTTTCGTGCATGCCGGCGGCACGGTGATCCGCAAGGAGCTGAACAACCAGACCCTGCGCCTCGACACCGGTTGCCTGGTGGCCTTCACCAGCGGTATCGATTACGACATCGCCCTGGCCGGCGGGCTGAAAAGCATGCTGTTCGGCGGCGAAGGCATCGTCCTGGCAACCCTCAAGGGCACCGGCACGGTCTGGGTGCAGAGCCTGCCGTTCTCGCGCCTGGCCGAACGCGTCTACGAGGCGACCTTCAAGGCGCGCGAGGAAGTGCGCGCTGGCGGTAAATGATCGACGCTGGGCAAGCGCCCGCGTTTGTAGCAAGCTGCGCCGCCTGTCGCTATGTCAGTGCCACTGCGTGGCTTGCTTGCCAGCCTTCTACTGCGCCAGGCGATGATTTTTGCTATGTACCCGTTAACTGTTGAGCCAGATCGCAACCTCGTGGGAGGGGCTTTAGCCGCGAAACATTGTCAGTGTTTCGAAGATTTTCGCGGATGAAACGGAACGCCGCCCGGCCGCTCCTACAAACGTTTTCTGTCATGCAACAGATAATGGGTACATCGCCATGATTTTTGCCGAAACGTCCAACCTCGAGAGTCTGTAATGAGTGAACTGAACCCCATCCCCCTGATCCTCACCGGCATCGCCAGCATCTGCGCCACCGTGGCCGCCCTCGGCTACTACGGCTACCTGCACATCGCCCAGCCGGAGGATGCCTTGCTGCTCTCCGACTACACCATGCTCAAGACCGTTCCCGGCGAGGACTACAAGGTCTCGCTCAAGCCGGCCAACCAGGTGGCGCAGTGCGTCGACGGCATCGTGGTGCTGTTCGACCTGGAACAGAAAGGCCTCAGTGGCGTGCTGGTCGACCGGCGCAAGCGGGCAGTGCGCTGCGTGGCCGAGGATGCGCCGGTTGTGGAGTGACACCGGGCCGGCTAGTGCCCTGAGCTTCATGCGGTGCTTGGGCCTGGCGCTTTGCCGGGCCTGTGCGATTGTCTGTCTGCAGGGCTTCAGAGATCCGTTCAATTTCCGTCGCGCCTTGAAGAAACGCATGGGTAAGCTAGCCAGTGATTACCGCATGTCTTGTTCATCCGGTGCGCCCGGTTGCGCCTGCTGCGCAATCCAGTTCCGAATGTACTCCAGCACGCGGTTCGCGCCCTCGACTGTCTCGGCGAGCTCGATCGGGCGCTCGCCATCCAGGTACTGGTTCGGCTGCTCCATCCATCTGAACGCTGCCGCCTTGCTGCCTCGTACCGGGATCGCCAGTTCCAGGATCTCCTGCAGCAGCTCCGGTTGCCCGTACCAGGATTCAGGTTTGGTTGTCGGGCGCTTGCCCTGGATGACTCGGGGCAATTGGCAGGCAGCCAGCTCGTTGGAGTTGATATGCCGGCGAGTCCAATGGGCCAGCTTCACTAAGTCGGTGTTTGGCGGGCGCGTGTACGCACAGGCACTAGCTCAGGCGCGCCTAGCATTTCTCGTACTCCAGAAACGAAAAAAACCGGCTAGCGCCGGCTTTTTCCCCCTCCAACCAGATGGTCAAGCCACGCCGGTCGTGAGGGTTAGTTGTTGAGACAGATGGCATGAGGGGATCGTCAACCTTTTAAAATGATGGGGTTACAGCCGGTCACTGGGCAGGCCTGCCTCTTCTCCTTTTTGCGGATTTTGGGTTTGGGATAGGTCTAGGTCACGAGAGCAGGCTGTAGCCATCACGATTGATAAGCGCGTAGTTCACCTGAAAGTACGGCGGACTCAGGGCAGATGCCATATCGTCTGAAATAACGTAACGTCACTTGAAATTGCGCCCGGTAACTCTTCCCGTCCGCACCAGCTCATCTACCAGCCTGCGGGCGTCAGCGTAGAAGGAGTTACGGTCCCGTCCTCTTGTGGAGGGCGCGGCCAGCCCGATTTTGAGTGTTTGGCGCAACCCTGGTGCATAGCTTGCTGGTGGTCAGTGATTGACCTGGCGCGTTAGCAGCCGTCGGCCAGTCTCCAGGCATCTGCGATCAAGTACTGTTGTCTGGGTATTGAAAATGCGGGGCTGTTGGGGCCACCCTTTATGCCTGATCTGGACGTGCCACTGGTATGGGGCTTTCTTGCTGAACGTTGCCATGGTCAACCACATTGCGCCAGAAGTTGTGGCAAACACCCAGGAGCCTCTATGCAGCCCGCAAAACCCGCGCTAATCCGCGAAACCTTCCCCGTCGGGCCTTTGCAGTGCAATTGCACGATCATCGGCGACCCCGTGACCAAGAAGGCCATCGTGGTCGATCCGGGTGGCAATCCCGAATTGATCATGGCGCGCCTGGAGGCTCATGGCCTCAAGGTGGTCAGCATCATTCACACCCATGCCCATCTGGATCACTTCCTCGCTTCCGGGCAGATGAAAGAGCAGACCGGCGCGACTCTGCATCTGCACAAGGACGATCAGTTCCTCTGGGACGGCCTGGAGATGCAATGCCGCATGTTCGGCGTGGCCTATGTGCCGGTGCCCGCGCCGGATCAGTGGTTGGTCGACGATCAGGCGCTGGACTGCGGTTGTGGGGTGGCGCTGCACACGCCCGGGCATACGCCGGGGTCGATGAGTTTCTGGTTCCCCCAGGAAAAGTTGCTGATCGCTGGCGATACGTTGTTCAAGCGTGGTATCGGTCGCACCGACTTGTGGGGTGGCGATTACCCGACTATCGAGCGTTCGATCAAGCAGCGTTTGTACAGCCTGGACGAGGACGCCACGGTGATTACCGGGCACGGGCCGCAGACCCGCCTGGGCGATGAAATGCGCGAGAACCCATTCGTGCGGGCATGATGGGCAATGCATCGTGGTGGAACTTGTTAAGCTGGAGCGGAACTTAAGGTCCAATCCAGGTTCTAACACCCGGATGAAGATCTGTCTCAACACGAAAAAATAAAGGAATAACCATGACTAAATGGCGCAATCTGGCATTTGCAGCAGCTGGCATTACCCTCCTGGCTGGCTGTACCACCAACCCCTATACCGGCGAACGTGAAGCCGGTAAAGCCGGGATCTACGGCGGTATTGGTGCTGTGACCGGCGCCGTGATCGGGGCGGCCACTTCGAGCAGCAAAGACCGGGGCAAAGGCGCATTGATTGGCGCGGCAGTGGGCGGTGCGGCAGGTGGTGGTTATGGCTACTACGCCGACACCCAGGAAGCCAAGCTGCGCCAGACCCTGCAAGGCACGGGCGTGCAGGTGCAGCGCAATGGCGATGAGCTGAAGTTGATCATGCCGGGCAATATCACCTTCGCCAGCAACTCGTCGGATATTTCCAGCGGCTTCTACCCGACCCTCAATTCCCTGGTCACGGTATTCAAGGAGTTCGACAAGAACGGCATTGACATCGTCGGCCACACCGACAGCACCGGTTCGCTGGAGCTGAACCAGAACCTGTCGAATCGCCGCGCGCAGAGCGTTGCCTCCTACCTGTCCGCCAATGGCGTACCGGCGGCGCGGATTTCCTCCTACGGTGCCGGGCCGAACCAGCCTATCGCCAGCAACGCCAGCGAAGCCGGCCGTGCGCAGAATCGTCGGGTCGAGATCAACCTGCGTCCGCTGCAGTAACGAGTCGCGGTATTAGAGAAGGCCTCCTGTTACAGGAGGCCTTTTTTGTTGTTCGCGAAAAGTTGTGCAAAAAGTGCACGCCGTCGCCAGGCGGTCGCCGTAAACGGGCGTTTTTTCATGCGTTCTCAGTATCGTGGTGACGGCTCATATTGTTGGTGCAGGCGCGCCAGTTCGGCGTCCTTGTCTTGCCACAGCTGGTTGACCCATTGTTGAAAACTGAGGCGATAGGCTTCGTCCTGATCATAGTTGCGGCCGATGAACTGCGGCGGGATCGGCAATTCGTTGAAGTTGACCACCACGTCGCTGATTTCGCCGCTGAGCAGTTGCCAGAAGCCCGGATTGCCCTGCGGATAATGGATGGTGACGTTGACCAGGCTGTGCAACTGTTCGCCCATGGCGTCGAGCACGAACGCGATGCCGCCGGCCTTGGGTTTGAGCAGGTAACGAAATGGCGAACCCTGCGCGGCATGCTTGGCCGGGGTGAAGCGCGTGCCCTCGAGGAAGTTGAAGACCGATACCGGGTTGCTCTTGTAGCGCTCGCAGGCCTTGCGGGTGGTCGCCAGGTCCTCGCCGCGCTTCTCCGGGTGCCTGGCCAGGTATTCCTTGCTGAAGCGCTTCATGAAGGGGAATTCCAGCGCCCACCAGCACAGGCCGATGACCGGCACCCAGATCAGTTCCTGCTTGAGGAAGAACTTGAGCAGCGGCATGCGCCGGTTGAGTTGGTATTGCAGCACCAGTATGTCGACCCAGCTCTGGTGGTTGCTCGTCACCAGGTAGGTGTGCTGTTTGTCGAAGCGCTCGATCCCTTCGATGTGCCAGCGGGTCTGGGAAACCAGATCCATCCAGCACTTATTGGTGGAAACCCACGCCTCGGCGATCGCATGCATGAGATCGCGCACCCGGCGCTGTAATGCCGGAACCGGCAGCAGCAGTTTGAGCAGCGCGAGGAAAAACAGCGGCCAGCACCAGAACAGGGTGTTCAGGGCCAGCAGGCTTGCGCCAATCAGGCCGCGCAGGGCCGCGGGCAGAAAATGCAGCATGGGACGGGTGCCTTCAGCAATGGGGCGTTGATCCCCGGCCAATCAAAGCCCGCACTTTTTGCCGCGGGTCGGTCGGCGCACAGGTTAACGGCTGTACATCGAACTGCAAGCCCCTCGATGGGCGGGTGAGCGGGCCGCGCCGGTCGAAGTCATGGCGCGGGATCGGCATTGGTTCGCGAATCCGCCAGAACCTCCGCCGGCAGTCTATCGCCCCGACCCAGAGCCTGCATGTGATGACGCCAACGGTCACCGCCAATGCATGACCGCCCTGGGTATGTCGCCCAGGGCGATCACCTGATCCACGCCGCCCAACTTGATGGCTTCTTTTGGCATGCCGAACACCACGCAACTCGCCTCATCCTGGGCGTAGGTTCGCGCGCCGGCTTCGTGCAGTTCCTTCAGACCCCGGGCGCCGTCATCGCCCATGCCGGTCATGATGATGCCGGTGGCATTGCTGCCGGCGAACTTGGCCACCGAGCGGAACAATACGTCCACCGAGGGCCGATGGCGGTTGACCAGCGGGCCATCGATGACCTCGACGTGGTAATAGGCGCCGCTGCGTTTGAGCAGCATGTGCCTGCCGCCGGGGGCGATGAGGGCGAGACCGGGAATCACCCGGTCGTTGTTCCGGGCTTCGCGCACCTCGATCTGCGCCAGCCCGTTCAAGCGCTCGGCGAATGAGGCGGTGAACTTCTCCGGCATGTGCTGCACGATCACGATGCCGGGGGAAACTCGCGGTAGCGCGGTCAGTACCGCCTCCAGGGCTTGGGTGCCACCGGTGGAGGTGCCCATGGCGACGATCCGCTCGGTGGTTTGCGCCATGGCATGGCCGCTGGCCGCGGGAAGAATGGCGTCGGCCTGCAGCTTGGCGGGCACCGGCGGGGCCGCTGCGGTGTTCCTCAGCAGATGCCGGACATTGGCCTGGGCGGCGGCTCTGACCGCGGCTACCAGTTCGGCCGAGGAGTCCTGCAGGAAGCCTTTCAGGCCGACCTTGGGCTTGGTGATGATTTCGACCGCCCCGGCCGCGAGCGCCTGCAGCGTGGTTGCCGCGCCTTTTTCCGTGAGCGAGGAACAGATCACCACCGGGGTAGGCCGTTCGGCCATGATTTTTCTCAGGAAGGTGATGCCATCCATGCGCGGCATTTCCACGTCCAGCACGATGACGTCCGGCCACTCTTTGGCCATTTTGTCCATGGCGAATAGCGGGTCGGAGGCGGCGCCTATGACCTGGATATCCGGCTCGCGCTGCAATAGCGCCAGGACAACCTGGCGCACCACGGCGGAGTCGTCGACCAGCAGAACCTTGATTTGCTTCATGGCGGCTTTCAGCTCCCGGTCAAGCGTTGATGACGGACCCAGACATGGCCACTGGCGATATCGAAGATCACGTTGCGGTGGCCGCTGCGGCCCAGATCCTGTGCGCTCAGCTGCAGGCGATGCCGCGCCACCAGCCGGTGCGCGGCGGCGACATTGTGGTCGGCGACAGTGACGCTCGCGGTTTGCTTGGCGAAGCCGGGGAACATGTTGCCGCCGCCGAACAGCTTGACCTGGTATTCCTCCAGCCGCGTGTGGTGCCGCGCCGCTGCCTGGCGAAATAGCTCCATGGCCTCGTCGGCATATTTGCCGTCGAGTTGCCTGCCGGGTTGCCGGCGGCTCGGCAGCATGTAGTGGCACATGCCGCCGACCAGGCGCGTCGGATGCCACAGGGTGATGGCCACGCAGGAACCCAGCAGGGTACGTACCCGCGTGGACGCATCGCCGAAATAGAAGTCGCCGGGCTGCAGGCATATCTCGATGACGCTGGGGGAGGTGTTCATGGCTTGCGGTAGATCGACGGGCTGATCGGTTTCAGGGCATCGCTGATGCCGTTCAGGCTTTCCGAATGGCTGACGATGAAATAACCGCCGGGTTTGAGCAATGGCAGCATGCGGGCGAGCACTTTTTGCTTGGTTGGCTGATCGAAATAGATCATCACGTTGCGCAGGAAGATCACCTCGAACTCGCCGATGTTGGGCAGCGCCTGGTTGAGGTTGATCTGCATGAAGTGCACTCGTTCACGCAGGCTGCGCTCGATCAGGAAGGTGCCCTCCTGGCTGCCGGTGCCCTTGAGACAATGCTTGACCAGCAGCGGCTGTGGGATGGTTCGCGCGCGCTCCAGCGAATAGTGGCCGCTGCGGGCTTTGGCCAGCACCTGGCTGCTGATATCCGAGCCGACGATCGCCCATGGGCCGCTACCCAGGCCGTCGGCCAGGGTCATGGCCAGGCTGTAGGCTTCCTCGCCGGAGGAACTGGCCGCGCTCCACAGGCGCAACGTCTTGCCCGGAGTGACCTTGGGCAACACCTGCTGGCGCAGGAAATCGAAATGCTTGGGCTCGCGGAAAAAATAGGTCTCGTTGGTGGTGAGCAGGTCCAGTGCCACCTGCAGTTCCGCGCCAGCGTCATGGCCCATGATCAACTGGAAGTAATCGCCGTAGCTGTTCAGCCGATGGTGTTTCAGGCGCTTGAACAGGCGGCCGGCCACCAGCGCCTTCTTCGCGGGCGTGAGGTTGATCCCGGCGGCGCGATACAGCCAGGCTTGGAACTGCTGGAACTCGCCATCCTTCAGCGGTGCTGCGTTCACGATAAGACATCCTTGCCGGTTAGGAGGGGACGCCTCGTCTTCGACGGAGCGCTGTCGGGCAGCAAACCGGAGGCAATCGTGTCTGCCGGCTTGTGGGCACTTGTGGGAGGGGCTTTAGCCGCGAAGCTGCGCTGTGCAAGCTTTCGCGGCTAAAGCGGAACGCCGCCCGGCCCCTCCAAAAAAGTACGTCATAACCCGAAAAATCAATGACATACAGGTTGTTTGATAAGAGACTCCCCGTCGTCCAGACGCCGCGCTGTCGCGCAGCAAACTGTGTAGGAGCCAGGGGGACGTCTAGTTCTTGCTGGCGATGCTTTTGATCTGCAGATATTGCCAGATCGCCGGGACGCCGGACCGCAGCAAGCTGGCTTCTACATGGCTCATTTCCTGATCTAATTTATATATATAAAACAATGAGTTATTTCTTTTTTGATAAGAGGCGGCTGCTCGTTTGAAGCCAATCCTGTTCGAGGCGCAGCGTGCGCCTCGAACCGCTTTCGATTTTCAGCTTGCCGACCCCCCTAGCCGGGCGCGGCGCCTTCCAGGGCGCCGGTCTCGGACAGCACGGCCATCTCGTCGACCGACAGCACCCGGTCGACATTGAGGACGATGACGAACTTGCCGTTGACCTTGGCCATGCCGCCGATGAAATCGGCGCGAATCCTGGCGCCGAAATTGGGAGGAGGCTCGATCTCGCTGGCGGGGATCTCCAGTACCGCGCAAACCGCATCCACCATCAGGCCGACGTCCTGAGTGCCGGCCTGCGAATCGGCCTCGATGATGACGATGCAGCTACGCCGGGTGACTTCGCAGGCCGGCCGGCCAAAGCGCGCCGACAGATCCACCACCGGCACCACCGCGCCGCGCAGGTTGATCACCCCGCGGACGCAGGCGGGCATCATCGGCACGCTGGTGAGCTGGCCGTATTCGAGGATTTCCTTGATCCCGAGTATGCCGATGGCGAACATCTCGCCGCTCAGCAGGAACGTCAGGTACTGCGCCTCCTCCTCCTGGAGGAGGGCTGCGGGTCGATTGGTGGTAACCAGTGTGCCCATGTCGATCTCCACTCAGAACCGGGTGAATTCGGCTTCCGCCGGGCTGTTTGCAACGTGATGGCTGCTCACCGTGTGCGGGTGCGCGGGCAGGTGGGCCGCTTGCTTGCCCGCCACCGGCGCACGGTGCGGGGCCGCCTTGTGCGGGCTGACGCCCGTGGCGGCCACGGTGGAGAAGAAACCCATCGTCTGTTGCAGCTGTTCGGCCTGGCTGCTCATCTCCTCGGCGGTGGCGGCCAGTTCCTCGCTGCTGGAGGCGTTCTGCTGGGTGATCTGATTGAGCTGGGTCATGGCCGTGTTGATCTGCGCCACGCCGCTCGATTGCTCTTCGGATGCCGCACTGATTTCCTGCACCAGGTCCGAGGTTTTGTCGATCGAGGGCAGCATGGTGTCCAGCAGCTTGCCGGCCTTCTCGGCCAGTTCCACGCTGCTGGAGGACAGCTGGCCGATCTCCTGCGCCGCGATCTGGCTGCGCTCGGCCAGCTTGCGCACCTCGGCCGCCACCACGGCGAAGCCCTTGCCGTGCTCGCCGGCGCGCGCCGCCTCGATGGCGGCATTGAGCGCGAGCAGGTTGGTCTGGTAGGCGATGTCGTCGATGATGCCGATGCGCTGGGCGATCTGTTTCATCGCCGCCACCGTCTGCTGCACTGATTCGCCGCCCTCGGTGGCCTCCTTGGCGGCCTTGCTGGCCATGCCGTCGGTGACCTTGGCGTTCTCGGTGTTCTGGTTGATGCTGGCGCTCATCTGCTCGATTGAGGCGCTGGTCTCCTCCACGCTGGCGGCCTGTTCGCTGGTGGCCTGGCTCATCGACTGGGCGGTGGCACTGACTTCTTCCGAGGCACTGGCCAGGTTGTCGGCGCAGTTACGCACCTCGCCGATGATCTGCGCCAGCTTGCCGACCATCGCCTGCAACGAGGCGAGCAGACTGCTGCTGTCGCCCTTGCGCAGGGCAATCTCCACGGCCAGGTCGCCATTGGCCACCTGTCTTACGACGGCGGCGACATAACCGGGTTCGCCGCCCAGTTGGCGGGTCAGGTTGAGGGTGATCAGCCAGGCGGCGATTATCGCCGCCAGTACCGCGCTGCCCGCGGCAATCAGCATCAGCAGGCGCGCGTTCTCGTAGTTGCTGTGCGCCTCGCGCCCCGAGGCTTCGAGCAGTTCGCCCTGAAACTGCTGCAAGGCTTTGGCGCTCGCCAGATAGGCCGCGAGAATTGGCCGCAACTCTGTCTGCAGGAAGTTTTGCGCCTGGTCCGGGTTCTCCTGTTCGATCAGCTGCAGCAGCCTGTCCTGGCCGGCCACATAGAACTGGCGGTGCTTGATGATGTCCTGCAACAACTCGAGGCCTTTCGGCGTGTTCAGCACCGCTTTCAAGTTCTCGACGGTAGCGCCCAGAGCCTCCCGGGTTTCAACGATCAATTGCTTCTGCTGAGCCCGGTCCTGGACATTGCTGGTCAGCATCATGTTGCGCAGGGCAATGGCGATGGTGTTGGCCCGCTCTACGATGCTGTTGGCCATTTCCGCTCTGGGCCAGCGCTCTTCCATCACCTGATCCATCGAGTCGTTGATCTGTTGCATGCGGGTAATGCCGATAAAGGACACCACCGCCAGCATGATGACCAATACCCCGAAACCCAGCGCCAGCTTGGTTGCGACTTTCATATCGTTAAGCATGAGTTTCATCCTTCTCTCTCAAGGTAAGCGTTTCAGCAAACCGGCCACCCTGGAGCGGGTCATGGTCCTTTTGCCGCCGAACGATCCGAACCACTTTCAGTCGGGTGGCGATCTTCCGATCGCCGGGTCATTGCACCTGTTTTTGCCCTCGGCTAATGCCGTGATACCGAACGGCGTTATCGTTATAAAGTCGCCTGCGAGCGCGCCAGAGTCGGCGTTCCAGGGAGTGATTGGCTGTTGCGTGATTCCTGTTGGACGATCTGCTGGATCAGTGCCGGGACATCGAGAATCAGGGCCACCGCACCGTTACCCAGGATGGTCGAACCGCTGATGCCGCGCAGGGCGCTGAACAGCTTGCCCAGGGGTTTGATCACTGTCTGGAACTCGCCCTGCAGTTCGTCCACCACCAGGCCGGCCTTGTACTCGGAGCACTGCACCACCACCACGTTTTCACGGCGTCCGGCGCTGCCGCCCGCGTCGAAGTGATCGCGCAGGAATACCAGCGGCAGCACTTCGCCGCGCAGATTCAGGTAGCTGCGCTCGCGGGTTGCCCGGCGGTCTTGCGCGGACAGCTCGACGCACTCCTGCACCATGTCCAGCGGCACCACGTAGCTGGCCTGACCGACCCCGACCAGAAAGCCGTCGATGATCGCCAGGGTCAGCGGCAGGCGGATGCACACCCGGGTGCCGCGGCCGGGCTGGCTGTCGAGTTCCACGCTGCCGCGCAGGGCGATGATGTTGCGCTTGACCACGTCCATGCCGACGCCACGCCCGGAGAGGTTGGTGACGGCGGCGGCGGTGGAGAAGCCCGGCTCGAAAATCAGGTTGTAGATCTCCTGGTCGGACGGCGTGGCGGTGGCGGCGAGCAAGCCGCGCTCCATGGCCTTGTGCAGGATGCGTTCGCGGTCGAGGCCGCGGCCGTCGTCGGCAATCTCGATGACGATGCTGCCGGAGTCGTGGTAGGCGTTGAGGTGCAGGTTGCCTCTGCCCGGCTTGCCCGCCGCCAGCCGGGCTTCGGGCGGTTCGATGCCGTGATCCATGGCGTTGCGCAGCAGGTGCATGAGCGGGTCGCCGATCTTCTCCACCACGGTCTTGTCCAGCTCGGTGTCGGCGCCACTGATGTGCAGTTCGATGTCCTTGCCCAGCTCGTGGCTGACGTCGCGCACCACCCGCTGGAAGCGGTTGAAGGTATCGCCGATGGGCACCATGCGCAGACGCAGGGCGCCGTCGCGGATTTCCTCCACCAGGCCGGCGACGACCGAGGTGGCTTCCTGCAGCGCGTCGTTCCGGCAGCTCTGCGCCAGCAGGCTGGCGCCGGCGCCGGCGATCACCAGCTCGCCGACCAGGCTGATCAGTTCGTCGAGCTTGTCGGCCTGCACGCGGATATAGCGGCTCTCCTTGCTCTTGTGCTCCTGGATCTGGCTCTGCTTGTCGAGGGCGGCCTGGACCAGGGCCGGCTCCACTGAGCGCTGCTCGATCAGAATTTCCCCCAGGGGCGATGCCGGGTTGTTCTGTGCACTATTGGCGCGCTGCTCGCCCAGTCCATGTTCCAGCTCCTGCAGCGTCAGGGCGCCGCTGCCGACCAGCAGCTCGCCGAGCCGCGCCGCATCTTCCGGCAGGTCGTGGATCAGTTCGATGTACTCGGCGATCTTGCTGTGCGGCGGCAGGATATGGATCAGGCAATCGTCGCGCACGAAGTCGAAGGTTTCGGCGATAGTCGCCTTGTCGGCACTGCTCTGGTAGTCGATCTCGAAGCCCAGGTAGCAGGCTTCGGCGTCCATGGCCTCGGCCGCCGGCATGCAATCGGCCAGGGTGATGATGCGCACGATCTCGCCCTGACTGTTGAGATAACGCAGAAAGGACAGGGGGTCCATGCCGTTGCGCAGCACTTCCCGGCCGAAGCGCAGGGAGATATGCCAGAGCTCGGACGCCACGCCGGCCTCTGCGCAAACCCGGGTGAGTTCATCCGTGGCGAGCGCTGCCGGGGGCTGCGCGGGGTGTTGCGCCGGGCCATCCTGGTAGCGCTGCAGGCGTTGCCGCAGACCAGCCTCGCGGCTCTCAGCCGCGGCATCCAGCTGGCCGCCCTGGTCGGCGACCACGGTAATCAATTCCTGCATATGGTCGCCGCACTCCAGCAGCAGGGCAATCAGCTCGCCGCTGATGGCGACGGTGCCGTCACGCACACGGTCGAGCACGTCTTCGACTACATGGGTGAAGCCGACGATCGGTTCCAGACCGAACAGGCCGGCCGAGCCCTTGATAGTGTGTGCGGCGCGGAAGATGGCGCCCAGGGTGTCGCCGTCGCCCGGGTCGCTTTCCAGCCGCAGCAGCGACGTTTCCATATCCTGCAGCAGCTCGCGGGCTTCGACGATGAACGTCTGCAGGGCCTGATCGAGATTTATGCTCATGGCGAAATCCTTTTGCTGAGCTGTCAGTTGCTGGTCGAGTTGGATATCACCAGGGGGTCGCCAAAGTAGGCGGCCAGGTTGCACAGGTCGAACACCTCGAGCACGGCCGGGCTGTGCCGGGCCAGGCGCAAGGTGGCACCGCCGTGCGCGGCTTCGCGCTTGGCCAGGAGCAGCAATTGCAACCCGGCACCGTCCAGTTCGCTGACACGGGACAGGTCGATTTCCAACTCGCCCGCTCGGGCCAGGTGCGGCAGCAGCTGCGACTTGAGTTCGGCGGCGGTGTAGATGCTCAGCTCGCCTTCGATATGCAGCAGGGTCATGCCATTCTTGCTTTCGACGCGGATCGTCATTCCGGCACTCCGAGTGCTGCTTAAGGCAGGATCAGTTTGGCCACGGCGGCCAGCATCTGCGCCGGCTGGAAGGGTTTGACCACCCAGGCCTTAGCCCCGGCCGCCTGACCTTCCTGTTTTTTTGCCTCCTGGGACTCGGTGGTGAGCATGATGATCGGGGTGAATTTGTAGTTGGCCAGCTTCTTCACCTCCTTGACGAAGGTGATGCCATCCATGTTCGGCATGTTGACGTCGCTGATCATCAGATGGACCTTCTGCCCGGTCAGCTTGACCAGCGCATCCTTGCCATCGCTGGCCTCGATCACCTCGTAGCCGGCGCCCTTGAGGGCGATGCTGACCACCTGTCGCACGCTGCTGGAGTCGTCGACGACCATTACGGTTTTAGCCATGCTGTTCTCCTGTTGTTCCCTTACTGAAGAGCGTTCTAGAAGAAGGTGATTTCCGCTTCCCTGGCCGAGCCGGATGCGCCGCCATGGTGGATTTGTCGTTGCTCATCGGTGGCATAAGTCAGTTCCATCTCCGCCAGCCAGGCCTGGGCATCGATCCGCAGCAATTGCTCCGGGTTGTGCCGATATTGCTGCAGGTGCCCGTGCAGGGCTTCCATGTTGTTGCGCACATGGGCGAGGATCTGGCTGACGCGATCCTGGAACTGCAGGGCGACCAGCACCTCGCTGATTTCGCTCTGAATGCCGACGCTCTCTTGCTGCAGCAGTTCGGTTGAGCTGGATAGGCGTTGAGTGATGCCCTGGAAACGATCCAGTACCTGCTGGATGCTGGCTTCGGAGCTGGCGACCGATTGGTTGTCGTGCTCTGCGCTGTTGTCCGCCACCTCAACCAGTCGGGTGATGGCAGCATTGATTATGTCCACGGTGGCGGACATTTTCTTGCCGGTGTCACTGGAGAGGCTCGACAGGGTGCGCACGGCATCGGCCACCACGGCGAAGCCACGCCCGGCTTCGCCGGCACGGGCGGCCTCGATGGCGGCATTGAGCGCCAGCAGGTTGGTTTGCGCGGCAATCGCCGCGACTTCCTTGGCCATGCTCAGCAGCTCGCCGGTATAACCGGTCAGGTTGCGCACCTGTTCGAGCATCTCGTCGCGGCTGAGCTGCGTGGCCTTGAGCGAATCGATCACCCGGGTGAGTTCGCTTTCGCTTTGCGCCAGCACCACCAGGGCGCCGTCTTGTATCCCGCCAGCCAGGTTGCCGGCGGCCTGTTGCGAGGTCTGCACGGCTTCTGCCAGCTTGCTGTAGATGCCGGCGAAGCGCTCGCTCAGGGCGACTATGGCCTGCTCGGTCTGGCTACGCGAGCTTTCCACCTGTTTGGCCCAGATCGGAACCGCCTCCAGGCACACCGCCTGCAGGCCGTTGGCGCTAGCCTCGGCGCTGGAGGTCTGGTGCTGCAGTTGGGCGGCGGTCAGCGCCTGGCTCAATGCCTGGTCGAGCAGGCTGCGGTGACGGCGGACAACCCAGGTCCCGGCACCGGCGCCACAGGTGAGCAGGAGCAGGGCGGCCATGATGGAGGCTGGCTGGCTGCCGTTCAGGGTCACGAACAGGGCGCTAGCCAAGGCGGCGGTAGCCAGGGGAGGCACCGCCAGGGCAAGAGGGGTGCGGGTCGGTACGAGATTGCGCTGACGCTCATGGGCAGACATGGGATCGTCCCTGATCGAGTGGGGCAACAAGACAGTCATTTACGGCATTGAGACAGACCAGCGTCCATCCGGTCGCTGCAAAAGACGACGGAAGAGGGTCGCCATCTGACTGTTCAGTTTCCGTGTTCAAGGGAGAGTAGCAGTGTGTTTTCATTCGGCAAGTTGCGCGTCAACACAGTCGAATCGGAAATGACCGGCTGGTCTGCACAAGGTGTGCGGGAGGAGGCGGGCGAGCAAACTGCGCAGCGAAAACATGGCGTGGACTCAGAGGCTGGGACGACAACGTGTTTGTGAAAAACGCTCGCAACGGCGCTCAAGAGCTGCACAAACTCTAAGCGTTTTATGCCGGCCGGGCATGACAAGCTGATGACAGCCCGTAGGACGGGTTAACACGTCATAGGTGCGGGTATGCAGGCGGATATTGCCCGCCGTAACCCACCATGGAACAGGCACGGTGGGTTACGCGGCGGCGAGAGCTGCGCCGCCGGGTGATGGCGACGTCGCTAACCCCCTCCGTATGGGCATGGCTACTGCGGCAGGTTGACTGCCTGGATGGCGGTCAGGGCGATGGTATAGACGATGTCGTCGACCAGCGCGCCGCGCGACAGGTCGTTGACCGGCTTGCGCAGGCCTTGCAGCATGGGGCCGACGCTGACGCAGTCGGCGCTGCGCTGGACCGCCTTGTAGGTGGTGTTGCCGGTGTTCAGATCGGGGAATACGAAGACCGTGGCGCGGCCGGCCACCGGGCTGTTCGGCGCCTTCTGCCGGCCGACGCTGGCGATCGCGGCGGCGTCGTATTGCAGGGGGCCGTCGAGCAGCAGGTCCGGGTTTATCAGCTTGGCCAGACGCGTGGCCTCGCGGACTTTCTCGACTTCCTCGCCGGTA
The DNA here is from genome assembly GCA_030699825.1 of Pseudomonas sp. GTDB lineage: Bacteria > Pseudomonadota > Gammaproteobacteria > Pseudomonadales > Pseudomonadaceae > Aquipseudomonas. The sequence continues at coordinate 49,636 of JAUYKV010000067.1, read as the reverse complement.
CCCGAGTCGCCGGTGGAGTAGCTGAGCATGGCCACCCGCGGCTCTATGCCGAATGCCGTGGCCGAGGCGGCGCTCTGCACGGCGATCTCCGCCAGCTGCGCCGCAGTCGGATCCGGGTTGACCGCACAATCGCCGTAGACCAGGACCTGATCCGGCAGCAGCATGAAAAATACCGAGGACACCAGGTTGTAGCCCGGCGCGGTCTTGATCAGCTGCAAGGCCGGGCGAATGGTGTTGGCGGTGGTGTGGATGGCGCCGGAAACCAGGCCGTCGACCTCGTCCAGGGCCAGCATCATGGTGCCGAGCACCACGTTGTCTTCCAGTTGCGCCAAGGCCATGGGCGCGTTGAGGCCCTTGCCCTTGCGCAGTTCGATCATGGGCTCGACGTAGCGCTCGCGGATCAGATCCGGATCGAGGATTTCCAGCCCCGCCGGCAGCTCGATACCCTGGGCCTGGGCCACGGCGTGAACCTCTTCCGGTTTGGCCAGCAGCACGCAGCGGGCGATGCCGCGCGCCTGACAGATAGCGGCCGCCTTGATCGTGCGCGGTTCGCTGCCTTCCGGCAGGACGATGCGCTTGTCCGCAGCCTTGGCCCGCTGGACCAATTGATAGCGAAATGCCGAGGGCGACAGGCGCAGTTCCCGCGGGGTGCCGCAGCGGGTGCGTAGCCAGTCGTGGTCGACATGGCTGGCGACGAAGTCGGCGACCTTCTGCGCGCGCTCCTTGTCATCCACCGGGATTTCCTTGTTCAACCGGTTGAGGTCGGTGGCGGTGTCGTAGGAACCGGTGCGTACCGTCATCACCGGCAGGCCACTTTGCAGCGCGCCACGGCACAGTTCCATGATCCGCGGGTCGGGGACGAAGTCGCTGCACAGCAACAAACCGGCCAGCGGCATGCCGTTCATGGCCGCCAGGCTGGCGGCGAGGATGATGTCGTCGCGATCGCCGGGGGTCACCACCAGGGTGCCGGGTTTGAGCAGTTGCACGGTGTTGGCCACGGCGCGGGCGCAGAGCATGATCCTGAGCATGCGCCGTTGCTCGTACTCGCCGGCATTGAGCACGCGCGCGCCGAGCAGGTCGGCGATGTCGCGGGTGCGCGGGGCGTTGAGTTCGTCCTGCCAGGGGATGCAGCCGAGCAGGCGGAAGTCTTCGCTCTTGAGCAGCGGCGAGTGCTCCATCAGGCGCGCGCAGAAGGCTGCGACGCCATCTTCGCTGCGCACCTTGTTGATGATCACGCCGAGCACTTTCGGGTCTCGCGGGCCACCGAACAGCTGCGCCTGGATTTCCACCCGGTCGCACAGTTCGCTCAGGCTTTCCTGCTCCGGTGCCGAGACCAGAATCACCTCGGCATCCAGGCTCTTGGCCAGGTGGAAGTTGACCCGCGCCGCATAACTGGCCTGGCGGGTCGGCACCATGCCTTCGACGATGATCACGTCTTTGCCGGCGGCGGCCTGGTGGTACAGGCTGATGATTTCTTCGAGCAACTCATCCAGTTGGCCGTCGCCGAGCATGCGCTCGACATGCGCCAGGGCCAGCGGTCTGGGCGAGTGCAGGCCGTGGGTACGGGCGATCAGTTCGCTGGAACGCTCCGGGCCGTCGTCGCCCTGATGGGGTTGGGCGATCGGCTTGAAGAAACCGACCTTGAGGCCGGCGCGCTCCAGGCCGCCAACCAGGCCGAGGCTGATGGAGGTAAGGCCGACGCCGAAACCGGTGGGCGAGATAAAGAAGGTGTGCATGTTGTCTCCGGTGGGGCGCTCAGGCGTTGAGCAGGGCCAGGGTGTCGAGGGCGATCTGGCGTTCTTCGTTGGTCGGCACCACCAGCACGCGCGGGTGGCCATAGGCCTGGATCGAGCCAGCAACGCCGCGAATGGTGCGGGCGTTGGCCTCCTTGTCCAGGGCCAGGTTGAGCAGTGTGAGGTGAGCCACGGTCTTGCTGCGGATCAGGGGCGAGTTCTCGCCGATGCCGCCGGTGAATATCAGCCCGTCCAGCTGCGGAAGGGCGCAGCTCATGGCCGCGAGCGATTTGGCCAGGCGGTAGCAGAACACCTCGATGGCCAGGGTGGCGCCAGCATGGCCCTGTTCGCGGGCCTGCTCAAGGCTGCGCATGTCGTTGGACAGCCCGGAAAGGCCGAGCAGGCCGCTTTCCTTGTTCAGCAACTGGTCGATGCGCTCCAGGCTCCAGCCCAGGGTGCGCGCCAGGTGGCTGTGCAGGTTGGGGTCGACATCGCCGCTGCGGGTGCCCATCACCAGGCCTTCCAGCGGGGTCAGGCCCATGCTTGTGTCGCGGCTCTGGCCGTTGACGATGGCGCAGGTCGAACAGCCGTTGCCCAGGTGCGCCACCAGCCAGCTGCTGTCGCCGACCGACAGGCCGGCCAGCTCCGCCGCGCGGTGGCTGACGTAGCGGTGGCTGGTGCCGTGGAAGCCGTAACGACGCACACCGTGCTCGCGGTAGAGGCTGTCCGGCAGCGCATAGCGAAAGGCATGCTCGGGCAGGGTCTGGTGGAAGGCGGTATCGAACACCGCCACCTGGGTCAGGTTGGGGTACAGCTTGATCGCCGCCTCAATGCCCTGCAGATTGGCCGGATTGTGCAGCGGCGCCAGCGGTGCCGTGGCGCGAATGGCGTGCAGGGTGGCTTCATCCAGGCGGCTGGCCGCGGTGAAATGCTCGCCGCCATGCACCACGCGATGGCCGATGCCGTGCAGCTTGCCGCCGGCGGCAGCCTGTACCAGCGGCAATAATTGGGCGAGGGCTGCGCGGTGATCGCCATTGGGGATCATCAGGCTGTCCTTCTCGCCGCCGCGCTGCCAGTGCAGCACCGCATCGTGGCTGCCGAGGCGTTCGGCCAGGCCGCTGAGGGTGAATTGCGAGTGGGCTTCATTGACCAGGGCAAATTTGATCGACGAGCTGCCGCAGTTGATTACCAGAATATTGCGTGCCGGCATCTAGCCTTCCTTGTGTGTCTGATTAGGAGTCGTTGTGCATGGGCTCGGCCGCTGCCGCGCACCAGCCGCAGACGAACGGTTGGCCGATTTTCGCATTGCGTTGTTGCGGGTCGAGGAGCCAGTAGCGGTTTTGCCAGGGCGGTTGATGGCGCAGGTGTTGAGTATGACCGCAGGACAATACTGCAACCCAGTGCTGTTCTTCGTCCTGACGCAAATCAAGGACTTTGGAGTTGGCGCTTTGCATCCGTTTATCAGGCCTCGGGTCGCTTTCGCGCGCACCCTTGGTTAGACTTGTACGTTCTTTATTTCTCTGCAAAAGGTCTCGCCCCATGCTGATCGCCCCCAATAAGGCCGTCTCTATCGACTATACCCTGACCAACGATGCCGGTGAGGTGATCGATAGCTCCGCTGGCGGCGCGCCGCTGGTTTACCTGCAAGGCGCCGGCAACATCATCGCCGGCCTGGAAAAAGCCCTGCTCGGCAAGCAGGCCGGTGATGAGCTCGACGTTTCCGTCGAGCCGGAAGAGGCCTACGGCGAATACAGCGCCGAATTGGTCGCCACCCTCAACCGTTCGATGTTCGAAGGCGTCGACGAACTGGAAGTCGGCATGCAGTTCCACGCCTCCGGCCCGGACGGCAGCATGCAGATCGTCACCGTTCGTGACCTCGACGGCGACGACGTTATCGTCGACGGCAACCACCCCCTGGCCGGTCAGCGCCTGAACTTCAAGGTCAAAGTGGTCGAAGTGCGTGACGCCAGTGAGGAAGAAGTTGCTCATGGCCACGTGCATGGCGAAGGTGGTCACCAGCACTGATCCACGGCCGTGATGCCGTGAATCAGGTTCTGGCCGGGTGCTGAAAACGACTTATGGTCGTAGCAACTGTGCCGCCGGCTGCTAAGCTGAGTTAAACAATAAAGGCGCCTTCAGAGAGGCGCCTTTTTTGTCCTTTGTGGGTAATTTGACGCGTTCTCAAGGAGCTAGTCATGAGTGCTTTTCACGACCTCAATCTGCGTGCGCTGGATGGCCAAGAACTGCCGCTGGCACCATTCAAAGGGCAGGTTGTGCTGGTGGTCAACGTCGCCTCCAAGTGCGGCCTGACTCCGCAGTACGCAGGGCTGGAAAAACTCCATCAGCAATATCATGCGCAAGGGTTTACCGTGCTTGGTCTGCCGTGCAACCAGTTCGCCGAGCAGGAGCCTGATAGTGAAGAGGCCATTCGCGAATTTTGCAGCCTGAACTACGGGGTGACCTTTCCCCTGGGCAGCAAGATCGAGGTCAACGGCCATGATCGTCATCCGCTGTATCGCCTGCTGGCGGGCGAGGGCGCGGAGTTTCCCGGCGACATCACCTGGAATTTCGAGAAATTCCTGGTCGGCCAGGACGGTCGGGTATTGGCGCGTTTCTCGCCGCGTACCGCACCGGATGACCCGGCATTGATCCAGGCCATCGAAAAAGCCCTGAGCTGAAAAGCTTGAAGCTTGAAGCTTCAAGCCTCGTAGCCTGGATAAGCCCCGGCGCAATCCGGGATTGCGTTCTCCCGGATTGCACCGCGTCCCGCGGCTTATCCGGGCTACAGACTGCCCCTTTTTCCTTCCTTGTAAGCGCTTATCACGCAAATCTATAGTGCTGGGCGGGGCGAGACGACCGGTCATATCCTTGCCGGCATGAACGCCAACCAACGACTCGACAAACGTGACCTGATCCTCGCCAAAGGCGCCGAGGTGATGACCCGTCGCGGTTATCACGGCGCTGGCGTGCAGGAGATCGTGCAGGCCGCCGGTGTACCCAAGGGCTCCTTCTACCACTACTTCGCCAGTAAGGAAGAGTTCGCCCTGCAGGCCCTGCAGCAGGTCTATGGCCCGCGTTTGCAGCGTTATGCCCAGGCGCTGGAAAACCCGGCGCTGAGCCCGCGGGCGCGCATCGTCGGTTACTACGGCGAGCTGGTGGAGCACTTCGCCCGCCAGGAAAAGCTCGAGTACCACTGCTTTATCGGCAGCCTGAGTTTCGAAATGGCCGAGCTGTCGCCCACTCTGGGCGCCGAGATCGACGCCATCTTGCAGCGCTCGGCGGACATCCTGCAGGCCTGCCTGGAGCAGGCGCAGGCTGTGGGTGAGTTGGCCGCCGATGAGGATTGCCGCAGCCTGGCGAGCTTTATCACCAGCGCCTGGCAGGGCGCGCTGACGCGCCTGAAAGTGGCGAACAACACCCGCGCCCTCGCAGACTTCATGCAGCGACTGCAGCTGTTGCTGCGCGCCTGATTTTTTAAAACGCTATTGAGTAGACGACCGGTCACCTGGCCGGCAGAGGAACGACGATGAACGACCCGGTAAAAGCCTTGTTTCAACCCTTCAGCCTGGGCGCGCTGGAGCTGCCGACCCGCGTAGTGATGGCGCCCATGACCCGTTCCTTCTCGCCGGGCGGCGTGCCCAACAGCAAGGTCATCGAATACTACCGTCGCCGCGCCGCCGGCGGTGTCGGTCTGATCGTCAGCGAAGGCACCACCGTCGGTCACAAGGCCGCCAACGGTTACCCCAATGTGCCGCGCTTCTACGGCGAAGATGCCCTGGCCGGCTGGCAGAAAGTGGTCGAGGCGGTACACGCCGAAGGCGGCAAGATAGTCCCGCAGCTGTGGCACGTGGGTAATGTGCGCAAACTCGGCACCGAACCGGACGCCAGCGTGCCGGGCTATGGCCCGAGCGAGAAGATCAAGGAAGGCAATGTCGTGGTCCACGGCATGACCCATGACGACATCCAGGAAGTCATCGCCGCCTTCGCCCAGGCCGCCAAGGATGCCCAGCGCATCGGTATGGACGGCGTGGAAATCCACGGCGCCCATGGTTATCTGGTCGACCAGTTCTTCTGGGCCGGCAGCAACCAGCGCAGCGACGAATACGGCGGCGATCTGGCCCAGCGTTCGCGCTTCGCCATCGAACTGATCCAGGCCGTACGCGCCGCGGTCGGCCCGGACTTCCCGATCATCTTCCGCTTCTCGCAGTGGAAGCAGCAGGACTACAGCGCACGCCTGGTGGAAACCCCGCAAGCCCTGGAAGCCTTCTTGAAGCCGCTCAGCGATGCCGGCGTGGATATCTTCCATTGCTCGACTCGGCGTTTCTGGGAGCCTGAATTCGAAGGCTCGGATCTCAACCTGGCCGGCTGGACACGCAAGCTCACCGGCAAGCCGACCATCACCGTCGGTAGCGTCGGCCTGGACGGCGAGTTCCTGCAGTTCATGGTCAACACCGACAAGGTCGCCGAGCCGGCCAGCCTGGAAAATCTGCTGGAGCGTCTGAACAACCAGGAGTTCGATCTGGTCGCCGTGGGCCGCGCACTGCTGGTCGACCCGGATTGGGCGCTCAAGGTGCGCCAAGGCCGCGAGCAGGACATCCTGCCGTTCAGCCGCGACGCCCTGACCACCCTGGTCTGATTCACGCTTTAAGTGTGCGCCGCACAACGGCGCAGCACTCCCTCGGCCCCGGCATATCGGGGCTTTTTTTCGCCTAGAGAAATATCATCGTCGGTGGCTCATGCATCAGAAAATCCCGGTGCGAGATATTCCAGGCGTAGGCCCCGGCCAACGGAAACACCAGCAGATCGCCGACCGCCAGCGCGGCCACCGGCTGCTGGCTGGCCAGCACGTCCTTGGGCGTGCAGAGCTGGCCGACCAGGGTCACCGGCTGATCGGTGATTTCCGCTGGCTGCCCGCCGCGCACCACCACGAAGGGGTGGTCGTGGCCCAGGGCGGCCGGGGTGCGGAAGTGATGGGTGCCGCCGCGGGCAATGGCGAAGTACTGGCCGTGGTTGCGTTTGATATCCAGCACCTGCATCAGGTAATAGCCGCATGCGGCGCTGATAAAACGGCCGATCTCGAAGCGGATGCGCACCGCGCCCATGTCCTCCTCGTCGATCAGTTGGTGCAAGCCCTGGCAGAACAGCGGCCAATCGAACGAGCGCTGGGCATCCTGATAATTGATGCCCATGCCGCCGCCGACGTTGAGCAGCGACAGCGGCAACCGATGCTCCGCGCACAGCGCACGAAAGCTGCGCATATAGCTGCGGATCAACTGCAGGTGGGCGCTGACGTCCAGTTGATGGGACAGCAGGTGGAAGTGCAGGCCCTGCAACTCCAGCCAGGGCTCGTCATGCAGCAGCGCCAGCGCTTCACCTAGTGCCGCCTCGTCGAGGCCGAAGGGTGTCGGTTTTCCGCCCATCACCAGGCGGCTGTCCGGCGCTTCGGCCAATTTCAGGTTGAGCCGCAGCAGCACCGGCGCACGCCGGCCCTGGGCGGCGGCGATGCGCGCCAGGCGGCGCAGTTCGTTGAGGCTTTCGACGTGGAAGGCATCGACCCCGCAGTCCATGGCGGCCGCCAGTTCGCTGTCGAGTTTGCCGGGCCCGCCGAAGATCAACGGCTGCTCTGGACAGTGCTGATACAGCCAGCGCAGCTCGCCGCCGGAGGCCGCTTCGAAGCCATCCACCAATGGCGCCAGGGTGTGCAGGATCGGCGCCTCGGGGTTGGCCTTGGCGGCATAGAACAGCTCGCAGTTGGCCGGCAGTAGGGCGCGCATGGTGCGGACATGCGCGGCGAGTGCGTCGAGGTCATACAGGTAGGCACACAGCGGTTCTTGCTCCTGCTCCTGCTGCTGGGCGCGCAAGCCTGCGATGGCCTGGTCGATCCGTGGCGGCAGGCTCATGCTCGTTGCCCCAGGCGCGCGGCGGTCAGCGGGTTGGGCAGGGCGGTGTAACCGGCCTCGCGGTCGGCGCGCAGCAGCAGGCGGGTCATGAAATTTTCCTTGCTCGGCAGCGGCGCCCCAGCGCACAGCTCGCGCAGGGCATGCGGGTCGCCGAGCTGCCGGCATTGGCGCTCCAGCAGCTCGGCGATATGCCGCCACAGGCGTTTTTCCAGGTCGGCGTCGGTGCCGGCCAGGTGGAAGATCGCCTCGCCCAGGTTGTTCACCAGGGTGCAGTAGGCCACGCGTTTCCAGGCCTTGTCGGCGTCGTAATACAGCGAGCTGCGCGTGCGTTCGCCGAGGTGAGCGAGTTGCTTGGGCGTCCAGTGGCCGGGCACCAGCTTGGTGCCTTCGAGGTCGCGAATCCACACACGGCAGGGCAGGCCGTCGGCGTCGAAACCGAGCAGGGTGTTCTGCAGGTGTGGCTCCAGCACTACGCCGCGGCGGAACAGGCAATGCAGCACGCCGCCGAGCAATTGTTCGGTATAGCCGTCGAGCCAGCGCAGGGCGGCTTCGGCGTAGTCGACGTCGAGTCGCGCGGCACAGCCTTGCACCAGGGCCTGGCAGACGCTGTGGCCGTCCAGGGTCCAGGTGAACAGCGCCATGGCTACCTGCGGCTGGTAGCGTTGGCGGCTGGCCGCGTCGAGGTTCTGCCGGTAGAGGATGCCGAAGCATTCGGTGACTTCGCGGGCCTGTTCCAGGCTGCCGAGCGCGCTCAGGTCGAGGGTGCTGGCGGCCGGTTCCGGCATCAGTTCGAAGCCCGGCTGCAGCTCGGCCAACTCGTCCATCAGCGGCTGCAGCAATTGAGTCAGGGCGACCGCGCTGTCCAGCTCGTACCAGGCATTCTTGCGCACGCAGTTGGTCAACCGCACATGCACCGAGAACTTGAGGAAGTAGGCCAGGTCGGGGTGATAGAGGGTGCGCACCGACGAGGTCGGGTACAGCGCCAGGCCCTGTTGCCCCAGGTGCTCGAGCAGGCCGAACTGCTGAGCGCGGCGCACCAGTGGGTCGGCCAGTACGCGTTCGACTTCCCAGGGGTGACAGGGGTAGAGGTCATCGCGCCCGCACAGCTGCTGCAGGGTCGCGCGCGGGTCCTGGCCTTGATGGCGGATCAGCGCCGGATCGACGCGGAACCAATGCAGGGCGAACTGCGCGCCGACTTCCGGCGAGCAGGCCAGCAGGTCGGCGTGGGAAACACCTTCGCGGCTTTTCGGCGTCGGGTGCAGGGCATGCCCCCAGATCTGGTGCTGCTCCGAGGCCAGCAGGCTGTCGCTGGGCTCCTGGTTGGCGGCGCCGGCATGGCGCAGAAAGGTCCGGGTGATTTGCAGGCTGTTGTCGATCTGTTGCAGCAGCTCGCCATGACGCTCCGGGCCGTTCAGCGGCGCGAGCAACAGGCGCGCCAGATCGCCGGCGTTGAGCGGGTGCCAGCCGTGGCCGTTGCGTTTCAGATAAGGCGCGCTGACGAAGCGGCAGCGGCCGAGCACGCTGGTGCGCTCGCTGCGCAATACCAGCCGTCCGCCGTGTGGCAGGCGGATGCTGACGCAGCGCCCGGCCAGCTGGCGCAGGCTCATCGGCAAATCTTGCGCCTGACAGTCGAGGTCCGCTTCGCCGCGTGGCAGCGCGTATTCGCGCAAGTAACAGTTGAGCAGGCTCTCGATGGCGTGGCGCTGGGCGTCGCCGTCGAGGGCGTGTTCATGTGAGGACAGGCTGTTCAGGGCAATATTCATGCTGGAAGCTCCCGTGGAAAGAGGACTAACGGACGCGCCAACAACAGTGCCGCGCAAGCGGCCACACAGGCGACGAGGAAGGGTGAAGCGCTACCGTAGTGCTGGCTGGCCAGGCCAGCTGCGAGGCCGGCGGCGGTGCCGGCCCATTTGCCGCTGGAATCGAACCAGCCGAACAGGCGCCCGGCGGCGCCCTGGCGGCGGCGCTGGCTGAGGCAGCGGTGCAGGCCGACGAAGCCGAGCAACATGCCGGCGCCGCTGAGCAGGCGCAGGGCGAAGAGCAACTCCGCCTGGCTGCTGAAAAACTGCAGGGCGTTGCCCAGGGCCAGCAACAGCAAGCCGGCGCACAAGGTGTTGTTCGCCTGCCGCTGGACCCAGGGCAGGGCGAGCAGATAGACCAGATGCGGCAGGCTGTAGAGCAGGCCGATCAGCGCGTCGTTGCCGAGTCCCAGGCCTTCGCCGTAGGGGATGAAATAGGGCAGGGTCACCACCATGGCGAAGCTGAACAGGAACTGCACCCCGAGCAGGCGCAGCAAGTCCGTCGGCAGCTCGGTCAGGTTGCCCGTCGCCTTGGCGGCGCTTGGTTTGGGCTGCGGCGTATCGACCGGCAACGGCACAATCAGCAGCAAGGCCAACAACGGCAGCCAGACCAGGTAGCGATACAGTTCCAGACCCATGCCCTGCGCCGTGAGCAGACCGAGCAGGATAGGCCCGCTGATCAAGGCCAGGCGCGCCGAGTACTGGGTCCAGTTCAGCGCGCGCGACAGCTCGCCCTCGGCCAATTGGGTCGCCAGGTAGGCATTGGAGGCCGCCATGGCGCCGCCGAAGCCGCCCTGGATGATCAGCGCCAGGACGAACAGCTCCAGGTTGGGGCTGAAGCCGGCCAGCAGAAAGCCGCAGAACAGCCCGGCATGGGCGCGCAGCAGCGACAGTCGACAGCCGTGTTTATCGGCGAAGTACCCCCACAGCGGCGCCGCCAGCGCGGTGCACAGGGTCGGCAGGACGAACAGCACGCCAATGCTCCAGAGCGGCGCATCCGGCGCCAGATCGGCGAGGATGCGTGGCATGAACAGCGGAATCCCCAGCGCGGTGAACGCCGAGAGGTAGTGGCCGAGCAGAACACTGGCGATCAGTCGGCGCTGCATGGTGCCTCCAGCAGGAAGTTCGTCGCGCTGTAGCCATAGAACTTGTTGATGTCCGCCGCGCCGGTGCCCTGTGTGCTCAAGTGCTCTTTGCTGAACAGGCTGCCGGCGCTGAGCAGGTATTTCACCGGCAGGTATGGGCTGTCGAGCAGAAAGCGCCGCGCCTCGGCAGTGGGCAAGCCTTCGCGCTCGAGCTGCTCGAGGCAGCTGTCGAGCTGCTCGCGCAGGTTGGCATAGAGCTGCGCGCGCGGCGCCAGGCCGGCGCTGGCGATGGCCTCCAGCGGCGCGACCAGGTTGAGTTGTAGGGTGATGGTGCAGAACATTTCCGCCAGGGCCTGGAAGCCGTCGACGCGGATGCGCTCGTCACGCAGCTCATCGGGCCATTGCGCCAGGTCCGGGCAGGCGGCGGCGAAGCGTTGGGGCCATAGGCGCGCCGAGTCGTTGTCCTTCATCAGCAAACGCAGCGGTTGGCCCGCCTCGAAAATCAATACGGCGTTCTGTTGGTTGGCCTCCAGGGCGATGCCGTAGCCCAGCCACAGGCGCAGATGCACCTGCAACAGCAGCTCCAGATAGTCGTCCAGCCAGCTGTGCAAGTCGCCGCCGTAGAAGCGTTCGACCAGTTGCTGGATAAACAGCTGGCCATCCGCCAGCGGGCTGGCCAGGGCGGCCACCGGCACCAGGGTGGCGGCGCTCAGTTGCTCGGGGTAACGGCGCACGATATAGGCCAGGTGGCGTGCTTCGGCGGCATGCCCGCCATGCTGCTCGTCCACGTGCAGGTAGCGCCGGCCCAGTTCGGGGTCGCGGGCGGCCAGGGTTTGCAGGCAGGTCTGGAACCAGTGGCCGTCATACAGGGTGCTGGGTTTGATCAGGCGCAGGTTGCGCGCGCCGAGGGTGCGCACCAGCAGCGGCAGCTTGATATGCAGGTCGGGCTGTTCCACCAGCGCCACCGTGCGCACCGACAAGGTCGGCTCAACCTCCAGCGCGGTCAGCGGCGCCCTGATCGCGTCGTCGGGCAGGCCGTGGCTGTCCAGTTCGGCCCAGGTCAGCGGATGCACCGGCAGCAATGCATGGCTGCTCGCCAGGTTGCTGGCCAGTCCCAGCTCATTGAAGCTCGGCCAATGCGCCGGCGGCGCGCTGCTCAGGTTCAGCGCGCTGTGCGGCAGCGCCAGCCAGTTGAGGCGAAAGCGTGGGGCGAATTCCGGCGCGTAGGCCTTGAGCGCGGCCGCGTCGAAACCGCTCTTGGCCCGCGCGGTGGGATAGAAGGGGTGGTCGAGGTAGCTGGCCAGGCGGTCGATGCCGATCAGGCGCTGGCCCCAGTCGCCATGTTCGAGCACTCGCGCCAGGTGCGGCGCGTGCTGGCGATAGGCGGCGCGGCAGAGCTTGCGCTGCGCCACCGCACAGTCTGCCTCGAGCAGATAATCGGCGAACAGCGTCAGGCTGGCGGCATCGAGGCCGGTGCCCAGGTGCTCCAGCCAGCGCGCATAGCCTTGCTCCACACCCACCCGAGCGCCGCGTCGGCATAGCCAGCTATCGCCGAGTGCGCTGAGCGGCTGCAGCACGGCGCCGCGGCGCACCGGCAGCCAGAGTTCGCCGTCGAGCAGATGGTCGATGCACAGCCACAGCGGCGCTGGCGCCTGCGGCCAATGGGCGGCGAGTTCGGCCGGCAATGCCTGCGTCCGGCCCCGGCTGACCAGGCCGCGGATATCCTCGCGCAGGCAGCAGTCGATGATGCGCTGGCCGATGGCCGCCTGATCGGCGTCGCGCTGCGACCCGTTCATACCAGCTCCCAGTGCAGGTCGGCGACGGCCGCGGCGAAGCGCGCGTCGAGGCTGGCGGCGTCGGGGGCGATCAGCCGCAGTACACCGAGGTAATCCTTGTTCGAGTGGCTCAGGCGGACTTGCTCGCCGACCTGGCGCAAGGCGCGGTAGTCGCTCCAGTGGCCGTCCTGTTGCTCGGTGACACTGGCGGCGGCCCGTTGCACGCGGCCCGATTTTTCGGCGACCAGGTAATGCACCAGGGCTGCAGAACTGCTGCCTTGCAGCGCTTGCAGTGACTCGCCCAGATGCACGGCGAGGATGCGCGCGAACCAGCCCTGCGGCAGCAGGCGCTCGAGGAGGAACTCACGGCCGTCGCCGATGCTGCGGTAGTTGATCTCGACCAGCACCGGGCCGCTGGCGGTGAGGATGAACTCGCTGTGGCAAACGCCGAAGTTGATGCCGAACGCGGCCACCTGGGCCAGCGCTGCCCCGCGTTGCGCGCTGCTGATCGGGCCGTTCCAGCGCGCCGCCAGCTCGACGAAATGCGGCGCCGGTGACAGGCTGACATCGAAGCCGCCGATGGCTTGCAGCGTATGCCCGTCGCCGAGGGTCTCCAGGGTGAACAGCGGGCCTTCGAGGTAGGCTTCGAGCAGCAGGCTGCGGTTGCCGTGCTGCTGCCAGAACTGCGCGCAATAGTCGGCCAGCTCGGCGGCGTTATGACACAGGCGCACGTCCAGGCTGGCGACGCCTTCGCGCGGCTTGGCCACCAGCGGGTAGGGCGCGTCGCCCGGCAGTTCGGCGCCTGGCGTCAGCACCTGGAACCAGGGGCTGGGCAGGCCCAGGCGTTGCAGGCGCTCGCGCATAGCCGCCTTGTTCTTCGCCGCGTAGCACAGCCGCCAATCCTTGCCGGGGCAGTCGAACAGTTCGGCGACCAGCGCGGTGCTGGTCTGCAAGTGATCGCTGTTGGAAAACACCGCCGCCGGGCGCAGGTCATGGGCGTTGAGCAGCTCGACCACCGCCAGCGGGTTGAACACGTCGCACTCGAGAATCTGCAGGCCCTCGGCCGGATAGTTGGCGGCGGCGAGTTGCCGGCGATGCTCCTGGGCCTGGTCGGTGATCAGCAGCAACGGCTGGCCACGCTTGCTCGCGGCGGGCAAAAAACCCTCGGTGACGGCGAGGTGGACGATATGACTGAGGATGACGATGGGCCGTTGTGGAGCAGTTCTGCTGTGCATGGCGAGTCTCCTTGAGGCAGCCGCCTCCCGTCCGAGTCGTCGATGACGACCGGGTGCGGGTGGCAGGCTTCGGGGGGTGATGGCCCCTAGGACAAGGGGCCACGTTGCGGATGGGTGGATCAGAAGGTGTAGTTGACGCCGACGGTCAGGGTGCGGCCGGGTGCCGGCTGACGGCCCTGGGGGCTAGTGTCGATGCCGCGGAAGTAGTACTCGCGGTCGAACAGGTTGCTGACCCCGGCGGAGGTGGTCAGCAGGCTGCCGTCGTCGAGCTTGAACTCGCGCTCGATGGCGGTGTTCCACAACCAGTAGGCCGGCAGCCGGCCGATCGAGGCGCTGGCGTTCTCCGCGCTGGTGTTGGCCGAGTCGGTGAAGGCGGTGCTGACGTAGAGGCCGTCCAGGGTGTAGCTCCAGGCATCGGCGAAGCGGTAGCGGCCGTCGACGGTGAAGTGATGCTTGGAGCTGAACGGCACCTCGTTGCCATTGTTGGCACCGGTGCGAATCTCGGCCTCGAGGAAGGCATAGGTGGCGTGCAGATCGAGGGTGGGCAGGTTCGCGGGGGTCCAGAACACTTCGGTCTCGATGCCCTGGTGACGGGTGCTACCGAGGTTTCTGAAGGCGCCGTCGGAGAATTCGATCTGGTCATCGAAGTCGATGCGGAAATAGCCGAGGTCGAAGCGCAGGTTGTTTTGTGGGGAGTAGCGCACGCCGGTCTCGTAGTTCCGGGAAATTTCCGCCTGGACCACGCCATCCCTGACGATCTGGAACACCTGCGGCACCCGCAGCGAACGCTGGGCGTTGGCGTAGACGAACCATTCGTTGCTGGCCTGGTAACCGATGCTCAGGCCGGGCAGCCACTCCTCGGAAATCTTGTCCTGCGGGTTCTGCTGCACCCCGTTGACGCTGCCGCTGAATTCCATTTGTGCATGCTCGTAGCGCAGCCCGGGGGTGACGGTCAGGCGGTCGTCGAGCAGCTTGATCTCGTTGCTCAGGTAGACGGCTTGGCCTTCAGTGTCGAACACCCAGTCGCGTACCACTCTGGTGGCGCCGGTGCTCAGATTCTGGTTGTTAACGTCGAAGTCGACGTTTTCCTTGACCAGGCGGGCGCCGAGCAGCCAGGTCTGGCTGACGCTGTCGCCGTCGATGCTCAGGCTCAGGCGCGGTTCGCTGCCCCAGACGCGGAAGTCGCGCGGCGCGTCCTGGAAGCTCGTCGGCGTGGCAGCCGGGTCGAAGGGCAGGCCGATCTGGAAGTCGCGGAAGCTGTTGTTGGCGAAGTTGGTCCAGCTGAACTCCACCGCATCGAACGGGCCGATGGCGCCGAGGAACTGCTTGTAGGTGCCCCAGACGCGGTCGCTGTCGCCCTCGAAACGGTCGAGGTCGCGGGTCGACTGGCGCGGGTCGTCCTTGTAGTCGGCGACGCTGAGGGCGCCGGCCAGTTCGATGTCGGCTTTGTAGCGTTGTACGCCGAAGCTCAGGCTGCGCGCATCGTCGATGTCCCACTGGCCGCGCAGGCGGTAGTTCTGCACCTCGCTGTCGGAGTGCTCGCGGCCGTACTCGCCGGTGATGGTGTTGAGGTCCAGTTGCAGGCCGAAGTTGTCGGTCAGGTAGCCGCCGGTGCCGAGGTAGCTGTCCCACATGGCGCGGCCGCCGGGCGCGAAGGTGGCCCGCTCCTGCAGGGTGGTTTGCCATTTCTGGGGGATCGGCCGGCTGATGAAGTTGATCACCCCGCCGACGTTGTTCGGCCCGTACTGCACGGAGGCGCCGCCGCGCACTATGTCGATGCGGTCAATGGTGGCCAGGGTCTGCGGGAACAGCGACAGGCTGGTCTGGCCATAGGGCGCCAGCGACAGCGGGATGCCGTCGGCGAGCGCCTGGACCCGGCCGCTGCGGCTCTCGGTCAGGCCGCGCACGGAAATCTGCGGCAGGGCGCCGGTGCCGGTCTCATCGAATATCTTGAAGCCGGGCACGCGCTGCAGGGCATCGTCGAGGCCGCGCACGCTGGCCTTGCTCAGCTCTTCGGCGTCGATCACGCTACGGCTGCCGGGGTAGGTGCGGACCTCCTCGTCGCTGGCGCTACCCAGCACGTCGCCCTTGATCACCATTGGTGTCAGGGTGGTTTGTGCTTTGCGCTCTTCGGCGAGCGCGGAGTGGGCGATGGCCAGCGCCAATAGACTCAGTGGCAGAGAAAGCAAACGGGCATTGTTATTCATAGAGGACTTCATCATCAGGGGTTAGGGGTGGATTTCAGGTCATGCAGACGCGCCTTCAAGGCGTTGTGCAGCAGGCCGCGGTCTTCGCCAGCGAGAAAGCTGCGAATGCCCTGGGCGCGCCAGTACTGCTGTTGCTCGAGCGTGCGCGGGTTGGCACAGAAGGGGATGCGGGCGACGCGGCAGGCGGCGGCCATCTCTTGCAGGGCTTGCCAGACGTCGGCGTGCAGTGGATCGGGGCCGAGTTGCAGGTCGAGGGCCAGATCCAGGGCGCCTTCGAGCAGCATGGCGACCCCCGGCAGGGCGAGAATCTCCGGCAGCGCGTTGAGCCCGGCGGCGCTTTCGATCATCGGTACTATGCGCGGCTGCTGGTTGGCCAACTCGATGTACGGCGCCAGGGCCAGGGTGCCGAAACCGGTGCTGCGCCCGCCGGTGATGCCCCGTCGACCGAGCGGCGGGAACTGCGCGGCGTCGATAGCGCGGGCGACCTCGGCGGCACTCTCGACCCGCGGCAGGACGATGGCCTCGGCGCCGGCGTCGAGCAGCCGGCCGATCAGTTTTTCGTCGACCTCCGGCACGCGCACCCAAGGCGAGACGCCGGCCGATTCACAGGCGCGCAGGCAATGCATCAGCTCATCGCCACCACGCAGCAGGTGCTCCATGTCCAGAATCACGAAGTGATAACCGGCGTAGCCGATCATTTCGCAGAGCAGTGGCGAGGGTACGGAGTTGAGCAGGCCGTAGACCTCTTCGCCGCGATCCAGGTGGGTGAAGATGGGGGAGAGGCGGAGCATGGCGGATCCGTGATATGACTGATTATCAAATGATAATGTTTATCGTTTGGTTGTGTAAACGTTTTTTATTCGTGACTGCGCACGGGGCAGGTCTGCACCAGGGCTTTCGAGCAGGGGTCGGGAGGAGGGCGCGGAGAATGAGCAACAGGGACGGCCACGGAGGCTGTCCGAGATTATGAAATTTCGTAGGTAGGGTCGGGCCGCGCAGGCTGAGCCCAGCCTACGATTTGCAGTCGATTGCCATTCTCGGGCTGGCTTCTAGGCGCCTGTTTCCTGCGCCCCGATGCCATCGAGCGCCGGCGTCAGGGCGCTGCGCAGGTGCTGTTCGAACAGTTCGACGATCGCCGGCCAACCCTGCCGCGCGGCGTGCTGGCGGGCATTCAGGCGCACCCGGCGCAGGCTTTCCGGCTCCTCCAGCAGCCAGGTGGCCGCCTCGATGAAACCGGGCTCGTCCTGTGCCACAGCCAGGGCGCCATTGTGGCCGTGACGAATATGCTGCGCCGCCGCAGCCTGGTCGAAGGCGACCACGCCGAGGCCCGAGGCCAGGGCCTCGAGCAGCACATTGCCGAAGGTTTCGGAGAGGCTGGGAAACAGGAACAGGTCGCCCGAGGCGTAGTGCGCGGCCAGGGCCTCGCCGCGTTGCAGGCCGCAAAACCGGGCTTCCGGCAGTTGCTCCTGGAGGCTGGCGCGGTGCGGGCCGTCGCCGACCAGGATCAGCTTCAGCAGGCGCTGCGGATAACGGGCTTGCAGGGCGCGGAAACTCCTGGCCAGCAGGCCGAGGTTCTTCTCCACGGAGAGGCGGCCGACATGCAGCACGGCAATCTCGTGCTCCGCCAAACCCCAGGCGCTGCGTAGCTCAGGCGAGCGTTTGCCAGGGTGGAATAGCTGGCTATCGACCCCGCGGGCGAGCAGTTCCAGGCGTTCGAAACCGCGGCGTTGCAGCTCGATCTGCTGGCCGGCACTGGGCACCAGGGTCATGTGCGAACGGTTGTGGAACCAGCGCAGGTAGTTGGTCAGCGCGCGGGTCAGCAGGGCGACACCGTAATGCCCGGCGTACTGCTGGAAGTTGGTGTGGAAACCGCTGACCACCGGGATCTGCAAGCGCCGGGCGGCGCGCAGGGCGGACAGCCCGAGCGGGCCTTCGGTAGCGATGTAGAGGACGTCCGGGCGCTGCCGGGTCCAGTGGCGCAGCAACTTGTGCAGCGACGGTTGGCCCCACTGCAAGCCGGGGTAGCCGGGCAGCGGCCAGCCGCGGGTCAGCAGCAGTTGCTCGTCGCTTTTGCGCCCGTCATCGCTGCTCTGCCGCGGGCGCACCAGTTGCAGGCGATGGCCGCGGGCGCGCAGGCCATCGACCAGGTGGCCGAGGGTGTTGGCCACGCCGTTGATTTCCGGGCTGAAGGTTTCCGTGATCAGAGCGATAGAGAGTGGTGGTGTGTTCATGACGGCAGTGTCGGCTGCTGCCATGTAGCAGATATGACAATAGTGTGGCGGATTTGTGATGGCGGTTTTTGGCCGCTAAAGACTGCTAAGGGTTGACTCGGCTCTTGTAGCCCGGATAAGCCTCGGCGCAATCCGGGGGGGCGGTAGCGCACCCATCCCGGATTGCGCTGCGCTTATCCAGGCTACTTTCAACGGATTGTTAGCCGCGTTCGCGCACCCAGAATACCGTGGCGCCGGCGACGGCGGCCGGCATCATCAGAATGTTGACGAAGGGAATCAGCAGCACCGCGTAGGTGATACCGCCGAAGCCCAGACTCTGCCAGCGCTTCTCGCGCAGCCAGGCGAGCATGTCCTGCCAGCTCATCTTGTTGTTGTCCGCCGGGTAGTCGATGTACTGGATGGCCATCATCCACACGCCGAACAGCAGCCACAGCGGCGCGGCGACCAGATTGACCACCGGGATGAAACTGAGGATCAGCAGACCGATGGCGCGCGGCAGGAAGTACCCCAGCTTGCGCGCCTCGCGGCCCAGGGTGCGCGGCACCATGGCCAGCAGTTCGGCCCAGCTGAAGGGCGGCAAGGTATCTTCGCCGCGCACCACCACCTCGACCTTCTCGGCGAGGAAACCGTTGAACGGCGCGGCAATGATATTGGCCAGCATGGTGAAGGTGAAGAACACCATCAGCAGCACCAGCACCACGAACAGCGGCCAGAGGATGTATTCGAGAAAGCTCAGCCAGTTGGGCAGGCTTGGCATAAAGGCATCGACCCAGCCGCCGAACTGCTGCACGGCGAAGCCGACCAGGGCGACGAAGAGGATCAGGTTGATCGCCAATGGCAGCAGCACGAACAGCCGCAGGCCAGGGCTCAGCACCAGTTTCAGGCCTTCGCGCAGGTATTGCGGGCCGGATAGCACAGGAGCAGGCATGGAGGTTCTCCGCGAGGTGAAAGTCGCGCCGACCTTACCGACTTTGTGCGGCAGGGGAAAGGCCGTCGCTGTCGGTCGAGGCGTCATAGGGATTGGCCATGCATGGAATTGGCAAAGGGTATTTCCGCGATTGCCGGCACCTGCGTAGGCGGCGCAGCCGTTCAACGAGGGGTCGATTTTTGGCGATGTCCCCCGTTATCTGTTGAGCCTGATCGCAACCTCGTGGGAGGGGCCGGGCGGCGCTCCGCTTTAGCCGCGAAACATTGTCAGTGGTTCGAAGATTTTCGCCGATGAATCCGCTCCCACGAGAGTCAAGTCGTAGGATGGGTTAGCCGCCCAGGCGATTTCCGGCAAGAGCGCATTTTCTGCGCGGCGTAACCCATCATTGCGGCGTACCTGCTGACGCCCTGTTGGGTTACGCGGCGCCTCGAATCTGTGACTTGCTGGGGAGTGCCGCCGCCGCTAACCTGCGCGGCCCGACCCAACCTACGGCTTAAGGCTGCCGCTCCGCTTTTTCGTCCAGCCTTCTAGCCTTACAGCGCCTTTTTCGGCTCTTCCGCTGCCCGGAAATCCGGGGGATTCCGGCGGCTATCAACCGTTTCGGGTCCCTTGCCCTCTCAGACCTTGCGCTTGAGCGGCGGCTGGTCGACGCGCACCCCGGCGAGGCCGGTGGCCATCAGTGCGCGGATGTTGCCGTGGTCGTTGCCGTCCGGGTTGGCCAGCACGCTGCGGTAGTGTTCGCCGAAGCAGCGCAGGGTTTCTTCCAGGCTCAGGCCTTCGAGCAGAGCCAGACCGAGGGTCTTGCAGGAGCCTTCGTTCTGTCCGGCGGGATTTTCCACCGTGCCATTGCTGAAGGCGCTCGGCCGATAGTCATAGTGCTCGGCGATAAAGGCCAGTGTCTCGCTAAAGGCGAACTCGTCGCTATGCAGGTGGGCGCGGAAGTCGCTCAGGGCGCTCATGCCTTGGGGCCTTTGTCGCCGGCCTTGGTGAAGGCGGCCTGCTGCGCGGCGCTGGCCTCTTTCTGGTATTTGCTTTTCCACTCGCTGTACGGCATGCCGTAGATTTCTTCGCGCGCCTGGTCCGCGGTGACTGCAATGCCGATGTCATCGGCCGCGGCCTTGTACCATTTGGACAGGCAGTTACGGCAGAAGCCGGTGAGGTTCATCATGTCGATGTTCTGCACATCGGGACGGCTGCGCAGGTGTTGCAGCAGGCTGCGGAAGGCGGCTGCTTCGAGTTCCAGGCGTTCTTGATCGGTCATGGTGATGTTCTCGGCGGCGGGCAGGGCTTGTGTCGCAGGCGGCGGGCGATTGCGACAGACGTGCTGACTGAAGGTGGCACGGATGATAAAAGCCCCGCCGCCTTGCGGCAATGCCCGGGCGGCGTGCGGCTTGAGTAGTTGCCGGGTTGTCCGGTGTTCAGCGGTGCCCGGCCAGGGTGATCGAGACCGACTCGGCAAAGCGCAGGGCGTGGGGTTTGTCGACTTCCACTTCGGCATAGCGCACGGTCGCCTGCTCCATCACCAGGTCGAGGATTTCCTGGGTCAGGCGTTCGAGCAGAGCGAAACGATTGCCTTCGACATGCTGGATGATCGCCTTGGTGATGGTGCGGTAGTTCAGCGCGTGATCGATATCGTTGTCGCGCACCGCCTCGTTGGCCGGGTAGAGGATGGTCAGGTTGATCAGCACATCCTGCTTGTTGTTGATTTCCTCTTCCTTGATGCCGATGTAGGTGCGCAGGCGCAGATCCTTGACCCGAATGCGCGCCATTCCAGGCTCCAGTCGTGACATGGCTAGTTGCTCCGTCCAATCAATTGCAGGAACTCGTGGCGGGTATTGTATGACTCGCGGAAGGCGCCGAGCATCACCGAGGTGGTCATGACCGAGTTCTGCTTCTCGACGCCACGCATCATCATGCACATGTGCTTGGCTTCGATCACCACGGCGACACCGGCGGCGGCGGTGACCTGCTGCACGGCTTCGGCGATCTGCCGGGTCAGGTTTTCCTGGATTTGCAGGCGGCGGGCGTACATATCGACGATCCGCGCGACTTTCGACAGCCCCAGGACTTTGCCGGTGGGGATGTAGGCCACATGTGCCTTGCCGATAAAGGGCAGCAGATGGTGCTCGCACAGGGAATAGAGTTCGACGTCCTTGACGATGACCATTTCGTCATTGTCGGAGGCGAACAGCGCGCCGTTGACCACTTCTTCCAGGCTTTTCTGGTAGCCGTGACACAGGTATTGCATGGCTTTGGCCGCACGTTTCGGGGTGTCCAGCAGGCCTTCGCGTTCGGGATCCTCACCTATGCCGAGGAGGATGTCGCGGTAGTGATCAGGCAATTGTCGGTTCATTAGGTGCAGTCCTCGAGGCACGCCTCAATTGAGATGGCGGCCGCCGTTTACGGTAAGGGTGGTGCCGGTGACGTACGGGTTATCCAGCAGGTAGCGCAAACTTTGATAGATCACCTGGGGGCCTGGTTCGATGCCCAGTGCCGATTTCTCCAGGGTTTTCGCCCGGTAGGCCGCGTCATCGTCGGGGTTGAACATGATCAGTGCCGGGGCGATGCCGTTGACCTTGATCCGCGGGGCGAATTTCGCCGCGAACGAGAGCGTGAGGCTGTCCAGGCCGGCTTTGCTGGCGCAGTAGGCCGGGCGCTTGGCGCTGCCTTTACGCGCGACATCGTCGCTGATATGAATGATGTCGGCGGGGGTCGAACGGCGCAGCAGCTCCGCGCAATGCAGGTTGATCAGGTAGGGCGCGAGCATATGCACGTTGAACAGCTGCTGGAATAGCGCTGCCTCTGCGCCGGGTGTTTCGACCAGCCAGGCGGAAGCGTTGTGGACAATGGCGCGCAGGCTGTCGGTATGAGTTTTCAGCTCGGCGATAAAGGCGAGAATCCCCGCTTCACTGGAAAAGTCGGCCTGGATGGTCAGTGCCCCGCGCGTGCGCAGGCGCTTGATGCCCTCGCGCTCGCTGCGGTAGGTGGCGATCAGCCGATGGCCGTCGTCAAGCAGGCGCTCGGCACAATACAGGCCGATGCGTTGACTGGCGCCAGTGATCAGGACAGGAGATGCGCTAGCGCTCATGATGGACTCGGCTGATGAAAGTGTCGGCTCAGCGACGTTACGTCGGATATCTGACCAGTAAGGCGCTTCGCCGACTGAGTCAGTGGCAAAGTTATACCAGCTGTAGAGTTTGTACAACCATGTGGCCCGCATGGTTACTGCCGACTTGATCGGTTTTTGCCTATTCTGTTGGGCTTTCTCGCTAGTGTGCAGGACAGGGATGCTCGGGAAACTTGGTTTTATGCTGTACAAGATAAATTCATATGTACAGTTATTCGGGGCAACTATGAGTCCGTGGCAATTGTGTATCGTGCTGCTGTGGCGGCGGGTCGAGCGGGTCGAGGTGCTTGCAGTGTCTTGCACTGGCTATGCCGTGCAGGTGATTGCAGCGGATGGCCGCGTACAGGCTTTGCGGCTGGTCACCGGCACCCTAGGCGCCGACCAATTACCTCGAGCAAGCCGCGACACGTAGGGTGTCACTCGCCGCAGGCAGTGCACCGATGGTTCAGCGGTGCGGCACAAGGCTGGCGGGTTGTCGCTGCGCTCGCTATTTGCCCAACCGCTGGGATCCGCTTCACGGGTGGCGGTCGCTGCTGCACTGTTCGCGCCGGCAGCGTTTGCCGGCTTGCGGATGGGGCAGCCAGGCCAACTGCGGGCGTAACAGGCAGAACAGCCGGTAACCCAGCTCGAAAACCGGACGCAACGGTCGCCAGGTCAGGGGCGTGGCCCAGCGGCCAAGTCCCGCCGCGCGCCAGCTCCAGAGCGTGGCGTCGAGGCCGGTCACCCATTGGCCGTCGGCGAAGCGAGCATGCAGCCTGTTTGCCAGGGTGGCGTTGTCAATACCGACCTTGTCTGCCTGGAAGTCTGCGCTGCCGATATCGATCAGCAGCAGGCGCTGGGCGTCCGCATGCCGGCTGAGAAAGCGGATTTCCCGGGCGCACAGCGGGCAGTCGCCGTCGTAGTAAAGGGTCAGTGGCCAATGAGGATAGTGGGACATGATCGGGTTCTCTGTATAAGGCTTGTACAATGTAGGCCGGTGTCAGCTGAGTTACAATGCCGACAATATTTCTGTGGTGATGCCTCTCCCATGTCCGATCTCGTTGGTGCCTTGTCCCTCGATTCGAGTGCCCTCAAGCAGGAAGAGCTGTTTCCTATTCGCGAGGTATCGCGGTTGACCGGGGTCAATCCGGTGACCTTGCGGGCCTGGGAGCGACGTTATGGGTTGATCCGGCCGACGCGCACCGACAGCGGCCATCGCCTCTACTCGCAGGCGGACATCGAGTCGGTGCGCAGTATTCTGGCGTGGATCGAGCGTGGCGTGTCGGTCAGCAAGGTCGGCAAGATTCTGGCGAAAAACATTTCGACCCGGTCGGCCAGCACGCCGGTCTATGAAGAAGTCACCTGCGGCGAGTGGGCGCAATGGCAAGCGCAGCTGCGCCGCGCGATCAGTGCCTTTGACGATGTCAAGCTCGACCGATTGTACGGTCAGGTGTTTTCCAGCTACCCGTTGCCGGTGGTATTCCAGGACATTCTGATGCCGCTCTGGCAGGAATTGCTGCTGCGCCAGGACGAGTTTGGCCAGACCAGCGAATGGTTGTTTTTCGATACTTTCCTGCGTGCGCGCACCCTGCAGCGCCTGCAGATATTCCGTACCCAGATCGAGGAGCGGGTCTTGCTGGCGGCCCTGCCGGGTCATTGTCGCGAGTTGGAGTTGCTGGTCACCGGCCTGCTGCTGAGCAGTTCGGAGGTGTCGGTCAGTGTGCTGGGGGTGGGGCAGCCGCTCGAGGAGTTGGCCCTGGTCTGCGAGCGTATGCAGCCGCAGGCGCTGGTGCTGTTCACCAATCTGCCCCCCAGTGACGACTTGCCGCGCGTGCTGGCGCGTCTGGCGCTAGCGCTGGATTGCCCGCTGGTGCTGGCGGGGGATGGCGCCGAACTGGCCGAGGACAGCCTGAGCGGCTCGCCGATAGCCTGTCTGGGCAACGAGGGCCGCCTGATGCAACGCCGTTTGCAGCAGTTCCTCGCCGGGCATCTGGATACCTGATTGCCGCTGCACTCTTCACGCCTGTTGTTTGATGCCTGCCCACAGGGGTGTTGTGCGCAGTGTTGGCGCAAGGCGATTGGTGCGCAGCGCCCCTATTTGTTCACTGCGTCGATGCGCAGCAGAACAGCTCGGAGTAATAACCCCACCTGGGTATTGCCGTGGTTTTTTCCCGCTAGTCCTGACTGGGCTGGGGATGGAGGGCGCGGTGCTGCTGGAAGATGAACTGCTGCAGGCGCTCGCTGCTGCGTTTGTCGAGCGGGTCGAGTCGATAGGCCAGGAGGCCGCTGGCGGTTTTGCGCACCAAACCGCCCTCGATGGCAATCGGCTTCTGGTCGGCGAGCGGCAGGATCAGTTCGAAGTGTCCGGGTGCGGCGCGTTTGCTGCGCAGCTCGACCAGCAGCCCGTTGAGCGACAGTTCGTGTATCCACAGGTCGCTGGGTTTGCCATTACGCTGACGTAGCGCAATGGGCGGATCCAGCGGCAGGCGCCAGGCGCGGCTGGCCGGGCCTTCATCGAAAATCTGCGGGGTGCCGAGTTCGAGATGCTGCACGTGGTGCGCGTCTTCGACCAGGTGCGCGGTAAACGTCAGGCGTTGATTGGCGACGTGTGCCTCAATGGTCAATTGCTCATTGACTGCACAGTACGCGAGCAGCTCTTTGAGCTGGGCGCCGGCATCGACCAGCAGGTCAGGCACGGGCACGGATTTGCGTTTGCTTGCCGCAGACTTTTTATTCAGCTTCTGGATAAAATCCACTTCGGCCTGGGTGAGTAATGGCTGTTCTTGCATGGTCGAACTCTGCGCGAAAGGCTTGACCCTTTAAGACAGCATAGTTCGCTATTGGTTTATGCCAATGGTCGGCTTTGCAGCTGGGCCAATTGCGCGCGCAGGGTCGCCAGTTCGGCTTCCAGTTCCTTGACCCGTTCCTGGGCTTGTACGTGCTCGGTGACATTCTTCTGGATGCCGATGTAGTAGGTCAACTGATCGGCTTCGTTGAACACCGGGGTGATCGACAGTTCGTTCCAGAATGAGCTGCCATCCTTGCGGTAGTTGCGGATGATCTGCCGGCAGGGTTGCTGGGTCTTGACCGCTTCGCGAATGGCGGCCAGGCCGGGCTGGTCGCGGTCGTCGGCCTGCAGGAAGCGGCAATCCTGGTAGAGAATGTCTTCGCTGACATAGCCGGTGAGCCTTTCGAAGGCGGCGTTGGCGTAGATAAGGATGTTGTCATCGCCCTCTTGCTCGGCAACCACTATGCCGTCGTTCGAAGCGTCGATCACCAGTTGCAGCAGTTTGGCGTTGATCATGAGGCGATTCCTGGGCTCTGTCGCTGCATTCTAAAACATCCGGGCGCGCTGTCTACTTGCGGCATAATGTCCGCCGTTTCAGACTGTGTTCCGCATGTTTCGGAGTTATTTATGAAAGTCGCCATCCTTTCCGGTTCGGTCTATGGCACCGCCGAAGAAGTCGCCCGGCATGTCGAGCGGCTGATGCAAGAGGCCGGGTTCGACGCCTGGCACAACCCGCGCGCCAGCCTGGCCGATGTCCTGGCGTTTGCCCCTGAAGCCTTTCTGGCAGTGACCTCGACCACCGGCATGGGCGAGCTGCCGGATAACCTGCAGCCGTTGTACTTCGCCATCCGCGATCATTTTCCCGCGTGGAGTGGTCTGCCCGGCGGGGTGATTGCTCTGGGTGATTCCAGCTACGGCGACACCTTCTGCGGTGGCGGCGAGCTGGTTCGCGAGTTGTACGCCGAACTGGGTATTCGCGAAGTGCAGCCGATGTTGCGTCTGGACAGCAGTGAAAGCGTCACCCCGGAAAGCGACGCCGAATCCTGGCTGGCCGGGTTCATGGCGGCGCTGCAGGCCTGATACAGCCTGCGCGCATGAGCCGATCGCGGCGCTGCGAACCGGCGGCCTGCGAATCAGCCGACAAGGCGTGCTTGCCGGGCTGATGAAGAGTCCGCAGGGCATGGGTGGCGCGCTGCCCTGGCCGGCCCTGTTGCGCAGGCTCGACCGGTAGATGCCGGGCTACGCCGAGTGAGGGCGTTACCCGGCTGGCTTGATCATCCCGCTGCCTTATCGGCCACCATTCAGCTGTGGGCGTCTTTATTGTGACCAGCGCGCAGCTACTGGACACTCGAGGCATTGCCAATCTGCCAAGGAACCTAGCCCATGAGCGAAGCCATCCGTTTTCAAGACCAAGTCGTGATCGTCACCGGTGCCGGTGGTGGCCTGGGTCGCGCCCATGCCCTGCTGTTTGCCAAGCATGGCGCCAAGGTGGTGGTCAACGATCTCGGTGGTAGCGCCCATGGCGAGGGTGCCAACGCCTCGGCCGCGGCCAAGGTGGTCGAGGAAATCCGCGCCGCCGGCGGCACCGCGGTGGCCAACCATGATTCGGTGACCGACGGCGAGAAGATCGTCCAGCACGCCCTGGACGCCTTCGGCCGTGTCGATGTGGTGGTCAACAACGCCGGCATCCTGCGCGACAAGACCTTCCACAAGATGGACGCCGCCGATTGGGATCTGATCTACAAGGTCCACGTCGAAGGCGCCTTCAAGGTCACTCGCGCCGCCTGGCCGCACATGCGCGAGCAGAACTACGGACGGGTGATCTTCACCGCCTCCACGTCCGGCATCTACGGCAACTTCGGCCAGTCCAACTACGGCATGGCCAAGCTCGGCCTCTACGGCCTGACCCGCACCCTGGCCATCGAGGGGCGCAAGAACAACATCCTGGTCAACGCCATCGCCCCTACCGGCGGCACGCGCATGACCGAAGGCCTGATCCCGCCGCAGGTCTTCGAGCAGCTCAAGCCCGAGCTGGTCAGCCCGCTGGTGGTCTACCTGGCCAGCCAGGCCTGCGCAGAAACCTCCGGCCTGTTCGAGGTTGGCGGCGGCTGGATCGGCAAGACGCGCTGGGAGCGCAGCCTGGGCGCCGGTTTCGACCCGCGTGTAGGCTTCAGCCCGGAAGACGTGGCCGAGCATTGGCAGCAGATCTGCGACTTCGACGGCGCGGTGCACCCGGCCGACAACATCGAGGCCTTGCAGGCGATGATGAAGCATCTGCAGCAATACACCCTCTGATCGCGCCAGCCTGGCGGGGAGTTCGGCCAGCGGGCTGATTTTCTTGACCCGGCGCTTCAAGGTGAAGGCCGGCTAAATGCCGGCCTTTGGCTTTTTAGCGATCAAGTTTTTTGCGGGTGATCGTTATGTCGCACAGGAGCGGGCCATACCCGCGAACACCGCAATCGCGGCCATGGCACAGACGCGTAGCCCAGATAAGCGTCAGCGCAATCCGGGGCTGGCTCCCGGATTGCGCCGTGTACCACGGTTTATCCGGACTACGATCTGAACTGGCGGCATTCGCGGCAGAAGCCGCTACTCCCGTCGGAGCGGCCGGGCGGCGCTCGGCCTCGGCCGCGAAGGCCTTGCTCAACCCTTGCCGGAAATCCCGTACTTGCGCAGGCGCATGGCGATGGCGCTGTGCGAGGTGTGCAGGCGCGCGGCCAGTTGCCGGCTGGAAGGGTGGCTGAGGTAGAGCTTTTCCAGCAGGGCTTTCTCGAAACTGGCCACGGCGGCTTCCAGGCTGACGATCTCGCCTTCGAACGGTTGCGGCGCTACAGCGGTGCTGGCAATGTCCAGGTCATCGGCCTGGACCAGGTTGCTTTCACAGATGGCGGCGGCGCGGAAGATCACGTTCTGCAGCTGACGCACGTTTCCCGGCCAGCGGTTACCGAGCAGCGCCGGGTAGGTGTCCGGCGCCAGGCGGCACTGCAGGCGCTGGATCTGCGCGCAGGCTTTCTGCATGAAATGCCGGGCCAGCAGCAGGATGTCCTGACCGCGTTCGCGTAACGGCGGCACTTCCAGGTTGAGCACGTTGAGGCGATAGAACAGGTCTTCGCGGAAGGCGCCTTCGCCGACCATTTTTTCCAGGTCGCGGTGGGTCGCGCTGAGGATGCGCACATCGACCTTGACCTCGCGCTCGCCGCCGACCCGGCGGAAGCTGCCGTCACTGAGAAAACGCAGTAGTTTGGCCTGCAGATAAGGCGACATTTCGCCGATTTCATCGAGAAACACCGTGCCCTGGTTGGCCAACTCCAGCAGCCCCGGCTTGCCGCCGCGCTGAGCCCCGGTAAAGGCGCCGGGGGCGTAGCCGAACAGCTCGCTCTCGGCGAGGTTCTCCGGCAATGCCGCGCAGTTCAGCGCGAGAAAGGGGGCGTTGTGGCGTGCGCTGATGGCGTGACAGCCGCGCGCGACCAGCTCCTTGCCGGTGCCGGTTTCGCCCTGGATCAACAGCGGCGCATCGAGGCTGGCGACGCGCAGGGCGCGGGCCTTCAGGGTGCGGATCGGCAGCGATTCGCCAAGCAGCGAATCGAAGCCCTCGGCATGGTCGTGGTGCAGTGCCGCCAGGCGTTCACCGATGCGGCTCGGCGCGTACAGGGTGAGCAGACCACCGGCGAGCCGGTGCTGGCCGGTGTCGACGGTTTCGCTGATCGGCATGGCATCGAGTAACAGCGCCTGGCCGTTGAGGGTGACTTCACGCAGCGGCAGGCGGAACTGTTGCTCCAGCAGCGCGCTGTGCAAGGCCGGGTCGGCGAACAGTTCACCGAGCGACAGCCCTCCCACTTCGCGTTCACACAGGGCGATGAAGGCCGGATTGGCCAGCAGCACACGGCCCTCGCCATCCACCGCCAGTACCGGGTCGGTCATCGCCGCGAGCAGGGCGTCGAGCTGCAGACGCCGGCGCTGGCCGGGCAGGATGTCGACGATGGTCACCGCCTGCACGCCACGCACCCTGAATAGCGCCTCGCGTAGCTCGTCGAGCACCGCGGCGCTGAGGGTCGGCGCGTCTATGTAGACGTTCGGCGGCACCATCTCTACCGCGTCCAGGTTGAGATTGCGCCCACCGAGCAGGGCCAGGACTTCCTGGGTGATACCAACGCGGTCGATAAAGCTGACGTGGATGCGCATACGGGCGAGGAACCGGCTCGATTACAGGTGCAGCAGTATGCCCGGTCTGGACGGCTAGTTTAAGCCGTGTCTCCCTGGCCCGCAGCAAATGCCGGGCCCGCCGGCACCTGTGGGTGTGCGAGCGGCATGACGTTCGCCGGCTGCAATCGCGGCCTTGTTCAGCCGCAGTTGATCCGCTGGATCACTTCGGCCTCGTCTATATCGATATTCAGGCGCCGCGAGTTGTATTCCAGGGTCACCGCATCGCCGGGGGCCAGTACGCGGACGCTACGTGCGCCGGCGTGCTGGCGCGCCTGTTCAACCTGTTCGGCGGTCGCGCTCCGGCCCAGCATGCCTTGGACCAATTCGGCGTTACAGGCGCCATTGGGGTTGGCGGCTGGTGCCGGTGTCTTGCTGCTGTCTACCGAGCTGCAACCGGCCAGTACGACGAGCAGGGCCAGGGTGTAGGGAAGTCGTTTGCGATACATGCTGTGGTCCTTGGATCGGGCGCCTGGGCGGCGCACTGAATTGATTGCTGTTGATCCGACGCCGGCAGGGGGCGTCTGTTTCTCGGCATAAGGGTCAATGTGGCTTATATCCGTTTACGAATAGCCAGCAACACGATAGCGCCGATCACTATCACTGCGCCAACCACTTGGCTGTGGCTCAGTACCAGCGCCAGCTCCAGATTTCATGGGCCGCCACCCTTAACGATTAACCGCGTGGATGTGCCGGGTTTTCTGATTTTCCGTGCTGGCTACGTTTTTTCAGCCTCTACCGTGATGGCGTCCAGTGGCTCGCCTTCAGCGTCCTGCAACTGGTGATCGAACGCCGCCTGGAGGCCGGTTTCGTCCTCAACTTCCTCCTCGAGCACATGGTCAATGTAGCGCGGGTACAGCGGCGACAAGATTGCCACCAGGATGCCGATCGCTGAGAACATGGCAAACGCATCGGCGTAGCCGAATTCGTTTACCAGCGCGCCGACGACGGGCGAGCCGGCCGCCTGGCCGAGCGCGACGGCCATAAATGGCAGTACCGGCCCCATCGACAATCGGCCCAGCAGCAGACGGATGCCAGTCATCAGATAGAGCCCCGTCAGGCTCATGTAGGCCAGGCCGAAGACCAGCGCGGAAAATACCGTGAGTACCATTTGCCCTGGGCTGGCTGCGAGCAATGCCAGGCTAACGCATAGCATCATCAGCATCAGAGCGTGCGTGATGGGCGGGTTGTTGCGATCGGCCAGGTCGGCCACCACGGCACCTCCGAGGCCGGCAATGCCAACCGCTAGCCACAGCCACCCGGTTGCGCCGGGTGGGAGGGCGCCGAGGGTGACCACTAGATCGGGCGCGAAGAGCCAGTACGCGGAAGAGATGAAGCCCATCGCGAATGCAAACAGCGAGAGCCTGAAGAGACGCGACCACTGCAGGGCGTTGATCGGTGGTGGCGGCGCAGCGTTCGCCGGCGTGATTCGCGACACCGAGGGAATGAAGTACCACGCGGCAACTACTCCGATGCCCGCCAGGACGGCAAAGGATACGTACGCGAAACGCCAAGCGCTGGCCAGGAACAGAACCGCCGGTACGGCAACTGCCACACCAATGCTGGTACCCGCATTCATGACCGCGCTTACTCGGCCGTGCAACGAGCGCTTGACCAGCGCCTGCATGGCGGCAGTGAGCGCTGGCATCATCAGGCCGGTGCAGATGCCGCAGGCGAATACACCCACACCGAGCGACAGAGCGCTAGAGGCCTGGCTGATCAGCGCCAGGCCGCCGACGGCGAACCCACCGGACAGCATCGCCGTGTAGCGGGCACCGAGGCGGTCGGCAGCAAAAGGCGCAACCAGCGTGGCCAGCAAGAAACTGATAAGCGGCAGCGCGCCGATGATGCCGATTGCGTACGGCGTCAGTTCCAGCTCGGTGCGGATAGGGGGCACGAACAAGCCGAAAGCGAAGCGCGCGAGCCCGAAACTGATCGCGACCAGCGCTGCACCGAATAGCGCAAACCCAGTGTTCGAAAGAGACTTCATCCGGCCTCTGCAAGACAAGTATCAAGGATTCCAAACCGTTTTGGCTCTAGGCAGCCACGCTGCCGCGCGATGACAGCCCATCGATGCTCGAAAGTAAATGTGTTGATATCCATGCGGGCCTCACATCAAAAGGGGGCGGGAGTGAGTTTTGCAGAAGGCATACCCGGGAACTCTAAGAGCGGCATACCAGTCTGGAAAGGAAACAGGGTCAGGTGTCACACCCCGTGAAGGCGGTTGATTTCGGCCTTCGCCAACACTCTCGCATGCCGGAAACCGGACATTTCAAAGCGTAGGGGGCCTAACGGCCGGATTCAAGCTGCCTTCGGATTACCTCGGGCCACACATCACCAAAGCTGGCAAGCCTTCACCTCTTTTAACTACCCCATCGTCCACCGATGAGATCAACTTGGGTGACACCTCGGCAGCATGCATATCCTGCAAGTGCGCCTGGGCGCTCGCACACAGCCATACCGCGGGCATACAGCAAAAGGAACCTGTCGTCGAAGCCCTTCCGGCATGTCTGATGCCTCTCAACGATCTGAAATCTGGGTTGGCGTAGCGGTCGCGCGGCACTTCGAGAAGTCGGCTACGCCCTGGTCGGTGCACCGGCTCGACAGAAACCAAGCCCGTCACCAGAAGATGACGGGCTTGTGGTTAACCGCGAGGAGGATCAGCCTGCCGACGCCTCGTAGCTATCGTCCGCCTGTATCTGCAGGCTGCGGAGTGGCTCGGCCAGCAGGGTGCGGTGCAGGGCCATGACCATCAACACCAGGATCACCGCGATCGGCAAAGCCGCGCAGATGGTGGCGGTCTGCACGCTCTTCAGGCCACCAGACCAGAGTAGAGCGGAGGCGATAGCGCCAACCGCCAGTCCCCAAGCCACGCGACTCCAGGCGGGTGGGTTGATGTCACCACGTGCTGCCAGGGTACTCACCACCAGGGTGCCAGAGTCGGCCGAGGTGACGAAGTAGGTGACGATCAACAGCGAAGCCAGCGCGCCAAGCAAGGTGCCGATACCGGCGCCAGCGGTTTGCTCGATCTTGTCGAACAGGGTGAACAGCGAGTTGGTGGCATCGGCCTTGGTTGCCACCAGTACGGCGCCACCCTCGAACTCGGCCGCTTCGCCAGTCAGGGCCTGGCTTGTCACCTGCTGCTGATGAGCGATGCGGTCGTCTTTCTCATAGCTAAGGGCCGCGCCGCCAAAGGTGCCGATCCACACAAAGCTGAACAGTACCGGGATGATCAGCGACCCCGTCACCAGCTGGCGGATGGTCCGGCCACGCGAGATGCGCGCGATGAAGGTGCCGACGAAGGGCGCCCAGGTCAGCCACCAGGCCCAGTAGAAGGCTGTCCACCAGTTCTGCCAGCCGGCGTCCTTCTGCGCATCGCTCCACAGGCTCATGCCGATGACGCTCTGGGCGTAGCCGGAGGTGCCCTCGAGGATGGTGTTGAGGATGTAACGGGTCGGGCCGAAGGTCATGACCGCGGCCAGGATGACCAGCGACAGGCCCATGTTCCACAGCGACAGCAGCTTGATGCCGCGCTCCACACCGGAAACCACCGACATGATGGCGACCAGGGAGATACTCAGGATCAGCGCCATCTTCATGCCGATGCCCATCTCGATGCCGGTGAGGGTCTTGATCCCGGTGGCCAGTTGCTCGACGCCCAGGCCGAAGGAGGTGGCGATACCGAAGGCGGTCACCACCACGATGAGGATGTCGAAGATGGCACCCAGCCAGCCGTTCATCTGCTGCTCGCCGAACAGCGGCGCGAGCGTCGCGCGGATCGACAGCGGCTTGCCCTTGCGGAAGGAGAAATAGGCCAGGCACAAGGCCGGCACCAGATACAAGGCCCAGGCGTGCATGCCCCAGTGGAAATAGGTCACACGCATCGCCGCCTCGGCCGCTTCAGCGCTCAGGCTCGTGGCGCTGAAGGGGTTGCCAGCGTAGTGCCACATGGGTTCGGCTACCGACCAGAACAACAGGCCTATGCCCATGCCGGCACTGAACAGCATGGACAACCAGGAAATGGTGCTGAACTCGGGTTTCTCGCCGTCCTTGCCAAGGGTGACATTGCCGAAACGGCTGACCATCAGATACAGCAGGTAGATGAGCACACCCGAGGCCGTAGCCAGGTAGAACCATTTGAAGTTCAACAGAATACTGTTCGAAAGATCGCCGAATATTGCGCCGGCCTGTTCACCCATCACCGCGCAAAAGGCGACGAAGGCGACGATTATTACTATCGATGCGAGGGTAATCCTGGCATCGACGCCTTGGAACATACCGCGGGAATTGCTCATATCAAGTTCTCCATTATTATAGTTTGATATGTCTGCCATACGAACGACTCGAGGTGAGCCGACAAGGATTTTTCGCGCACGCCTCCACGCGCGTTTGATCGGCCAAGAACGTGCCGAGCCCTGCTGCATTACGGGTGGGATTTCTTTTTATCTACCACTGCCAGCCTTACCCCAGGGGGGATGCCATGTTTCATGGCAGCGTTTTCAGAACATAGAGTTTGACGCCAAAATGGCCACTAACTCACGACACATCATGCAGCGTAACGCCTAAAAGTATGTCAATCCGACACCAAGCAGCCTCGACAAAGACGGAGTGTCGAGACGGCTTCATATCGCGCACCTATGTCATGCAGTCCCAGCCAGTTTTTGCCGGAGATGAAACTTCTGTATCTTTCCAGTAGATGTCGTCTGCAGGTTTTCGAATATTATTTTCTTCGGCGTCTTAAAGCCTGCCAAACGTTGCTTACAGTAACTAATCAACTCAGACTCAGATGCGAAACAGCCCTCGCGAAGCTGTACGAATGCGGCAGGAACCTCGCCCCACTTACTATCAGGCATAGCCACAACCGCTACCATGTGAACACTTGGGTGGCTGTCGATCACACTCTCCACCTCTAAGGAGGAGATATTCTCCCCACCCGATATAATTATGTCCTTAAGTCGATCGGTAATCTTCAGGTATCCATCTGGGTGGACCACGGCCAGATCACCGCTATGAAACCACCCTCCGGAGAACGCTTCGGCTGTCGCCTTTTCGTTATTCAGGTAGCCTTTCATAACAATATTTCCCCTGAACATAATCTCGCCGACGGTTTCCCCATCAGAAGGGACAGGCAGCAGGGTCTCTGAATCAAGTACCGCGACCTCTTCCTGAAGCGGGTAGGCGACGCCCTGTCTGCCATTGAGCAAGACACGTTGTTCCAATGGAAGATTGTCCCAATCAGGATGTTTTGCACAAACCGCCGCCGGCCCATAGGTCTCGGTCAGCCCATACACATGGGTAAGGTCAATCCCGATCTTCTCCATTCGCTCCAAAATAGACGCCGGTGGTGCTGCGCCGGCAATCAGACCATGGACCTTATGAGCAAACTCGCCCACGCTACCCTGAACCGCGTCGGCAATCATTGAATGGACAATCGGCGCACCACAATAGTGGGTAACACCGAGCCGCTTGATCAACTCCACTATTCGATTTGCATCAACCCGACGCAAGCACACGTTGGTTCCTGCAATTGCTGCCATGGTCCAGGGAAAGCACCAGCCGTTGCAGTGAAACAGTGGCAGGGTCCACAAGTATGTTACTTCTCGCGGCAAGCTCCATGAGAGTACGTTACTCACCGCATTCAAGTATGCGCCACGGTGATGGGTTACTACGCCCTTCGGTTCCCCTGTCGTGCCAGAGGTATAGCCGAGTGCTATCGCGTCCCACTCATCGTTCGGAATCTGCCACTCATTAACGTCTGTTTCAGCATCCAGCAAGCGCTCATACTCAAGGTCACCTAACTCGGATCCTTGGGTATAGCTCTCATCGCGAACATTAATAACAACTGGCCGATGCCCCTCGAGCAGGCTCAACGCCTGCGCAACCACACCGACAAACTCCGGATCAACCAAGAGGACTTTCGTCTTGCTATGGGACAAGATATAGGCAACTGCCGCAGCATCAAGGCGAATATTGATGGCGTTGATAACAGCGCCTGTCATGGGAATGCCAAAGTGTGCCTCGTACATTGCCGGCACGTTTGGCAGCATTACCGATACCACGTCACCTCTTGACACACCGAGGCGCTTGAGCGCCGCGGACAACTTGCAACAGCGCGTGTACGTCTCAGCCCAGCTGTACTCAGTCTCGTTATAGACAACAGCTTTTCTGTTCGGATAGACACTGGCTGCACGTTTGATAAAACTTAACGGCGACAGGGAAGTATAGTTAGCCGAATTCTTGGACATAAGATCATTGAAGGCGCAAAAACCGTTCATATACCCTCCTAACATTTTTTATTATCACGAGTATTTCGCTGTTGACAAACCGCAACCCAGATAGAAAACAATCCAGTGCGCACCCGTCACTCACGAATGAATTGTCTACCCTGGCATCCGCCAGCACAGGACGCTTGATCCATATTCATTATGAAAATACCGGCGTCCGCTTCTCCAGGAATGCATCTATGCCCTCGCAGGTGTCGGGCTCCATCATATTTCTCGCCATGACATCTCCCGCTAATGAATAGGCATCAGTCAGCGGCATCTGTCGCTGCGCATGAAACATCGATTTACCATAGCGGATAGCCTTCGAGCTTTTACTCAATATCTGTTTTAGCTTTTCTTCAATAGCCTCATCGAGTTCATGCTCAGCTACGACCTGGCTGACCAGCCCCCAATCCAGGGCGGTTTCAGCGTCGATGAAACTACCGGTACAAAGCATATCGAATGCCCGCTTCGATGAAATACTACGGGACAGCGCAACCGCGGGCGTGGAACAGAACAGGCCTACATTGATTCCAGACACTGCAAATCTTGCCGCTTGCGAGACGATCGCCAGATCACAACTTGCAACCAGTTGACAACCCGCTGCCGCGGCAATCCCCTGGACCCTTGCAATGACAGGTACAGGAAGCGATACGATACTTTGCATGACTTGACTACAGGTTCTAAATAGTTCCTTGTAGTAATCAAGCTCTCCGCTTGAGCGCATCTCCTTTAAGTCATGCCCCGCGCAAAAGGCTTTGCCAGCCCCGGCAATAACGAGACATTTAGTGCTGGTATCTTCTCGAGCCTCATCCAACTCGGCTTGCAAGGCCCGCAGCATCGACTCCGAAAGCAAGTTGAACTTCGACGGGTTATTCATCGTAAGAAACACAACACCATTGCGTTTCTCTTTCAGCAAAATATCGAAAGTAAAATCTTTATCACTCATGACCGGCTCCCGTAGCGTTCGTACTCTCAATGCGTAGGCATGCAAGCAAACTGATGGCTCCACCATTACTCGTCCTGATATGGCCTCCCGGCATTACCTCTTGCCGATACCAGGCCCGCCTTTGGAAGGCGCCACTTGATCCAGCACTGCGGCATCCATGCACCGTCTAGGTCTTTTAAATCATATGCTCTGGGCTCTTCGCTCAGGCCTACCAAGACAACGATCTCCTGGATACCAAGGCACCCGTCCGCCCAATACTCCGGCTGCCTGTACCATTTCTGCGACGGTTTCCTCCATGCGGAATGCCATGATATGGACACCACTAATGCCTTTGATCTGTTTAATCTGCTGCATCATTTCGATGCAGATCTTTTTACCCTCTTCCTTTTGATTCTCGGCGCCAGCAAGGCGCTTTATGATTGCATCTGGAATATGCACGCCAGGCACCTTGGAACGGATAAACTCGGCACCACGAGCGGAGGGCAAGGGTCCGACACCCACCAGAATAAATACTTTCTGATCCAATCCCTGATCGCGAACTTGATCCATATATTCCTCTAGTAAAGGAATATCGAAACAGTACTGCGTCTGTACAAACTGAGCTCCCGCTGCGATTTTCTTGGCCAGTCGAGTCACTCGGAACTTGTGATCCGGCATGAAGGGGTTGGCGGCGGCCCCCAGAAACACCTTGGGCGACGAACTCAGCATGCGACCGCTCTGGAAGCGGGCGTTATCGCGCATGCCTCGGATGATTTCCAATGATGACATGCTGTCTAGGTCGAACACGGGTTTGGCGCCGGGATGGTCGCCAACTTGGACGCCGTCACCGCTCAAGCACATGATGTTCGAGATGCCCATCGCAGCCGCTCCCAGAACATCTCCCTGGATTGCGATGCGATTCCTGTCACGGCAAGATATCTGCATGACGGGTGAGTATCCGATCCTGTTCAACAGTGCACAGACGGCGAGGCTGGACATGTGGCAGCGGGCGCCGGAGCCGTCGGTAGCGTTCATCCCATCCACTACACCGTCAAACACCCGGGCTCGTTCATATACATCCTCGGCGCACGCCGAATCCGGCGGTGCCAGCTCGGTGGTAACTGCAAAGTACCCCTGTCGAAGGACATGCTCCAGCTGGCTGGTAGACGCATACCCTTCCGTCACGTCGTTAGACTGAGGTGGGGCAAGGCTGATCGATTCGCTAGCCACTCTCATTCTCCCTCTGCTTTTGTAGCGGTGTGGTTTTTTAGCGCCTGTTTCTCTAAACCTTTTTGCTGTGCTACGCGCAGCCAGGAAGAAGAGCCTTTCAATCTGTGGTCTACCGGCAACTGCACGACCTCGATCAGGTCGCCGCCACGCATCTTCTGACTGCCTCTGGCAGCCTCAACAAACACACAGCGCATGTCCGCATTTACTTCACAGTTACCGTTTTCCCGTACCCCACCACAGGGGCCGTTTCTCAATGTCTTGGGACAGTTCATTGGACACGACATGCCGTTGGACGAAAGCATGCACTGGCCACACATCTGACAATCAAATAGCAATCCTTTAATCAGCTTTTCCGCAGTGGCCATTGGCCGCTCGATACGCTGATAGCCAATTGCACGCCATAACGGATGTAGACCAACCATCACCGCTTCAAATTTGTTATATAAAAATTCAAGGAAAGCGGCGTGGTCCACCGACCAGTAACGGACTTTTCTCACTGTATCCTCCTGCGAAGGTGCTTGATACTGGCTGAGGGACAGTGACGTTTATGAGGCCATACTGCCAGAACATAGGGCCGTTCAACTGAGCCATCGAGCAAGACTTCTGAGGCAGAGCAACGCCTGGCGTGCCAGATGCTAATCGAGCAACTGCCAATCTGAAGCAGGAAATCCAGACGAATCACGTTAGTTTGAACCTTGCTTGATTTAGCACATTGCGCAGCACTTCCTCGGCGCTCGGGTGGTATATTGGCATTTCCAACACTTGATCAGCGGTCATTTTGTGAGTGATCGCCAGCGCCAACAGATGCGCCAGGTGCTCAGCTTGATACCCCAGTAACTCTGCGCCCAAGATAACTCCAGACCTCGCCTCTAAATAAACTTGAATTCTGCCTTGGGTCTTATTCCACACCTCATGCCGGGGGCCTCGAAAAGGCAAGTCACCAATTACAATATCCACACCCGCTAGCTGATTGAAGCTCTTCCCTACAATGGCCATTTGCGGGTCAGTAAAGTAAATACCCAAGGGAACCTTTCTAACGCCCTTTACTTTTTCAGGGAAATTAAGAGCGCTATCCCCTGCAATCCGACCTTCATCATAGGCCTCATGCCATAAAGGCAATTCATCGGTCGCATCGCCGGCAATGTAGATAGGACTTTCGCCACACTGCATTGTCTGAGCGTCAAAATACGGAAACCCTTTTGAGTCAAGTTCGACGCCTGTGCTCTGAATATTCAGTTTGTCAATATTCGAGACTCTTCCCACCGCAACCAGTATGGCAGCGAAATTCCTGACAATTGTGTCGCCGCTGGCCAACCTGTATTTGACCCAGGCACACTCATCATCCTCCCAAGCGTCCAACACTTCCCCTTGGGGTATGATATCCAGCTCTTTACTCAAGACATCTAACGTCGCGCCTTGCATATCCGGATGAGTTAAATCTCCAGTCCGCCCGGAACGACCGAAGAACGTGGTTTTCACACCAAGGCGGTGGAACGACTGGCCGAGTTCTAGCGCAATCACGCCTAAACCAATAACCCCGAGCGACTCAGGTAGGTTTTCAATCTCAAAGATGCTGTCGCTTGTATACAGCCTTTTCTGTATTTTTTTGAATACGTCTGGGACATTCGGTCGCGAGCCACAAGCAACAATGATCTTGTCGGCCTCGATCGTCAAACTGTTATCGACCACAACGGTATTCGGACCAGCAAACTTGGCGAAACCTTTGAGCTTAAACTCTACGGGAATATCATTTATTTGCTTCAACACCCCACCAACAAATTTCTGCGCCCTATCTCTTCTGAGTCGCTCAAAAACGTGAACCCCGTCCACTTGGTAACTACCATTTACACCAAAAAAACCCCCTTCGGTAATCTCATGCGCATGATCAGCTGCGGTAATCAGCATTTTGCTCGGCATACAACCTACCCTGGCGCATGTGGTGCCATAAGGTCCATGTTGGATCATGATGAAATTGTCAGTCTTACGACGAATTCTTGAATATGCACCCAGCCCAGCCGTTCCCGAACCAATAATTGCATATTCCACTTTCACCTTATTCATAACTGACTCCCATCATCAAACAATATTTATCATGGACACATTCATAGTAGGCACTCTCCATGCGCCACATACTTTTACATGGCCTCAAACGCCATATCATCCAGTTTCAGGGATGTGTTTTTTTTCTTTGCAGCTTTTAAGGTATTCAGCAGCAAGCATGCTATGGTCATCGGCCCAACGCCACCTGGGACGGGGGTAATGGCCCCGGCGATTGGCTCGACGTCTTGAAAGTCAACATCGCCTCGGAGTTTGCGCCGCCCCTCCTCGTGAATCTCATTAATACCAACATCAATGACCGTAGCGCCTGGCTTTATCCAGGAAGACTTTACGAGGCCTACCCGCCCAACTGCCGCGACCACAATATCCGCCTGGCGACAGAAATCTTCTATATTTGCGGTATGTGAATGAACGATCGTCACTGTACAATTTGCCTGGAGCAATAACGCTGCCATAGGTTTCCCAACGATGTTCGAACGACCTATGACCACCGCTGATTTACCACTCAGATCGGCGTAGACCTTTCGCAGCATGATCATGCAGCCCTGAGGTGTACATGGCACCAGCGCAGGCTGGCCTGACGCTAACGCGCCAACGTTCTGAGGATGAAAACCATCGACATCTTTGCTTGGGGCGATAGCGGAGATGATTTCATCTTCATTCAAGTGGTCGGGCAACGGCAACTGCACTAAAATTCCATGCACCGTTGGGTCGCTGTTCAGTTCCCGGATCAATCTGTTCAGTTTGACCTGGGCGATATCTGCATCGAACCGGTACTCGAGGGACAGCATTCCCACCTCAGTGGCACGCTTCGCTTTGTTGCGCACATACACTTGACTCGCGGGGTCGTCCCCGACCAATATGACCGCCAGCGCAGGAACAATGCCGCACTCAGCTTTCAAAATGTCAACTTCATGAGCAACTTGTTCTAGTACCTGTATTGATAACAGCTTGCCGTCAATTATCTGAGCCATGCTAGAAATCGCTCTTATTTGAAAATAACAGTTTTATTGCCGTCAAGAAAAATGCGGTGTTCCACATGCATTTTTACGGCGCGAGCCAGTGCCGTCGTCTCGGTATCTCGGCCAACTGCAACCAGCTCTTCCGGACAGTAGCTATGGTCTACCAGTTGCACGGACTGCTCGATAATAGGCCCCTCATCCAGGTCGGACGTCACGTAGTGTGCCGTTGCTCCAATCAGCTTTACGCCTCGCTCAAACGCTTGGTGATACGGCTTGGCACCTTTAAACCCAGGCAAGAACGAGTGATGAATGTTAATTGCCTTCCCACGCAACTGTTTGCACAGGTCATCTGAGAGAATTTGCATGTAACGCGCAAGAACCACCAGGTCGGTGTCTGTATCGCTCACTAATTTAAGCAGTTCTTGCTCCTGCTTGATCTTGGTATCTTGGGTCACTGGAAGGTACACAAAATTAATGCCTTCCCGCTCAACCATCTCACGGAGATCCTCATGATTAGACACCACCGCCGTGATCTCGACAAACAGCTCCCCTTTACGATAGCGATAGAGCAGATCATCTAGGCAATGATCAAATTTCGACACCATCAGGAGTAATTTTTGCGGTCTGCACGTTTCATGCATTGACCAGTCAATATTGTACTTTTGGGCCAGGTCCAAGAACCCGCGCCTCAGTTCTTCGATGCAGCAGGTTGACTCATCGAGCGCATCGAACACCAAGCGCATAAAGAACTTGCCGGTACTGTCATCATCATACTGTGACACATCAGCGATATAGCAGCCGCGATCATTCAAATAAGACGCTACACCTGCCACAATCCCCGTGGTGGTATTGCAACTAACCTTCAAAATAAATTTATTTGGACTCTGCGAATATCTTTGCATGACATCACTCCGGCGAACACAAATAACATGAACCTTCAGCACGCACCAAAGGCGTAGACTCTGCCCTTTGGTGCGTCTGCACTTTTTTTAATATCAACTCGCAGCAATCTTCTTTTTAGGATCAAAGAAAGGCATTTCCACCACAGTTGCAGTCATTATTCCGTGGGGGGTTTCTACTTTTAAACTCGTACCAAGGAGCGAATACTTAGCGCCCACCATGGCCAACGCAATATTTTGCTTGAGGCGCGGAGAGTGCACCGCCGAGGTAACCCGCCCCACCGGCTCGCCATGTTTTTCTAGGGACCAGAACCTGGTATTCGGGCCTTCAAGGGCTGGGCCATCGATGATCAATCCCACTTGCTTGCGTGATACGCCTTCATCCTTGATACGCTTCAGTGCGGATTTCCCTATGAACTCAGCTTCCATATCCAGATTGACCAAGCGATCCAAATTCAACTCATAGGGATTGGTGTTGATGTCCATGTCGGCGTGGTATGACAGCATTCCACCCTCAATTCGACGAATGGAGGACGTATGGCCAGGTTTAATCCCGAAAGATTCCCCCGCGTCCATAATCTTTTCCCACAACTCATCTCCCTTCGATGCGTCGCGCAGATAGAGTTCGTAGCCAAGTTCACTCGACCATCCAGTTCTTGAAACGATCAGTGGGATTCCGTCCAGTTCATATTCACGCAGCCAATAGTATTTAAGATCGTAAATGCTCTCACCGAACAGTGCATTCATCACCTCGCCGGACTTTGGACCTTGCAGCTGCAGCGGAGATACATCCGGCTCACGGATCTGGACGTCCAATCCAGAATTAACGGCGACGCCTTGCGCCCATAGCAAAATGTCACTATCGGCAAGGGAGATCCAGAAGTGATTTTCGCCAAGGCGCAGCAGAATGGGATCATTCAGAATCCCGCCTTCCGCGTTGGTAATCAGTACATACTTGCACTGACCTACCGCACAGGTCGATAGGTCCCGCGGGGTAAGCAACTGAACAAATTTTGCAGCATCAGGCCCGGTAATCTCTACTTGACGCTCAACTGCCACGTCACAAAGAATTACGTCATTGATAAGGTTCCAAAAGTTTTGCTCGGGATTGCCAAAGTCGCGCGGGATATACATATGGTTGTACACGGAAAAGCCTTTAGCACCCCAGCGTACGGTTGCGTCAAAGTAGGGTGACTTGCGAATTTGAGTCCCAAAACCGAACTCTTCTTTTTTAGCCATTTCTTACTCCTCATAGAGTGTTGGTTCTATCTGCAGTCGCTGCACAAGGACTGCGAGTTATTAAGTATCCCGTGTCCAGAAAAATAATATACGCGGCCTACAGAAGCAGCGGTCTAACCAGGCCCAACAAGAACCGCAGTACAGACTTTCTTTCTGGGATATTTAGTCCATTTGTACTTGAGTTGGGCTTGGCGCGAGGAGGGCTGGTGTCGGCACGTCCTCGGCTCAGCGAATGTCTAGGAGCGGTGCGCCAAATGCCGCAGCATGGATGCATCTTTGATGGCTAGGCGGCCTGAGTTGAAGGAAGGAGGCCGTCTCAACAAACGGGGCGCGGGGAACGCCCGAGGGCAGAGGTAATCCAGGGGGACGATGACAAATGACCGTCGGCGAAAGACGGCACAGCAGGGCGTTCGGTCCGACTGACTCCGCATCACTGGTCTTTGGGGGCTGCGCCGCCTGCTATCGCTATCGCTCCTGTTATCTAGGGAAAATGTAGAAATCGCTGACCATCTGATTCGGCTCACGCTCACGCA
Organism: Pseudomonas sp.; assembly: GCA_030699825.1. GTDB lineage: Bacteria > Pseudomonadota > Gammaproteobacteria > Pseudomonadales > Pseudomonadaceae > Aquipseudomonas. Next base: position 6,537 of record JAUYKV010000067.1, on the reverse strand, counting down.
GCTGAGGTTCCGGGCTGCGCTTCCTGTACCTGCGCAACCTGAAAGCCACGATTGGAATCACAAGTGGTTGTAGCGGATGTAGCGAGAGCTGGAGCTGAACCGCGCATCAATCGGTCGAAAGCGCCGATCGTGGCCCCCAGGCGGTGCTTTTCGAGCGCCTTGAGCATATTGCCAGTGCAGGCCGGTGAGGCGACTGACATGGCTGATGGGTAGCAGCTGCAACAAGCCTTCGAACCAGGCCTGTGGTCGCCGGGTCAGGCGAGAGGCCGGTGCCAGCCAATCGATTCGTTCGGTGACGCGATCACGATTGAGACAGTCGAGGCGACGCACAGGTACCTACAGCAGGATCCGCTGATCCTGCAGGTCTCGATCACGTGCCCGTCGGGTGCGCCGCCCGAGGATCGGCTGGGTCGACCACAGCGCCGGCAACCCGGCAAACGCTTGGCCTGGGGCTCCAGGTTGATCAGCCGGGTGTCGTTCTCGGGTTGGCGAAAAGCTACGACTTCGTAGCCTGGCCAGAACTGAACAAGATCAGTGGGCTGCATGCTGACAGCAGGGGTAGAGGTTGGGATGTTTGGCGAACCAACTTACCTGCTGCCCTGGCTGTCCACTTATCCTTCCCCATTCTCCGCGAAGAACCAAAAAATGGGGGCGCGGTCACCATGCGCTCGCTACACAGCACCTTCTAGTTTTCCGCTACGTACTTTGTTTTCCTTTATCACCCAAGAGTATCGCCAGGTTAGGAGGCGTAGATTTGATCTCTCTAGTCAGGATATGAATGTAATAGCGATCAATGCCTATTTCTTTGTTAAGCAAGCTTTCAATTAAATCCTGGAACTCTCGCAGGCTGCCAGTGATCACTTTCATCACATAGTCAGAACCACCGCCAGTTGCGCTGCATTCTACAATTTCCTCTGCTTCTCGAATGCACTTCTCGAATAACTCGAAGTCGGATTTTTTATGTGCCTTCAACGAGACAGTGACAATGACCTTTGTCAAGTCCCGAATTTTTCCGAGGTTAATCTCGCCCCGATAACCGGTTATGAGGCCAGCCTTTTTTAGTCTGGCCAATCGAAGCCAGCATGGTGTGGGTGAAAGGTTCACTAACTCTGATAATTTGGATTTGCTAATTTGCCCATGCTGCTGCACAGCATTCAAAATGCAGATATCGATCCGATCCAAAGTTATTTCTTTCATGTCGATTATCGTTCTTGTAATAGGCCAATATATCCATGTGGACTCAAGGGCTTTGTTATGCAGCATTAAGGCAAGCGCCTTATCGTGCCACCGCCAATAGTGCACACCCCTTTCATCTCAACCCAAATTGCCATTTACCTTAACAGCTGGAACAGGGCTCTCGGGTACCGAACGAGAACCAGTGATAACGTCGTGCCGTCTATACACCGGCTAGCATCGGGTTACGTAAGCAGGTAACGCCCCCGACTCGTCTGAAGTCAGTACTAACCCTCAGTCTCAGCAGCGCCTCGTGCATGACGATGCTTGCTTCGCCCGTATTTTCCTTATACATCAGCCTCCCTCATGGGATGGCCTTCTCCCGGTCGCTCACCTTCATTTCCTTCAAAAGTAGCGGCACCGGGAGGTTCAACGCCTGCTCCTGCAAGCTGGTTTCGGGAGGACCAGTAAAGCAGCGCGGACCGTCTGCCTGCGCTCTTGACGCACAGTACTGGTTACTCTTTCCGTCTGATGCGTTTCCGGATCGCTCCGGGCGCTCTTGCTATTGGTCGAAACCGGTGCATGGATCAGCTTCGACCAGGGTGCTCAGGCTTAACGAGAAGCCACGATCTGTCAGATAGCTATTTATTGCGTCCAGAATCCACTCCGCCAACCCAGCCTTCTCCAGCAGGCGGCGAACGTTGCGGATGGCGGTTTCGTTGGGAATGCGCCCCAAGCTCAGCGCAGCAAGCTAGCGCAGGATGGTGGTCTGGTAAAGTTTTTCCGGTCACGCTGTAGCAAAACGGGCGGGTGACCGATTCCCTGGGGCGTTGCAGGGGACGGCAACAACCCGATACTAGTTAGATACTGTGAAAGTCTTGGCCTGTGTATTTTGCGCCAACACTTCGCGTCCGGCGCCAGCTTGGCGAGCACCGTATCGGCCAAGGCCGGCACTTGATCTCGGTTCGCTTCATCCCTGTATCCCAAAATTAGGAGATTTTCAGAGGATGCAAGCCAGGATACCGGGGCACAAGGTTTATGCGGGCGCAAAGGGAGGCGCCCAGAAACAAGAAAACCGGCTCGAGGGCCGGTTTTCAGGGGCTTCCGCTGCATGCGTGAGCATGTCGGAATACAAGACTGGAGCGGGCGAAGGGAATCGAACCCTCGTTATCAGCTTGGGAAGCTGGAGTAATGCCATTATACGACGCCCGCTTGGGGGAGCCTTTATACCGGAAGTCGCGGCCGAAATGAAGTCCGCGCCGAGTGCTTTTTCGTGCGACTCGGTGCGGACGGGGTCGGCTGTGGTTCATACGGCCAGCGCATGCTGCATGTCAGCCGGCGCTCGGTAGCCGGTTTGGCGCAGCGGTTGGCTTTGCAGGAAGCCCAGCAGCACTTCGCTGCTTTGCTGCCAGGCGGCTTTGTGTTCCATGTCGAGGAAGTGCCCGGCATTGTCGATGATGGCGAATTTGCAATCATTGAGGTGCTCGGCGAATACGCGCACGTCTTCGGGCGAGGTGTATTCGTCGTGCTCGCCATTGACGAACAGCAGCGGAATGTCGATGCCGGCCAGGCAGTCCATCTCGCAATGGGTTTCCAGGTGTACGACCTGGTCGACATGGGCGTGCATCTGGCGGTATTCGTGCTCGTCCAGGCTGCTGATGTGGCGATGGTTGAAGCGCTTGAACAGCGATGGCAAGTGCTTGCCGATGGTGTTGTTGACCAGGTGGCCCAGACCCACGCCATCCAGGGCCTGCAGGCTGGCCAGGCCTTTTTCCAGGTAGTCGAGCATCGGTGCGTTGAGCAGCGGCGAGAACGAGGTGATCACCGCTTTTTCGATACGCGGCGGACGCTGTGCCAGGGCAAGCATGGCGGCGACGCCTCCCCAGGAGAACGACTGCAGGTAGTCGACTTTGAAGTGCTCGATCAACTCCAGCAGGATGTGCGTTTCGTCTTCCTTGGTCAGCGGCTGGTTATGGCAGTTGTGCGGCTTCGATTGGCCGGAGTAGGGCTGGTCGTAGAGCACCACGTTGAATTGGCTGTTCAGGTATTTGACCGTCTGCGCGAATGCGGCAGTGGTCGACAGTGACCCATTGACCAGGATGATGGTCTTGCGGGCGCTGGGGCTGGAGTAAAACTCGGTGTGAACCTTGTAAGTTCCGTGAATATCGACGACGGCGATGGTTGGCTGCATGTTGTTTCTCCAGGCGCAAATCGACCATGGCAAGCGGCGGGGCGTGGCCGTTTACCGAGCAAGTAGGACAGATAGCAAAGCGCCTGGACATGACAAGCGAATGTCAGGCTGGAGGTTTTTATAAGAATTATTCTTCAATCGGTCAGGGCTGAAATAGAGCATCCGCAGCAGCCTTTTCACGGGGCTGGAGCAATGTCGTGTTACCAGGCAGGAACCCTTTCGCGCAGAGCGCAAGTAACCAAAAGAACGCTTAGATGGCTTTCCGTGACTGGCTGGTCACATCAAGACCTTATGGCTGGATTTAAGCAATGGCCTGCGGAGCTGGCAAGGGTTTATTTGGGTAGTGCACTACCGTTTATCGGTTAGCCTGCTAAGGGTGTGACTCAGCGCGAAATCGGCGTCAGTCAGGGCAGAAACTGGCGATTTCTTCGGCCGTCAGGACGCGGTACTGACCGGGGCAGAGCCGTTCATCGAGCTGGATCGCGCCCATGCTCAGGCGGTGCAGTCTGACGACCTTGTTCTGGAAGTGGCCGAACATGCGCTTGACCTGGTGGTAGCGCCCTTCGTAGAGGGTCAAGCGTGCCTGGCGCGGGGCGAGAATTTGCAATTCGGCGGGACGGGTGAGCAGATCCTCGAAGCGAAAGTACAGGCCGCGGGCGAAGACCTCGATGCAGGCCGGGTCGATCGGGTCTGCGGTATCGACCAGGTAGACCTTGGGCTGTTTGCCGGCCGGCGCGGTGGCCCGGCGTGACCACTGGCCGTCGTTGGTGAGCAGCAGCAGTCCACTGGTGTTGAGGTCGAGGCGCCCGGCCAGGTGCAGCTCCTGCTTATCCGGCTCGTCGAGCAGGTCGAGCACGGTGCGGTGCTCGGGATGCTCGGTGGCGCTGACCACGCCAGGCGGTTTGTGCAGCATGAAGTAGCGTGCGGCTTTGCCGGCCTGCAGCACTTCGGCATCCAGCTCGACGCGACTGAGGACCCGCACCTCGTCGTGGCCGTCGCGCCTGACCCGGTCATCCACGCGTACGCGGCCACTGGCGAGCAGTTGGCGCACGTCCTGGCGGTTGAAACGCGGCAGGTTGCTGAGGAAACGGTCGAGGCGCATGGCTAGTCGGCGCTTGGCGACGTTGTGCCCGGTGCCAGGCCCTGGGCGCAGCGCGGGCACAGGCAGGCGCTGTTGCGCTGCTCGGGCGGCAGGCTGTCGAGCACCTCCGGGTCGACAGCTGCGCCGAAACACCAGCACTCGGTCACGGGCGCGGCGGCCCCGGCCTGGGCACACTGGTTGCGCTGACCGCAGCACGGGCAGTGGGCGGGATTCATGTGCCGGCCTCGCAGGTGCGGTTGCGCCCGGACTGTTTGGCGCGGTACAGGGCACCGTCGGCACGGGCGAGCAGCTCGCTCAGCGAGTCGTCCGGGTGCAGTTCGGCCAGGCCAATGCTGGTGGTGATGTGCAGGCTGATACCTTGGTAGCTGAAGTTGCCTTGTTCGGTCTGCTGGCGGACTTTTTCGGCGAGCAGGCGCGCCTGTTCGAGCGAGGTGTCCTTGAGCAGGAGGATGAATTCTTCACCACCCCAGCGGCAGATGATGTCGGACTGGCGCAGGTTGTCGCGCAGTTTGTTGGCGAAGCCGCGCAGCACTTCGTCACCGGCCAGATGGCCGTGGCTGTCGTTGAGATCCTTGAAATTGTCGAGGTCGAGCAGCAGGGCGCAGAGTGGACTGGGGTTGCGCCGCGCTTCCTGGATTGCCTGGTTGGCCAGCAGGTCGAAGCCACGGCGATTGAGCAACTCGGTGAGTTGGTCGGTGGTGGCCAGGGCGGCGATGCGCGCCTGGTAACGACGCAAGACGATGTTGACCAGAGTCAGGACGATGGCGGTGACGACCAGGCAGATCAGCAGATTGAGGTATAGCGATTGGCGAATACCGGCCAGCGCCCCGGTTTCGTGTTTGTCGACGAACAGGTACCAGTCCAGCTCAGGAATGAAGCGCACATTGAGAAAGTGGCCGCGACCCTGTTCCTGATACTCGAAGTTGCCGCTTTGCGGCTGCGGCAGTTTCGTCTGGAGGTCTTCCAGTCCCGCTACTTCACTGAGCGACTGGCCGACCCTGGCGCCCATTGGTCCGCCCATCTCGCCGGTGAGCACGATGCGCCCGTCGGTGTCGACGAAGTACACGCTGCGGTCATAGCGTATTTGGTAGTCATCGATCAACTTGACTACCGCATCTACAGTGAGGCCGACGCCGGTGGCGCCGATAAAGCGTTCGTTGTAGTCGAATACCTTGTAGTTGATGAAGACAGTCAGGCGATCCTGGTTGGCCATGTCGACATCGACATTGATTTCATAGGGTTCCTGCATGTCGCGCACGCGAAAGTACCAACTGTCACGCGGCTCTTGTGCGGCGACGCGCTTGAGCACGCCCTTGGCCTGGTAGTAGGTGCGGGTCTGGTCGGAGACGAAAAAGCTGGTCACGGCGCCATAGTGCTCCTGCACCTCGCGCAGGTAGCGGGTCATCTGGGCGACGTCCTGCTCGCCGCTCATCACCCAGTCGCGGACGAAGGTGTCGCGGGCCATCATCGAGGAAATCAGCACCGGCGTGATCAGATCCTTCTGGATCTCGGAGTAGACGTTGTCCGAAGTCAGCGGCAGTTCGGTGTTGACGATGTTGTCGCGGATCGATTCGAGCGCGGCGTAGTAGCTGGCCAGCGAGGTGGCGAGGAAGCCGCAGCCGAGCAACACCAGCAGTAGCAGGACCAGGGGGCGTTGACTGGTTGTCGAGGGGATGGACGGCATGCAAGGTACTGCTCGCGAAATGATGGCGCCATGCTAGCGTGCAATTGCCATGGCGTCACCGACTGGCAGCGTTAGACGACAGTGGCTGGGTGTCTCGACAGGTTGCTAGTTGGCTATTGCAAACGGTGGTGCCACGATCCCGTAGCACCGAATGCGCTACGGGAAATTCCTGTACCCCTGAGGCTAAGCGAACACCGTCTAAGTTGTGTCCGCCACCCTGCCATGCGGGTGGCGCGGGTCAACTCTTTACCTGATTAGCAATGATGATCAGCCAAGCTGGCCGCCCGTGGTCACCGGGCCTATGCTGTATATGCGTACAGTTATTTCGGTGAGGGGTGGAATCATGGCGATGAACCGAATTCAGTTTCAACCTGGGCTGTCGATGCC
>JAUYKV010000066.1 GCA_030699825.1 Pseudomonas sp. | reverse complement strand
TCGCCGACTCGGTCGGCAACTTGTCGCCGCGCTTGATCACACCGTCGCGAATTCGCTGGGACAACTCGGTCACCAGTTCCTGGGCCAGGCTGCGGTGCTTTCTGCGTACGCGCGGTGGGCTGTTCTGAGTGTCCATATCGGGGGGCTTTCTCGGCTGACGACTAGGCTGCCATCATATCCCGGCAGTTGTACGATGACACCCCCGATCACGCATCTGCCGTGTGTGGCAACGACAGCACGCGTTTCAAGACTAGCTATTGGCGAAGGCAGAACAGAATGAAACCGCCACGCCTTTGCCGGCTGGAACGGTAAATTCCAGGTCATTCAGAAAGATGGTGGTTACCAACTCGACTGTTACAGCGATAGCCGGTATTGCTTGCTCTATTGTCCAACCGAGCAGAGTCCAACCATACAGAGTCCAACCGAACAGAACTCCTTCTGCTTCGAACCGGTCACCCATCCGGTCAACGCCCATCATCTGTCTGATCGCCCTGGCCTGAGCTTACTGCGCCACGGACAATCTGTCGGCCTGCACTTCGCCTTGCAGCACCGGCCACTGAACGGCAGTTGAACTGCCGGTCAGAGACACTATTGAGTGTTGAATTGAACATAACGGTCTTATTCACTGTCAGATAAAACTCATAGTGGCCACCCGTCTAGCCAGGACGATGCAACCCCCCTCTAGACTTTTAAACGGGGTTGACCATAATTGTATCCGGCTGTACGCAATGGCACAGCTGAGAGTCTTTGCTTAATTATTCCAAGCATCTGTTTCTAAAGAATATTATTCATAAAAAAGATGCATTGCGACGTGTTCGATAGCCGCATCAGTCATTGCCAAAGCCAATAAATCGATGACCATAGCAGTAAGGCCAATGCCTTACGCGGTCATCGCACTACTGTTCAAGACCATGGGTAATCACGTGACGAAAGACGAACTGCGCGCCGAACTCGAGCGCCAGGCGCAGCGTTACATGGATGTACAAGGCGGAGAAATCATTACTTACGCCGCTCAACCGGATCCCGAGCGCAAGCCCTGGCGCAAGAAGGCCAACCTTCTTGACCAAGCATTTGAAAAAGAAATCGAGAAGATCGAGAAAGATCTGCAAGCCAAACCCGACGAGCACAGCGGCTGACCGATCCCTGCAGAATGGCTCTGCAGGCGTAATGGTCGCTAACCGCGGCTCATGGCGTTATCGCCCCTTGCCACCAAGCAGCGAGCCCAGCAGACCGCGCACCAACTGCCGACCAAGCTGGTTGGCGGCTTGGCGTACGGCGCTTTTCATCACCTGGCCGGCCAGGCCGCCGAGCATGTCGCCGATACCGCCTGCGGAGTTCGCTTTGCTTGGCTGCTGCTCAGCCGCCTCGACACTGGCTTGTGCGGCGCGGGCGCTGAGCAGTTCGTAGGCAGATTCGCGGTCGACCGCTTTGTCATAGCGCCCGGCCAACGGCGACCGGCGGATCAGGGCGGTGCGCTCGCTCTCGCTCAACGGGCCGATGCGCGACTGTGGCGGCGCGATGGCCACGCGCCGGACCATCGCCGGCGTGCCTTTCTCCTCCAGAGTGCCGACCAAGGCCTCGCCGATGCCCAGTTCGGTTAGGGCGGCCAAGGTATCGATCGAGGGATTGGGGCGGAAACCGTCGGCCACTGCGCGCAGGGATTTCTGCTCCCGGGTGGTGAAGGCGCGCAGGCCGTGCTGAATGCGCAGACCAAGCTGGGCCAGCACATCATCGGGCAAGTCACTGGGCGATTGGGTGACGAAATACACCCCGACGCCCTTCGAACGAATCAACCGCACCACCTGTTCCAGCCGCTCTTGCAGGGCTTTCGGTGTGTCGGCGAACAGCAGGTGCGCCTCGTCGAAGAACAGCGCCAGTAGCGGCTTGTCGGCATCGCCGCGCTCCGGCAACTGCTCGAACAACTCGGCCAGCAGCCACAGCAGGAAGGTTGCGTAGACCTTCGGCGCCTCGTGCACCAGACGGCTGGCGTCGAGCAGATGAATGCGTCCGCGACCGTCGCGATCCGGCTGCAGCATGTCCTCCAGTTGCAACGCCGGTTCGCCGAACAAGGCCTCGGCGCCCTGTTGTTCGAGGCTCGACAGGCGCCGCAACAGGGCCTGGGAAGACGTAGTGGTAAACAGGGCACTGTCCTCGCCGAGCACAGCCGGATTGCTCTTCAGGTAGGCCAGCAGGGCTTTCAGATCCTTCAGGTCGAGCAGCAGCAAGCCCTCGCGATCCGCCACCTTGAACGCCGCATAGAGGGCGGCCTGCTGGCTGTCGGTCAACTCCAGCAAGGCCCCGAGCAACAGCGGCCCCATCTCGCTGAGGGTGGTACGCAGCGGATGACCGCTCTGGCCATGGATATCCCATAGCGTGACCGGATAGGCCGTCGGCCGGTGCGCCAGCCAGGGCATGCTGGCGATGCGCTCGGCCACCTTGCCCTGCGGCGCACCGACGGCGCCGAGCCCGCACAGGTCGCCCTTCACATCCGCAGCGAACACCGCCACTCCGGCGTCGCTGAACTCCTCCACCAGGCGCTGCAGGGTCACCGTCTTGCCGGTGCCGGTCGCCCCGGCCACCAGGCCATGCCGATTGGCCAGGCGCAACAACTGGCCGACGGATTGACCGCCGAGGTCGGCACCAAGAACCAACTGGTTTGCTGCAGGCATCTATATGTCTCCTGGGAGCTTGTGAAAAAATCGAGCGTCGTAGCGAGGCCGTCTCCAGGCGTTCGCGGCAAGGCGCGCTACGTGAAAAGCAGGGGAGTTTAGTGAACTAAATGACCCTGCTTTTCACGTAGCGCAACACCGCAGCGGGCGTTTGGAGGCAGCCGCAGTAGGCGCGAGTTTTTTCACAAGTTCTAAGTTAAAGCTTTGCTCGCGTCATGCCGACATAATTGCTGACGCCGGTTTGCCGGCGCTGCCTGTGCCGTGCACCAGCCCAAGACTGGTTCCAGAACTTACCGGACGCAAGAAGTCATGAATAATAATTTGAAATTCAGTCACAAGATTCTTCTGGCCGCCTCGCTGGTGGTGATCGCCGCCTTCTCCTTGTTCACCCTGTACAACGACTACCTGCAACGCAATGCGATCCGTGCAAACCTGGAAAACTACCTGGAGGAAATGGGCAACGTCACCGCCAACAATATCCAGAACTGGCTGTCGGGGCGCATCCTGCTGGTGGAAAGCGCCGCCCAGTCGATTGCCAGGAACAGCGAGCCCGAGCAGGTCGCCAGCCTGCTGGAGCAGAAAGCCCTGACCTCGACCTTCGCCTTCAGTTACCTGGGCAGCGCAGACGGGGCCTTCACCATGCGCCCGGACGAGAAGATGCCCGACGACTACGACCCACGCAGTCGCCCCTGGTACAAGGACGCCATGGCCGCCGGCGCCACCACCCTCACCGAACCCTATGTGGACGCGGCTACCGGCGCGCTGATCATCACCATCGCCACCCCGGCCAAACCCGCCGGCGTGGTGGGCGGCGACCTGAGTCTGAAGACCCTGGTCGACATCATCAACTCGCTGGACTTCGACGGCCTGGGTTACGCCTTTCTGGTCAGCGCCGACGGCAAGATCCTAGTGCACCCGGACAAGAACCTGGTGATGAAAAGCCTCGCCGACGTCTTCCCCGGGAACACCCCACGCATTGGCGGCGAGCTCAGCGAGGCCGATACCAATGGCCAGACCCGCCTCATTACCTTCGCTCCGGTCAAAGGCCTGCCCTCGGTCAACTGGTACATCGGCCTGTCCATCGACAAGGACAAGGCCTATGCCATGCTCAGCGAATTCCGCGCCTCGGCCATAGTCGCCACGCTGATCGCGGTGGTGCTGATCATCCTCCTGCTGAGCATGCTGATCCGCGTGTTGCTGCAACCGTTGACCATGATGGGCAAAGCCATGCAGGACATCGCCCAGGGTGACGGTGACCTGACCAAACGCCTGGCGATCCAGTCCAACGACGAATTCGGTACCCTGGGCAAAGCATTCAATCAGTTCGTCGAGCGGATTCACGGCTCGATCCGCGAAGTGTCCTCAGCCACCCACCAGGTCAACGAGGTGGCCAAGCTGGTGGTGGGCGCCTCCAACTCCTCGATGATCAACTCCGACGAACAAGCCAACCGCACCAATAGCGTGGCCGCCGCGATCAATGAACTGGGCGCCGCCGCCCAGGAAATCGCACGCAACGCCGCAGATGCCTCGACCCAGGCCTCCGATGCACGGAAGCAGGCCGAAGATGGCCGCCAGGTGGTGGAGAAAACCATCCATGCGATGAACGACCTGTCCAGCAAGATCCGCACTTCTTGCGGTCATATCGAAACCCTGAACGGCAAGACGGTGAACATCGGCCAGATTCTCGAGGTGATCAAGAGCATTTCCCAGCAGACCAACCTGCTCGCGCTCAACGCCGCCATCGAAGCCGCCCGTGCCGGCGAAGCCGGTCGCGGCTTTGCCGTGGTCGCCGACGAGGTGCGCAACCTGGCCCACCGCACCCAGGAATCGGCGCAGGAAATCGAGACAATGATCGAGGAACTGCAGGTCGGCTCGCGCGAGTCGGTTACCACCATGACCGAGAGCCAGCGCTACAGCGAAGAAAGCGTGCTGATCGCCAATCAGGCCGGCGAGCGTCTGGGCAGCGTGACCCTGCGCATCGGCGAGATCGACGGCATGAACCAGTCGGTGGCCACCGCCACCGAGGAGCAGACCTCGGTGATCGAGTCGCTGAACATGGACATCACCGAGATCAACACCCTCAACCAGGATGGCGTGGTAAACCTGCAGGCCACCCTGCGCGCCTGCGGCGACCTGGAACAACAGGCCTCGCGCCTCAAACTGCTGGTCGACAGCTTCCGCATTTGAAACCATCGGCAGCAACAGGGCGCCTGGTCGGCGCCCTGTTTTATTTCTGCTGTCATGCCCTGGGGTCTGTTGCCGGCTGCTCGCCGGCCTCCTCCTGTAGCTTGCGCCACAGTTCGGCGGCATCGGCGAATTCGCTGCCACTCTCCGGGCTCAAGGTATCCAGGTCATAGCGCCTGACGCAGCCCTCACCCTGGGTCGACGGCGGCTTCGAAGCGGCACGCTCGCGGGGGTCTTGCATGCTGTGTTCCTCGACTGGGCCAACGTTATCCGCCGCGCCTCTTTACCAATGCGCAGGCGAGGCTGCAGATCATCGCGTCGGGCAACCCGCGGCGGCAGCCAGGCCAACCGTACGGCCGGGCATGCGCCGCTCAACCTGCAAGGCCAGCGCGGCGCCGTTACTCCTTCATTGCGAAAGAGCTTTACCCTGCTCGTGCTGGGCGAACTCCTTGACCGCACGCAGCACATCGCTGCGACTGATTTGGCCGATCAGGCGCCCGTTTTCCACCACCGGGAGGCGCCCCAAGCGGCCGCGCAAAAAGCGCTCGGACACCTCGATCACGTCAGTTTCCGGCGAGATGGTTTCTATCTCGGTAGTCATATAGGAGCTGACCACGCCACCGATGGCCTCGTAATAAGCCCCCGAGAGGATACCGCGCAGGCAGTCGCCCTCAGATAGCAGGCCGATCAGGTGACCCTGGGAGTCAACTACCGGGGCGCCAGCGATGCGGTGCTCCAACAACCGGTTGATGGCGGTGAATAGATCGGTGTCAGACCGAAACGTCACTAAATGACGTGTCATGTAATCGCGCACCTTGATTGATTTGAGCATTAGCGAACTCCTTCAGCCTGCATTTGGTTTATGCCTGATAAGGCAATCAGTCGAACACCACCGTCTTGTTGTCGTGAACCAATACACGATCCTCCAAGTGATAGCGTAGCCCACGGGAGAGCACCATTTTTTCGACATCTTTACCCAAACGTACCATTTCCTCAATGCTGTCGCGATGGCTGACTCGCACGACATCCTGCTCGATGATCGGACCGGCGTCCAACTCCTCGGTGACATAGTGCGAGGTTGCGCCAATCAGCTTGACCCCGCGCAACGAGGCCTGGTGATAAGGCTTGGCGCCGACGAACGAGGGCAGGAAGCTGTGGTGGATATTGATCACCCGCCAGGCAAAGTCGCGACACAGTTGCGCTGGCAAAATTTGCATATAACGCGCCAGCACTATGACGTCGGCCGCATGCGCGTTGACCAGTCGTTCCACCTCATCGAAGGCTGGTTGCTTGTTCTGTGGCTGGACCGGCACATGGTAATAAGCAATGCCGTGCCACTCGACCATGCTGCGTAAATCGTCATGATTGGAGATCACACACGCAATATCGCAGTCCAATTCATCGCTGTGCCAACGATGCAGCAAGTCAGCCAGACAATGCGACTCGCGACTGGCCATCAACACCACACGTTTTTTCTGTGCCGAATCAGTGACCCGCCACTCCATGGAAAACTCACGGGCGATGGGCGCAAAGGCTTGCTGAAACCCTGGTAAATCGAACGGCAAGGAATCGGCACGAATCTCATGGCGCATGAAAAACCAACCGCTTTGATTATCCGAGTGATGACTCGCCTCGGTGATCCAGCCGTTGTAGGTGGCCAGAAAGTTACCGACCTTGGCCACGATACCAACGCGGTCCGGACAGGCTATGACCAAGCGAAAAGTACGCATGGGAAACTCCAGAGCAATCGCAAAGTCGGTCATTCTAGCCACAGCGCGAGAAAACTGCAGTATTCCTGACACCCAGCCCGACACACCTTGGCAGACAACCCGAGCAGCGCGAGCTATACGCTCCTGTTGAAAATAATGGCCTGCCGCGAACCCAGGGGGTAACTGACAAATACCGACTGGTTGATTCATGGAGTTATCGCGCCCGTGGATTTGAATCTTTATTTGATAAACCGTGGCAAATTCTTGCAAAGCGGTTTACTTGTTAAAAGTGCCTGACTATTATTACTGACACTTAGCCATCACCTACCCAGACCCAGGTAACCCCATGTCGCTGATCAACGAATACCGCGCTACAGAAGAAGCCATCAAAGAACTGCAAGAGCGCCTGAAAAACCTGTCGCAAGACGACAAGCTGAAAAAAGAACTGGAATTCGAAGGCAAACTGCGCACGCTGATGGGCGAATATCAGAAGTCCCTGCGTGACATCATCGCCATGCTCGACCCGGACGCCAAAGTCAGCAAGGCACCGCGCGCCGGCGCCAAGGCCACCGGGGTCAAGCGTGCACGCAAAGTTAAGCAGTACAAGAACCCGCATACCGGTGAAGTGATCGAAACCAAAGGCGGCAACCACAAGACCCTGAAAGAGTGGAAAGCCAAGTGGACCAGCGATGTTGTTGAAAGCTGGGCCACCCTGCTGGACTAAGATCCACGCTTGAACCGCCGATTTCAGCGCATAAAAGACGCCAGCCTTGCTGGCGTTTTTTATGCGCCGTAACAATCCATGTCGAAGACAAGCCCCGGGGGCGCCAGGCCACGCAGGTCAGACGACGACCCACCGACAGAATCAACACACGACAGTCACTTGCTATATAGCGCCTGCAGCCGGCCGCCCAGTCAAAGGGCATAACGCACGCGCAACTGTTGCGCATAGTCACGCCACTCAGTCAGTAGCGCCTGTTGTCCGGGCGTGGCCTGCGCGAATACTTCAGCGAGCGCCGCCTCAAAATTCGCCAAGGTATTAGGTGCGCCACACTCGGGCCGGGTTAAGCGCTGCCGACAAAATTCCACCCAGCGCTGCTGTTCTGCAGTGTCCAGGCTGGAAGCAAAGTTACGCGCGCGATAGCGAAACAATAATTCAGGCAAGCGGGCGTCATCGAACGGCCAGGCATTCTTGGTCAACTGCGCGGGGTCCGCACGGCGCACTTGCTCGCATAAACGCCGGTCGCGGTCATCGATAAAACCATCATATAGCTGTTGCTCTGGGTCCTCGCTGGACGCAAAAGCTTCTTCGCCATATATCAGGTCGAGTTTGTCCCGCCATTGCCCGTGAGTGGCCACCAGTCGATCGGCATGCAACAAGGGTTCGACCATGTCCAACTGCAAACGCTGAATATCTTCGTCGCGCAGTACATTCAATGGCGCCAGCACCGGGCAACGGTTGATGTGCAGCAACTTCAAGGGGACTGGCAACTCGCCCTCGCCCAGTTGTTCGCGCCTTGTATATAGGCGCCGGCGCAGGGATTCGCCATCTTCCTCGAGCAATGGCGCCGGATCGGCGTGCAAGTCGCAAACAATAAGCGCATTGCGATTACGCGGATGCCAGGCCAGCGGCAATACCACAGCCAGGTAATGCCGAGCACCGGCGAAGCGCCCGGAAATATGCACCAGGGGTTGTAACAAACGAATCTGCTCGAGCACCCGTTGCTTGCTGCGCATTTGATAGAGGTAGTTGTACAGTTTTGGCTGCTTGCTGCGAATCAGACGCGCCAGCGCGATGGTCGCGCGCACATCGGCCAGGGCGTCATGGGCCTGGCCATGCTCGATACCATTGGCCGCGGTCAGGCGCTCCAGCTTGAGGCTGACGCGGCCCTCTTCCTCCGGCCAGACGATGCCATCCGGACGCAGGGCATAGGCCGCGCGCACCAGATCGATCAGATCCCAGCGGCTGTTGCCGCCTTGCCACTCGCGGGCATAGGGGTCGAAAAAATTGCGGTACAGGCTGTAGCGGGTGACTTCATCGTCGAAGCGCAGGCTGTTGTAACCCACACCGCAAGTGTTCGGCAGGACCATTTCGGCATGCACGCGGGCTATGAACTCGGCCTCGCTCAAGCCCTGTTCCGCCAACCGACTGGGGGTGATACCCGTGATGAGGCAGGCGGCCGGATGCGGCAGGATGTCGTCGCTTGGTTGACAGTAGATGTTCAGCGGCGCGCCGATTTCATTGAGTTCTTCGTCGGTGCGAATTCCGGCGACTTGCAACGGGCGGTCGCGGCGCGGATCGATACCGGTGGTTTCGTAGTCGTACCAGAACAGGCTGGAGGTCACGGCGGCTTCCTATGGGCAGTGGGCGGCGTCAGTCTAGCATTGCCCGTACGGCCGTCAGGCAGGCACGGATCACGGCCGCGAGCGCAGTTTGCATGCACGGCGGTTGCTTCGCCGCCTGCCGCTGGCTAGGGTCTGTTACCGTTTCATCGCGACCGCGCCGGAGCCTGTTTTAGCGCGAGGCAAGGCACGAGACGCGAAGTTTGGTTGTTCCAAATGAGCGTCGAGAAACGCAGCATCGCGCTAAAACAGGCCCGGCCCTGCGGGTTGCGCGGAAAATCTCGCCATGCGTTGTTGTAGGACTTGGCAAGGGAACAACCATTACCGGCGTCCTACGCCTAGCCTGGCGAGATTTTTCGCGGCAACGCGGCTTGCGCTGAAACGGCAACAGACCCTAGCATCGGGGTTTATCCAGCGCAGACCGCCGATGCCGCATTCCGCCACCCCGCCCACCCCGCGCGCGCCTGGAGCATCCGTTCAGCGGCCAGCTGCGCCGCTGGACACCCGCTATCGGGTGGAAACCCCGGAAGGCATCGACCTGCTCCTGCGCCCGGCGGGCCTGGTGCCGCGTGCCCTGGCCTTCACCATCGACCTGCTGATTCGCGGCCTGCTGTTGCTGGTGACCTACGTCGTCCTCGGCCTGCTCGGCAAGTTCGGCATGGGCCTGGCGACCATTCTGCTGTTCCTGGTGACCTGGTGGTACATGGTGCTGTTCGAGGTATTCAACCAGGGCCGCTCGCCGGGCAAGCAGTTCCTCGGCCTGCGCGTGGTGCACGATGACGGCACCCCGGTCGACTGGGCCGCTTCACTGACCCGCAACCTGCTGCGCTTCGTCGATATCCTGCCGTTCGCCTACACCCTGGGCATCCTCAGCTGCCTCAATCACCCGGCGTTCAAGCGCCTCGGCGATATCGCCGCCGGCACCCTGGTGGTCTACCGCGACACGGCGCCCGCGCGGCCGAGCCTGGCGCAGGCCGAACCATTGCCTGCCCCCTTCGCCCTCGATCTGCTCGAGCAGCGAGCCCTGCTCGGCTTTGCCGAGCGTGGCGCCAGCCTGTCCGCTGAACGCCGCACCGAGCTGGCGACGATCCTGGCCGAGCCGCTGCAAGTACCGGCCGAGCAGGCGGAACAACGGATCAACGGCATCGCCCGCGGCCTGCTGGGACCGACATGAAACAGAGCCTGTTCGAAAGCCGTCACCAGGCCGACTGGCAAGCCTTCGCCGAACAACTCGACGCGCTCGAACGCGGCAAGGCCGACAGCCAGCAATGCAAGGGCTTCGCCGCCGCTTACCGGCGCCTGTGCCAGCAGTTGGCCCTGGCCCAGGCCCGCGGTTACAGCAACCACCTAATCGAGCAGTTGCAGCAACTGGCACTGCGCGGCCACCAGCAGTTCTATCGCCACCGCAGCCCCCTGGGCGCGCAGCTGCTTGGTTTCCTGCTGGCCGGCTTCCCCCGTCTGGTGCGCGCCGAGTGGCGCTGCGTGCTGGTCGCCAGCCTGGTGTTTTTCGGCAGCCTGCTGCTCATGGGCACCCTGGTCTACCTGTTCCCCGAACTGATCTACAGCCTGGTCGATGCCGACCAGGTGGCGAGCATGGAGCAGATGTACGACCCCGATGCCCGCCGCCTCGGGCGCTTCGGCGAGCGCCACTCGGGCGACGACTGGCTGATGTTCGGCTTCTACATCATGAACAACATCGGCATCGCCTTTCAGACCTTCGCCAGCGGCCTGCTGTTGGGCCTGGGCAGCCTGTTCTTCCTGCTGTTCAACGGCCTGATGATCGGTGCCGTGGCCGGCCACCTGAGCCAGATCGGCTACGGCGAGACCTTCTGGTCGTTCGTCATCGGCCACGGCGCCTTCGAATTGACCGCCATCGCCCTGGCCGGCGGCGCCGGCCTCAAGCTCGGCTGGGCCCTGCTCGCCCCCGGTCGCCGGTCACGCGGCGAAGCCTTGCGCCTGGCCGCCGGGCGTAGCGTGCGCCTGATTGGCGGAGTCATAGTGCTGTTGGTGCTGGCGGCATTCGTCGAGGCCTACTGGTCGTCGATGACCTTCGCCGAACCGACGGTCAAATATACGGTTGGCGCCGCCCTCTGGCTGCTGGTGCTGAGCTACCTGCTGCTGGCCGGCCGAGGTGCCCATGCGCCTGACTGATGCCAGCGTGGCGATCCGCCCGCGCAGCCCCTGGGAAGCCCTGGACCTCGGCGTACTGCTGGCGCGCCGGCATGCCGGCCTGCTGCTGGCCAGCTGGGCGTTGGTCACGGTGCCGATCTTCGCCCTGCTCTGCCTGTTGCTGTGGGACTACCCGGGCTGGGCGATATTCGCCTTCTGGTGGTTGAAGCCGGCCTACGAGCGCCTGCCGCTGCATATCCTCGCCCGCGCCCTGTTCGGCGACACGCCCAGCCTCAAGCAAGCGCTCAAGGCTCTGCCCGGTCTGCTCAGGCCGCAACTGCTGGCCAGCCTGACCTGGCGCCGCTTCAGCGCGACGCGCAGCTTCGACCTGCCGGTGTTGCAACTGGAAGGCTTGTCCGGCCAGGCGCGCAGCCAGCGTCTGGTGGTTCTGGGCCAACGCGATGCAGGCGCCGCGAGCTGGCTGACGGTGGTCGGCATGCACCTGGAGATAGCCCTGTGGCTGGGTCTGGTCAGCCTGTTCTACCTGCTGCTGCCGGCGCAGATCGAGCTGGACTGGAGCTGGCAAAGCCTGGCCAATGCGGCGGCCGGTGAATGGCTGTGGCTGGAACACCTGTCCAACCTGCTGTATGTGCTGGTGCTGATCGTCTGGGAGCCGGTCTACGTCGCCTGCGGCTTTACCCTCTACCTGAATCGACGCACCGCCCTGGAG
Source organism: Pseudomonas sp. (assembly GCA_030699825.1). Lineage (GTDB taxonomy): Bacteria > Pseudomonadota > Gammaproteobacteria > Pseudomonadales > Pseudomonadaceae > Aquipseudomonas. Next base: position 53,409 of record JAUYKV010000066.1, on the reverse strand, counting down.
GGCTGGGATATCGAACTGGCGTTCCGCCAACTGCGCCAGCGCCTGACCGGCGTGGCCTACGCCCTGCTGCTCGGTTGCGGCCTGTTGCTGCTGCAGGCGCCGACAGCAGTTATGGCCGCTAGCCCGCCACCAGCCGGGCCCGAGGCCGCACGCCTGCTCAAGCAACCGCTGAGCAGCCAGGCATCCCGGCACAGCATCGAGCAACTGCTCGAGCAGCCGCCCTTCGAACACCGCGAAACCGTTACCCGCTGGCGCTTCGACGAGCAGGAGCAGGCCGACGAGCCGAGCGAAGAACAGCTCAGCGGCCTGCTGGAACTGCTGGAGAAGTTCTTCAAGCTGGCCGAGTTCTGGAACCGCATCGACGCCGTCGCGCTGTTTTTCGAGGCCCTGCTCTGGGTGGCCCTGCTCGGCCTGGCGGCCCTGCTGGTCTGGCGCTACCGGCAGTGGCTCGGCGCCTTCGCCGGGCGTCTGGGCCTGCCGCAGCGCGCTGCAACGCCGCCCAGCCGCCAGCTGTTCGGCCTGGAAGTGGCCGCCGAAAGCTTGCCTGCGGATGTCGCCGGCACGGTCGAACGGCTCTGGGCCGAACAACCGCGCGCGGCCCTGGGCCTGCTCTATCGCGCCTTGCTCAGCCGCCTGCTGGACGATTATCGCCTGCCCCTGCACAGCGCCCACACCGAGAGCGAGGTGTTGCGCCTGGTCCAGGACCTGGAGCACAGCGAACTGAGCAGCTTCAGCCAGGCCCTGACCCTGCACTGGCAGAACCTCGCCTACGGCCATAGCCTGCCGCCGGACGAGCTGCGCCAGACGCTGTGCCAAGACTGGCGACGCCTGTTCGACGGCGGGGTACGAACATGAGCAGGCGCCGCCAGTGGCTCCTCGGCAGCGCGCTCATGCTTGGCCTGGCCCTGCTCGGCCTCTACCTGCTGAGCCACCTCCAGCCCTATGAAGAAACCCTCGAGCACGGCCCGGCACCCGAGGCGCAGGCCAACCCGTACCTGGCCGCCGAGCACTTTCTCCGTCAGCAGGGCCTGCAGGTGCAGCGCAGCGCGGACCTGCGGCTGCTACCGACCCTGCCCAGTGCCGGGCAGACCCTGTTGCTGCTTGCCGATCGCCAGCGCATGAGCCCGCGCCAGGTCGAACGCCTGCTGGCCTGGACGGCCAAGGGCGGGCATCTTGTGTTCGTCGCCGAACGCCTGTGGGATGAGGATGAAGGCAAAAGCGGCGACCTGCTGCTCGACAGCCTGGGCCTGCAGCAGTACCAGAGCGACGACCTCGACCAGCCAGACGACGAGGCCGAGGAACCCGCTCCGGATGCCGACGAGACCGCAGCCAGCGCCTACCCCGAACTGACCCAGCTCTACCTGGAAAACGAGGACGCGCCGGCCTACTTCGGTTTCGACACCGGTTTTCACCTCTACGATGCCGACAATCGCGCGCATGCCTGGGCCAACAGTGCCGCGGCGACCCACCTGGTCCAGCTCTATCATGGCGACGGCCTGGTCAGCGTGCTGAGCGACAGCTGGATCTGGCAGAACGACAGCATCGCCAATTACGACAATGCCTGGCTGCTCTGGTACCTGAGCCAGGACAGCGCCGTGACCCTGCTCTACCACGCCGAGCGCGACGACCTGTTCAGCCTGCTGTTGCGCTACTTCCCCCAGGCCCTGCTGGCCCTGGCCCTGCTGCTCGGCCTCGGCCTGTGGCGCGTCGGCATGCGTCAGGGGCCGCTGAAAGCGCCGGCCAGCCCGAGTCGCCGGCAGTTGCAGGAGCACCTGCGCGGCAGCGCCGACTTCCTCCTCAGGCGCAGCGGCCAGCACAGCCTGCTGCAGGGTTTGCAAGCGGATATCCAGCGCCGCGCGCGACGCCGTCACCCCGGTTTCGAACGCCTCGGCGTGACCGAACAATGGCAAGTGCTGGCACGCCTGACCCGCCAGCCCAGCCGCGCCATCAGCCAAGCCATGCGGCCGCTGCCCACGCAGCGCCTGTCCGCCGTCGACTTCACCCGCCAGGTCGCCCACCTGCAAACACTCAGGAATGCCCTATGAGCGAACACACGCCCGAACAACTGAGCCCAGCCGCTGCCGCCCCGGCCCCAGCGCCGAGCAATCCGGCGCAGCAACGCCAGCGCGCCAGCCAGCTGGCCCAGGCCCTGCGCCAGGAATTGCACAAGGCGCTGATCGGCCAGAACGCGGTGGTCGACGATGTGCTCACCGCCCTGATCGCCGGCGGCCACGTGCTCATCGAGGGCGTCCCCGGCCTCGGCAAGACCCTGCTGGTACGCGCCCTGGCGCGCTGCTTCGCTGGCGAGTTCGCACGTATCCAGTTCACCCCGGACCTGATGCCCAGCGACGTCACCGGCCACGCCGTGTACGACCTGCAGAGCGAGCAGTTCAAGCTGCGCAAGGGCCCGGTGTTCACCAACCTGCTGCTGGCCGACGAGATCAACCGCGCCCCGGCCAAGACCCAGGCGGCCCTGCTCGAAGTCATGCAGGAGCGCCAGGTCACCCTCGAAGGACGGGCTCTGGCGGTGCCGCTGCCGTTTATGGTGCTGGCCACGCAGAATCCGATCGAGCAGGAAGGCACCTATCCGCTGCCCGAAGCCGAACTCGACCGCTTCATGCTCAAGCTGCGCATGGACTACCCCGAGCAGGCCGAGGAGTTGAGCATGGTGCGCCAGGTCACCCGTTCGACCCGCGCCGACATGCTCGACGTCAGCCCGCTGCGTACCCTGCTGCAGGCCAAGGATCTGCTGGCCATGCAGAAGATCGCCAGCGACCTGCCGCTCGACGAACAGGTGCTCGACTATGCCGTGCGCCTGGCGCGCGCCACCCGCACCTGGCCGGGCCTGATTCTCGGCGCCGGGCCACGCGCCTCGATCGCCCTGGTCCGCGGCGGCCGTGCCCGCGCGCTGTTGCGTGGCGGCGACTTCGTCCTGCCGGACGACATCAAGGGCTGCGCCCTGGCCGTGTTGCGCCACCGCGTGCGCCTGGCGCCGGAGCTGGATATCGAAGGGCTGGCGGTCGATCAGGTGCTCCAGCAGTTGCTCGATCAGGTTGCGGCGCCGCGTCTATGAGCCTGTCGATCCTGGATGTTGGCGCATGAAGCCCGCGCGCGCGCTGCTGATCCTACTCGGCGTCCTGCTCGGCCTGGCCATTGCCCTCGGCGCCTTGCAGGCCCTGGCGGTAAAGTTGCCGCAGAGCCTGCACGCGCTCTGGTGGGGGCTGCTGCTGGCGCTGACCGGCGCGGCGCTGATCGATGCCCTGCGCGTGCGCAAATTGCCCTCGCCACGCCTCGAGCGCCAGTTGCCGGGCAATCTGCCGCTGGGACGCTGGAGCGAGGTGCGCCTTACCCTGCACCACACCTATGCCCAGCCCCTGACGCTGGAGGTGTTCGACCACGTGGCCGACGGCATTGCATTCGAGCATCTGCCGCAACGCATCGAACTGCACCCGGGCGAACAAACCCAATTCGCCTACCGCGTGCGGCCGCTGCTGCGCGGGCACTTCAGTTTTACCCAGTGCGAGATCTGCCTGCCCAGCCCGCTGCGCCTGTGGCGCGCGCGGCGCTACCTGGCCCTGCCCGGGGAAACCCGGGTCTACCCGGACTTCGCCCGCCTGTATGGCGCACAACTGATGGCGGTCGACGACTGGCTCAGCCAGCTCGGCGTGCGCCAGCGCCCGCGCCGCGGGCTGGGCCTGGAGTTTCACCAGCTGCGCGAATTCCGCGACGGCGACAGCCTGCGCCAGATCGACTGGAAGGCCACCGCACGCAAACGCACGCCGATCGCCCGCGAGTACCAGGACGAGCGCGACCAGCAGATCATCTTCCTGCTCGACTGCGGCCGGCGCATGCGCAGCCAGGACGGCGAACTGGCGCACTTCGACCACGCCCTCAATGCCTGCCTGCTGCTCAGCTATGTGGCCCTGCGCCAGGGCGATGCGGTGGGCCTGGCGACCTTTGCCGGGGAGCAGGCGCGCTTCCTCGCGCCGGTCAAGGGCCAGGCGCAACTCAATGTGCTGCTGAACGCCGTCTATGACCTGCGTAGCACCCTGCAGCCGGCCGACTTCGCCGCCGCGGCCGACAGCCTGCTCGCCCGCCAACGTCGCCGCGCCCTGGTGGTGCTGGTGAGCAACCTGCGCGACGAAGACGACGAGGAATTATTGCGTGCGGTCAAACGCATCGGCCGCCAGCACCGCGTGCTGATCGCCAGCCTGCGCGAAGAGGTGCTCGACAGCCTGCGCCACACGCCGGTCGAGGATTTTGCCACGGCCCTGAGCTACTGCGGCGCGGTCGATTACCTCAACGACCGTGCCGGCCTGCACGAGCGCCTGGCCGCGCATAACGTGCCGGTGCTCGACGCCCGGCCCTGCGAACTGGGCCCGCAACTGGTCAGCCGCTACCTGGCCTGGAAGAAGGCCGGGGTGCTGTAATGGCGCAGGCCGCGTAGGATGGTGTTGAGCGAAGCGATACCCATCAGGCGATAGACCTGCTTGCGCCCATGATGGGTTACGGCGCAGCGGGTCTTGCAGGTTCATCGCCAGCGGCAACAAGCGCCTAACCTACGCGGCCCGGCCCATCCTAGGTTCTACGGGGAATCGTGGATCAGCCGCGGGCAGCCTTGACCACCTCGACATAGGGTTCGGCAAAACGCTGATCCTCGATCAGAGCGATGAAGTCGCGGCCCTGGGCGTCCTTGGCTTCGAGGTCGTAACCGGCCTCGACGAAGAAGCCGACGAAACGCGCGAAATCGTCGACGCGCAGGCCGCGGTAGGCCTTGATCAGCTTGTGCAGCGACGGCGGCGTGGCGTCGGCCGGCTCCACGGCGAGGAACAGCTTGATCGGCTCGTCACCAATCTCTTCGCCAACCACCTTTTTCTTGTCTTTACGCATCGTTCACTCCAACTCGGCAGGCCACACGGGGCCGGCAGTGTACCTCTGCCGCAGGTCGCCGCTCAACGCGCAAGCCGGCTGGGTGATGGCGATAGCAGGCCTGGACAGCCAGCCGAACGTTGTAGCACGCGGCGTGGCGCCGCCGACAGCCGACTTAGGTCGCCAGCCTGGCCGCGCGCCAGACCCTATACTGCGCGCAGCCATCCGGAGGCCCCATGTCGCTATCCTTGCCGCCGCTGTTCGCCGCCTGGCGCCAGAGCCTGCGGGCCGGCTATGGCTGGAAAAGCCTGCGCGGCGACCTGAGCGCCGGCGTCACCGTCGGCATCATCGCCATTCCGCTGGCCATGGCCCTGGCGATTGCGGTGGGCGTGGCGCCGCAGCACGGCCTCTATACGGTGCTGATCGCCGCCCCGCTGATCGCCCTGTGCGGCGGTTCGCGCTTCAACGTCTCCGGCCCCACCGCGGCCTTCGTGGTGATCCTGCTGCCGATCACCCAGCAATTCGGCCTCGGCGGCCTGCTGCTGTGCACCCTGCTGTCCGGGCTGATCCTGATCGCCCTGGGCCTGTTGCGCGCCGGCCGGCTGATCGAGTTCATCCCCTATCCGGTGACCCTGGGTTTCACCGCGGGCATCGGCATCGTCATCGCCACCCTGCAGATCAAGGACCTGTTCGGTCTGAGCCCGGTTGGCCAGCCGAACAACTACGTGGAACAGCTCAGCCTGCTGCTGCAGGCACTGCCCGGCCTGCAGCTCGCCGACGCACTGGTGGGCCTGGTCTGCCTGAGCGTGCTGATACTCTGGCCGCGTTGGGTGCCGAGAATTCCCGGACACCTGGCCGCCCTGGCCATCGGCGCCCTGCTCGGGCTGTTGCTGGAGCACTACGGCCTGCCGCTAGCGACCCTCGGCGAGCGCTTCAGCTACAGCCTGGACGGCGTCGAGTACCCAGGCATCCCGCCGTTCCTGCCGAGTTTCGCCTGGCCCTGGCAACTGCCCGGGGCGGACGGCCAGCCGCTGCAGCTATCCTTCGAGTTGATCCGCCAATTGCTCGCGCCGGCCTTCGCCATCGCCATGCTTGGCGCCATCGAATCGCTGCTCTGCGCGGTGGTATCCGACGGCATGACCGGCAGCAAGCACGATCCCAATGGCGAATTGCTCGGCCAGGGCATCGGCAACCTGGTGGCGCCGCTGTTCGGCGGCATCACCGCCACCGCGGCCATCGCCCGCAGCGCCGCAAACGTGCGCGCCGGGGCCTTTTCGCCGCTGGCGGCGATCATCCATGCCGGCGTGGTGCTGATCGCCATCCTGTTTCTCGCACCGCTGTTCAGCTACCTGCCGATGGCGGCCATGGCTGCCCTGCTGCTGATGGTCGCCTGGAACATGAGCGAGGCGCGCCACGTACAGCACACCCTGCGTATCGCCCCGCGCAGCGATGTGCTGGTGCTGCTGACCTGCCTGGTGCTGACGGTCTTGTTCGACATGGTGCTGGCGGTCGGCGTCGGCCTGCTGCTGGCCGCCGGGCTGTTCATCAAGCGCATGAGCGACCTGACCGACACCGCCGCCTTGCCCAGGCACTTCCACGAGGCCCTGCGCGACCTGCCCGAGCATGTTCTGGCCTACGCCATCCGCGGCCCGCTGTTCTTCGGCCCAGCGGAAAAGGCCCTGAGCGTGCTGCGCCGCTTCACTCCCGGAGTGAAGGTGGTGATCGTCGAGATCAGTGCCGTGCCATTGCTCGACATGACCGCCCTGGCGGCGCTGGACAACGTCCTGCGCGACTACCGCGCGCAAGGCGTGGGCCTGGTGCTCAGCGGACCGACGCCGCAGGTACGCCTGCAACTGCGCCGCGCCGGCATCCAGCGGGTCGAGGGCCAATTGGCCTATGTGCGCGACCTCGATCAGGCGCGAGCGAAGGCGCTGCGCTGGCTGCAGCCGGCAGAACTGAACGCGGCAGAACGCAGGGTGGATGACGTTTCATCCAGCCACCCTACCCAGCTCTCGTAGCCCGGATGAGCGCCAGCGTAATCCGGGAGTGCTCCCCGGATTGCGCCAAGGCTTATTCGGGCTACGGCCGCATACCACCTCTACATGCCCTTGACCGCATAGATCCCGGCGGCGTTGCGCCAGTAGCCCTTGTAATCCATGCCGTAGCCGAAGATGTAACGGTCGATGCACGGCAGGCCAACATAATCGGCCTTCAAGTCCGGGCGCGCCTTGCGCTGGTGATCCTTGTCGATCAGCACCGCGGTATGCACCGCGCTGGCGCCCGCATGGCGGCAGAAGTCGACGATCGCGCCCAGGGTGTGCCCTTCATCGAGGATGTCGTCGACGATCAGCACGTCGCGGTCGATAAAGGAGATTTCCGGCTTGGCCTTCCAGAACAGCTCGCCACCGCTGGTTTCGTTGCGATAACGGGTGGCGTGCAGGTAGGACAACTCCAGCGGGAAGTCGAGCTTGGGCAGCAACTTGCCGGAGAAGATCAGACCGCCGTTCATCACGCAGAACACCACCGGGTTGCGCTCGGCCAACTCGCCGTTGATCGCTGCGGCAACCTGGTCGATGGCCGCATCCACTTCGGCTTCCGTGTACAGGCAATCGGCTTCCTGCATGACTTGGCGGATATGGGCTAAATCGACGGGCATGGTCTTTCCTCTATAAGTGGACGAACGCTGAAAAGTACGGAAATTGATCGACGCATCAAAATAAAAGCTATGTACCCATTATCTGTTGCATGAGAGATAACGTTTTTGTGGGAGGTGCCCGGCGGCGTTGCGTTTCATCCGCGAAAACCTTCGAAACACTGACAATGTTTCGCGGCTAAAGCCCCTCCCACGAGGTTGCGATCAGGCTCAACAGTTAACAGGTACATAGCCGAAATAAAAGCTGATCGATTCGTCAGAATAAAAAGCCGGCAAAGGTACCCATCTGCTCCCGGCGGAGCAAGCCTTTGCGGACAAACCGCCGGAGATACGCGCAATCGGCGACATTACACCCAAAATTCCTGCACGCCGCGTGCGCTTGCGCGCCAGCAACGCAACGCCAATGCTAATCTAGCGTAATTTTTTGCCTGCCCCCGCCGGAGAACCCGCCATGCCCGTCCTCGAGATCCGCCACCCGCTGATTCGCCACAAGCTCGGCCTGATGCGTCGCGCTGATATCAGCACGAAGAACTTCCGCGAACTGGCCCAGGAAGTCGGCGCCCTGCTGACCTACGAGGCGACCAAGGATCTGCCCCTGGAAAACTGCGAGATCCAGGGTTGGGCCGGCACCGTGCAGGTGGAAAAGATTTCCGGCAAGAAGATCACCGTGGTGCCGATTCTGCGCGCCGGCATCGGCATGCTCGACGGCGTGCTCAGCCTGATTCCCGGGGCCAAGGTCAGCGCCGTGGGCGTGGCGCGCAACGAGCAGACCCTGCAGGCGCACACCTACCTGGAAAAATTGGTGCCGGAGATCGACGAGCGCCTGGCGCTGATCATCGACCCGATGCTCGCCACCGGCGGCTCCATGGTCGCCACCATCGACCTGCTGAAGAAGGCCGGCTGCAAGGAAATCCGCGCCATGGTGCTGGTCGCCGCGCCAGAAGGGATCAAGGCAGTGGCCGATGCCCACCCCGACGTGATGATCTTCACCGCCTCTATCGACCAGCGCCTCAATGAGCACGGCTACATCATTCCCGGCCTGGGCGATGCCGGCGACAAGATCTTCGGCACCAAGCAGAAGGACGCCTGAGCAGGCGTAACCCGGATCACCCACAGAGCAAAACCAGGAACGGGCTGCCGGGGTCACCCGTCCTGCGTGGTCTGGCTTGCTCTCAGAGCATCAAGGGCGCCCGCTCGCTGAGGGTCTTGAGTGCCGTCACCCAGCTGGGGTGATCGTTGAGGCAAGGCACCAGTTGCAGGCTTTCGCCGCCGGCGGCCTTAAATTGCTCCAGGCCGCGATCGCCGATCTCCTCCAGGGTTTCGATGCAGTCGGCAACAAACGCCGGGCACATCACCAGCAGTTTCTTCACACCCTGCCCGGCCAACTCCTCGAGGCGGCTTTCGGTATAGGGTTCGATCCACTTGTCCCGCCCCAGGCGCGACTGGAAGGACACCGACCACTGTTCCGGGCGCAGCCCCATGCGTTCGGCAAAGGCGGCGGCGCTGCGCAGGCATTGCGCGCGGTAGCAGGTCGCGAGCACTTGCGGCGGCGCCGTACGGCAGCAGTCGGGGCCCTTGAGGCAGTGCTTGCTCGGGTCGAGCTTGCGCAGGTGGCGTTCCGGCAAGCCGTGAAAACTCAGCAACAGGTGATCGAAGTCCTGCTCGAGGTAAGGCCTGGCGCTGTCGACCAGGGCACCGATGTATTCCGGCTGGTCATAGAAGGGCGCCAGGATGGAGAAGCGCATGTCCAGATTAGCCGCGCGCACCACCCGCCTGGCTTCCTCGATCACCGTGGTGGTGGTGCTGTCGGCAAACTGCGGGTACAGCGGCGCCAAGGTCACCTGCTTGATGCCTTGCGTCGCCAGACGCTGGAGCACCGTCTCGATCGACGGCTCGCCGTAACGCATCGCCAGCTCGACCGGGCCCTGGGTCCACTGCGCCTTCATCGCCGTCTGCAGGCGTTTGCTCAACACCACCAGGGGCGAACCGTCCTGCCACCAGATCGACGCATAGGCATGGGCCGAGGCGGCGGGTCGCTTGATCAGAATCAGCGACACCAGCAAGCGCCGCAGCGGCCAGGGTAAGTCGACCACATAGGGGTCCATCAGAAATTGATTGAGATAGCGCCGTACATCAGCCACTTCGGTCGACGCTGGTGACCCCAGATTGACCAGCAACAGGGCGTGATTACTCATGCAGAATCCTTATCAGTCAGTGTCGCCCAGCAAATCCGCCAGGGCCGTATCCAGATCGGTGAAACGAAAACCAAAGCCGGCCTCACTCAGGCGTACCGGCAATGCGCGCTGGCCGCCCAGCAGCAAACCGGACAACTCACCCAGGCCGACGCGCAACACCACCGCCGGCACCGGCAGCAGCGCCGGACGGTGCAGGGCACGGCCCAGCGCGCTGGCAAACTCGGCATTGCGCACCGGATGCGGGCTGCAGGCATTATAAGGACCGCTGGCCTGCTCGTGCTGCAAGAGAAAATCCATCAGGGCGATTTGATCGGCCATATGCACCCATGGCATCCACTGCCGGCCATCGCCCAGCCGCCCGCCCAGACCGAGTTTGAATGGCAACAACAGGCGCTTGAGAAAGCCACCCTCGCGGGCCAGCACCAGACCGGTGCGCACCAGCACCACACGAATGCCCAAGGCTTCGGCGCGCTGCGCGGTTTCCTCCCAGGCGCCGCACAGTTGCGCGGCGAAATCCTCGCAGACCGGCGGCGAATCCTCGTGCAGCTCGCGTTCGCCACCATCGCCATACCAGCCCACCGCCGACCCCGACAGCAACACCCGCGGCCGCTCGGTGCGCCCCTGCAGCCAGCTCAGCAGCTGCTCGGTCAGGGTGATGCGACTGGCCCACAGTAGGCTCTTGCGCTTGCTGGTCCAGGGCCGGTCGGCAATCGGCGCACCGGCCAGATTGACCACCGCGTCGAGCGGCTCGGCGCCCAGCTCTTCGAGCTGGCCGATGCCGCGCACCTGCGCCCCGCACAGCGCAGCAACCCGCTGCGGACTGCGGCTCCACACCGTCAACTGGTGGCCTTGCTGCACCCAATGACGACAAAGACCGCGACCGATCAAGCCGGTCCCGCCGGTCAGCAATATGTGCATGGCATCCTCCTCGCATGGCGTTCGTCAACCTGATATCCGTCAGTCTGGTTTATCAAAAGCCAACGTGCCTTTAATCCGGCTCAGGATTGTCTTTAATGAAGACAGGCACGATTGAATCCGATAAGCCCTATACATACAATAAATACTGTATAGGTTTTGTCTAAAGCGTAGCCTGGTGTTCTGAAACAAGAGGTAAATATGACCGCACCCATCGCCATCATCGGCACCGGCATTGCCGGCCTGTCCGCCGCTCAAACCCTGCACGCCGCCGGACATGAGGTTCAGCTGTTCGACAAAAGCCGTGGCAGCGGTGGCCGCATGGCCAGCAAGCGCAGCGATGTCGGCGCCCTCGATCTGGGCGCGCAGTATTTCACCGCCCGCGATCGCCGCTTCCTCGATGCGGTTCAGCAATGGCAGGCCCGCGGCTGGGTCGCCGAATGGACACCGAACCTCTATCACAGCCGCAACGGTCAACTCAGCGCCTCGCCGGACGAGCAGGTGCGTTGGGTCGGCAGCCCACGCATGAGCGCCATAACTCGCGCCATGCTCGGTGCCTTGCCGGTGCATTTCTCCTGCCGGATCACCGAAGTGTTTCGCGGCACGCAACACTGGAACCTGCAGGACGCCGAAGGTCATAGCTACGGCCCTTTCAGCCATGTGGTGATCGCCGCGCCGGCACCGCAAGCCAGCGCCCTGCTGGCCGCCGCCCCGAAGCTCGCCGGCGCAGCCTCCAGCGTGGTCATGGAACCAACCTGGGCGGTCGCCCTGGCCTTCGCCAGCCCGCTGGAAACCAAGGTCGACGGCTGCTTCGTGCAGGACAGTCCGCTCGACTGGTTGACGCGCAACCGTAGCAAACCCGGCCGCGACGGCAACCCGGATACCTGGGTGCTGCACGCCAGCAGCAGTTGGAGCAAGCAGCACCTGGACATGCCCAAGGAGGCGGTAATCGAACACTTGCACGGTACCTTTGCCGAGCTGATCGACTGCACCATGCCTGCGCCCATTTTCAGCCTGGCGCACCGCTGGCTCTACTCCCGTCCGGCCAGTGCACATCAGTGGGGCTCGCTGGCCGATGCCAACCTGGGCCTCTATGCCTGCGGCGACTGGTGCCTGTCCGGCCGAGTCGAAGGCGCCTGGCTGAGCGGCCAGGACGCCGCGCGCAAACTGCTCGCGCACCTGCAATGAACGGGACAGCACCCGGGGGCACGGCCAAGCACCGCCTCAACCCAGACAAACTACTGCTGTCGAAATGGACAGCAGTGCACCCGCATAATCGTGAGAAACACTTCCTGGTCAGCGAACTGTTCTGCGACGAACAAGGCCAGGTGCTGCAGATCGAACTGCAGGCAGTCCTTAGCCAACGCTGCCAGCGCCTGGACTGGCGCGTGCTGGAGGATGCCATGAACTGGCGCATGGGCTGGAAGTAGCCGCCTCGAACAGCCCGCTGCTGCCGCGGCGGGTCTGCGCCTGCACGAGTGACACGCCAGCGCTTAAGCGTTCGCATGTGACCGATAGTGCGTCACGGGTGGGAGGGGCTTCAGCCGCGATAGCCTCGATCAAGGGCGCTGCGCGCCAGCGCCGCTAAAGCGCCTCCCACGCTCAAGTGTTTCCGTTTGCCGACCACTCCCAAACCGACATTTCAACGCTGCTTCGACACTAGTCGACTGCTCCTCATTCATGCCCCATGCCAGTGAACCGCCGACACCACAGCACGACGGTTCACTTCTGCCGCCCTAAAAACATCACAGAAGCTGTACAAATTATTTGACTTGTACAACAACACCCCTATGATGAACATAAGTTGTACATTCTTAATGTCATGTACAAGTATTCATTAGAGGTCGTGCCATGAACCCGCTCGCCGTCGCTTCCAGCAAACCCAAACTCGCCATCAGCGCCTGCCTGCTGGGCGCTGAAGTGCGCTACAACGGCGGCCACAAGGAGTCACGGTTGTGCAGCCGCACCCTCACCGAGTATTTCGATTTCGTCCCGTTGTGCCCCGAAGTGGCGATCGGCCTGGGCACCCCGCGTGAACCCATCCGCCTGGTCGGCGACCCCGCGACGCCTCGCGCAGTGGGTACCGTGCAGCGCGAGCGCGACCACACTGAACCACTGGCCGCCTATGGCGCCCAGATGGCGGAAGCCCTGGACGACATCTGCGGCTACATCTTCATGCAGCAATCGCCGTCCTGTGGCCTGGAGCGAGTCAAGGTCTACCAGGACAACGGCCGTCCCAGCGAACCCAAGGGCCGCGGCATCTATGCCGAAGCTTTCTGCGCCCGCCGCCCGGACCTGCCGGTGGAGGAAGATGGCCGGCTCAACGACCCCATCCTGCGCGAAAATTTCATCACCCGTGTTTACGCTTACGCGCAATGGCAGCAACTGCTGCGTGACGGCCTGACCCGCAAGACCCTGCTGGACTTTCACTCGCGCTACAAATACCTGCTGATGGCCACCCATCCCCTGCAATACAAGGCGCTCGGCCGCCTGCTCGGCAACCTGCACCAGCACGATCTGCAGGTATTGGCGCCGCGTTACTTCAGCGAGCTGATGGCGGCATTGAAGAAGTGTGCGACCCGGCGCACCCACAGCAACACGCTGCAGCACCTCAGCGGTTACCTCAAACAGGTCCTGAACAGCGCAGACCGCCAGGAAATACAGCAGCTGATCGGCCAATACCGCAACGGCATCGTGCCGCTGGTGGTGCCCCTGACCCTGCTCAAGCATCACTTGCGCCGCCACCCGGACGACTATCTGGCCACGCAGGTGTACCTGCAACCCCATCCAGAAAACCTCAGCCTGCGGAATGCCCTCTGAGCATGGACGATCTCACTCAGAGCGACTCGCCTGCCGCTGTCGGCGATGACTACCAGCACGCCTTGGCCAAGGGCTTCCTGCCGATTCGCGAGGTTGCCCGGCTGACCGGCGTGAACGCCGTGACCCTGCGGGCCTGGGAGCGCCGCTATGGCCTGATCGTGCCGCACCGCACGCCCAAGGGTCATCGCCTGTACTCGGCCGAACATGTGGCGCAGATCCAGACCATCCTCACCTGGCTCAACCGGGGCGTATCGGTTGGCCAGGTCAAAGGGCTGCTGCGCGCCAACCAACCGGCGTTTGCCGAAGCCAACTCGCAGTGGGACGAGAAGTGCCAGCGCCTGCAGGAAGCCATTTGCAACCTGGCCGAGCGGCGCCTGGACGAGTGTTTCAACAGCGAACTGGCGCTCTACCCGCCGCCTACCCTGTGCAAAAAGCTGCTGCTGCCCCTGCTCGAGGCCCTGGAACTGCGTTGGCGAGGCCAGTTCGGCGCCCAGGCCGAACGGGTGTTTTTCTACTCCTGGCTGCGCAGCAAGCTCGGTACGCGGCTGTACCACAACAACCGCCAGCAGGGCGGCGCCCCGCTGCTACTGGTCAATCTTTCCGACCTGCCGATGGAACCGGGGCTGTGGCTCACCGCCTGGCTGGCCAGCAGCGCCGGCTCGGCAGTGGAGGTCTTCGATTGGCCAGTGCCGCCAGCGGAACTGGCCATGGTGATCGAACACATCCAGCCCAAGGCGCTGCTGCTGTATTCCAGCCAGGCGCTGAACAGCGCGCACTGGTCGCGCTTGCAGGCGGGCTACACCTGTCCGTGTCTGATCATCGGCCCGGCGGCGCTCATCCATAATCAGGCGTTACAGGCCCAGGCGCAGCAGAACAACGCGCTGGACATGGCGCCAGATCCGCTAAGCGCCCTGCACATTCTCACCGTTCTCAACCTGCTGGATAGCCAATGACCACCTCACAACTGCTATGGCTGCGCACCGACCTGCGTGTGCAAGACAACAGCGCCCTGGCCGCGGCCATGGCGGCCGGGCCGACGGTCGCGCTGTTCCTGCTCAGCCCCGGGCAATGGCAAGCCCACGACGATGCACCGAGCAAGGTCGATTTCTGGTTGCGTAACCTGGTCGAACTGAGCCGCGAACTGGGCGCCCTCAACGTGCCGCTGCTGGTGCGTGAGGCCGATGACTGGAGTGCCGCGCCGCGGGTGATCGCCGAGCTCTGCCAGCAATTACAGATTGGCAGCGTTCAGGTCAACGAGGAATACGGCGTCCACGAAAGTCGCCGCGACCAGGCCGTGGCCCAGGCCCTGGACGCACTCGGGATCAACTTCCACAGCCACCTCGACCAGCTATTGTTCAGGCCCGGCAGCGTGCTGACCAAGTCCGGTGGCTACTTCCAGGTCTACAGCCAGTTCCGCAAGATCTGCTACCAGCGCCTGCACAGCGCCCTGCCCGCGCTGGTCAGGCGCCCGGCCGCACAGGCGCCGCTGCAGATCGCCAGCGACCCCATTCCTGACGCGGTGCCGGGCTTTGCGCCACCCGCCGCCAGTCTGCGTCAGCTCTGGCCGGCCGGCGAGCAGCAAGCCCACAAGCGCTTGCTGGCCTTTGCCGACGAGCAGATCAACTACTACCAGAGTGAACGCGACTTGCCGGGCAAACCCGGCACCAGCCGCTTGTCCGCCTACCTCGCCGCCGGCGTGCTGTCGCCACGCCAGTGCCTGCACGCCGCTCTGCAAGCCAATCAGGGCGAGTTCGACAGCGGCAATAGCAGCATTGTCACCTGGATTAACGAGCTGCTCTGGCGCGAATTCTACAAACACATCCTGGTCGGCTACCCGCGCGTGTCCATGCACCGCGCGTTTCGCCCGGAAACCGACGCCCTGGCCTGGCGCCAGGCGCCGGACGAACTGGCCGCCTGGCAACAAGGCCGCAGCGGTTTCCCGATCATCGATGCGGCGATGCGCCAGCTACTCGCCACCGGCTGGATGCACAACCGCCTGCGCATGGTGGTGGCGATGTTCCTGACCAAGAACCTGCTGATCGACTGGCGCGAAGGCGAGCGCTTCTTCATGCGCCACCTGATCGACGGCGATCTGGCGGCCAACAATGGCGGCTGGCAGTGGAGCTCGTCCACCGGCACCGATTCGGTCCCCTACTTCCGTATCTTCAACCCGCTCAGCCAATCGCAACGCTTCGACCCGGACGGCCGTTTTATTCGCGAATGGCTGCCCGAGTTGACTGGTTTGAACAACAAGAACATCCACAACCCGGCGGCCATGGGCGGCTTGTTCGGCGTGGCGGACTACCCGCGGCCGATCGTCGACCTCGGCAGCAGCCGCGCACGCGCACTGGCCGCCTTCAAGCACCTGCCGCAGCGGGCGCCGGAGACACCTGCATGAGCGACTTTCTGCGTCAATTCGCCCATTCTTTCGCCGCCCTGAACAAGGACAATCTCGAGCGTCTCGGCGAGCTGTACAGCGACGATGCGCTGCTGCGCGACCCCCTGCATGAGGTGCGCGGACTGGCCAACCTGCAGCGCTATTTCGCCGCGCTGTACGCCAACGTCAGTGAGCTGCGCTTCGATTTCTACGGTTTCGATCAGGTGCGCCCGGGCGAAGGTTACCTGCGCTGGACCATGAGCTACCGCCACCCGCGCCTGGCCGCCGGCCAACTGATCCGCGTGGAAGGCTGCTCGCACCTGCTATGGACCGACAAGGTTCATCAGCACCGTGATTTCTTCGACGCCGGCAGCCTGCTCTACGAGCATCTGCCGTTACTCGGCCAGGCCATCCGCTGGCTGAAAAGGAGACTGGCATGAGGCGTATCTGGCTCACCGGCGCCAGCAGCGGCATCGGCGCCGCCCTGGCCGAACTGCTGCTGCAACGCGGTCATCGCCTGGCGCTCAGTGCGCGCAGGACTGAACCCCTGAATGCCCTGGCCGAGCGCTACCCGGGGCAGGTGCTGGTCGCCCCCGGCGATCTCGGCGACGCCGCCCAGGTCCGGGCGATTGGCGAACGCATCGCCCAGCTCTGGGGGGCGC
The DNA here is from genome assembly GCA_030699825.1 of Pseudomonas sp. Classification (GTDB taxonomy): domain Bacteria; phylum Pseudomonadota; class Gammaproteobacteria; order Pseudomonadales; family Pseudomonadaceae; genus Aquipseudomonas. The sequence continues at coordinate 36,918 of JAUYKV010000066.1, read as the reverse complement.
TGGACACAGTGATTCTAAATGCCGGCACCTGCGAATACGTCGAGGTGCAGAGCTTCGAGGCGGCGATGATCGAGCGAGTGGTGCGCGCCAATCTGTTCTCCGCCAGCTACTGCATCGAAGCGGCGCTGCCACTGCTGCGCCTGGGGCATCAGCCACACCTGGTCGGGGTCGGCAGCTCGGTGACCTACCTGCCGCTGCCGCGCGCCGAGGCCTACGGCGCCTCGAAGGCCGGCATGCGCTACCTGCTGGAGGCGCTGCGCATCGACCTTGCGGCCGAGGACATCGCCGTCACCCTGGTCAGCCCCGGCTTCGTCGACACCCCGCTGACGCAGAAGAACGATTTCCCCATGCCGATGCGCTGGCCAGTGGACAAGGCCGCCCGGCATATCGTCGAGCGGCTGGAGCAGCGCCCCTACGAGATCGCCTTTCCCGGGCCGTTCATCGCCATTCTGCGACTGCTGGCCCACCTGCCCAAACGCCTGCAAGTGGCCATCGGCACACGCATGGCCCGCCCCACCGAGGACCGCGCATGAAAATCGCCATTATCGGTAGTGGTATCGCTGGCCTGACCTGCGCCTACCTGCTCAATCGCAACCATGCGATCACAGTGTTCGAGGCCGGCGACTGGGTCGGCGGCCATACCCACACGGTGGACATCGAAGTCGACGGCCAACCGTACGCAATCGACACCGGTTTTATCGTGTTCAACGACTGGACCTACCCGAACTTCATCCGCCTGCTCGGTCAGCTCGGCGTCGGCTACAAACCCACCGAAATGAGCTTCTCGGTGAGTGATCCGCTCAGCGGCGTGGAGTACAACGGCCACACCCTCAACAGCCTGTTCGCCCAGCGCAGCAATCTGCTGTCGCCGAAGTTCTTCGGCATGCTGCGCGACATTTTGCGCTTCAACCGCGAGGCTCTGGACGACCTGCAGCAGCGCATCGATGCTACGACCAGCCTTGGCGACTACCTCAAGCAGCGCGGCTACGGCGAGCGCTTCATCCAGCACTACATAGTGCCGATGGGCGCGGCAATCTGGTCGATGTCGCTGGCCGACATGCTCGGCTTCCCCCTGCAATTCTTCGTGCGTTTTTTCAACAACCACGGCCTGTTGTCGGTCAGCAAGCGCCCGCAGTGGTGCGTGGTCGAGGGCGGCTCGCGCAGCTATGTGGCGCCCTTGTGCTCCTCGTTCAAGCAACACATTCGCCTGAACTGTCCGGTGCTACGGGTCGAGCGCGATGAGCACGGCGTCACCCTGCATACCCGCGCCGGCCGCCAGCGTTTCGACAAGGTGGTGTTCGCCTGCCACAGCGACCAGGCCCTCGAGCTGCTCGCCCAGCCCTCACCGGCCGAGCAGGAAATCCTCGGCGCCCTGCCCTATGCCGACAACGATGTAGTGCTGCACCGCGACACCCGCCTGCTGCCCAAGCGCCCGCTGGCCTGGGCCAGCTGGAACTATCGCCTGGGCGGGTCGGGCAGCCAGGCGGCGGTGACCTACAACATGAACATCCTCCAGGGTATTCAAAGCGACACCACCTTCTGCGTCAGCCTCAATCAGACGGCACTGATCGAGCCGAGCAAGATCCTCGCGCGCTACCGCTACGCCCACCCGCAATACAGCCTGGCCGGCATGGCTGCGCAGGCACGCTGGGAAGAACTGCTCGGCGCCCAGCACAGTTATTTCTGCGGCGCCTACTGGGCCAACGGCTTCCATGAAGACGGCGTGGTCAGCGCCCTGCGCGTCGCGCGCGCCTTCGGCGAGGAGCTGTGATGAACAGTGCCCTGTACTACGGTTGGGTGCAGCACCGGCGCTTTGCCCCCAGAGCCCACGACTTCCGCTACCGCATGGGCCTGCTCTATCTGGACCTGGACGAGCAGCAGCAACTGTTCGACCTCTCGTCCCTGGCCGGCAATGGCCGCTGGGCGCCTTTCGCCTTTCGCGAGACCGACTACCTGACGCAATTCACCCGCGCCGGCATCAGCCTCAGCGATGCCGTGCGCCAGCGGGTTGGCGCCGCCCTCGGGCGCACGCCGCAAGGCTCGATCTGCCTGCTGACCCAGCCACGCAGCTGGGGCCTGGCTTTCAATCCGGCGAGCTTCTTCTACTGCCATGACGCCGACGGCCGCCTGGCAGCGATCCTCTGCGAGGTGAGCAATACCCCCTGGCGCGAGCGCTACCACTATGTGCTACCGGCAGACGGTGAAGGCCATCAGCACTTCGCCGTCGCCAAGGCCTTTCACGTCTCGCCTTTTTTGCCGCGCGAGCTGGAATACCGCATGGCCTTCAGCCCCGCCGGCGAACGCCTGGGCATCCATATGGCCGACTGGATGAGCGACGGCCAGGGCGCGACCAAGGTGTTCGACGCCAGCCTCAGCCTGCAACGCAGCCCACTCGACCGCGCCAGCCTGCATGCCTACCTGCGCAGTTTTCCCTGGATGACCGGCAAGACCGTCGCGGCCATCTACTGGCAAGCCCTGCGCCTACTGCTCAAGCGCATCCCCGTGTTCCCCCATCGCGCCGCGCAAGGTGAATTCCGCGTCGCTCGCCCAGTGTCGAAGGACGTGCCCCATGAAAAGCTCTAGCCTGTCATCCGCTAAAACTTCGCTGCGTGTCGGCAGCGGCATCGGCGCCAGCCTGCTGCGCCGCGCCGTCCTGCGCCAACTGAGCCAGTTGCGCCACGGTCACCTGCGGCTCGTCGACGGCGACGATTTTCTCGAATTCGGCGATGCCAATGCCAGTCTGCGCGCCGAGATACGCGTGCTCGACGGCGCACTCTGGGGCCTGGTCGCCGGCAACGGTTCGATCGGCGCGGGCGAGGCTTATATCCACGGTTACTGGAGTTCCCCCGACCTCACCGCGGTGATTCGCGTGTTCGTCAGCAATCTGGAGCTGCTGGACGCCATGGAGCGCGGCCTGGCTCGGCTCGGCCGGCCTTTCGTGCAGAGCCTGCACTGGCTTAACCGCAATACCCGCAAGGGCTCGCGCAAGAACATCGCCGCCCACTATGACCTCGGCAACCAGCTGTTCGAGCAGTTGCTCGACCCGACCATGATGTACTCCGCCGCCATGTTCGCCAGCCCGCAAGACAGCCTGGAGCAGGCGCAACTGCACAAGCTCGAACGCATCTGCCAGAAACTCGCGCTCAAACCCAGCGATCACCTGCTGGAAATCGGCACCGGCTGGGGCAGCATGGCGATCCATGCCGCCACCCGGTACGGTTGCCGGGTGACCACCACCACCTTGTCGCAGGAACAGTACGCCTATACGCAGCGGCGCATCGCCGAACTCGGCCTGGGCGATCGCATCACCCTGCTGCTGGAGGACTACCGCGACCTGCAGGGCCAGTACGACAAGCTGGTGTCGATCGAAATGATCGAAGCCGTCGGCCACCGCTTCCTGCCGACCTACTTCAAGCAGTGCGCGCAGCTGCTGAAAGATGACGGGCTGATGCTGCTGCAAGCCATCACCATCCGCGACCAGCGCTACCAGCAGGCCAAACACAGTGTCGACTTCATTCAACGCTATATTTTCCCCGGCGGAGCGCTGCCCTCGGTGCACAAGATGCTGGAAATCATCACCGCCAAGACCGACATGAACCTGCACCACATGGAAGACTTCGGCCAACATTACGCGCGCACCCTGCGCCTGTGGCACGCCAACCTGCAGCAGGCCCGGCACACGCTCGAGCAACTGGGCTACGACGAGCATTTCTATCGACTCTGGGAGTTCTACCTGTGCTATTGCGAGGGCGGCTTCATCGAGCGCACCATCGGCACCGCGCAATTGCTGCTGGCCAAGCCGGCGGCGCACCCGCAACCCCTGCTAGGAAACTTCGATGCCTAAACTGATCGCCAACGCCCTCCTCTTTCAGCTCGGCTGGTTCGCCTGCGTATTCGGCGGCGACAGCCTGTGGCTGCTGATAGTCGCGGCGGCAGTGGCGGTGCACCTGCTGTGGGTCAGCAACTGGACCGCCGAGGGAAAGTTGCTGATCAGCATATTTCTCGCCGGCAGCGCCCTGGACAGCTTCCTGCTCAACCTCGGGGTGTTCGACTTCGGCGAGCCGCGCAGCCTGATCCCGCTGTGGCTGGCCCTGCTCTGGCTGTTGCTGGCAACCACGCTCAACCATTGCCTGGCCTGGACGGCCCGGCCCTGGTGGCGCGCCAGCCTGCTCGGCGCCTGCGCCGGCCCGCTGTCCTACTATGCCGGCGCGCAGATCGCCGGGGTCGGCCTGCCTTATGGCACCTGGCCGACCCTGCTCCTGCTCGCCGTGATCTGGGCCCTGGTGATGCCCGTACTGCACGGGTTCGCCAGGCTCTACCGCAACCAATACGAGCAAAGCGTGCGCACGCGCCAATCGACCTAGGCTGCGCCACCTGCATCAGTGCGCAGAGCGCGCCCTGCAACCTACTTTGGTCGGCCAGATACAATGCGCTCCCGCGCCTGGCGTACACTGCACCGCTATGACCGACCCGACCCACATCCCCCTCGCCCAATTGCCCAGAGAAGCCGCGGTCAGTTGCAGCAACTGCGCCGCCTGCTGCTGCCAACTGGAAGTGATGCTGATCACCGACACCGGGGTGCCGCCACGCTTTATCGCCACCGACAACTGGGGCGGTGAAGTCATGCATCGCCTGGATGACGGCTGGTGTGCGGCGCTGGATCGCGACAGCATGCGCTGCACCATCTACGAGGTGCGCCCGTTGATCTGCCGCGAATTCGAGACCGCCTCCCCCGAATGCCTGGACGAACGCCGCGGCATGACCAGCATTTATCGCTGAGTCGGGCTTATTGCAGAAGTAGAAATCGGCCAACCACCTACGGACTAGTGTCGCGGCATAAATCAACCTGCGGTCAAACGACTTCTCGTAGGGTGGGTTAGGCGCACACCGCCGATAGCGATGAACCAGCAAGATCCGTTGCGCCGTAACCACCATCGGCGCAACGCGGGAAATCGCCTGGTGGGTTACGCGGCGCGTCACGATGGCGGCGCCTGATCGCTTAGAGGTTGGCGCCGCTACCCCACCCTAGGTTCCGACATTTCAGGATTGCCGCGCTCTAGAAACTCAAACGGTAATGCAGGGTATACGCCTCAGCGCCGTCATTCGGATTTTTCAGCCCGGCGTTGGAGTAGTGCATGGCCCGCAGACCGACTTCCTGACCGGCAAAGCGCACCCCGACACCGAGACGATCCTCAAACTGGAAGGACGAACCCAGATCGTTGTCTTCCAGCTCGGTGCTGCTGAACACGGCCAGGCCGATACCGGCTTCGACATAGGGCCGCACGTTGTTGCCGGCGAACTCGTAGACGAACACCGGCGCCAAGGACAGGCTGTGGTTGCTCGCCGTCTCGTCGCCTTGCCAGTAGGTATAACCGGCATCCCAGTAGCCGGTCAGGTGCCCTACATCGCTGTGCATCCAGCTTCTGCCGAAATCGAACTGAGTGCCTAGCCGATAAACCATGGTCGAGTCACCGGACTGGCCAATGGCGAAGGTCACATCGGCGGCTTGCGCTGTGCCAACCGACCCCAGGATCAAAGCCGCAAGCGCAGCCGCAGGAAACAGCTTGGTCATTGGAATATCCTTTTTCATCTGGTGGAGGGAGCTCCACCCTTCGCTGCAGAAAGTATAGAAATTTTTATTTCTAGCGAAAGGCTGGAAAGAAATAAAGCTGCAGCCTTGCCACAGTCACAGCGCCCGCACAGGCGCCGACTCGCCCCACAACCGCGGCAATACGGCCTGCATGCGCAGCGGTTCGGCGCTCGACCAGAAGCGCGCTGCCTGCGCCGGCCCAGCGGCCAGCAACTCGCGCTCGCCGAGTACGCGTTGCAATTGCCGCGCAACCGCCGCCCCGGTGTCGATCAGGCTGACCGATTCAGGCAGCAACTCGCGCAACAGCGGTTTGATAAAGGGGTAATGGGTACAACCGAGGATCAGCGTGTCACAGCCTTCGGCCAGCAGCGGTTGCACCCAGCCGCGCAGCATGTCGCGGGTCTGCACGCCATCCAGCTCGCCGGCCTCGATACGCTCGACCAGGCCCGGGCAGGGCTGGGTAATCACCCGCACATCGCTGGCGAAGCGGTCGAGCAAGGCGGCAAATTTGGCGCTCTTCAGGGTACCGGTGGTGGCCAGCACACCGACCACCCCCGAGCGGGTCGCGGCGGCGGCCGGCTTGACCGCCGGCTCCATGCCGACGATCGGCAACTGCGGATAGAGCTCGCGCAATTCGGCGACACCCGCCGCGGTGGCAGTGTTGCAGGCCAGCACCAACGCCTTGGCGCCCTGTTCGAGGAGAAACCCGGCCAGCAGCCGGCAGCGCTCGCGGATGAATTCCGGACTCTTCTCGCCATAGGGCACATGACCGCTGTCGGCTATATAGAGCAGCGATTCATTGGCCAGCAGCGCACGAATCTCGCCCAGCACCGACAGACCGCCGACGCCGGAATCGAACACGCCGATTGGCGCGTCATTGCGCATGGCCGGCACCGCCACAGACGCCGCACGCCGGGTCACGCTTGACCCGCAGCTCACGAAAGCGCGAGCCCAGCGCATCGATCAGGAGCAAGCGGCCGACCAGCGGCTCACCGAACTGCGCCAGCAATTTCAGCGCTTCCAGGGCCTGCAGGCTACCGACCAAGCCCACCAGCGGGCCGACCACCCCGGCCTCGCTGCAGGTCAGTTCGGCTTCGCTGCCGTGGCCGTGGCCGTACAGGCAGTGATAACAGGGGCTGTCGGCACGCCGTGGATCGAACACCGAGAGCTGCCCTTCCAGGCGAATCGCCGCGCCACTGACCAGCGGCTTGCGCGCCGCCACGCAGGCGGCGTTGACCGCCACGCGGGTGGCGAAGTTGTCCGAGCAGTCCAGCACCAGATCCACCGCACCAACTGCCGCCGCCAGCGAATCGCTGTCGAGCGCCTGGCGATGAGCCTGCAGACGAAGTTGCGGATTGATCGCCAGCAGACGCCGCGAGGCCGAGTCGACCTTGCTCTGGCCGACACTCTGGGTGTCATGGACGATCTGCCGCTGCAGGTTGGTCAAATCCACCGTATCGAAGTCCGCCAGGTGCAATTCGCCAACCCCGGCCGCGGCCAGATACAGCGCCACCGGCGAGCCCAACCCGCCCAGGCCGACGATCAGCGCGCGGCTGTTTTTGAGGCGCAACTGGCCGTCGATATCGATCTGTTGCACCAGGATCTGCCGGCTGTAGCGCAGCAGTTCCTCATCACTCAGCATGTCCTGTTGGTTCATGGTGTCACTCATACGGCTGTTCCTGAAGCAAGCATCCCAGACTGATACGTTCGTGGCCACCGAGGTCGCGCCGGCTCTGCACCGCGCTGAAACCACGCGCGGCAAGCAGCCCGCGCACCGCGGCGGCCTGGTCGAAACCGTGTTCCAGCAGCAGCCAGCCGGCAGGTTCGAGATAGGCCGGGGCCTGCTCGATGATCAGGCGAATATCGTCCAGCCCGTCGATTCCGGCAACCAGCGCACTGCTCGGCTCGAAACGCAGATCGCCCTCGTGCAGATGATGATCGTCGGCGGCAATATACGGCGGGTTGCTGACAATCAGCCGATAACGCTGGCCGGTCAGCGCCGCAAACCAGTGACTCTGGCAAAAACGCGCATTGGCCAGCTTGAGCCGTGCGCGGTTGCGCTCGGCCAGGGCCACCGCCTGCGGCACCCGATCGACACCGGTCACCTGCCAGGCCGGCCGTTCGCTAGCCAGGGCCAGGGCAATCGCGCCGGTGCCGGTGCCCAGGTCGAGCACGGCCGCAGGCGTGGCCGGAATCAGGGTCAATGCGCTTTCCACCAGCAGCTCGGTGTCCGGCCGGGGAATCAGGGTGTGCGCCGCGACGTCCAGCTCCAGGCTCCAGAAGCCCTGGCGGCCGAGAATATGCGCCACCGGCTCGCCGGCCTGGCGCCGTGCCAGGTCGGCGGCAAAGCGCGCGCCCTGTTCGGCGTCGACTTCACGCTCGGGCCAGGTGTGCAGGTAGCTGCGCGACTTGCCCAGGGCATGGGCGAGCAACAGCTCGGCATCCAGCCGCGGGGTGGGCGAGTCGGGCAGTTCGGCATGGTTGAGCAAGGACTCGATGGTGGCCATGAATGGATTCGTTGTAGGAGCCAGTTTGCTGTGGGCCGTGGTCCGGCATTCCGGCATTCCGGCGATCAAAGTGCGTCAAGCATCGCGAGCAAGCTCGCTCCGTAGCCCGGATAAGCGTCAGCGCAATCCGGGAGCCGCGCGTCCCGGATTGCACCGCGTGCCGCGGCTTATCCGGGCTACGTAACAGTATGTCTTCATCAATCGCCCAGCGCGGCCAACTGGTCGGCCTGGTATTCGGCGAGCAACGGCTCGATCACCGCATCGACGCCACCGGCCATCACTTCATTGAGCGAATACAGGGTCAGGTTGATGCGGTGATCGGTGACCCGGCCCTGGGGGAAGTTGTAGGTGCGAATACGCTCGGAACGGTCGCCGGAGCCCACCAGCAATTTGCGCGTATCGGAAATTTCCTTGTGCGCGGCGGCGTCCTGCTGGTCCTTCAGTTTTGCCGCCAGCCAGGCCATGGCCCGCGCACGGTTCTTGTGCTGGGAGCGCTCTTCCTGACATTCGACCACGGTGCCGGTGGGAATGTGGGTGATGCGGATCGCCGAGTCGGTGGTGTTGACGTGCTGGCCGCCGGCACCGGAAGAGCGGTAGGTGTCGATGCGCAAATCGGCCGGATTGATGTCGATGTCGGCCTGCTCATCCGGCTCGGGCAACACCGCCACGGTGCACGCCGAGGTGTGGATGCGGCCTTGGGATTCGGTCTCGGGCACGCGCTGTACGCGGTGGGCGCCGGACTCGAACTTGAGCTTGCCATAGACATTGTCGCCTTCGACCCGGGCGATCACTTCCTTGTAGCCGCCGTGCTCGCCTTCGCTGGCCGAGAGTATCTCGACCCGCCAACCGCGCCGTTCGGCATAGCGCGAATACATGCGGAACAGGTCGCCGGAGAAGATCGCCGCCTCGTCGCCACCGGTGCCGGCGCGCACTTCGAGAAACACGTTGCGGCCGTCGCGGGGGTCTTTGGGCAACAGCATGCGCTGCAGGTTTTCTTCCAGTTCGATCAGTTTCCCTTTGGCCTCGGCTACTTCTTCCTCGGCCATTTCACGCATGTCCGGGTCGCTGTCCTTGAGCAGCGCCTGGGCGCCTTCGAGATCGGCCTGCACCTTGCGAAACGCCCGAAACGCGCTGTTAACCGGCTCGATCTCGGCATATTCGCGGGAGTAAGCTCGGAACTGGTTCTGATTGCCGATCACTTCGGCATCGCCAAGCAGCGCGGTCAGCTCTTCGAAGCGGTCCTGCAGCATGTCGAGTTTGTTGATCAGTGACGCTTTCATTGCAGGCCTTTATTTATTCACCGCACCGGACGGCGCGCCCTCATCGAGGGCAAAGAGTTCCTGGGCCACGCCGAGCGCATCGACGCGACCGTCGGCAGAGAGTTTTTTCAGCTGCACGCTCGGCGCATGCAGCAGTTTGTTGGTCAGTCCGCGTGCCAGTTGCACCAGCACCTCCTCGGCCGCACTGCCGTTATTGAGCAGGCGCAGGGCCTTGGCCAATTCTTCGTCACGCAAGCGTTCGCCCTGCTGGCGATAGGCCTTGAGCACATCCACCGCGGCCAGCTCGCGCAGACGCAGCATGAAGGTCTCGGCACCCACGGCGACCAACTCTTCGGCCGCCTGCGCGGCGCCCTGGCGGCTTTTCAGGTTCTCCGCGATCACTTCGTGCAGGTCGTCGACGGTATACAGGTAGACGTCGTCGAGCTCGCCGACCTCGGCCTCGATATCGCGCGGCACAGCGATGTCGACCATGAAGATCGGCTTGTGCTTGCGCTTTTTCAATGCCCGCTCGACCGCGCCCTTGCCGAGAATCGGCAACTGGCTGGCAGTCGAGCTGATGACGATGTCGCTGTTGATCAATTCGTCCGGAATTTCCGAAAGCAGCACCGCATGCGCGCCGAACTGCTCGGCCAGGCTGCTGGCGCGCTCCAGGGTGCGGTTGGCCACGACGATGCGCTTGACCCCCTGCTCGTGCAGATGCCGCGCCACCAGACTGATGGTCTCGCCGGCACCGATCAGCAGCGCCTGGCTGCGGTGCAGGTCGCTGAAGATTTGCTTGGCCAGGCTGACCGCGGCAAACGCCACCGACACCGGATTCTCGCCAATCGCGGTATCGGTGCGCACGGTCTTGGCGGTGCTGAAGGTGGCCTGGAACAAGCGCCCGAGCAGCGGACCGACGGTGCCGGCCTCGCGCGCCACGGCGTAGGCGGACTTCATCTGGCCGAGAATCTGCGGCTCGCCGAGGACCATCGAATCCAGCCCCGAGGCCACGCGCATCATGTGGCGCACCGCGGCATCGTCCTCGAGCACATAGGCACAGGCGCGCAACTCGTCGAGGCTGAGCTGGTGGTACTCGGCCAGCCAGACCAACACGCCATCGACGGTCAGCACGTCCTGCTCGAGGTACAGTTCGCTGCGGTTGCAGGTCGACAGAATCGCCGCCTCGCGGCTGGCCGTGCAGCGACAGAGCTGCTGCAAGGCCTCGACCAGTTGCTCCGGGGAAAAAGCCACGCGTTCGCGCACCGCCACCGAAGCGGTTTTATGGTTGATCCCGAGGGCAATGAAGGTCATGCACAGTCGCTGGCAGGAAGATAAGCGCGCAATTGTCCTACTTCGACAGAGTGAGAACAACCACCGCCGGATATTGTCTCAAGTAGGCGCCAACCCGCTATCAAGTCTCAGGCTGGGAAAATATCGAAGGCCGTCGCGAGAGCGCCGTCGGGTGAGCGCAACGCAATTGCAGCCGCCCGACGACGGTCGCAGCAGGCAAGCGATTTTTTCACAGCTTCTCACCCCATGGGCTTGCCCTACGGCTTGTGTCATGATGCTCCGACCGCAGGTAAGTCACTCTCCTATCTATGAATAGATCATTCGCGTTGCTGGCCGCCCTTGCGTTGTTAAGCGGTTGCCAGACATTTACCAGCTCCGAGCCAGACGGCGCACCGCCAGCGGAGGAGGCCTCGGCTGCAACAGAAGCGCAGAAGCCCGAGGTCTATGCGTCGTTCAGCCAGGAAACCCTGCTCGCCCTGCTCACCGCCGAACTGGCCGGGCAACGCAACCGCTTCGATATCGCCATCGACAACTACGTGCAGCAGGCCCAGGCGACCCAGGACGCCGGCGTGGCCGAGCGTGGCTTTCGCATTGCCGAATACCTCGGCGCCGAGCAAGCAGCGCTGGATACCGCGCTGATCTGGGCGAAAAACGCCCCCGACAGTCTCGACGCCCAACGTGCCGCTGCCATTCAGCTGGCCCGCGCCGGCCGCTACGATGAAGCCATGACCTATATGGAGCGCGTGCTGCAACGCCAAGGCGACACCCACTTCGATTTCCTCGCCCTGTCCGCCCTTGAAACCGATGCGGACACCCGCGCCGGCCTGCTGCAAAGCTTCGATCGCCTGCTCGGCAAGTACCCGGACAACGGCCAGCTGCTATTCGGCAAAGCCTTGCTCCTGCAGCAGGACGATCGCCCGCAGGAAGCCCTCGAGCTGCTCGAAACACAGTCGACCAAACAACGCGAGATCAGCCCCCTGCTGCTCCACGCACGGCTGCTGCAAAGCCTTGAGCGCGGCGCCGAAGCCCTGCCGCTGCTGGAACAAGGCATCCGCCTGCACCCCGACGACAGACGCCTGCGCCTGACCTATGCGCGCCTGCTGGTCGAGCAGGACCGCCTGGACGACGCCAAAGGCGAGTTCGCCTCGCTGCTGCAACAGTTCCCCCAGGACGACGACCTGCGTTTCTCCCTCGCCCTGGTCTGCCTGGAGGCAGAAGCCTGGCGCGAAGCCATCGTCTACCTCGAAGAACTGGTCGAACGTGACAGCCACGCCGATGCCGCGCACTACAACCTGGCGCGCGCCTACGAAGCACTCGGCGAGAAGGATAGCGCCCTGATCGAATATGCCCTGGTCGGCCCCGGCAACGACTTCCTCCCGGCCCAGGCGCGCCAGGCGCAACTGCTGTTCGACAGCCAGCGCTCGGCGCAAGCCTCCAAACGCCTGAGCCTGGCCCGTAGCGCGCAGCCCGACTATGCCATCCAGCTCTACCTGATCGAAGTGGAAGCCCTGGCCAGCAACAGTCAACACGGACAAGCCTGGCAAGTGGTGCAGCAAGCGCTGGAGCAATTCCCCGACGACCTCAACCTGCTCTATACCCGCGCCATGCTCGCCGAAAAACGCGACGACCTGGAGCTGCTGGAGCAGGATCTGCGCTTCATTCTCGAACGCGAACCGGACAACAGCATGGCGCTCAACGCGCTGGGCTACACCCTGGCCGACCGCACCACGCGCTACGACGAAGCCAAGGCGCTGATCGAACAAGCCCTGCGGCTCGACCCGCAAGACCCGGCGATTCTCGACAGCCTCGGCTGGGTCAACTACCGCCTGGGCAACCTCGACGAAGCCGAACGCCTGCTGCGCCAGGCGCTGAAACGCTTCCCCGACCACGAAGTCGCCGCCCACCTTGGCGAAGTACTCTGGGCCCAGGGCAAGCAGCGTGAAGCACGTAAAATCTGGGCCAATGCCCTCAAACAACAACCTGACAGCACTGTATTGCGCAGCACCCTGCTGCGCCTGACCGGATCAGAGACGTTTTGATGTTTGTTCGCCAACTCCTCGTGTTCAGCCTGATTGCCCTGCTCGCCGGCTGTGCCGGCCTGACCTCCCGCGAAGCCCTCGAGGGTGAAGGTAGCCCGGCGCTCTGGCAAAGCCACAAACAACAGATCGGTAGCCTCGACGCCTGGCAGATCAGCGGCAAGGTCGGCATCCGCGCCCCGCAGGATTCCGGCAGCGGCACCCTGTTCTGGCTGCAGCGCCAGGACTACTACGACATCCGCCTGTCCGGCCCGCTCGGCCGCGGCGCCGCACGCCTGACCGGGCGCCCCGGCACCATCCTCCTGGAAGTGGCCAACCAGGGCCGCTATCAGGCCACCTCGCCCGAACAACTGCTGCAGCAACAGCTGGGCCTCAACCTGCCGGTTTCGCACCTGCTGTGGTGGATTCGCGGCCTGCCCGACCCCGACAGCAAGAGTCGCCTGACCCTCGACCGCGACAGCCGCCTGGCACAACTGAGCCAGGACGGCTGGCAGGTCGACTACCTGCGCTACGCCGAGCAGGATGGCTACTGGTTGCCCGAGCGCCTCAAGCTGAGCGGTCACGACCTGCAAGTCACCCTGGTGATCAAGGACTGGCAACCGCGCCAGCTCGGCCAATGAGCCCGCCGGCAATTCCCGCCGCAGCCGAACTGGTTCTGCCGGCACCGGCCAAACTCAATCTGATGCTGCATATCCTCGGCCGCCGCGCCGACGGCTATCACGAGCTGCAGACCCTGTTCCAGTTTCTCGACTTCGGCGACGAGCTGGGCTTCGCCGTGCGCGCAGACGGCGCCATCCGCCTGCACAGCGACATCCCCGGCGTGGCTCACGACAGCAACCTGATCGTGCGCGCCGCCCGCGCCCTGCAACAGCAGGCGGGCTGCGCCCTGGGCGCCGACATCTGGCTGAACAAACGCCTGCCCCTGGGCGGCGGAATTGGCGGCGGCAGCTCGGATGCGGCAACCACCCTGCTCGGCCTCAACCGCCTCTGGCAACTGCGCTGGGACGAAGATCGCCTGGCCAGCCTGGGCCTGAGCCTGGGTGCCGACGTTCCGGTTTTCGTCCGCGGCCGAGCCGCCTTCGCAGAAGGCGTGGGCGAAAAACTCACCCCGGTGACCCTTAGCGAACCCTGGTTTCTCGTGGCTATTCCGCAAGTCCTTGTCAGCACTGTGGAAGTTTTCTCCGACCCCGAGTTGACACGGGATACGCCGCCCATTAAAGTTCGCAGCCTTCTTGAGGGGGGCAGTCGTAATGACTGTCAGCCAGTCGTCGAGAAGCGTTACCCAGAAGTACGTAATGCGCTGATCTTATTGAATAAATATGTATCGGCAAAACTGACTGGGACTGGAGCTTGTGTATTTGGGAGCTTCCCAAACAGGGTCGATGCTGATAAAGTCGCCCGCCAACTTCCAGCCACTCTGCCAAGTTTTGTGGCACAAGGCCGTAACATCTCGATGTTGCACCGAGAGCTTGAAGTTTTGGCAAAGAAGTAAATGCGTAGCATCGGTTACAGGGGCGTCGCCAAGCGGTAAGGCAGCAGGTTTTGATCCTGCCATGCGTTGGTTCGAATCCAGCCGCCCCTGCCATTTTCTATACTCATCCAGGTATACCCTCAGCCGGCAGGTACTGCGCGTGTCCAAGATGATGGTCTTTACGGGGAACGCTAACCCCGATCTGGCGCGACGTATCGTACGTCAGCTGCACATCCCCCTCGGCGATGCTTCTGTCGGAAAATTTTCCGACGGCGAGATCATGATTGAAATCAACGAAAACGTCCGCGGTAAAGACGTCTTCCTGATTCAGCCGACGTGTGCGCCAACCAACGACAACCTGATGGAACTGGTAGTGATGGCCGACGCCTTCCGCCGCTCCTCGGCCACCCGAATCACCGCTGTCATCCCCTACTTCGGCTATGCCCGCCAGGATCGCCGTCCGCGCTCCGCCCGCGTGGCAATCAGCGCCAAAGTGGTGGCCGACATGCTCACCGTAGTAGGTATCGACCGGGTTCTTACCGTCGACCTGCACGCGGATCAGATTCAGGGTTTCTTCGATATCCCGGTAGATAACATCTACGGTTCGCCAGTATTGGTGGACGATATAGAAGACCAGCGCTTCGACAATTTGATGATCGTCTCCCCGGACATCGGCGGTGTGGTGCGTGCGCGCGCCGTAGCCAAATCCCTGGGCGTGGATCTGGCGATCATCGACAAGCGTCGCGAGAAAGCCAACCAGTCCGAAGTGATGCACATCATCGGTGACGTGGAAGGCCGCACTTGCATCCTGGTCGACGACATGGTGGATACCGCCGGCACCCTGTGCCACGCGGCCAAAGCGCTGAAAGAACACGGCGCCGCCAAGGTCTTCGCCTACTGCACCCACCCGGTGCTGTCGGGTCGGGCGATCGAGAACATCGAAAATTCCATGCTCGACGAGCTGGTGGTGACCAACACCATCCCGCTGTCCGCCGCAGCGCAATCCTGTGCGCGCATTCGCCAACTGGATATCGCCCCGGTAGTCGCTGAAGCGGTGCGCCGCATCAGCAATGAAGAATCGATCAGCGCGATGTTCCGCTAACCCGGAAGTCGCCCTGAACGCGAAACGCCCCACTGTATTGGCGGGGCTTATTACCTAACCGTCCGGTCGCTGGTCGCAAGCGTGAAGGGCGGTTTGGTTATTTTGGAGAAGTGAAATGACTGTTGAATTTGCCCTGAATGCTGAAGCGCGTTCCGACTTGGGGAAAGGTGCGAGCCGCCGCCTGCGTCGTAACGTAGCCATGGTTCCTGCTGTCATCTACGGTGGCGAAAAAGCCCCGCAGTCGATCAGCCTGCTGGCCAAAGAACTGGCCAAACTGCTGGAGAACGAAGCCTCGTTCAGCCACGTGTTGACCCTGAACATCGCCGGCAGCAACGAAAGCGTCCTGATCAAAGCCCTGCAGCGTCACCCGGCCAAAGGCCACGTGATGCACGCCGACTTCATTCGTGTCGTCGCCGGCCAGAAACTGACCGCTCACGCCCCCCTGCACTTCCTCAACCAGGAAACCTCGGTTGGCGTGAAGACCCAAGGTGGCGAAGTGTCCCACACCCTGGTCGAAGTCGAAGTTACCTGCCTGCCGAAAGACCTGCCGGAATTCATCGAAGTCGATATGGCTGCCGTTGAAATCGGCCAGATCGTCCACCTGTCCGACCTCAAGCTGCCGAAAGGCGTCGAGCTGGTTGCACTGGCTCACGGCAACGACCTGGCAGTGGCCAACATCCACGCCTCGCGCGTCGCCAAAGATGCCACCGCAGAAGAAGAAGGCGAAGGCGCTGCCGAGTAACTCTCGCACCGCCGGAAACCAGCCCGGACGCAGCAGCGTCTGGGCTATTTCCACGAAAGGGCTCCTGACATGACTGCCGTACAACTGATCGTCGGCCTGGGTAACCCCGGCCCCGAATACGACCAGACCCGGCATAATGCAGGGGCCCTTTTCGTTGAGCGCCTGGCAGACAGCCAGCGCATCAACCTGAGCCTCGACAAGAAGTATTTTGGCCTGACTGGCAAATTCAGCTATCAAGGCCGCGATGTTCGTCTGTTGATTCCCACCACCTTCATGAACCGCAGCGGCCAGTCCGTGGCGTCGCTGGCGAATTTCTTCCGCATCCCGCCGGAAGCTATTCTAGTGGCCCACGACGAACTCGACATGCCCCCCGGCGTCGCCAAACTCAAACAGGGTGGTGGGCACGGCGGACATAACGGGCTGCGCGACATCATCGCCCAGCTCGGCAACCAGAATAATTTTTATCGCCTGCGGCTTGGCATCGGCCATCCCGGGCACAGCAGCATGGTCTCCAACTTCGTCCTCAGCCGCGCCCCGCGCAGCGAGCAGGAGCTGCTGGACACCAGCATCGACTTCGCCCTCGGCGTATTGCCGGAAATCCTCGCAGGGGATTGGAGCAAGGCGATGCACAAGCTGCACAGCCAGAAAGCCTCCTCTTAACTCTTCACCGCCATCTCGCGCGAGGGACACACCATGGGATTCAACTGCGGCATCGTCGGCCTGCCCAACGTCGGCAAGTCCACCCTGTTCAATGCCCTGACCAAGGCCGGTATCAGCGCGGAGAACTTCCCTTTCTGCACCATCGAGCCGAACACCGGCATCGTGCCGATGCCCGACGCACGCCTGGAAGCCCTGGCCGCCATCGTCAAGCCCGAGCGCGTGCTGCCGACCACCATGGAGTTCGTCGACATCGCCGGCCTGGTGGCCGGCGCCTCCAAGGGTGAAGGCCTGGGCAACAAGTTTTTGGCCAACATCCGCGAGACCGATGCCATCGCCCATGTGGTGCGTTGCTTCCAGGACGAGAACGTGATCCACGTCTCCAACAGCGTCGACCCCAAGCGCGACATCGAGATCATCGACCTGGAGCTGATCTTCGCCGACCTCGACAGTCTCGAGAAACAGCTGCAGAAGGTCACCCGCAACGCCAAGGGCGGCGACAAGGAGGCCGTGGCGCAAAAGGCCCTGATGGAAAAACTGATCCCGCACTTCAGCGAAGGCAAGCCGGCGCGCACCCTGCTCAAGACCCTGAGCGACGATGACAAGCAGCTGATCAAGAGCTTTCACCTGCTGACCGTCAAGCCGGTCATGTACATCGCCAACGTCGCCGAGGACGGCTTCGACAACAACCCCCTGCTCGACGTGGTGCGCACCATCGCCGATGCCGAGGGCGCCATCGTGGTGCCGATCTGCAATAAGCTGGAAGCCGAGATTGGCGAACTGGAAGACGACGAGAAAGCCGAGTTCCTCGCCGACCTGGGCATGGAAGAGCCGGGCCTGAACCGCGTGATCCGCGCCGGCTACGAACTGCTCAACCTGCAGACCTACTTCACCGCCGGCGTGAAGGAAGTGCGCGCCTGGACCGTCAAGGTCGGCGCCACAGCCCCGCAGGCCGCTGCGGTGATCCACACCGACTTCGAGAAAGGCTTCATCCGCGCCGAAGTCATCGCCTACAACGACTTCATCCAGTACAAGGGCGAAGCTGGCGCCAAGGAAGCCGGCAAATGGCGCCTGGAAGGCAAGGAATACATCGTCAAGGACGGCGACGTCATGCACTTCCGCTTTAACGTCTAAGCGCTTGATCGCGCGTGAAATTATTCGCGCTTCAGGGTTGACAGAAAAGTCCTGGACGCGAATAATGCGCGCCACATCGGCTACGTAGCTCAGCTGGTTAGAGCATAGCATTCATAATGCTGGGGTCCGGGGTTCAAGTCCCTGCGTAGCCACCAAACAAAACAAGGGTTTAGCGAAAGCTAAGCCCTTTTTTGTTTTCCGGGCAGACTACAAACAGACTACATCCCGACCACACGCCCATTTGCCCCGCCTCACCCATGAGCCAAAAGCGGTTCAATTTCATGCTCTATTTCTTCGCCATTGGCGGCAAAGGTCGTGGCCAGTACGTACTCGGTTTGCAGGTTCATCCAGAACTGTGCAGACGTATCGAAGTAGCGCCCCAAACGCAGGATCACGCTTTAATCATTAACGTTAAGCGTTAATTTAATACCACACCACAATAATGGGCAGTCAAATCGGTGCATGTCCGCCATAAGCCAGCGGCGAAAGGCTCAACGCTGATCCAGAGGATCAGGCGAGAGATACGCATAACGCACGGTCATGGTGATCGAGCAATGGCCAAGGATTCGTTGCAGGCTGAGGATATCCCCTCCCGTCATCATGTAATTCTTGGCGAAGGGGTGACGCAGGACGTGGGCTAGCCGTCCTGGCGCCTGAAAGCCACAGCCCTACCCCTCAGCAGGTGCAGGCGCCACCTCGAAACACATGCGCCATCCCTCGTTATTGATCCCGAAGCGTCCGATAGAGACCGTCCTGTCGGGGTATATCTGCTGGAACCGTTCGCACAGTTTCAGTGCGATTGCCTGCTTTGTTTCCTGAGTACGGTCCTCGGCGGCCACGTCAACATTGACGAACCGGGAATGGCCCCCCGGGGTTGGATCGGGATCTGGCAGGCAGTTCGGCGGCATCAACTCATCCGCGTATTCCTGTGCTGTCTTGCTCACGGTGCATCTCCTGTCTTACGGCTTAATGATCGCTGGCGACCGATGCATGAGCTGTCGCTTGCGCCTGGATCGCGGACGGCCCCTGCCCGCATCGTGCAGATCGGCGGGCAAAGCTGGCGACTCAAGGACAAGCTCGAGACGGGGCAAGTTCCCCGGCGAGAGCTTACGCCAATAAATGACCGATAAATGAAGGCTCTGTAACGCCAGGCAATGACCAGCCTCGACAAGGCCGGCATACCCTTACCCACAACGTTAGGCGCGCCAGCGCGACTGCTGTGGGTGATAATGCCCGACAGCTTGTCAACTACTCAACAGAGGAGCCCTGCGGGAGTGATGTTCGAGATCAAGCCATTGATTCCTGAAAAATACCGCCAGCAAACGCGCCGCAGCACCCTGATCATTGTGCTGATCTTCCTGGTGCTGGGCATGCTCCTGGCTACCCTGGCCGTGTGGCTGCTCGGCGAACCCGGTGGCGATAATTTTCGCTGGAATCTGGGCGGCATTCTTGCCGGGCTGCTGTTGACCGTGGCGCTGGTAAGGTTCAAGTTCTGGCAGCAACCCTGGATGGCGCCGGCCGTCTACGGCTGGCAGCTCAAACGCAGACTGATGAGCATCACCAATGTCATGCACCACGTCACTGCCGGCGTAGCGGCCCAGGATCCGAGCGCGATGAGACTGCTGCGCTTCTATCACCTGGGCCTGACCCAGATGCACCAACTGGACGGCAACTCCAGTGCCCTCAGCCAGATGATCGCGGAGATCAACCGGCACAAGGCGTCCATGGCGGCCCTGGGTATGGATACCGAGCAGAATCAGTTGGACCCAGCCTGGCTCGAGACGGTGAAGAAGGCCAGTGCGGCGCGATAACCACGCCACTCGCCCACTTGCTGGATAACGCTGCGCGGCTATCCACGGTATGGCCCTCTCCCTGGCCGATCAAGCGCGTTTGGCGCCCATCCGCGAACCCAGCAGCAGCCCGCTGAAGATCAGGCCGCCGCCCAGCCAGTGGAAGGCCTGCAGGCCTTCGCCCAGCAACAGCCAGCCGAGTGCCGCGGTGAACACCGGCATCAGGTAGCTGGCCAGCGCCGCCTTGGCCGCGCCGACCACACGCACGCCGTGGTTCCAGGCGAGGTAGGCGACCAGCGAGGCGAACAGCGCCGTATAGGCGATGGCACCGAGGTTGCCCGGGGTGACGGCGAAACTGGCTCCCTGGCTGAGCTCAATGAGGTAGAACGGCAGGATCAGCGGCACGCCGAGCAGCATCAACACGCCGAGCAGGGCCAGTGGCGGGATCGGCAGCAGGTAGCTGGCCCAGCGCCGCAGCAGCAGGGAATACAGCGCCCAGTCGGCCACGGCCAGGAGCATGATCAGGTCGCCGCGGTTGAACGACAGCGTGGTCAGGGTCATCCAGCTGCCCTGGGTGATCAGCACCAACAGGCCGATCGTCGCCAGGCCCATGCCCCACCAGGCGCGGCGTTGCGGCCATTCGCCGAGCAGCAGGCCGGCGCCGATAAAGGTCATCAGCGGCAGGCAAGTGTTGACCAGGGTGATGTTGATCGCCGCGGTAGTCTGTGCGGCGCTGTAGAGCATCGAATTGTAGCCGGCGATGCCAAGGCCGCCGAGCACCAGCAGGCGCCAGCCGGCCGCACGCAACTGCGGACGATGGCGCCACAGCGGCACCAGCACGAAGGGCAGCAGCAGGCTCAGGGCCAGGCACCAGCGCCAGAACGACAGGGCCAAGGGCGGGATCTCGCCGGCGAAGGCGCGCGCCACCAGGGCGTTGCCCGACCAGCAGAGCACGGCCAGCAGCAGACCGAGCATGGCCAGGCTGCGCGAGCTGTGCATCACTTCAGTTCTGGCCGAGCGGACGCAGGCGGTATTGCGGCGGCAGCTGTTCGATGCCGCTGACGGTGACGTCGAGGTTCTTCCAGCGACCGTCCTTGATGCCGTAGATGCAGCCGTGCACCGACAACTCCTGACCGCGATGCCAGGCGTTCTGCACGCTGGTGGTGTGACGGACGTGGGCCACCTGCTGAATCACGTTGAGCTCCCCGTGGCGGTCGACCCGCTCCTCCTCGCCCGGCAAGGTCGCCAGGTGTTCGCGGTGCTCGTAATACAGATCGCGGATGGTCCGCAGCCAGCCGTCGATCAGGCCGAACTGGGTGTCCTGCATGGAGGCACGCACGCCGCCGCAGCCGTAGTGACCGGTGACCAGGATGTGTCTGACCTTGAGCACGTCGACCGCGTACTGGATCACCGACAGGCAGTTGAGATCGGTGTGCAGCACCACGTTGGCGACGTTGCGATGGACGAACAGATCGCCCGGCAGCAAGCCGACGATCTCGTTGGCCGGCACCCGCGCATCGGAACAGCCGATCCACAGGTATTCCGGCGCCTGCTGGCGAGCCAGCTTGGCGAAGAACCCGGGATCCTGCTGGTTGATAGCCTCGGCCCACCGCTCATTGTTGTCGAAGAGATTTTGTAAGTCACTCATGCCATCGGCTCCCTGGAGTATCGATGCGCACCATACGGAGCGCGTATGGCCTTTGACAAGCCACTTGACGCCGCGGTCACAGTCGGTGCGCGCACTGCCCCAGGGGAGTACGCGCCCCAAGTAGATCCTATGCCGGGCGTAGGGGCGGCCCCTGGTCACGACAGGGCATACTCGCAAAGGCATCGCGTGCAGGAATCAGCGCCTCGCGCCTACCAATGCGCATCCGCCAGACGGCGGATGCCACGTTCAGTCGATCAGGGTACAGGCCATCACCAGTGCATCTTCGCGACCGCCGACTGCGGGATAGTAGTCGCGGCGCCGGCCGATCTCATTGAAACCGTAACGCTCGTACAGGCGGTAGGCCGACTGGTTGCTGGCGCGCACTTCGAGGAAGCACTCGCCGGCCTTGAGCTCCATGGCGCGTTGCATCAAGCGCTCCAGCATCAGCAAACCGAAACCACGGCCCTGGCTCTCCGGCTTGATGGTGATGTTGAGCAGGTGCGCCTCGTCGATGATCACGTTGATCACCCCGTGGCCGACCTGCTGCTGGCCCTCGAACATCAGCCAGCAATCGTAGGACTTGAGGCTGTCGAGGAAGATGCCGCGGGTCCAGGGATGGCTGAACGCGGCGTACTCGATCTTCAGCACGGCCTCGATATCCGCCTCGGTCATCGGGCGGAAAGAAATCGCATCACTCATTCGGGTTGACTCACAGACGGTTGAGACCTAGGAATCCAGGCGACATTGGGCGCGTTCAAGGGCCTGCCTGCCAGCGTTGCCGTACCCGGCGCATGGCCTGCCACAGCTCGGCCTTGCGCGCAGGCTCGTCCATCAGCAATTCCAGCCCGGGCAGCGCCCAGGCCGCACCCAAGCCATCGACCTGCAACTCGCGGTTATAGACCTCGGCATCGGCGTCGCCGGCGAAGCGGATGGCCGGCAAGCCGACCAGCCACAGGCAGGCACAAGGCTCCTGCTCTTCCAGGCGCGCCGCGATGAAGCTCTGAACATAATCCAGCGCGGCCTGCGGGCCCTGATCCAGGCTGCCGCGCGCCAGCAATGGCCAGCGCACCGGTTCGCCGACCAATTGCGGGCTGTCCGGCAAGCCGGCGGCGCGCAGCAGGTCCTTGAGCAGCAGGTAGGCCGGATCGCGGCCCTGCAAGGGTTCGCCGGTGGGCAGTTCGACCAGTACCGCGCAGGCGCCGGCGCGCAGCAGTTGCAGGGCGAAACGCGGTGGCGGCGCGGCCACCGGTTTGGCCGCTACGGGCGTGCCTGCCTTTTCCGGGACCTCTGCCTTGACGCTGCGCGGGGCGACGCTGGGCCGCGGCACCTCGATCTTTGGCTGCTCGACTAGCGGCTCGGGCCTGCTCGGCGGCGCGGTCTCGCGCGCAACCGGGCTGCCGGGTTCGGCCGCCACTGGCACTTCCGGCTCTGCCGGCTGTAGCAGCTCCGGGCGCGAGGGCGCGGCGAATGGCAGCTCCACACGCGGCAGCCAGCTGGCCACCTGCATGGCGCTCAGATAAGCACGACGGCGCAGTTCTGCAATCAAACGTCGGCTACCTGCGGATGAGCCTTCTGCCCGTCCTGCATCAGGTTGAGAGCATTGATGTAGGCCTTGGCCGACGCCACCAGGATATCGGTATCGGCACCGTTGCCGTTGACGATGCGCCCGTCCTTCTCCAGGCGCACCGTGACCTCGCCCTGGGAGTCGGTGCCCTGGGTGATGGCGTTGACCGAATACAGCTGCAGGTTGGCCTGCGAGCAGGCAATCGACTCGATGGCCTTGAAGATCGCGTCCACCGGCCCGGAGCCTTGGGCGCAGGCAGACCGCTCGGCACCATCGACACTGAGCACCAGCTTGGCCTGCGGCACTTCGCCGGTCTTGCTCGCCACTTCCAGGCTCAGTAGCTTGACGTGCTCAGGGGCTTCGGCGCTCAGGCTGTCGGAAACCAGCGCTTGCAGGTCTTCGTCAAAAATTTCGTGCTTCTTGTCGGCCAGATCCTTGAAGCGGGCAAAGGCGGCGTTCAGTTCGCCCTCGCCAGCCAGGACAATCCCCAGCTCCTCCAGCCGCGCACGAAACGCCGCACGCCCGGAATGTTTGCCCATGACCATCTTGTTGGCATTCCAGCCAACCGACTCGGCAGACATGATCTCGTAGGTTTCCCGGTGTTTGAGCACACCATCCTGATGGATCCCTGATTCATGGGCGAAGGCGTTGGCGCCGACGATGGCCTTGTTCGGCTGTACCGGAAAACCGGTGATGCCGGAGACCATGCGCGAGGTGCTGAGAATGTGTGGGGTATCGATGCGGGTGTGCACGCCGAGCAGGTCTGCGCGGGTCTTGATCGCCATGACGATCTCTTCCAGCGCGGCGTTGCCGGCACGCTCGCCGAGGCCGTTGATCGTGCATTCCACCTGTCTGGCACCGGCGACCACGGCGGCCAGGGAGTTGGCCACGGCCAGACCCAGGTCATTATGGCAATGCACGGAGAACACCGCCTTATCGGCATTGGGAACGCGCTCGAGCAACTGACGGATCATCTCCGCGTACTGGTGCGGAATCGCGTAACCGACGGTATCGGGAATATTGATGGTGCGCGCACCGGCGTCGATCGCCGCTTCGATGATGCGGCAGAGAAAATCGATCTCCGAACGGCCGGCGTCCTCGCAGGAAAATTCGACATCGCTGCACAGGTTGCGCGCGCGCTTGACCGCATGCACCGCCTGCTCGACCACCTGATCCGGTTGCATGCGCAGCTTGTGCTGCATATGGATAGGGCTGGTGGCGATAAAGGTGTGGATACGCCCGGAGTTGGCGCCCTTGAGCGCCTCGGCGGCGCGGTCGATGTCGCCATCGAGGGCGCGCGACAGGCTGCACACGGTGCTGTCCTTGATCGCATCGGCGATCGCCTTGACCGCGGCGAAGTCGCCCGGGCTGGCGATGGCGAAGCCGGCTTCGATGACATCGACGCGCAACCGCTCCAGAGCCTTGGCAATGCGCAGCTTCTCTTCACCGGTCATGGAGGCACCGGGACTCTGCTCGCCATCACGCAGAGTGGTATCGAAGATAATCACGCGGTCATTGCTGCTCATTGGAAATTCCTCACGGATACGCAGAAGCACAGACCCGACCTGGGGGCCTATGTCGATAAGCGCTGATTGTCGCGTGAAACGCCGCGGGCGGGAAGCGTGGAAAGCAGCGGCACGCTCCGCATCAAAGCGTAGGGCGGGTGCAACCCGCCAATGGACAAGAGACTCCGGCGGGTTGCACCCGCCCTACCAATTGTTCTGGCGCCTGCCTGGATGCGGAGCGTCCGAGGAGGGGCTCCCACGCTGGAGCGTGGGAGCCATCAAACACCGAGGGTGGGAGCGCGACGCACATCTGCGCCCCGTCGCGGCTAAAGCCCCTCCCACAGAGCCAGAAACAAAACGCCCGCCAAAATAGCGGGCGTCAGGCTGATCGAGCGAGCTAGAGTCATGCAAGGCAAAAACAGGCGAAGAAGCGGAGTGTACTTTTGTACATGAGCATTCTGAGCCTGTTTTTAACGCAGCAGGGCCGACGCGCAGCCGATCAGAGGGCCTGATCCCAGGGGCGGTCGCCGTTGGCGTCCTTAATCCGGGTCGGCAGGCCCATTACATCGAGCAGCTTGAGGAACGGCTCGGCCGGCAGCTGTTCGACGTTGGCCATATGCCCGACATCCCAATCGCCACGGGCGACCAGCAGAGCAGCGGCGACCGGCGGTACGCCGGCGGTGTAGGAGATGCCCTGGCTGTCGGTCTCGACATAGGCATCGGCATGGTCGGCGATGTTGTAGATAAACAACTCGGCCGGCTTGCCGTCCTTGCTGCCCTTGACCAGATCGCCGATGCAGGTCTTGCCGCTGTAGCTAGGGGCCAGCGAGGCCGGGTCCGGCAGCACGGCCTTGACCACCTTGAGCGGCACCACTTCGAGGCCTTCGGCGGTTTTTACCGGTTGCTCGGAGAGCAGGCCGAGGTTGTTCAGCACGGTGAAGACATTGATGTAATGCTCGCCGAAGCTCATCCAGAAACGCACGTTGGGCACGTTCAGGTGCTTGGACAGGGAATGCACTTCGTCATGCCCGGTCAGGTACAGGTTCTGTTCGCCGACCACCGGCAGGTCGTCGGTGCGTTTGACTTCGAACATGCTGTTGCTGGTCCACTGGCTGTTCTGCCAGCTCCAGACTTGGCCGGTGAATTCGCGGAAATTGATTTCCGGGTCGAAATTGGTGGCGAAGTACTTGCCGTGGGAACCGGCGTTGACGTCGAGGATGTCGATCGACTCGATGCTGTCGAAGTACTGCTGTTGCGCCAATGCGGCATAGGCATTGACCACGCCCGGATCGAAACCGACACCGAGGATGGCGGTCACGCCTTTTTCCTGGCATTCGGCCAGTTGTTTCCATTCGTAGTTGCCGTACCAGGGCGGCGTTTCGCAGACCTTGCCCGGTTCTTCGTGAATGGCGGTATCGAGGTAGGCAGCGCCGCTATCCATGCAGGCGCGCAGCACCGACATATTGAGGAAGGCCGAACCCACGTTGATGACGATCTGCGAGTCAGTCTCGCGAATCAGCGCTTTGGTTGCTTCTATATCCAGCGCGTTCAGGGCATAAGCCTGGATTTCGGCCGGCTGCTTGAGGCTACCTTTGGCCTGGACGCTGTCGATGATGGCCTGGCATTTGGAGATGTTGCGCGACGCGATAGCAATACGACCCAACTCGTCGTTGTGCTGCGCGCACTTGTGGGCCACCACCTTGGCGACACCTCCTGCACCAATGATCAGAACATTCTTCTTCAATTTCTTTGTACCTCCTTTAACCGCCGGTCTTCAGGAAAGACTGGACAGGTAGTCGTCAAAACCAAATTCACGAACCACCTCGACGCTGCCATCGAGTTGTCGCACTGCAATAGACGGCATTTTAAGACCGTTGAACCAGTTTTTCTTGACCATGGTGTAACCCGCTGCGTCGATAAACGACAGCCGATCGCCGATGGCCAGCGGACGATCGAATTGATACTCACCGAAGATGTCACCTGCCAGGCACGACTTGCCGCACACCATGTAGCTGTACTCGCCGTTGCAGGGGTCCATCTTGGCGTTGAGCCGGTAGATCAGCAGATCGAGCATATGCGCTTCGATAGAGCTGTCGACCACGGCCAGATGCTTGCCGTTGAACAGGGTGTCGAGCACCGTGACTTCCAGCGAGGAGCTCAGGGTGATCGCCGCTTCGCCGGGCTCCAGATACACCTGCACGCCGAAGCGCTCGGAGAAGGTCTTGAGCCGTGCGCAGAACTGATCCAGCGGATAGCCTTCGCCGGTGAAGTGAATGCCGCCGCCGAGGCTGACCCACTCGACCTGCTCAAGCAGATGGCCGAAGCGTTCTTCGATGGTGCTCAACATCTGCTCGAACAGCTCGAAGCTGGAATTCTCGCAGTTGTTGTGAAACATAAAGCCGCTGACCTTATCCATCACCGTGGCGATCTTTTCCGGATCCCACTCGCCCAGGCGGCTGAACGGGCGCGCCGGGTCGGCCAGCAGGTAATCCGAGCTGCTCACCTGCGGGTTGACCCGCAGACCGCGCACCTTGCCAGCGGACGCCTCGGCGAAGCGCTCGAGCTGGCCGATCGAGTTGAAGATGATCTTGTCGCAGTTGGCCATCATCTCGTCGATTTCATCATCCGCCCAGGCCACGCTGTAGGCGTGGGTCTCGCCGACGAACTTCTGCCGACCGAGCTTGAGCTCGTACAGCGACGACGAGGTGGTGCCGTCCATATACTGCTGCATCAGGTCGAACACCGACCAGGTGGCGAAGCACTTGAGCGCCAGCAGGGCCTTGGCCCCGGAGTGTTCGCGGACATAGGCGATCTTCTCCAGATTGCCCAGCAGCTTTTGCTTGTCGATGAGGTAGTACGGCGTCTTGATCATCTCGGTACCCATGCAAGGTCTACCGGCAGGAAATCAGCGGAACTGACCCCCTCCCCAAAAAGTGGAGGCGAATTGTGCCGACAACCGGCGCATATCGAAAGAGCAATGGGGATATTTCGTCTGACAACCGACCGTTGGCGACGCTTTATCGCAAGCCCGGCCGGGTCGCAGCCCAGCTCAAACACTCGTGGCACATGGCCACAGGCGCCAGCAAGGATGAACAGCAGGGATGACAAACTCATGACAGCAACCTGCCATGAAAACCGGCCAACAGCTGGTTGGCTATTACGGCGCCAGAGGTTTCAGCCCTGGCGAAACAACCCTAGCAGGTGCCGGGCAATTGCGCCCTTGATCACATTGATGCTCGGCGGCGAGCAGTGCGCCAGCTGGAGCGGATTGATACGGTGCAGGTGCAGCGACGGCATGCGCGTCTCGAACCCGCGCAGATCTTCCTTGATCAACACCGGCAGGAACGGCTCGCCCCTGGCCCTATAGCGCTGGATCAACAGCTTGAGTCCATCCTGAAACGGCAGCTCCCTGGACGCTACCAGACGATTGTGGCTGGGAATTTTCAGGTAGAGACCGGCGTAACCCAGGATTTCGCCTGGCAGGATATGAATCCCGGTGGGCTCGACCGCCAGCACCGGGATGTCATGGAAGGTGTCGCTCCAGCCCTGTTCGTTCGGGAGGATGGTGATATCGCCATGATCGCTCTGCGGCACCACGAAGCTGTAGTTGCAGTAGAGTTTCTGCGCATAACCCGAATAGATGCACAGACGGTTCTCGAAGCGCAGCAGGAAGGCAATCGCCTCACGGCGGTCGGTGATGGCATCGAGATCCCAGGTCAGATCACATTGATCCTGCAACTCGCGCCAACAGGCGTCGACATAGGCGGCAGAGGTGGACGACATAGGCGCGATCCCGGCAGGCGGTTTGATCTGCTAAAGCAGAAAACATGCCAGCGAATTCAGTCACTTGAATGGGGCTCCCAGCGCTTTCAGATAATCTGGGCACAACTACTGCGGGCGCAAACTGCCACATTGCGTCACCTGACACGCAAAGCGCCTCCGATCGGTTCAGGCGTAATCGATTGCCGGGCGATGCAGTACAATCGGCGCTTTTCTGAGATTGAGCGACCGGCCTTCGATGATCGACCCCAAGCGCGTACTGCGCGCCCTCGCCGAACACTGGACGTTGCTCGAACCGCTCTGCGAGCGCTTCGACGCCGGCACCCTGAGCCTGATCGAGCTGCGCAAACAGCTGACGGTGCAGTTGCCGGACAGCACCCCGGTGGACATTACCGCCCTGCTCGACCAGTGGATCCGCCTGGATATCCTGGTGCCGGTGGCCAAGAGCCCCAACCGCTTCGAGCTCAATGCGCAGATTCACGACTTTCTCGCCTACCTGCGCCGCGAACACCGCCTGGGCCTGTGCCTGGAGATCGAGGCTTACCTGCGCCACCTCGAACGCCTGGCCGGCTATATCAAGGACGCCTTCGAGGTGCGCGACGCCGCCGATCTGGCCCGCCAGCTGCGTTTGCTCGATATGCGCGTGCGCGATGTGCTGAAGAAGCTGGCTAATGATGAACAGGCACTGGTCGCGGTGGCCGAACGGGCCAAGACCTCGGATCGGCAGATTCCGTTGCGTCAGCGTTACGCCGAAGTGCTGGCGACCTGGGACGAGTACGTCGAGCCGATGATCCAGCTGGTCGCCGCCGACGGCGCCTTCGAGCAGGGCGTCTACCGCGTCGAACACGTGCTGCTGCGCCTGCTCGGCGAGCAGCAGCGCCTCGGCCAACTGGTCGACGACGACCTGCTGCTGCGCACCCACGCGCGCATCCTGGAGATGCAGACCACCGCCCAGCTGACCCTGCGCAAGGCCCGCGAACTGCTGCTGCCGCTGCGCGAAGAAGCACGCCGGCACAACGCCGTGACCCGTGGCGCGGCCCTGGCCCTGGCGGCGATCCGGCGTAAAGGTCTGGACGCGGTGCCGCAGGCATCCTTGCCGCTGTTCAGTCGCCCGCAGAGCACCTTTCTCGGTACGGCGTCGCAGGTCGAGGCCTATGTCTATGCCCTGGCCCGCTTCGAACCGAAGCCGGCGCAGTTCCCCAAGGCCCATAGCACCCGTAAAGGCGAAGCACCGCGCGCGCCACGCACCGCGCGCGAGATGCTCGAACGCTGCGAACAGGCGCTGCCACTGCCGGACTTGATGATCTGGCTGCTGGAACAGGAACCAGAAGGCGCCACCGACGAACTGCTCTATTGGTTCTCGCGCCTGTCCCGCGACGCGCGCTTCCAGCGCGAGCGCCTGGAGCGCCGCGACTATTTGACCGCCGAGCATCAGGTCAGCCTGAACTCCTTTGCATTGATCAAGCCGGCAGGGATCACCGCCCTATGAATATCGACCTGAAAGAACTTACCCAACTGGCGCCGATCTTCCGCGAGCTGTTCAAGGGCTACCATGTCAGCCGCCGCGATCCGGAACTGTATGCTCAGTTGTCCAACCTGCAGGATCAGTACCGCGCCCTGTTCAAGGCCTTGGGTTACGAGCTGATCTGCGACAGCCGCGGCTTCTACTATTTCGTCCCCGAGCAGATGGGCGCCCAGGTCAACAAGACCGCCCAGCGCCTGGCGCTGTTCACCTTTATCCTGGTCGAACACCTCGCCGATCAGGGCCGCGACCCACTGGCCGTGCTCGACGGTGGCAGCCTCGGCCGCGACGAGTTGCCGGCCTTACTCGACAAGTACCGCGACCTGTTCCTCCAGGCCGAAGTCACCACCATTGAGGAGCTGGAAGAAAAGGTCATGCGCCGCCTGACCCAGCTCGGCTTCGCCAGCGAGGAAAACGGCATCTACCGCTTCCTAGCGCCCATGCACCGCTTTCTCGATGTTTGCCTGAGCGTGCAGCAGGACCGCGACCTGGCCGCCACCCTGCACAGCGCTCTGCCATTGCCGTCGCCGGTGCTGCTCGACGATGAGCCTGAGGACGACATCATCAGCCTCGCCGAGGACGAGCCTGAAGAGGATGCCCTGGCCCGTGCCATGGCCGACGAACGCGCCGTACAGGAGATAGACGCATGAGCCAGGAACGCTACGGCATCCGCCGCTTCGCCCTGCTGAACACCGCTGGTTACAGCCTCGGTCTGTTTCCCCTGGAAAACCCGCTGTCGGTGTATGGCGCGAACAACCTGGGCAAATCTGCCTCGATCAACGCCCTGCAATTCCCGATTCTGGCGCGCATGTCGGACATGAGCTTCGGCAAGTACAGCCTGGAGCAGTCGCGCAAGTTCTACTTCGCCACCGACACCAGCTACATCCTCGTCGAAGTCGCCCTGCCCCACGGCCCCCACGTAATCGGTGTGGCCGGGCGCGGTCCGGGCGGCGGCTTCGGTCACCAGTTCTTCGCCTACCAGGGCGAGCTGGACCTGGCCCACTACCAGAAAAACGGCACCTGCCTGCGTCAGCGCGAGTTGTTCAACGCCCTGGAGCGCGACTGCATCAAGGCCTATGAACTGAAGCCGGAAGAGCTGCGCCGCCTGCTGGTCGGCGGGCATACCTCGATTCCGTTGGACCTGACCCTGATCCCGCTGCGCTCCACCAGCGAGCAGAGCCTGAAGACCTTCCGCGCACTCTTTATCAACCTGCTGCATATGCGCGAAATCACCGCGGCCAAGCTTAAGCAGCTGTTCCTCGATGCCTTCGAGCACAGCCTGCGTTCGGGCAGCGTCGACTACATCGCCGCCACCGAAGAGGCATTCCGCGATGTAAGGCGGATGGAAAGCGACTACCAGGCACTGGTCACCGCTGGCCCGCTGATCGAGGCGCTGGCCGCCGGCGTGGCCCAGCGCGAGCAATTGCGCGGCAAGTTGCATCGTCTCTCGCCACTACTCGACTCCCTGCTCGGCACCTGGCAGGACTATGCCGGCGCCCGCCGCGAAGAGCTGGTGATCCAGGCCGAACATTACCAAGGCGAGCAGGACGGCTTGCAACAGGAACAACGTGGCGGCACCGCCGAGCTGATGCGCATGGAGCGCGAGATCAGCGAAATCCAGCGCTGGCTCGGCGAGCTGTCGGTGCTGAAAAACCGCTTCGCCCTGGTCAGCGACGTGCAGGTGCTGGAGGCCCAGCTACTCGCCGCCAAGGATGCCCACGACGAACTGGCCGGCGCCCTGGCGCAGTCGCGGCAGTTCTCCAGCGCCGACCTCGACGAACGCCTGCGCGACCTGGACAAACGCCTGAAATCGGTCAAGCAGCAGCTCGCGCACGCCGACAACAACAGCTACTCGCGCCTGCGCGAAGAGTTCAGCCAGGCCGATGTCGACCGCTTGATGCGCCTGTTCAACGGCCAGCTGTTCAGCCTGCCCCTAGTCGACAAGAGCTGCGAAAAAGGCATTCATATCGCCGACGGCGACGCCTGGGTGAAATCCCTGGAAGCGATTCTCGACGGCTTCAAGGGCGAGCACTTCGAAGTGCCCGGCCTGTCCATCGACCTCTCCCACATCGAGCCGCCGGCACTTCAGGCCCTGGCCGACCGCGCCGCGCTGCGCGACCAGAAAGACCGTCTCGAGCGCGAATACAAACAGCTGAAAACCCAGCAAGCAGTGGCCGTCGACCGCGCGGCGAGCAAGGCCCAGGCCGAACAGCTGTACCAGACTGTGCTGGACGCACAGAAAGCCCTGGAGGACTTCCGCCGCAGCCAGACCCTGGCGGTGGAAGAAAACAGCAAGCTGGAACAGCTTGCGCAGTTGGAGGCCGCCCAGGACGAACTCAAGCGCGCCTCGGATGCCTTTACCGAGCGCGTGCAGCAGCTGTCCGCCAAGCTGCAACTGGTCGGCCGTCAGCTCGCTGACCTGGAGGCCAAGCAACGCACCCTGGAAGACGCCCTGCGCCGACGCCAGTTGCTGCCGGCCAATCTGCCGTTCGGCACGCCCTTCACCGATCCGGTGGACGATTCCCTGGACAACCTGCTGCCGCTGCTCAACGACTATCAAGATGCCTGGCAAGGTTTGCAGCGGGTCGATGGACAGATCGAGGCGCTCTACGCCCAGGTACGCCTGAAAGGTGTGGCCAAGTTCGACAGCGAGGACGACGTCGAGCGCCGCCTGCACCTGCTGGTCAACGCCTATGCGCACCGCCAGGACGAAGCCCTGACCCTGGTCAAGGCGCGCCGCGCCGCGGTCACCGATATCGCCCGCACCCTGCGCAATATCCGCAGCGACTACGACAACCTGGAACACCAGTTGGCGCTGTTCAATCGCGAGATCAACAAGCGTCAGGTTTCCAACCTGGAAAGCTTCCGCATCGTGCTGGCGCCGAACAAGGATGCGCTCAAGCATATCGACCAGATCATCCACAGTGCCGGCCAATACGAGCAAGGCGAAACCCTGTCGGTATTCGACCTGCAGCAGAGCAGCGATCAGGACAGCAAGAACGAGGCGGCCAAGGAATACCTGGCGCGCCTGGTTGCCGCCAACCATAACCAGCTGGGTCTGAAGGATCTGTTCGAACTGGCCTTCGAGATCACCAAGGTGCATGGCCAGCCGGTGATCCACACCGACATCGATGGCGCAGCAAGCAACGGCACCACCATGACCATCAAGGCGCTGACCAATATGTACCTGTTGCTGCACCTGATGGATCGCGATCAGGCCGGACGCATCCGCCTGCCCTACTACCTCGACGAGGCGGCGGATATCGACGAGAAAAACCAGCAGGCGCTGATCGAAACCAGCCTGCAGCTGGGTTTCGTGCCGATCCTCGCCTCGGTCAAACCGCAGGTCTCGGCCCATGTGGCCATCGACCTGGAAGGCGGCAGCGG
This sequence comes from Pseudomonas sp., assembly GCA_030699825.1. Lineage (GTDB taxonomy): Bacteria > Pseudomonadota > Gammaproteobacteria > Pseudomonadales > Pseudomonadaceae > Aquipseudomonas. Next base: position 3,934 of record JAUYKV010000066.1, on the reverse strand, counting down.
GCCGAACGGCATCTATATCGACGAGGCGGATTGGAAATACATCCAGCGCCGGGAGACCAGCAAAACGCAGGCCCTGCCTGTCGAAGCTGTCGAACCGGCCTGAAACATACGTCACAACTAATCAGGGCCGTCTATGCAGCCCTGATTAGTTGTGACGGGCCTATTTCGGCAAGGCGATCTTCGGCGCCCAACCCAACCATTCGTCCTGTGGCTCGTCGAACAGGGCAAAGGTCTGCCCCGCCCTGGCCTGGTTGCTCGTGGGCTCCTCCGGCGTGGCGAACGCCACGCCGCCCTCTATCAGGGTCTCCAGGGATTCACTACGCACCTTCACGCCCTTGAACAGTCCCGCCTCGAAGCCAACGCCCGAGGTATTCCAGAAACGGCTGCCGGTACGCACCAGGCCGACATAGCGCGGCTCAATGAGGATATGGATCAGCACCCGGTCCGCGGTCGGTCCGAGTTCATAGCCAGTCACCTTGCCCACCGGCACTTCCCGATAACTCACCGGCACCCCGGCTTTCAGCGAGCTGCGCCGCGTGGTGCTGAGCACCAAATGCAGGCCGAGCTCCTCCACCTCCTGGCTCGGCGGCCGGATCAGCGCGATGAATTCGGTCTGTCGGGCCGCTGCCTTGTGCGTCGGCAACACTTCCAGGTACTGGCCACTGACCAGGGTATCCAGGTTAGTCACGCGGGTCAGGCTGAACTCTGGCTTGACCACCCAGAACTGCGTACCAACCCGGGCGATCTGCTCAGTTGCCAGGGTCACGCGAGCGCGTAAAACCACAGCCTGCAGGTCATCACTGAGTTCGATACTGTCGACCTTGCCGACATCCAGGCCTCTGTAACGTATCGCGGTGCCCGGACTCAGGCCATCACCGCGCTCCACCCTGATGGTGATTGCCGTACCATCCTGCATGGCCGTTTCGCGACTCTCGTGGAGGTTGAAGCGCGGCACTCGTCTGGACAGTGCAGGTGCCTGCGCATCCGTGGTTTCGAACGCGATGCCGCCAGACAACAGGGTCTGCAGCGACTCACTCTTGACCTCGACCCCGGACAAACCGCCTTTCAAGGTAATCCCACTGGCATTCCAGAAACGCGTTGAGCTGTTCACCAAATGTGCATACTCGGGCGCGACGTGCAGCCCAAAGACTACACGCCGATTGTTGCGCGCGAGCTGAACGCTCTGCACCGAGCCGACAGCGACCTGGCGATAGAGAATCGGACTGCCGACGTCAAGTGAACCTCGGCTTTCGCTGAACAGCACCAGATGCAGGCCGGGCGCATCCAGATTGAGTGGTGGGGCCTTGGGCCGCGCCACAAAATCGCGCTTGGTTGCCGCGCCCTTCTCGCCTGGCCGCACGGCAATGTAATTGCCCTTGACCAGCGCCTCCAGACCGGTAATACCGGCCAGGGAAATCGACGGTTTGACCACCCAGAACTCGGTGCCTTCGACCAGGTAGTCTTCAGTGCGCGGATCGAGGCTCAATTCGGCCAAGGCGCCGGTCAGGTCATCATTGATCTTGAGCGCCTTCAAGGTGCCGGCCTGTACGCCGTTGTACAACACCGGCGTGCGTCCGGCCTGCAAGCCTTCGAAATCGGTCATCTTGACCAGCACCCTGATGCCGGCCTGAGCTGCTTCAAAATCTTCATACAGGCGAAATGGAATGTTCGGGTCGGTCGCCGGACTCTCTTTGCGATGCTCCGGCGTGGCGAAGGCGATCCCGCCCGCCACTATGCTGGCCAACGACTCACTGCGCAGCTTGAAGCCCGACAATCCGGCGTCGATGCTGATGCCGCTGGCATTCCAGAACCGCGTATGTTTGCGCACCAGAGCGGCATAGGTCGGCTCGATATAGAGCTTCACCTCGACCGTGCTCTGATCGTCGGCAAGGGCATAGCTTTTCACCCGGCCGACCTGAATCTGCTTGTAGAACACCGGGCTGTCACGGTTCAGTGAACCGAGGCGTTCGGCCTTCAGGGTCAGGTGCAACCCGGGCCGATCATCCGGCAAAGGGGGCGGCGCGGGCAGCGCCGCAAACTCCAGAGCCGGCTCACCGTCACCTGGACTGACCGCAATGTAGTTACCCGACACCAGGGTTTCCAACCCGGTGATGCCCGCCAGGCTCACGCTTGGTTTGACCAGCCAGAAGCGTGTATTGCTGCGCAGATGCGGTTCAACCTTTTTGTGCATTTCCACAGTAGCGACAACCCCGAGGTTCTCGCCACTGTCGTCCAAAACCATAGCCTTGACCTTGCCGATCGCCATGCCCTTGTAAATGACCTCAGTCTTGCTGGCCTGAATGCCTTCACCACTGGGGAAAATTACCTGAATTTCGATCCCCGCCTCGCTATAGGCGCGCCAACCCAACCAGGCACCAATCAGCAAGGCAATCAGCGGCAATACCCAGATGGCCGACCAGTTGGAAGCAGGGCGCGTTCTCGCCGTGGGCAAATCAGTCATGGTCGGCATCCGACTCCGTGTTATCCCAGATCAAGCGGGGATCGAAAGTTAAAGCCGCAAGCATCGTCAAAATCACCACGCTGGCGAAGGCAATCGAACCGAAACCAGGCTCGATACTCGCCAGGCTGCCGAACTTGACCACCGCGACCAGAATCGCAATCACGAAAATGTCCAACATCGACCAGCGCCCAATCCACTCGATAAAGCGGTACATGACTATCCGCTGACGCACCGAGATCGGCTGATGGCGCTGCACCGAATACAGCAGCAAGGCAATGCCAAACAACTTGAACGTCGGCACCAGAATACTGGCGATGAACACCACCGCGGCAATCGGCAGCATACCGAGATGCACCAGCTCGATGATGCCCGACATGATGGTGTCGGACTGTCCCTTGCCCAGCGAGTTGACAGTCATGATCGGCAACAGATTGGCGGGGATGTACAGCAGCGCGGCCGTCAGCAGCAATGCCCAGGTACGAATCAGGCTGTTCGGCCGACGGGCATGAATAACGCCCCCGCAACGCGAACAGAATTGCCTGGGACTGTCGGGCTCCAGCTTGTTCAGCTTATGGCACTCATGGCACACCAACAAACCCGCATCAATCGCGCGCATATGCATCCTCCCCGGATAACGCCCGCCAAATCTGATGCGGGGACATCGTCACCTCCAGCCACACCTGAACCAATAGCAAGCCCACGAAACACAGCAAGCCAATCCCCAGGCTCAAGTCAGCGATATCGGCCAGCTTGACGATTGCCACCAGGATGCCCATCAAATACACCTCGAGCATGCCCCAATCACGCAGGTGGTGATAAATCCGGTAGAACAGCAAGCCATAGCCGCGGCCAATGTTCCAGGCAATACTCAGCAACACCAGCAACTGGCAAAGCAGCTTGAGCAAGGGCACTGCCATGCTGCAGAGAAAAACCACCACGGCCACGCCCTGCATATCGCTTTCATATAGCCCGACCACACCACTCCACACCGTGTCCTCGGTCGTCTGGCTGAGCAAGTTAAGCTGCATGATTGGCAGAAAATTAGCGGGGACGTAAAGCAGCAAGGCGGCAAGCACCAGAGCCAGGCTACGCCTTACAACCTGATGGCGCAGGGAGTAAAGCTCATAACCACAGCGCGGGCACTCGGCCCGCTCGCCATCCGCCAACTGCGGCCGACGCATCAATAGATCGCACTCATGGCACGCAACCAACTCATCCAGTGACAGCGCCGACAAGTCATGAGGGTCAGCCGAATCGGCCATATGCAAAGGCTCAAGCGAAGTGAATGACTATTCTAGACGAGCAGAGCACAGAACCGTGCCTTCTGACATCGCCAGAGGGCGCCTGCGCCTGGTCTTTTCGACGCGCAAAGACAAACCCCCCACCTGCTTACGCAGATGGGGGGTTTGGAATATAAGCTTGACGATGACCTACTCTCACATGGGGAAACCCCACACTACCATCGGCGATGCA
>JAUYKV010000064.1 GCA_030699825.1 Pseudomonas sp. | reverse complement strand
CATCGCTGGAGCTGACGACTACCTCGAACTCGGTGTCGTTGGCCAGGTCGCCGCCCGCTACGTTGACGGTCCAGTTGCCCGCGGCATCGACGGTGGTGTCGTAGTCGGTGCCGTTGATGGTCATGGTCACCGCATCGCCTTCGGCGATATCGCCGCCAGTGGCGGTGCCGGTGACGGCGATGGTTTGGTTGCTTTCGGCGGCGTTGATCACATCGTCAGCGGTGATGTTGTTGACGGTGACGGTGCCTGCTACTGCACTGGCATCGAGAGCCACGCCGCGCGTTGCATTCGCCGGGTTGCCGGCTAGGTCGGTGACCTCGGCGGTGACGTTCAGGGTGCCGTCGGTGAGGCCGCTGAGATCGACGTTCGGCAGGCTCCAGGTGCCGTCGGCGACCGTGGCGGTGCCGACTTCGCTGCCGTTGACCTTGATGGTGACGATCTGTCCGTTATCGACGCCGGTGGTGGTGCCGCTGATGGTGACGTCATCGGTCTCGGCAGCATTGATGGTATCGTCGCCGCTGATGGTGGCGATGGCGATGGTCGCCTGAGTATCCAAAGTAAAGGTCAGGCTGGACGGTGCCGAGGTGTTGCCGGCGACATCGGTCTGGCGCACGAAGATGGTGTTTTCGCCTTCCTCGGCGGTCGGCGCGGTGGTGGACCAGTCGCTGCCGTCGGTGCTGTATTCGACGCTGGCGCCGGCTTCGAGGTTGCCGATGCTGTAGCTGCCGGTATTGCTGATGGCATCGCTGTCGCTGGAGCCGCTGTCGGTATCCAGGGTGATGCTCGGTGCTTCGACCAGGGTGTCGAGGGTAAAGCTCAGGCTGGATGGGGCCGAGGTGTTGCCGGCGACATCGGTCTGGCGCACGAAAATGGTGTTGTCGCCTTCCTCTGCGGTCGGCGCGGTGGTGGACCAGTCGCTGCCATTGGTGCTGTATTCGACGGTGGCGCCGGCTTCGGTGCCGCTGACGCTGTAAGTGCCGTTGTTGGTGATCAGGTCGCCGGCTATGCCGCTGTCGACCAGCAGGGTCAGGGCCGGGGCTGGGGGCGGGGTGATGTCGATAAAGCTGTCCCCAGCCAAGCCGAGGATTTCATCTTGTGCGGCGTCGCCAATGCCCAGCCCGTCAGTCTCAAACCCAACCGTCGGATCGAGCTGCTGAGCCGTTTCGTCCAGCATCACGAAGCTGTGACCGCCACCTGGCGCGCCACCTGCGCCACCTGCAGCGCCCGGGCCTGCGGCGGTGGGTTCGAGGTCGGCTGTCGGGTCAAAGCCGGCGGCGATGGCTTGTTCCAGTTCGGAGGCGGGCGCTTGCGTCGTCTGTACCTGCTCCGGGGCTTGGGCTACGGCGGCCTGCCAGTTGCCGTTCGCCGTAACATCGATGACGTCGCCATCGGCCAGCTCGAGGGTCGCTGCAGCGCCGGACGCGGTCACCACCTGGTCGCCCTGGAACAGGCGCTCGCCTTCGAACACTTGCCGCTTGAGGCCATCGAGGGAGACAACGAATACCTGACCCACAAGGCTTTTAATGACAGCGACAAAATTGCTCATGCTTAAGCTCCAGACGCTCAGGGGCGTGGTGTGATCCTTGGGTTAATACGGCCTGGGTCAAGAATAGAGTAAAGATAGCTGTCATTTAATTGACGACAATAAATTATCTTTCTTCTAAAAAGCCCCGGCTCTATGCCAAACTATTGACCGCTCTTTCGCGATCATACACACTCACTATCGTTGATGTCACTTTGATATTGATGTGGTTGTTTGTCACAGCTCGGCACCCTGGAAAAAGCTCGATGAACGATCTCGTTGTCTGGGTCGTTGTGCAGTGATTCGTCCTCTGATTTTGTAAACCTTCTGCTCTTCAGCCTGAAAGGAATCTACCTCCCCATGCGTTTCTTAGCCCTTCTTCCCCTTGCTCTGGCGATCTCCCTGTCGGCCAACGGCCAAACTCTTAACGAAGCCATGCAGAGTGCGCTTGAGGTGCATCCGGAAATCCAGGCGGGGATCAATGCGCGCCTGTCGGTTGAGGAGCAGATGAAGGCCGCCAGGGGTGGTTATCTGCCGCAGGTCGACCTGCTCGCAGGCTACGGCCGTGAGGGCACCGACAGCCCGGGCACGCGGGGGGCTACCCACAACACCGCGACGCTGACCCGTGGCGAGTCGAGCCTGCGTTTGCAGCAGATGCTGTTCGATGGTTTTGCCACCAGCAGCGAAGTCGGGCGTCAGCGGGCTACCGTGAATGCCCGTGCCTATGAACTGCTGGGCACGTCCGAACGTACCGCGCTGACCGTGGCGGAGGTCTATCTGGAGGTGCTCAAGCGTCGCGACATGGTCCGGCTGGCGGAGGATAACCTGCGTAGCCACGAGCGCATTTACGATCAGATCTCCCTGCGCAGCGAGCGCGGAGTGGGGCGCATGGCCGATCTCGATCAGGCCGAGGCACGTCTGGCGCAGGCGCGTAACAATCTGATCACCGAACAGACCAATCTGGCCGATGCGCAGGTCAATTATTACAGTGTGGTTGGTCGCGACCCCAGCGAGCTGAGCATGCCGCAAGGGTTGCCGGGTCGTTTGCCGGAAAACCTGCAGGCCGCCCGTGAGGAATTGCTGGCGAATAACCCCTTTCTGAGTTCGGCCGAGTCCGATGTTCAGGCCAGCGAGCAGCAGTATGAAGCGTCCAAGTCGACGTTCTACCCGCGTTTCGACGCCGAGCTGTCGCAGGGTGTCGACAACAATATCGATGGCGTGCCCGGCCATAGCAATGAATGGCAGGCGATGCTGCGCATGCGCTACAACCTGTTCGCCGGCGGTAGCAACAAGGCCGACCTGCAGTCCAAGGCGCACCAGGTCAATCAGGCCATGGATATTCGCAACAACGCGCTGCGCGTTCTGACCGAGGACCTCGGCCTGGCCTGGAATGCCCTGGAGAATTCGCGTCAGCAATTGCCGATCGCTCAGCAATATGTCGACTACAGCAGCCGGGTGCGTGATTCCTACCAGAAGCAGTTCGGCCTGGGCGAGCGGACCTTGCTCGACCTGCTCGACAGCGAGAACGAACTGTTTACCGCTGCTCGTCGCATGGAAGAGGTTCGCTACACGGAACTGTTTACTCAATACCGGATCAAGGCGACCATGGGCTCCCTGCTGCAAAGCCAAGGTGTAGTTGCACCCATGGCTGCGGCACCGCTGGATGTGGTGAAGGCCAAGGCGACACTGCCGGGCCTGAACTGACCGGTTGTGAGAAAACTTCCCTCTGCTGCGGGCGCCTGGAGACAGCCGTCGCGACGGCGCTCGATATTTTCACAACCTCTGAGAGCGGCTTTTCTTCGTGCATGAGTGAATTTTTGTGGCAGTAGACCTCAGCCAGGCCCCGACCCGTAGCGATCCGCGCGATCGCTACGATGATCCACTGCTCGACAGCCTGCTGTCACTGTGCAGCTTGCACCAGAAGTCGGTCAGCCGCGCCATGCTCACGGCCGGCCTGCCACTGCCCGAGCAGCGCCTGAGTGTCGAGTTGCTGCCCCGTGCGGCGGCTCGCGCCGGCCTGCAAGGACGCTGGTTGCGCCGCGGCTTGGACAAAATCCCGGCCTTGGCCATGCCTGCTCTGCTGTTGCTGCGCGAAGGCCGCAGCGCGGTATTGCTCGGTTGGGACGAGCAGGGGCGAGCACGGATCATGCCCAGCGAGAGCGAAGGGGGGGAGGTTCTCGTCAGTGCCGAGATGCTGGAGGAGGATTACAGTGGCCAGGTGTTCTTTGCCCAGCCGCTGCACAAGTTCGACTTCAACCGCGGCGAGCTGATTCCGCGGGCGACTTCCTGGTTTCGCGACACCCTTAAACGCTCCCGCTGGCTCTATATAGACGCTATCGCGGCCAGTTTCCTGATCAGCCTGATCGGCCTGGCCACGCCGCTGTTCGTCATGAATGTCTACGATCGGGTGGTGCCCAACCAGGCGGAAGCCACGCTCTGGGTGCTGGCGATCGGGATCTGTGGTGTGTATCTGTTCGATCTGCTGCTGAAGACCTTGCGCGGTCTGTGTCTGGATCTGGCCGGCAAGAAGACCGATCTGATCATTTCGGCGACGCTGTTCGAGCGTGTCGTCGGCATGGCCATGAAGTTCCGTCCGGCACGGGTCGGCAGTTTCGCCCAGAACATCCACGAATTTCAGAGTCTGCGCGACTTTCTCGCCTCGCTGACCCTGGCCAGTGTCATCGATCTGCCGTTCACCCTGTTGATTCTGGCGGTAATCGCCATGATCGGCGGCCACCTGGTGTGGATCCCGGTATTGGCCTTTCCCCTGGTCGCCCTGATCGGCTGGGCGTTGCAGCGACCCCTGGCGGAAACCATGGAGCGCACCATGGCGCTGGCCGCCGAGCGGCAGTCGAGCTTGATCGAGAGCCTAGCCGGACTGGATGCGGTCAAGGTCAATAATGCCGAGAGCGAGCGCCAGTACCTGTGGGAACAGACCATCGGCACCCTCAGTCGCCTGGAGTTGCGCGCGCGCATGCTCTCCAGCCTGGCGATGAATGCGACCATGCTGCTGCAGCAGCTGGCCGGCGTCATCGTCATCGTCTTCGGTGTGTACCAGATCATCGACGGGAAGCTGAGCATGGGTGGCCTGATTGCCTGCTACATGCTCAGCAGTCGTGCGCTCGGCCCGCTGACCCAATTATCCGGTCTGCTGACCCGCTACCAGCAGGCACGCGTCACCCTCGAGTCGGTCAACCAGATGATGAGCCTGCCGCAGGAACGTCAGGAAGAGGAGCGTCCGCTCAAGCGTCAGGCCTTGCAGGGCGCCATCGAGTTCCGCCAGCTGGATTTCCATTATCCGGATCAGCAGCAGGCCGCCCTGCAGAACATCAACCTGGTGGTGCGACCCGGCGAGAAGATCGGCATCATCGGTCGCAGCGGCTCGGGCAAGAGTTCGCTGGCCAAGCTGATTGTTGGCCTGTACCAGCCGGATGCCGGCAGTCTGTTGGTCGATGGCGTCGATGTGCGCCAGCTGGATGTCAGCGATCTGCGCCACAACATCGGCTACGTGCCCCAGGATATCCAGCTGTTTTCCGGCACGCTGCGCGACAACCTGGCGGTGGGCGCGCGCTACGTGGAGGATGAGCTGGTCTTGCAGGCATCCGAGCTGGCCGGGGTGCATGAGTTCGTGCGCCTGCACCCCAAGGGCTACGAACTGCAGGTCGGCGAGCGTGGGCAGAATCTTTCCGGTGGGCAGCGACAGAACGTCGCCCTGGCCCGGGCACTGTTGCTCGACCCGCAAATCCTGCTGTTCGACGAGCCGACCAGCGCCATGGACAACACCGGCGAAGAACGCCTCAAGCAGCGTTTGGCGGCAGTTATCGGCAGCAAGACCCTGCTGCTGGTTACCCACCGTGCCTCCATGCTCAGCCTGGTTGACCGCCTGATCATCGTCGATCGCGGGCAGATCATCGCCGACGGGCCAAAAGGTAGCGTGATGGAAGCGCTGAAGAAGGGGCAGATCAGTGTCAGCTAAACCGCCTGAGAAGAGCCTGGGTAAGGCCGTTGCCGCGTATTTTGGTAGCCATGACGGCATGGGCGACGAACCCCTGCCGGAAGTCAGCAAGGCGCTGATCGAGGATGCGCCCAGGGTCATTCGCCTGACCATCTGGGGCTTGATTGCATTCGTTGCCTTCTGTCTGCTGTGGGCGCATTTCGCCGTGGTCGACGAGGTGACCCGTGGTGACGGCAAGGCGATTCCTTCCTCGCGCCTGCAGAAAATCCAGAATCTGGAAGGCGGTATTGTTACTGAACTGTTCGTGCGCGAGGGGCAGATCGTCAATGTCGGCGATCCGCTGCTGCGTCTGGATGACACCCGTTTCGCTTCCAACGTCGGCGAGACCGAGGCCGATCGCCTGGCCCTGCTGCTGCGGGTCGAACGCCTCAGTGCGGAAATCCAGGGCCGCGAATTGGTGGTGGCCGACGAAGTGCGCGAGAAGGTACCGCGTCAGGCCGAGAACGAGGAGCAGTTGTTCAACAGTCGGCGCCAGCAGCTGCTGGATGAGGTCGCCGGACTGGAAGAGCAACTGACCCAGCGTCGTCAGGAGTTGCGCGAGTTTGCTTCCAAGCAGAGCCAGTTTCGCAGCAGCCTTGAACTGCTTCGCCAGGAAATTCGCATGTCCGAGCCACTGGTGGCCGAGGGCGCGATTTCCCCGGTTGAAGTGCTGCGCTTGAAGCGCGCCGAGGTGGAGAGCCGCGGCCAGTTACAGGCCACGACCCTGGCGCTGCCACGTGCCGAGTCCGCGATCAAGGAAGTCGAGCGCAAGATCGACGAGACCCGCGGGCGCTTTCGCAGCGATGCGCTGACCCAGCTGAACGAAGCGCGCACCGATCTGAGCAAGATCCAGTCGACCGGCAAGGCGCTGGAGGACCGGGTCAACCGCACCTTGGTCACCTCGCCGGTGCGCGGTATCGTCAAACAGCTGCTGGTCAACACCATCGGCGGGGTGATTCAGCCGGGCAGCGATCTGGTGGAGATCGTGCCGCTGGGCGAGAACCTGCTGGTGGAGGCGCGCATCCGCCCGCAGGACATTGCCTTCCTTCATCCGGGACAGGAGGCCATGGTCAAGTTCACCGCCTATGACTACACCATCTACGGCGGCCTCAAGGCCGAGCTGGAGCAGATCGGCGCGGACACCGTGACCGACGATGATGGCAACAGCTTCTACGTGATCAAGTTGCGCACCAACAAGAGCCACCTGGGCAGCGAAGAGCATCCTCTGCTGATCATTCCGGGCATGGTCGCCTCGGTAGACATCATCACCGGCAAGAAAAGCGTGCTCAGCTACCTGCTCAAGCCGATCATCCGCGCTCGTTCCGAGGCGTTGCGCGAGCGTTGAATGTAGCCCGGATAAGCCCCGGCGCAATCCGGGAGCGATTTGGCAGGCGATGGATTTCCCCCGGATTGCATCCGGGCTACGAAACTATTTTCCAGATCGTGTGCGATACCCCTGTAGGGGCGGATTCATCCGCGATGGGGCCTTTCAGGCCGCGTAGTCTTCGCGGCCAAGGCTCCTTTTATCAAACAATCCGTATGTCATTTATTTTATGGATTATTACGTTATTTGTAGGAGGGGCTTTAGCCGCGAAAGCTTGCACAGAGCAGCTTCGCGGCGAAAGCCCCACCCACAAGTGCCCATAAGCCGGCAGACGCGATTGCCTCAAGTTTGCTGCGCGACAGTGCGGCGTGTAGACGACGGGGGGCTCTCACAAGAGCGGGGCGGCGTGTTTGCCGCTGGAGCTTCGCGGATGAATCCGCCTCTACGCTGTTGCGCTACTCGCTGACAAACAGTTGCTGCACCACCGAGAAATCCTGCTTGCCCTTGCCCTGCTTGAGCAGCAGGCGATAGATCTGCAAGGCCAGGGCGCCCATCGGCGTGCTGCTGGCGGTGACCTGGGCGGCTTCCTGGGCCAGGCCGAGGTCCTTGGCCATCAGCTCGGCCATGAATCCACCCGAGTAGCCCTTGGAGGCCGGTGCATTCTCCATTACCCCCGGCCAGGGGTTGTATTTTTCCAGGGTCCAGTTGCCGCCGGAGCTCTGGCGCATGATCTCGGCCAGCACCGCCGGCTCCAGGCCGTTGGCCACGCCCAGGGCCATGGCTTCGGCGGTGGCAATCATCTGCACCGCCAGCACCTGGTTGTTGCACACCTTGGCCACTTGGCCGGCGCCATCCGGGCCGGCGTGGAAGATGTTCTTGCCCATGGCGGCGAAGATCGGCCGGGCTTTTTCCAGGGTGCTGGCTTGACCGCCGATCATAAAGGTCAGGGTGCCGGCGGCGGCGCCGGCAGTACCGCCGGAAACCGGGGCGTCGAGCATCTCCAGACCACGCTCGGCAGCGGCCCGGTGCACCTTGCGTGCGGATTCGGGAGCGATGGTCGAGCACTCCAGCACCAGGCTGCCGGGCGCGAGCTTGCCGAGCAGGCCGGCGTCACCCAGGTACAGAGCTTCGACATGCCGACTGGCTGGCAGCATGCTGATCACTACGTCGGCGCCTTGCACGGCGTCGGCGGCGCTGCTGGCGGCTTGCGCCCCTTCCTTGGCCAGTTCCTCGACCGCCGCTGGCACCAGGTCGAAGACCTTGAGGGCGAAGCCGGCATTGAGCAGGTTGCGGGCCATGGGCAGGCCCATATGGCCGAGGCCGATAAACGCTATCTGGGTCATGGTCGTTCTCCTTGTTCGAAGGGCTTGGGTTGCACGATTCGTGAGCTGTTTCGCGGCCATGGGCCGCTCTTACAGGTGCCCGCAAGCCGACAGACACGATTGCCTCCAGTTTGCTGCGCGACAGCGCGGCGTCGTAGACGAGGCGGCCGCTCGTGCGGTAAAGCCGGCGCCGTGGCTACAGATCCGCCAGCGGATGCGCGCCTTCCCAGGTGGCCTCGAAGTGCGACTCGATCACCTCGGCGGGGATGGTCGCCACATCCGGCCAGTGCCAGTGCGGGGTTTGATCCTTGTCGATCAGGCGCGCGCGCACGCCTTCGGCGAGTTCCGGGTAGCGGCAACAGTTCAGGCTCATGGCGTATTCCATCCGGAATACCTGGGCTACCGAAAGGTGGCGGGCGCGGGCGATCTGCTCCCAGACCAGGTGTGCGCTCAGCGGGCAGCCAGCGGCCAGGGTCTTGGCGGCGCGCGCCAGGAGCAGGTCGCTGTCGTCGTGCAGGGCGGTGAGGGCGCGCCAGGCGCTGGGCAGGTCAGCCTGGTCGAGCAGCGCGTCGATGCGTTCGCGACGTGGTAGCCATTGGGCGTCGGGCAGTTCACTGCGGGCCTCGTGTTCCAGCGCCTTGAGCAGGCTGTGCAGTTGCCGCTGCGGTTGCTCCAGCCAGTTCAGTTGCACCAGACCTTCGAGCAGGGCGTCCTGCTGGTTGTCGAGCAGAAAGCGGTCGGCCAGGTCCAGGTCCAGGGCGTCGCGGGCGTTGATGCTGCTGGCCGTCAGGCCGAGGAACAGCCCGAGCTTGCCCGGCAGGCGGGCGAGGAACCAGCTGCCGCCGACATCCGGATACAGGCCGATATTGATTTCCGGCATGCCCAGGCGACTCGATGGGGTGACGATGCGCAGGCCGGCGCCCTGCATCAGGCCCATGCCGCCGCCCAGCACATGACCGTGGGCCCAGCAGATCAGGGGCTTTGGGTAGGTATGAAGACGATGGTCGAGGCGGTATTCGTCGGCGAAGAAGCGCCGCGCCAGGGGCGGTACTTCGCCGGGGTGTTGGCGGCACTGCTGCACCAGTTGCACCACGTCGCCACCGGCGCAAAAGGCTTTTGCGCCGTTGCCGCGCAGCAGCACGCAGGCGATGGCCGGGTCATCCGCCCAGGCCGCGAGTTTGGCATCCAATGCCTCGATCATCGGCAGGGTCAGGGCGTTCAGGCTTTTTTCTGCATTCAGGCTGGCGATGCCGATGCGAAAGCCATGCAGGCTGTGGTGTTCTTCGAAAATCACATTCATGTGGCGGGTTCCTGGTGCGCACGGCGCACCCTACGTGAATGGGCTTATTTATGGCTCTGTACCCGTTATCTGTTGCATGAGAGATAACGTTTTTGTGGGAGCGGCCGGGCGGCGTTGCGTTTCATCCGCGAAAATATTCGAAACACTGGCAATGTTTCGCGGCTAAAGCCCCTCCCACGAGGTTGTGCTCTGGTTCAACAGATAACGGGTACATAACCTTATTTATTGCGCCAGTGCGGTTCGCGTTTCTCCAGGAAGGCGTTCACCCCTTCGCGGGTGTCGTCGGCGTCGAACAGGTCGATGAAGCGCTCGCGCTCCTCGCTCAGCCAGGTGCTCGGGCTGCGTTCGCGGGCGCCCTGGATCAGCGGCTTGATGGTGCGCACCGCCACCGGGCTCTGCCGGGCGACCTTGGCCGCCAGCAGCAGGGCATGGCCGCGCGCTTCGCCGCTGTCGACCACCTGCTCGACCAGGCCGATGCGCAGGGCGGTTTCGGCGTCGATGCGCTCGCCGCAGAGGATCATGCGCTTGGCCCAGCCTTCGCCGACCAGCCAGGCCAGGTGCTGGGTGCCGCCGGCGCAGGGCAGCAGACCCACCGCGGCTTCCGGCAGGGCCATCTGCGCCTGGCGTTCGGCTATGCGCAGGTCGCAGGCCAGCGCGCATTCCAGGCCACCGCCCATGGCATAGCCATTGATCGCGGCGATCGACACGCCGCGAAAGTCGCGCAGCGCCTCGAAGGCTTCGCCGAAGCGCCGGGCCATTTCCCGGGCGCGGGCCTTGTCGCCATCGGCGAACAGGTTGAGGTCGGCACCGGCGCTGAAGAACTTGCCGCCCTGGCCGGTCACCACCAGGGCGTAGATGTCGTCGTCGTAGTTGAGGTGCTCGATCAGTTGCTTGAGGCCGATCAGCGAGTCGCGGTCCCAGGTGTTGGCCGGCGGATGATTGATGGTGATCAGCGCGGTGTGGCCGTGCTTTTCCACGGTGATCTTGTGGGTCAGGTCGAATACACCGGGATGGTAGGGTTCGATGGCGTGGCTCATAAAAGTCCTCGTGAATGCTTTTGGTAGGAGCCAGGGGGACGCCTAGTCCTTGCTGGCGATGCTTTTGGGCAATTAATCGCCGGCCTCGGATCGCCAGCAAGCTGGCTCCTACAGTTTTAATCCTTTTGTTGGTTGCCACGCTCCAGCGTGGCAACCAACAAAAGGGTCACAGCAAGCGATCGAGCATGCCGCCCTGCTCGAGCAGGCGGCGAGCGATGATCACCCGCATGATTTCGTTGGTGCCTTCGAGAATCTGGTGCACGCGGCTGTCGCGCACCCAGCGTTCCAGCGGGTAGTCGTTCAGATAACCATAGCCGCCATGCAGCTGCAGGGCCTCGTTGCACAGGGTAAAACAGTGATCGGTGGCGAAGCGTTTGGCCATGGCGCAGTACAGGCTGGCCTCGCCGTGGCCCTGATCCAGCTTGTGCGCGGCCAGGCGCACCATCTGCCGGCTGGCGGTGAGGTCGGTGAGCATGTCGGCTAGCTTGAATTGCAGGGCCTGGAACTCGCTGAGCGGCTTGCCGAACTGTTTGCGTTCCTCCACGTAGCGCAGCGATTGTTCCAGCGCCGCCTGGGCCGCGCCGAGCGAGCAACTGGCGATGTTGATGCGGCCGCCGTCCAGGCCCTGCATGGCATAGACGAAGCCCTGGCCCTCGGGGCCGATGCGGTTGCCGGCGGGGATGCGCACGCCCTCGAAGGTGATGGTGCGGGTCGGCTGGGCGCGCCAGCCCATCTTCAGTTCGTTGCGACCGTATTTCACCCCGGCGGCGTCGGCCGGCACCAGGAAACAGGAAATACCCTTGGCGCCGCTGTCCTCACCGCTGCGCGCCATGACGATCAGCACGTCGGTCGCACCGGCGCCGGAGATAAAGCACTTGCTGCCGTCGAGCACATAATCGTCGCCGTCGCGTTTGGCGCGGGTGCGCAGGTGGGCGGCGTCGGAGCCGGCATCCGGCTCGGTCAGGCAGTAGGAGGCAAGCAGTTCGCCGCTGACCAGGCCGGGCAGCCACTGGTCCTTGAGCGCCTGCTCGGCAAAGCTGGCGAGCATCCAGGTCGCCATGTTGTGGATGGTCATGAAGGCCGTGGTAGCCACGCAGCCGGCGGCCAGTTGCTCGAAAATCAGCGCGGCGGACAGCCGTGACAGGCCCAGGCCGCCGTCGTCTTCCTTGAGGTACAGGGCCAGATAGCCCTGCTCGGCGGCCTGTTTGATCACGTCCAGCGGGAAGTGGTGGTCGCGGTCCCAGTCGGCGGCATGGGGCGCCAGTTCACGGCTGGCGAAAGCGCGGGCGCTGTCGACCAGCAGGCGTTGTTCATCGCTGAGTTCGAAATCCATAAGTCCTCATTGCAGGGTCAGGGGTTGCCCGGCGGCGCGTCGTTCGGCCTGCCATTCGGCCAGGCTGGGCGTCGTCTGGTTGGCGTCGAGGCGATCGACGATTTCAAAGTAATCCTGTTTCAGCGGATCCTTGAGCACTTCGGTGCGCGCCTTCACTTTGACGGCATACACCGTCTGCAGGTTCTGGTGATCGAAGGCGCGCCACTCTTGCGGGCCCTTGAGCAACTGGTAACGGTGACCTTCCAGGGCTTTGATCAAGGCTTCGCTGTCCAGGCTCTTGGCCCGCTGCGCGGCATCGGCCCATTGATAGACGATGCTGTAGGCCGAGGCGGCGGAGCTGGACGGGTAGAGCGCATAGCGCTCGCTGAAGGTTTTGACGAAGGCTTCGCCCTGGGCCGATTGCTCCAGTTTGGGCACGCGCCAGGTCCAGGGTTCGGTGCCGAGCACCCCTTGCATCAGGCCGGGGCCGGCTTGCTCGATAATGCTCTGGGTCAGATTGGGCGCGACTATCTGCATGCGCTCGGTCAGGCCCAGATCCTTGGCGATGCGCATGGCCCGCACCAGGTCTTCGCCGAACAGCACCAGAACCAGCACCTCGGAGTTGCTCGCCGCGGCCTGGTTCAGCGCATCCAGGTAATCGGCCAGGCGCGCACCGGGGAAGGGCACCTTGAGCCCGGGATGTTTGCCGCTATCCGCGCTACCTGTGCTCTGGCGTAGCGAATCTTCGGTGGTGTGGCCCCAGGTGTAGTCGGAGGTCACGTAGAAATAGCGCTGGTCCGGCAGGTGCTTGTTCAGGTACTGGCCGAGCACCCGGGCGCTCATCCAGGCGTTGTTGCATTCGCGGAACATGTAACGGTGGGCATTTTTGCCGGTGGTGTCGTTGGAATAGGTGAGGGTGCCGAAATACAGCAGGCCATGCTTGGCCGCGCGCTGGCCGGAGGCGATCGCCACCGCACTGGAGGAGCCGCCGAACAGCATGGCCGCGCCCTCGCTGGCCAGTTTGTCGACATTGCGTTCGGCCTTGGCCGGGCGCGAGGCGGTATCCCGGCTGGACAGGCGCAACGAACGACCGAGCACACCGCCCCGGGCGTTGAGCTCGTCGATGGCCAGCAAAGCACCGCGCATCTGGGCCAATCCTTCTTCCTTATAGGGGCCGGTGCGCGGGTAGTTGAGACCGAGGGTGATCGGCTCGGCAGCCTGCGCGCAGGCGGTTAATCCAGCCCACAGGGCCAGGGTGGCAGTCAGTCGTGGCATGGCAGCTCTCCTTGTTTTTGTTGTTGGAACCCGGAGAACTTTTTACCCCGCCCGCAAGCACTGCGTGATCGTCTATTGGTCTAACAGGCCCCTGAAAAACTACTGCGCTTGGCTATGCTGCGTTGAAATCTTGCTCGGCCTGCTCATGTACAACTCGTACACTCCGCGGCCTCGCCAGATTTCGCCTTGCCTAGCCATCGCTCGCTACGTTTTTCAGCGGCCTGTCGACATTGTTAAGCTGTTCTCATTTCAACTGAATGGTCATATTCGCTCCGGCCACGGCGTCCTCATCGAACCAGCGGCTGGTGACGGTCTTGGTTTCGGTATAGAAGCGCACGCCCTGTTTGCCATAGGCGTGCAGGTCGCCGTAGAACGAGCCTTTCCAGCCGGTGAAGGAGAAGAACGGCAGCGGCACCGGCACCGGCACGTTGATGCCGACCTGGCCGACTTCCACCGCATGCTGGTAGTGCCGGGCGGCGCCGCCGGAGCGGGTGAAGATACTGGTGCCGTTGCCGTAGGGGCTGGCGTTGACCAGTTCGATCGCCTGTTCCAGGCTGTCGACCTCCATGCACACCAGCACCGGGCCGAAGATTTCTTCGCGGTACAAGCCCATCCTGGTTGTCACCCCGCGGAACAGGGTTGGGCCGAGCCAGTTGCCGTTCGGATAACCTTGCACCGTACAGTGCGAACCGTCGAGCAGGCATTCGGCACCTTCCGCTTTGCCCTCGGCGATCAGGCGCAGCACGCGCTGTTTGGCCTGCTGGCTGATCAGTGGGCCGAAAGCGGCGTGGCCGTCGGTCCAGTAGCCGGGTTGCAGCGAGGCCATCTGCGCCTGCAGCTCGTCGATCCACTGTTTCGACTCGCCGACGAACACCGCCACGCTGATCGCCATGCAGCGCTGCCCGGCCGCGCCGCAACTGGCGCCGACCAGGTTGCTCAGCACCTGCTGCTTGTTGGCGTCGGGCATGATCACCATATGGTTCTTCGCCCCGGCGAAGGCCTGCACGCGCTTCAGGTGGTCGGTGCCGGTGCGGTAGATGTGCTGGCCGACCGGCACCGAGCCGACGAAGGAGATGGCGCGGATATCCGGGTGAGTGAGCAGGCTGTCGACCACCTCGCGGGCGCCGTGCAGCACCTGCAGCACGCCCTTGGGCGCGCCGGCTTCGATAAACAGCTCGGCCAGGCGGTTGGGGGTCATGGGGTCCTGTTCGGACGGCTTGAGGATGAAGGTGTTGCCGGCGGCGATGGCCAGGGGAAACATCCACAGCGGAATCATCGCCGGGAAGTTGAACGGGGTGATGCCGACGCACACGCCGAGCGGCTGGATCCAGCTGGCGGTGTCGATATCGCGAGCGACGATCTCCATGGTATCGCCCATCATCAGGCTGGCGATATTGGCCGCCTGCTCGACCACCTCGATGCCGCGCCAGATATCGCCCTTGGCGTCGGCCAGGGTCTTGCCGGTTTCCTTGGCGAGGATTTCCGCCAGTTCGTCGTGGTGTTCCTTGAGCAGGTGCTGATAACGCAGCATCAGCCGGGCGCGGTCGGACACCGGCACTTCGCGCCAGGCGAGGAAGGCTGTCTTGGCGCTGGCGATGGCTGCCTCGATGTCCTCGGCCGTGGCTTTGGGCGCCAGGGCCAGCACTTGCTGGGTCGCCGGGTCGGTGACTTCGATGAATTCGCGGGTGCGGCTTTCGCGCCATTCACCGTCGATCAACTGCGGGATTGCCTTGCTCATCGCGTTCTCCACTTTCGGCCCGGGACAGACCCTGTCGTTGTTTAGTGTTATAGCCGGCTCAAGCGCGCTTGTGGATTGACGATCTTGGTCAATGGATGGACGATCTTGTTGTTGAGTTGTCGGGGGACGCATGAACGACCGGGTTGAAACATCGAATTGGCCATTGCCGGCCAACGGCGTGCGCTTTATCACCCCGCCGCGCCTGCGCCGCATCCTGAGCCGTCATCCACTGGCTTCGGGCTGCTATCCGCTGGCGCTGGGGTTTTATCCAGAGGCGGTCGGGCATCGGATGAATCGGCCGCTGCCGGACGACCACCTGCTGATCTATTGCCGCTCCGGTCAGGGCTGGCTGGAGGCAGGGGATGGACGAATCGCTGTCGCTGGTGGCGATCTGCTGCTGTTGCCCAAGGGTAGCCCGCATGCCTATGGCGCCGATTCCGGCAAGCCCTGGACCCTGTACTGGGTGCACTTCGATGGCGAGCTGGCGGCGGAGTTCCTGCGCCCTTTGGGCAAGGGGCCGATCTGGCGCATCGGCGTGCAACCGCGCCTGCTGGCCGAGTTCGATGCACTGCTCAACCTGCGCAAGCAGGGCCTGAACCTGGCGCACTTCATCTATGCGGCCCACCAGTTGCAGGCGCTGCTGGCCTCCCTGGCGGTGCTGCCGGCGCGGGCCACGTTGAAATCGGGGCGGGTGCTGGACGTCGATGCAGTGCAGGCGGTGATGCGCGCCCACCTGCACGGCTCGCTGAATCTCGACGAACTGGCGGCGCAGTTCAAGTTGTCGCGTTTTCACTTCGCCAAGACCTACCGCGCGCTGACCGGCCATGCGCCTATCCAGGATTTCATCCAGCTGAAGATGGCCCACGCCTGCCGCCTGCTCGACGAGGGCCGGCAGGGCATCCATCAGGTCGCCGAGCAGCTGGGCTACGAGGACGTCTACTACTTCTCGCGGCTGTTCCGCAAAGTGGTGGGCATGGCGCCCAGTCATTACCGGGCGTTGCATCAGGGCTGATACGGGCAGCGCCTTGACTTGGCTGTGAGGCTTGTCTAGCGTGCCGTTCTCGTTCGCAATTCCAGGGAATCAGGCATGACCTCCGCCGATAACATCAGGCTCGAAGCGGGCTGGAAAGAGGTCCTGCGCGAGGAGTTCGCCAAGCCCTATATGCAGGCGCTGGCCGACTTCCTGCGCCAGGAGAAGGCCGCCGGCAAGGAGGTCTATCCGCCGGGTGCGCTGATCTTCAATGCGCTCAACTCCACGCCGCTGGAGCGGGTCAAGGTGGTGATCATCGGCCAGGATCCCTACCACGGCCCGGAGCAGGCCCATGGCCTGTGTTTCTCGGTGCAGCCGGGGGTGGCCACGCCGCCGTCGTTGCTGAATATCTACAAGGAACTCAAGCGCGACCTGAATATCGACATCGCCGCGCACGGTTGCCTGCAACACTGGGCCGAGCAGGGCGTGCTGTTGCTCAACACCTCGTTGACGGTCGAGCGCGGTATTGCCAATTCCCATGCGGACAAGGGCTGGGGGGTATTTACCGACCGGGTGATCGAGGTGGTCAGTGAGCAGCGTGAGCATCTGGTCTTTCTGTTGTGGGGCAAGCATGCGCAGAGCAAGGCGCGCCTGATCGACCCGAGCAAACACCTGGTGCTGTGTTCGCCGCACCCCTCGCCGCTGTCGGCCCACCGCGGCTTTATCGGCAACGGTCATTTCAGCCGCTGCAACAAGTTCCTCGTGCAGCACGGCATGGCGCCTATCGACTGGCGCCTGCCGCCACTCTAGACGCAGCTGCGCAAGCCTGCTCGGCATCGCGCAGGCGCGTGGTCAGGTGCTCGCCTTGTGGCTGTGGGTCAATTGAATTATCCGCAAAAAAAGAGCCCGCGCGAGGCGGGCTAAACGTGGTCGAAATCTGCGTAGGGCTACTAGCTGCGCTGCCACAGCCTGAACAACGGCTCGGCCAGGAACATCACCAGAAACAGGCGCAGCACCTGCAGCGCGGTGACCAGCGCCACCGACAGCTGCAGGGCTTCGGCGGTCAGGCACAGTTCGGTGATGCCACCGGGCATCATGCCGAGCATCAGCGAGCTCTGGTCTTCGCTGGCCAGCCAGCCGAGGCCCTTGGCCAACAGCGCGGCGCTGAGCATGGCGAGCAGGCTGAACAGCAGAATACGGGCGAGAAAGCCCGGCGCGCTGCGAAAGAACGCGCGGTCGAAATGACAGCCCAGGGCGCAGCCGATCAGCCACTGGCCAACCTGGCCCAGACCGTTCGGCAAACCGATGTGCAGGTCGAAGCTGACACTGGCGGCGGCGCACACGGTCAGCGGCCCGAGCATCCAGGGGTTGGGTTGCTTGAGTTTGCCCCACAGCAGTGCAAGCAGCGCGCCGGCCGGCAACAGCACGGCCAGCCAGTAGCCGTTCACCGCCGCCGCGGGTGGCGGTTCGACGGGAGGCAGGCTCCAGGTGAAGATGGCCGGAACCAGCAGCACCACCAGCAACAGGCGCAGACTGTGCGCCGCTGCGACGCGGGCGACCTGGGCGTCGTGGCGTTGCGCCAGGTTGACCATCTCGCTGGCGCCGCCCGGCATGCTGGCGAAGAAAGCGGTCGCCCGGTCGACCCCGGCGCGGCGTAACAGGGCGATGCCGATCAGGCTGAGCAGCAAGGTCGCCAGGGCGCCCGCCAGGATCACGCCGAAATGGCCGAGCAACTCGCCCATCACCTCGCTGGTGAAGTGCAGGCCGATGGCGCTGGCGACCAGCCATTGTCCGGTTTGTCGGCCGCCGGGAACTTCCGTGACCAGCCAGCCGCTGCAGCGTGCGGCGATGACTGCCAGCAAGGAACCGATGATCCACGGCAAAGGCCAGCCGGTCAGGCTGGCCAGGTAGCCGCCGATCAGGCCGATCAGCGGCGTGGCCCAGTAGCGACGCCACTGGGCCAGGGCGGAGGAATCAAGCATTGGCGACCTGAGGGGTGCGCCGTTTGCGCCACCAGCGCAGGCCCGGCAAACCCAGCATCAGCGCGGTCAGTGCCCACAGGCACAGGCTGATCGGACTGCTCCAGAGGATGTTCAGGTCACCCGCCGAGATCGACAGGGCGCGGCGCAGGTTGTCTTCCATCAGCTCGCCGAGGACGAAGCCGAGGATCAGGGCCGACAGCGGGAACTCCAGCTTGCGCAGGATGTAACCGAACACGCCGAGACCGATCATCAACACCAGGTCGAAGGTGGTGCTGTGCACCGCATAGACGCCGACCATGCTGATCGCGGTGATCGCCGGCACCAGTACCCAGTTGGGTACGCTGAGCATGCGGGCGAACAGGCCGACCAGCGGGATGTTCATCACCAGCAGGATCACGTTGCCGATGAACAGCGAGGCGATCAGGCCCCAGACCACGTCCGGTTGCTGTTCGAACAACAGCGGGCCGGGGGTGATGTTGTACAGGGTCAGGGCGCCGATCATCACCGCGGTGGTGCCCGAACCCGGCACGCCGAGGGTCAGCATAGGGATCAGCGAACCGCAGGCCGAGGCGTTGTTGGCCGCTTCCGGAGCGGCCAGACCGCGCAGGTCGCCTTCGCCGAACTTGCCACTGGCGCCGGCCATGCGCTTCTCGCTCATGTAGGTCATGGCGCTGGCGATGGTCGCCCCGGCGCCGGGCAGGGTGCCGATGACGAAGCCGGCCACGGCGCTGCGCACCATGGTCCAGAAGGTGAAGCAGAACTCCTTGAAGTTGAACAGCAGGCGGCCGCTGGTTTTCACCGCCTTTTGCCCGCTGTGGGTTTTCTCCAGCATCAACAGCACTTCGCTAACGCTGAAGAAACCGATCACCACAATGATGAACTGGATGCCGTCGGACAGGCTGACGCTGCCGAAGGTGAAGCGGTATACGCCGGTGGTCGAATCCACCCCGACCGTGGCCAGGGCCAGGCCGATCAGGGCGGCCATCAGGGTCTTCACCGGTTTGTCGCCGACCATGCCGCCGAGGCAGGCGATGGCGAAGATCATCAGCACGAAGTATTCGGCAGGGCCAAAGGCCACCGCCCATTTCGCCAGCAGCGGGGCGAACAGCACCACACCGCAGGTGGCGATCATGCTGCCGATAAAGGAGCTGACCGCCGACAGCGACAGGGCGATCCCGGCCTTGCCCTGACGCGCCAGCGGGTAGCCGTCGAGGGTGGTCATCACCGCCGCCGCATCACCCGGCACGTTGAGTAGAATGGCCGAGATGCGTCCGCCGTATTCGCAGCCCAGGTATACGGCGGCCAGCAGGATCAGGGCGGTTTCCGGCGGCAGGCCGAGGGCGAAGGCCAGCGGCAGGAGCAGTGCCACGCCGTTGATCGGGCCCAGGCCCGGCAGCAGGCCGACGATGGTGCCGACGAAGGCGCCGAACAGAGCGACCATCAGGTTTTCCGGGCGGGTGGCGACTTCGAAGCCCTGCATCAAGAAATTCAGCGTTTCCATTTTTCAGCTCTCCACAAAGGCTTCGAACAGGCCCAGCGGCAGCGGCACGTCCAGCAGATAATCGAATAGGCCATAGAGCAGCACGCCCATCAACACGCCGCTGATGGCGCAGGGCAGCAGGCGGCCGGTGAACAGCAGGCCGAGGGTGAAGGTGGCCAGGGCGGTGCTGATGATGAACCCCAGGGATTCGAACAGCAGGGCGTAGGCCAGCAGCGTCAGCATGCACAGCAGCGAGCGTAAGGCGCTGGTGCTGTCCAGCTTCTGTTCGAGCAGGTCGGGCTTGACCAGCAGCCACAGCGAACCTGCGGCCATCAAGGCCAGCAGCAACAGGGGGTAGGCGCGGGGACCGACCGGGTCGTAGGCGAAGGGCGCCTGGAAGCCCCAGGCAAGGATGGCGAGCCCGGCGCAGAACAGCAGCCAGGTCGCGGCGAACAGGCGAACGTACATAAGGAATTACCTCGGAACACGTGTAGGAGCCAGCTTGCTGGCGATGCGGGTTGA
Organism: Pseudomonas sp.; assembly: GCA_030699825.1. Lineage (GTDB taxonomy): Bacteria > Pseudomonadota > Gammaproteobacteria > Pseudomonadales > Pseudomonadaceae > Aquipseudomonas. The sequence goes on along the minus strand of JAUYKV010000064.1, from coordinate 35,156 downwards.
CGGATCGCCAGCAAGCTGGCTCCTACGAAGAGCTTCAGCCCCTTGCAAGCAGGGGGTTGGCCGGTTACTGCATCAGGCCGAAGGCATCGGCCAGCACCTTGTATTCTTCGACTTGTTTGAAGACCAGGGCTTGCAGGTCGTCGCCGGTCACCGACAGCGGCAGCAGGTCGCGTTGTTCACGCAGCTTGGCGAAGTCCTCGCTGGCGAGCATGGTGTCGAACTGCTGTTTCCACCAGTCGTACTGCTCGTCGCTGACCTCGGGGCCGACATAGAAGCCGCGGATCACCGGCCAGCTGATGTCGTAGCCCTGCTCCTTGGCGGTCGGGATCTCGGCGAGTTTGCCCGGCAGGCGCTCATCGGAGAGCACCGCGAGGATGCGCACCTTCTTCGCTTCCAGTTGCGGGGTGACTTCACCCAGGCCGCTGCTGGTCACCTGCACATGGCCGCCGAGCATGGCGGTGAGGGTTTCGCCGCCGCCTTCGAAGGCGACATAGCGCAGGTTCTTCGGATCGATGCCGGCCAGGCGGGCGATCAGGGCGGTCTGCATCCAGTCCTGGCCGCCGATGGTGGCGCCGGCGCCGAAGACGATGCTCGACGGGTCTTTCTTCAGCGCTTCGACCAGGTCGTTGAGGTTCTGATAGGGCGAGTCGGCGCGCACGGTGATCGCGCCATAGTCGGTGCCCACCGCCGCCAGCCAGCGCACGCCGGTTTCGTCGTAGCGGCCGAACTTGCCCTGGGCCAGGTTGAGCAGGGAGCCGCTGGAGAAGGCGACAATGGTGCCCGGGTCATCGGCGCGCTGGGCGATCACCGCGTTATACGCCACCGCACCGACACCGCCGGGCATATAGGTGACGCGCATCGGTTTCTTCAGCAGACCGCTGTCTTTCAAGCCGCTCTGCGCCAGCTTGCAGGTCAGGTCGAAGCCGCCGCCGGGCTTGGCCGGGGCGATGCACTCGGGGCGCTTGGGTTCGGCGGCCAGCAACTGGCCGGCGAAGGCCAGGCAGGCGGTGGCCAGGGCGATACGGGTAAAGGCAGTTTTCATGGTTGAATCCTCTCGATTGTTATTGTGGATTACCAAATCGGCAGTGTGTAGCCGACGATCACGCGGTTCTCGGTTGCATCGCGAGCGAAGTCGGAGCGGAAGTTGGCGTTGCGCAGGCGCACATAGAGGTTCTTCGCCGGGCCGCTCTGGACCACGTACTTGAGTTCGATGTCGCGTTCCCATTCGCCGCCGCTCTTGTCGCTGCCGATCACGGTGGCGTCGTTGCCGCTGACGTAGCGGGTGCTGAAGCTCAGGCCGGGCACGCCGAGGCTGGCGAAGTTGTAGTCGTAGCGGGCCTGCCAGGAGCGCTCGTCGGGGTTGGCGAAGTCGTTGATCTGCGAGAAGTTGACCAGGTAGGGGTCGCTGCCGTTGATATAGGCATAGCCGGTGTCGCCGCTCATCTTCTGGTAGGCGAGGCTGAACTTGTGGCCGCTGTGGGCGTAGCCGAGCATGCCGTTCAGTGCGCGGTTGTCGACCTTGCCGGCGTTGGCCGCGCCGGTGTCGTCACTGAGCATCAGGCGCAAATCGGCGGACAGGGTGCCGCCGCCCAGCGGGTAGCTGGCGAGCAGGTTGAAGAAGTTCTGCCGGTAGATGTCGTCCAGTTCGGCATGGAAGTAGCGCCCGGTCAGGCCTTTGGCGAACTGGTAGTCGAGGCCGGCCAGATCCAGGTGATCGGCGCTTACACCGGATGCGAAACGCTTGTTCTTGCTATTGAGCACCAGCTCCTCGGAGTTGGTCGAGGAGCGACCGATCACCTTGTCCAGGCGTCCGCCGGTGAAGGTCAGGCCGTCCAGCTCGCTGGAGGTGAGCAGGCCGCCTTCGAACACCTGGGGCATCAGGCGGCTGTTGCTGGCCTTGACCACCGGCAGTTTGGGCACGTGCGAGCCGTAGCGCAGCTCGGTGGCGGAGGCCTTGACCTTGGCGGTCAGGCCCAGGCGGCTGAACTCGTCCGGGGTACCACCGTCGTCCTGCACCGGAAACAGGCCGGTGCCGGTGCGCCCGCCGCCGGAGTCGAGCTTGACGCCGAGCATGCCCAGGGCATCGAGACCGAAACCGACCGGGCCCTCGGTGTAGCCGGACTGGATGTCGAGGAGGAAGCCCTGGCCCCATTCTTCACGCTTGTTCTGGCCATCGCCTTCGCGGAAATCACGATTCAGGTAGATATTGGTCATGACCAGGTTGGCGCTGCTGTCTTCGACAAACGCGGCCTGGGCAGCAGGCGCGAGCAGTGCGGCGGTTACGGCTAGGCTTAGCAGGTTCGCAGGCAGCAGTGCCTGACGGGATGCGATCGGCATCGGGTGGTCTCCATTGTTGTTTTTGTCACGGCTGCACACCACTGTGCGGCCGTTCAGGTAGGTGGATCGAGCCACCTGGGACTGATCCTATGGGGTCAAGCTTTCGCCAAGCTTTCAGCGTTGAAAAAAACGCCTGGAGCGTTTTTTGACGTCGCCTGCGACGGCCCGCAGGGAGAGTGGCAAGGATGGCGGGCCACAAAAAAACGCCTGGAGCGTTTTTTGACGTCGCTTGCGACGGCCCGCAGGGTGGGCGCCAGGGATGGCGGGCCACAAAGTTTTGCCATGGAGGCGGCGCGCCGGCATTTAGGCCATTCACAGGGCACCTCGCGCCTGTAAACTGCGCCGCGGGCTGCGTGGCCGGTAGCGGTTGTTGACTCGAATCTGGAGGGAGATGGCGGTGCGAATTCTGTTGGTCGAAGACCATCCGCAACTGGCGGCAAGCGTGGCTCAGGCCCTCAAAGGCGCAGGCTGGACGGTGGACGTGCTGCACGACGGGGTGGCCGCCGACCTGGCCCTGGCCAGCGAGGAATATGCCCTGGCGATTCTCGATATCGGCTTGCCGCGCCTCGATGGCTTTCAGGTGCTGGCGCGCCTGCGCGCGCGCGGCAAGACCCTGCCGGTGCTGATGCTGACCGCCCGTGGCGAGGTCAAGGATCGCGTGCATGGGCTCAACCTCGGCGCCGATGACTACCTGGCCAAACCCTTCGAACTGAGCGAGCTGGAGGCGCGGGTCAAGGCGCTGCTACGGCGCAGCGTGCTCGGCGGCGAGCAGCAACAGCGCTGTGGCGAACTGGTCTACGACCTGGCTACCCGACGCTTCAGCGCGCGGGGGGAAAGCCTCAGCCTGACCTCCCGCGAGCAGGCGGTGCTGGAGGCCATGATCGCCCGGCCAGGACGGGTGATGAGCAAGGAGCAACTGGCGGCCCAGGTGTTCGGCCTGGACGAGGAGGCCAGCGCCGACTCGATCGAGATCTACGTCCATCGCCTGCGCAAGAAGCTCGAGGGCAGCGGCGTGCGCATCGTCACCTTCCGTGGCCTGGGTTATTTGTTGGAGGCAGTCGGTGACTGAGGGCTGGAGGCGCCCGATGGCTGGCATCGGTAGCCTGCGCGGGCGGCTGCTGCGGCGTCTGGCGCTGTTGCTGGCGCTGATTCTGCTCGTCAGCAGTCTGAGTGCCTACTGGAGCGCCCGACGCGCGGCCGATACCGCCTATGACCGCACCCTGCTGGCGTCGGCGCGGGCGATTGCCCAGGGCCTGTATACCGATGACGGCAGGCTCAAGGCCAATGTGCCCTATGTCGCCCTGGATACCTTCGCCTACGACAGCGCCGGGCGCATCTACTACCAGGTGCTGGACCCGCGCGGGCAACTGGTGTCCGGCTACGAAGACCTGCCGGCTGCGCCTGCCGGTACCCCGCGCACCGACGATTACCCGGCGCTGGCGCGTTTCTACGATGGCGCCTACCGCGGCCAGGGCGTGCGCGTGGTCAGCCTGCTGCAACCGGTCAGCGAACCCCTGCTCAATGGCATCGCCGAGATCCGCGTGGCCGAAACCCTGGGCGCGCGCGAACGCATGACCCGCGATTTGTTGGTCGGCACGCTGTGGCGCATGGGCCTGCTGGCGTTCAGTGCCGTGTTGCTGGTGTGGCTGGCGGTGAGCGCCACCCTGCGTCCGCTGGAGGCGCTGCGGCGCAGCGTGGCCGCGCGCGCCAGTGACGATCTGCGTCCGCTGCCGGATGCCGAACTGCCACGCGAGCTGCGCCCGCTGGTGCATGCCTTGAATCGGTTCAACGAGCGCCTGCGTGGCCTGTTTGAGCGCCAGTCGCAATTTATCGCCGATGCCGCCCACGAACTGCGCACGCCCCTGGCGGCGCTCAAGGCGCGGGTCGAGCTGGGCCTGCGCGCGCAGGAGCCGGCGGCCTGGCGCAGCACCCTGGAAGAGACCGCGCAGAACACCGATCGGCTGACTCAGCTGGCCAATCAACTGCTTTCGCTGGCGCGCATCGAAAGCGGCGCGCGGGCGATCGCCGAGGGCGGCGCGCAGCGCCTGGACCTTAGCCAGTTGGCCCGTGAATTGGGCTTGGCCTTGGCGCCCCTGGCCCATGCCCGCGGGATCGCCCTGGCGCTGGAGGCCGAGCAGCCGGTGTGGCTGCGCGGCGAGCCGACCCTGCTCAATGAGCTGTTGTGCAACCTGGTGGATAACGCCCTGGCGCATACCCCGGCCGGCGGCAATGTGATCCTGCGGGTGCTGGCGCCCGGTATTCTTGAGGTCCAGGACGATGGCCCGGGGATTCCCGCAGAGGAGCGCGAGAAGGTCTTCGAACGATTCTATCGGCGCGGCGTACAGGGCTCGGGTGCCGGCCTGGGCCTGGCTATCGTCGGCGAGATCTGTCGCGCGCACCAGGCGCGCATCAGTCTGCATCAGGTCCAGCCGCAGGGGTTGCTGGTGCGCGTCGAGTTTGCCGTCGAGGTTGGCTGAGAGCCTGGGAAAAAACGCTCGCGACGGCGTTCGATATTTTCACGGCCGCTTATCAAGCTAAAAATAACTCGTTGTTTTCACATGCGGAAATTAAACAAGTCGTACCGCAAATACCGGCGCAACTCGTCCTCCGTAGGATGGTGTTGAGCGAAGCGATACCCATCGAGCGATTTATACCTGTATCCGGTTGTCGTGGCTGAAATCCATGATGGGTTACGGCGCGGTTATTCTGCTGGCAGCAGGTCAATTTGCGGGCGCCTAACCCATCCTACGGTCTTGATCCTTGAGCACCCGGTTTGCTGCGCGACAGCGCGGCTGTCGTATGCGGGGCGGCCTGTCCAGAAGTCTGTCCGAGAATGGCAGGCCGCCGTCTGCGTTTTACTGCAGCATGCCCATGGCCGCTTCCATGGCCGCGGAGAGGTCTTCGTCGTCGTTCAGGTTCTGGTTCGGGTTCAGGCCGAGTTTGTGGAATGCCGGAATCTGGCTCCAGTCCAGTTGGGTGTAGGGGTGCTGGCTGCCCAGGTAGCTCTGCAGGATGGCGACCTGGACGATGTCGACGTAGTCGACCTTGGCGCTGTCGCGGGTGAAGTCCAGGTGTTGGCTCGGCACCATGGCGATCAGTTCGGGGAAGTCCCAGGTGCGCAGGATCTTGTCACCGATCATCGGGTGAATCTGCTCGATGACGTGGTTGAGGCTGATCGAGTCGGACAGCAGTTCGTTGTGGTCCTCGGCATAGGTGAGGATCGGCAGCACGCCGATCTGGTGGACCAGGCCGGCGAGGGTCGCCTGGTCCGGCATCAGGCGGGTGTAGTGCTTGCACAGAACGTGACAGATCCCGGCGATTTCCGTGCTTTTGTTCCAGACTTCGCGCATTTTGCGGTCGACCACATCCGAGGTGGCCTGGAACATCTGTTCCATCGCCAGACCGGTGGCCAGGTTGCAGGTGTAGTTGATGCCCAGGCGGCTGACGGCCATCTGCAGGTCGGTGATTTCCTTGTTGGTGCGCAGCAATGGGCTGTTCACCACCTTGATGATGCGGGCGGTCAGCGCCGCATCGTTGCCGATGACCTTGCAGATCTGCGGAATGCCGATGTCCGGGTTTTCGGCCGCTTCCCGGACTTTCAAGGCGACTTCCGGCAGGGTAGGCAGTACCAGATCATCGTTGTCGATGGCCTTGATCAGTTCCTGTTGGACTTTCTCGGCAAGCTTGCTCATGGGCGAGTCTCTTTGGTAATCGGCTGCAGGTGCCGTTAGGTTAACGCTGGATTTCGCGGTCGCTGTCCAGGGTGTAGGGCAACTCCAGCAGTCTGAGCGGCAGGCCTTGCGGGGTGCCGAGGTGAATGCGGCCGTCGCTGACCGCGTCCTCGAGCAAGACCGCGAGCAGCTCGAAGCCGCTGTCGCTCTGTGCGGCCAGCACCACTTCGCCGACGCTGCCGTTGCGCTCGGGGGCGAACAGCTCGCTGGCCGCTGCGGGAAGTTGTTCGCCGTCCACCGCCAGGCGATACAGGCGGCGCTTGAGCTTGCCGAGGTACTGCATGCGCGCGACGATTTCCTGGCCGGTGTAGCAGCCCTTCTTGAAACTGACGCCGCCCAATGCCTGCAGGTTGAGCATCTGCGGGATAAACAGTTCGCGGGTGGGGCCCAGCACCTGGCCGATGCCGGCGCGCACCTGGGCCAGCAACCACTGATTGAGTGGGGCGTGCGCCAACTGGGCGGCCAGCTGGGTGTGCAGGCTTTCGGCCTGGCTGGCCGGGGCCCAGAGTTCGGCGCGGCCGTCGCTCAGGCGCAGGGCCAGCAGGTCGTTGGTTCGCGCCACGCTGTCGGCTTGGCCGGGCAGGTCGAGGCCCAGGCTGGCCAGCGCGGCGTCGCCGTCATGCAGGCCAAAGCGCACCCACTCGGCGCTTTCGTCGATCAGCCTGGACTTGCTGAACGCCGCATATTTCTGCAAGTCGAGCAGTTGCGGCTCGACCAGTTCACTGGCCATCGCCAGGAGGAAGCCGTCGGCCACACTGACAATCCGGAAGCTCGACAGCATGCGGCCTTTCGGGGTACAGCGGGCGCCGAGGCTGGAGCTGGCTTCGCTCAGGTAATTGAGGTTGCAGGTCAGTTGGCCCTGGAGGAATTTGCTCGCATCAGAACCGCGAACGGCGAGGATGCCTTCGTGGCTGAGGGTGGAGAAAAACGCGGAATCGGCCATAGGGATAAACAATCGCTGGATGAAAGTGAGGGGCGTCATCATAAAAGCAGCCGCAAGCCTCAAGCTACAGGCTTTGCGTAAAAGCCAGGAAAAAGCTTGAAGGCGCGTCGTCGCGGATGGACTTGCGGGGGCGGCCACCCGTCTTGCGGCTGACTGTTATACTGCGCCGCTTTAATCCCCGCCAGGCTCTATCAAGGAACCGCTCCATGGTCGATTCGACAGAACTCAATCGCCTTTACTGGCACAGCCGTCGCGGCATGCTGGAACTGGATGTACTGCTGGTGCCATTCGTCAAGGAGGTCTACCCAACCCTCGATGCCGAAGACCGCGAGCGTTACCGCAAGCTGCTCGAGTGCGAAGATCAGGATATGTTCGGCTGGTTCATGCAGCGTGCCGAGCCCGAAGATGCCGACCTGCAGCGCATGGTTCGCATGATTCTGGATCGTGTCCAGCCCAAGTGACAGTTTCGAGTGCCGCTGGCAGCCGTCGCGGCGCTTGCTGCTGCTCTATGGCGGCGTTCAGGCGCTAGCGCTGCTCAGCTTGTCGCTGGTCGAGATTCCGTTGTGGGCGCTGGCGCTGGGCGTCGCCCTGTGTCTGGGGCATGCCGCCTGGGTCTTGCCGCGGCATATCCTGCTGAGTGCGCCGCAGGCGTTCGGCGGGCTGCGTTGTACAGCCGATGGCTGGCAGTTGTGGAGTGCTGCGGGCGGCTGGCAGGTCGTCCAGTTGCGCCCCGACAGCCTGGCGTTGCCGCTGGTCGTGGTGCTGCGCTTTCGCCTGGCGGGCGAGCGCCGGGTGCGCGGCCTGTGCATCCCGCATGATGCCATGCCGCGGGATATGCACAGGCGCTTGCGGGTACGCCTGAAGTTCAGTCGCCGTAGGTGGGTGGCTGCAGAATAGTGTCTTTGGCCTCGGGCAGCTGCTGCGGGTAGTCCAGGGTGTAGTGCAGGCCGCGAGATTCCTTGCGCTGCATGGCCGAGCGGATCATCAGTTCGGCTACCTGCGCCAGGTTCCTCAGTTCGATCAGGTCGCGGCTTACTTTGTAATTGCTGTAGAACTCGTGGATCTCGTCGAGCAGCAGGCGCACCCGGTGTTCGGCGCGTTGCAGGCGCTTATTGGTGCGCACGATGCCGACGTAGTCCCACATGAAACGTCGCAGTTCATCCCAGTTGTGCGCGATGATCACGTCCTCATCCGAGTCGGTCACCTGGCTGGCATCCCAGGTCGGCAGGTTGCTCGGCGCACTCACTTCGCCCAGCTTCTGGATGATGTCGGCCGCCGCCGCGCGGGCGTAGACGAAACACTCCAGCAGCGAGTTGCTGGCCATGCGATTGGCCCCGTGCAGGCCGGTGAAACTGGTCTCGCCGACGGCGTACAGGCCGGGAACGTCGGTCTGGCCGTTCTGCTCGACCACTACACCGCCACAGGTGTAATGCGCGGCCGGCACCACCGGAATCGGCTCGCGGGTGATGTCGATGCCGAAGTCGAGGCAGCGCTCATAGACGGTGGGGAAGTGCGCCTTGATGAAGTCGGCCGGTTTGTGGCTGATGTCCAGATACACGCAGTCCACGCCGAGGCGCTTCATTTCGTGGTCGATGGCGCGGGCCACGATATCGCGCGGCGCCAGTTCGGCGCGCGCATCGAAGCGCTGCATGAAGCGTTCGCCGCCCGGCAGTTTGAGCAGCGCACCTTCGCCGCGCAGGGCTTCGGTCACCAGGAAACTCTTGGCCTTCGGGTGGTACAGGCAGGTCGGGTGGAACTGGTTGAACTCCAGGTTGCCGACCCGGCAGCCGGCGCGCCAGGCCATGGCGATGCCGTCGCCGCAGGCGCCATCCGGGTTGCTGGTATACAGATACACCTTGGCCGCGCCGCCGGTGGCGAGGATGACGAAGCGCGCGCCATAGGTGTCAACTTCGCCGCTGGCACGATTGAGCACATAGGCGCCCAGGCAGCGCTCGCCAGCCAGATCGAGTTTGCGTGCGGTTATCAGGTCAACCGCCACGTGCTGCTCGAGCATTTCGATGTTGGCCCGCCGCTTGGCTTGCTCGAGCAGGGTCTTGAAGATCGCCGCGCCGGTGGCGTCGGCGGCGTGGATGATGCGTCGGTGGCTGTGACCGCCTTCGCGGGTCAGGTGAAACTCGAAGCCGCCATCTTCGCGGGCGGTCTGGTCATCGCGGGTGAAGGGCACACCCTGGTCGATCAGCCATTGAATTGCTTCTCGGCTATGCTCCACGGTGAAGCGCACCGCGTCTTCGCGACACAGGCCGGCACCGGCATTGAGGGTGTCTTCGACATGCGACTCGACGGTATCCATGTCGTCCAGCACCGCTGCCACGCCACCCTGGGCCCAGTAAGTCGAGCCATTGGCCAGATTGCCCTTGCTCAGCACGGCAATGCGCAGGTGCTCGGGCAAGGTCAGCGCCAGGGTCAGGCCGGCGGCGCCGCTGCCGATGACCAGAACGTCGTGTTGGTAGTGTTGGCTCATGTCGTGATTCCGCAGGTAAGCGGCCCCTAGTATATAGAGGGGGCGGGCGGCACAATAGCCGGCTTATGACTTGCTGCGGTGCTGGGGAACTTTCTTAGTCTTTCAGGTTCCATAAAAGGTCGCCCGCAGAGGACAGTGCTTATTTGACGGGGTGTGTCGAAGGCTTGCAAAGGCTTCATTCACCGGCAGATGAGTGGTCTAAGACTATTCACGCAGCAGGGCCTAGAGGCCGTGTTGCGTCACTCCGTGCAGAACATAAAGCGTTCTGCAGGAAGCTTGTTTGGAGGGGAGAACTTTTGCGCAACGTCCATGTCTATCTTGGCAAGTCCATTGATTGGCTAGCGCTGCACTCCTTCGGACTCAATGAGGAGTGTTGATGCTAGCTCAGGAAGAAGATCAGCAACTGGTCGAACGCGTGCAGCGTGGTGATAAGCGTGCATTCGATTTGCTGGTACTGAAATACCAACACAAGATTCTTGGGTTGATCGTGCGATTCGTGCATGACACCCATGAAGCGCAAGATGTGGCGCAGGAAGCCTTCGTCAAGGCCTATCGCGCGCTGGGGAATTTTCGCGGTGACAGTGCGTTCTATACGTGGCTGTACCGGATTGCCATCAATACGGCGAAAAATCATCTGGTGTCGCGCGGTCGGCGACCGCCAGAGAGCGATGTCAGTGCTGAGGATGCGGAATTCTATGATGGCAATCACGCCCTCAAGGATATCGAGTCGCCAGAACGAGCATTGTTGCGGGATGAAATCGAAGCCACCGTGCATCGGGCCATCCAGCAATTGCCAGAAGATTTGCGCACCGCCCTAACCTTGCGCGAATTCGATGGTCTGAGTTACGAGGACATTGCGAGCGTGATGCAGTGTCCAGTCGGTACCGTGCGGTCTCGGATCTTTCGGGCTCGTGAGGCCGTAGACAAGTCCTTGCAACCCCTGTTGCAGGACAGTTGAGACAGCGGCGACAGCCAAGAGAGGAACCGCCATGAGTCGTGAAGCCCTGCAGGAATCGCTGTCCGCGGTTATGGACAACGAAGCGGATGAAATGGAACTGCGACGTGTGCTCAGTGCGAGCGACGACGCCGAACTGCGTGCAACCTGGTCGCGTTATCAGATCGCTCGTGCAGTGATGCACAAGGAGCTGCTGGAGCCGCGTCTGGATATTGCTGCTGCCGTGTCTGCGGCGCTGGCCGACGAAGCCTTGCCGGTGCAGAGCAAGGCCGTGGCTCGCGGTCCATGGCGTTCGGTCGGGCGTTTTGCCGTGGCCGCTTCGGTTACGGTCGCCGTGCTGGCGGGTGTGCGCTTGTACAACCAGGATGACGTTGCCAGCACGCAGTTGGCGCAGCAAGCCGCTCAGCCGGCCTTGAGCGCTCCGCAAACGCAAACGCAAAGCCCAGCCATGCTGGCGGGTTTCAGTACCGCGGGTGAGCAACAAACTGTGGCTGAAACTGCCAGTGAGGCCACGCCCGGCTGGCATGATCAGCGTCTGCCGACTTACTTGCGTCAGCATGCCCAGCAAGCGGCCATGAATACCAATGAAAGCGCGCTGCCTTATGCTCGCGCTGCAAGCCTGGAAAGCCGTTAAGGAGGCGCATGCGCTTTATTCCCGTCATCGCTCTGTTGTTCGGTAGTTGGCTTGCATTACCCGCTGTCGCTGCCGAGGCGCAAGATTGGCTTGAACGACTGGCCGATGCTGGCCAAAGCCAAAGTTTTCAAGGCACCTTCGTTTATGAACGTAACGGCAGCTTCTCTACCCACCGTATCTGGCATCGGGTGGATGAGACGGGCGTGGTGCAGGAGCGATTATTGCAGTTGGACGGGCCAGAGCAGGAAGTACTGCGGGTCGATGGCAGTACACGCTGCGTCAGCAGTACCCTGATCGATCAGCTCGACGATCCCCAGACGTGGTCGGCGCACGACCTGAATAGCCAGCGACTGCTTGAGTCTTATGAGTTGCGGGTCATCGGCAAGTCCCGCGTGGCGGGGCGTGCGGCTGTGGCGCTGGCGCTGTCGCCGCGCGATCAGCATCGCTATGGTGTCGAGTTGCACCTCGACCAGCAAAGCGCTCTGCCGTTGAAGTCGCTGTTACTGAACGACAAGGGGCAGTTGCTCGAACGCTTTCAATTCACCCAGCTCGATGTTGGCGTGCTCCCTACCGATCAGGAGCTGCAGCCTGGTGCGGGTTGTCAGCCGGTAGTTACCGGCAAAGCGGACGCTGAGGTTGTCGAGGCCTGGCGCTCCGACTGGTTGCCGCCAGGCTTCACCTTGAGTCGGGTGACCGAACGTCGCAGTCCGGCCTCCAATGAGCAAGTCGCCAGTCTGGTTTATTTCGATGGTTTGGCGCATTTTTCGGTGTTCGTCGAGCCCTTGCGCGGCGCCATGGTCGAAGATGCGCGCAGTCAGCTGGGTCCTACTGCAGCGGTTTCCCGGCGCCTGGCGACTCCTGATGGCAATGTGATGGTCACGGTGGTCGGTGAGATTCCATTGGGTACGGCGGAGCGTGTAGCCTTGTCGATGCGCGCCATAGGAGAGCAGGCCATCCAATGATCGAAGAGCAAGGGCGGGTCGTGGCTGTCGAACAGGGCGCTGTCTGGGTCGAGACCCTGCGTAAAAGCACCTGTTCCAGTTGTACGGTGAGTGCCGGCTGCGGCCATGGCGTGCTCGACAAGCTGGGCGCCAGTGGGCGGCGGGGCTATGTCCGTGCGCTCTGTGATCTACAGTTGAGTGTGGGTGATGCGGTGGTGATTGGCGTGCGCGAGGAATTGCTGGTGCGCGGTTCGCTGTTGGTTTACCTGCTGCCTTTGTTCGGCTTGTTCAGTGCCGCATTACTGGCTGAACAGTTGGGCTTGAGTGAGCCCTGGGTGATTCTGTCTGCCTTTGCCGGCTTGTTCGTGGCCTGGGCGGTGGTGCGCTGGCACAGTCGCCGCACGGCTGATGACCCGGCCTTGCAACCGGTGGTCATGCGTGCCTTGCTTGCCGGCACTGCTGCAGCGTTTTGAGCGTTTTGCTCGTTTTTGATGGGGAGTTTCAAATCGATGCCTAGTCTGAAGTCGTCTTTCTATTCCTTGTTCGCTTTACTGCTCTTGGGGCAGGCAGTAGTTGCCCAGGCAGAGCTGCCGGACTTTACCGAGTTGGTCGAAGAGGCCGCGCCCGCGGTGGTCAACATCAGTACCCGGCAGAAAATACCGGCGCGTGCAGCCGGGGCTGGCGAATTGGCCATTCCCGATCTTGAAGGCCTGCCACCGATCTTTCGCGAATTCTTCGAGCGCAATATTCCCCAGATTCCGCGCGCGCCAAACGGCGGTCGCCAGCGTGAGGCGCAGTCGCTGGGTTCCGGCTTCATCATCTCCGCCGATGGCTACGTGCTGACCAACAACCATGTGGTTGCCGGGGCCGATGAGATCATCGTGCGCCTGCCCGACCGCAGTGAGTTGGAGGCCAAGCTGATTGGTGCCGATCCGCGTAGCGACGTGGCCCTGCTCAAGATCGAAGGCGAGAATCTGCCAACGGTCAAGTTGGGCAAATCCGAAGATCTGAAGGTCGGCGAGTGGGTGCTGGCCATTGGCTCGCCCTTCGGTTTCGACCATTCGGTGACCGCCGGCATCGTCAGCGCCAAGGGGCGCAGCCTGCCAAATGAAAGCTATGTGCCGTTCATCCAGACCGATGTGGCGATCAATCCGGGTAACTCCGGCGGCCCGCTGTTCAATCTGGCGGGGGAGGTAGTAGGCATCAACTCGCAGATATTCACCCGTTCCGGTGGCTTCATGGGCTTGTCCTTCGCCATTCCGATGAGCGTTGCCCTGGATGTGGCCGAGCAGTTGAAGGTCGACGGCAAGGTCAGTCGCGGTTGGTTGGGTGTGGTGATTCAGGAAGTGAACAAGGACCTGGCCGAGTCATTCGGTCTGGATAAACCGGCGGGTGCGCTGGTGGCCCAGGTGCTGGAAGGTGGTCCGGCGGCCAAGGGTGGCTTGCAGGTTGGCGATGTGATTCTGAGCATCGATGGCACTCCGATCGTCATGTCGGGGGATCTGCCGCATCTGGTGGGCCGCCTCAAGCCGGGCAGCAAGGCCGCGCTGGATGTGGTGCGCGAGGGCGCCCACAAGAAGCTCACATTGACCATCGGTGCCTTGCCGGAAGACGGTGAAGCCCTGGCCGGCACGACTGGGCCTGGTGTCGAACGCAGTAGCAACCGCCTCGGGGTCAAGGTGGTGGAATTGACAGTCGAACAGAAGAAAAGCCTCGACCTGCAAGGCGGCGTGGTCATCACCGAGGTTCTCGACGGCCCCGCCGCGCTGATCGGCTTGCGTCCGGGCGATGTGATCACCCATTTGAATAATCAGGCCATCGACTCGACCAAAACCTTTACCCAGGTGGCCCGGGAACTGCCGAAGAACCGCTCTGTTTCCATGCGCGTGCTGCGCCAGGGGCGCGCCAGTTTCATCACCTTCAAGTTGGCGGAGTGATGACGGTGCGTGTTGTCGGCTGAGTCTGCGCCGCTAAATACGAAGCGCCGGGCTCGACGTTGAGTCGGGCGCGATACGCAAGGCCGAAGAAGAAGGGCGATTTCGATCGCCCTTCGTCATGTCTGCCGATTGGCGCCTGAGCGTGACGGCTGCGGCGCCAATCGGGTACACTTCACGGCTATTTTCGGCGGGCTGTCGCCTGCGACCTTTTCGAGTGTTGTCCTGTGAGTGACCTGAGTCATATCCGCAATTTCTCCATCATCGCCCACATCGATCATGGCAAGTCCACCCTGGCCGATCGCTTTATCCAGATGTGTGGCGGCCTGGCCGATCGTGAAATGGAAGCCCAGGTCCTGGACTCCATGGACCTTGAGCGTGAGCGCGGGATTACCATCAAGGCGCATAGCGTGACCCTGTATTACAAGGCGCGCGACGGCAAGACCTACCAGTTGAACTTCATCGACACGCCCGGTCACGTCGATTTCACCTATGAAGTCAGCCGTTCCCTGGCAGCCTGTGAAGGCGCGCTGCTGGTGGTCGATGCCGGTCAGGGGGTCGAGGCGCAATCGGTTGCCAACTGCTATACCGCTATCGAGCAAGGCCTTGAGGTCATGCCGGTACTGAACAAGATCGACCTGCCGCAGGCCGATCCGGATCGAGTCAAGGAAGAAATCGAGAAAATCATCGGTATCGACGCCACCGATGCCGTGACCTGCAGCGCCAAGACCGGCCTGGGTGTCGACGAAGTGCTCGAGCGCCTGGTGCACACCATTCCCGCGCCGACCGGCGATATCGAAGCACCCCTGCAGGCGTTGATCATCGACTCCTGGTTCGACAACTACCTGGGGGTGGTTTCCCTGGTGCGCGTGCGCCACGGGCGGATCAAGAAGGGTGACAAGGTGCTGGTGAAATCCACCGGCAAGATTCACCTGGTCGACAGCGTCGGCGTCTTCAACCCCAAGCACAGCGCCACAGTTGATCTGAAGGCCGGCGAAGTGGGCTTTATCATTGCCGGCATCAAGGACATTCACGGTGCGCCGGTGGGCGATACCCTGACCCTGAGCTCGACCCCCGACGTCGACATGCTGCCGGGCTTCAAACGCATCCAGCCGCAGGTCTATGCCGGCCTGTTCCCGGTCAGTTCCGACGATTTCGAGGATTTCCGCGAAGCCCTGCAAAAGCTCACGCTGAACGACTCATCCTTGCAATACACCCCGGAAAGCTCCGATGCTCTGGGCTTCGGTTTCCGCTGCGGTTTCCTCGGCATGCTGCACATGGAGATCATCCAGGAGCGCCTGGAGCGCGAGTACGACCTGGATCTGATCACCACCGCGCCGACGGTTATTTTCGAGTTGCTGCTCAAGACCGGTGAAACGGTCTACGTCGACAACCCGTCCAAACTGCCCGACCTGTCGACCATCGAAGACATGCGCGAGCCGATCGTGCGGGCCAATATCCTGGTGCCGCAGGAACACCTGGGCAACGTCATCACCCTGTGCATCGAGAAGCGTGGCGTGCAGCACGACATGCTGTTCCTCGGCTCGCAGGTGCAAGTGACCTACGACCTGCCGATGAACGAAGTGGTTCTGGACTTCTTCGACCGCCTGAAGTCGACCAGCCGTGGCTATGCTTCGCTGGACTATCACTTCGATCGTTATCAGTCGGCCAATCTGGTCAAGCTGGACGTATTGATCAACGGTGAGAAAGTCGATGCACTGGCGCTGATCGTGCACCGCGACAACGCACACTACAAAGGGCGTGCGTTGACCGAGAAAATGAAGGAACTGATCCCGCGGCAGATGTTCGATGTGGCGATCCAGGCCGCCATTGGCGGGCAGATTGTCGCGCGAACCACTGTCAAGGCGCTCAGAAAGAACGTGCTGGCCAAGTGTTACGGTGGCGATGTGAGCCGTAAACGCAAGCTGTTGGAAAAGCAGAAGGCCGGTAAGAAAAGGATGAAGCAGGTCGGTAACGTGGAAATTCCACAAGAAGCCTTCCTCGCTGTGCTCAGGTTGGATAGTTAGGTCCTATGTCGCTAAATTTCCCGCTGTTGCTGGTAATCGCCGTCGCCGTTTGTGGTGCGCTGGCGCTGTTCGATCTGCTCTTTCTGGCCCCACGCCGGCGCACGGCCATTGCCAACTACCAGGGCCAGGTCAACCAGCCCGACGAGGCGGTGGTCGAGCGCCTGAACAAAGAGCCATTGCTGGTGGAGTACGGTAAATCGTTCTTCCCGGTGCTGGCGATCGTGCTGGTGCTGCGCTCCTTTCTGGTCGAGCCGTTCCAGATTCCGTCCGGCTCGATGAAGCCGACCCTGGACGTGGGCGATTTCATCCTGGTCAACAAATTCGCCTACGGCATTCGTCTGCCGGTGCTGGACACCAAGATCATCGAGGTGGATGACCCACAGCGTGGCGATGTCATGGTGTTCCGTTATCCGAGTGACCCGAACATCAACTACATCAAGCGTGTGGTGGGCCTGGCCGGTGATCAGATTCGCTACACCAGCGACAAGCGCCTGTTCGTCAACGGTCAGCCGGTCGCCGAGAAGTTGCTCGGCGAAGAGCCGGGCAGCCTCGGTAGCGCGGCCCTCTATGAGGAGCGCCTGGGCTCGGTCGAACACCTGATTCGCAAGGAAATGAATCGCTACCGGATCGAGCCGGGGCGCGAGTGGGTGGTGCCGCAAGGCTATTACTTCATGATGGGCGACAACCGCGATAACTCCAACGACAGCCGCTACTGGAACGATCCGGCCATTGCCAGAGAGTTGCTGGGCATGGTGCCGGACCAGAATATCGTCGGCAAGGCGTTCGCCGTCTGGATGAGCTGGCCTGACCCGAAATTGCGCAACCTGCCGAATTTCTCTCGCGTCGGTTTGATTCACTGACCTTTCGCCCGTTTTGCGGCGCTGTTCAATACGGCGCCGCAGGCTATATATAGTCTTGGCCCGCAGGGCACTCACATTGGTCTCACTTGGGGGCAAACATGACATTTGCACGTTCGCAGAAAGGCTTGTCGATACTGAGCTGGTTGATGGTGCTGGCCGTCGTGGCGTTCTTCGCCAGCACGGCATTCAAGGTGCTGCCGCATTACCTCGACTATATGTCGATGGATAAAATCATCACCTCGGTGGAAGATGACCAGACCATGGATATCCGTTCGGTCGGCGCTTTCTACGGCCATGTCGGCAAGGGCATGGAGGTCAACAGCATTCGCGACCTGAATCTGAAAGAAGCATTGAAAGTGAAAATCGAAAACAACGAGTTCCGTGCTCATCTGAAATATGAAAGGCGCGAGCCGCTGATCGAAAATCTCGATCTGGTAGTCCGGTTCGACAAAGAATATCGCGTGCGCATGCCGTGAGTGCTTCGTTAGCTCGTCTCGAGCGCCAGCTCGGCTATACATTCAAAGACCAGGACCTGATGGTGCTGGCGCTGACCCACCGCAGTTTTGCCGGGCGCAACAATGAGCGTCTGGAATTCCTCGGTGACGCCATCCTCAACTTCGTTGCCGGCGAGGCGCTGTTCGAGCGCTTCCCGCTGGCGCGCGAAGGTCAGTTGTCACGTTTGCGCGCGCGCCTGGTCAAGGGCGAGACCCTGGCCATCCTCGCTCGCGGCTTCGACCTGGGCGACTACCTGCGGCTCGGCTCGGGCGAATTGAAAAGCGGCGGTTTCCGCCGTGAATCGATTCTCGCCGATGCCCTCGAGGCGCTGATCGGCGCCATCTACCTGGATGCCGGAATGGACGCGGCGCGCGAGCGTGTGGTTGCCTGGCTGACCAATGAACTGGCAAGCCTGACCCTGGTCGATACCAACAAGGATCCGAAAACCCGCTTGCAGGAATTCCTGCAATCGCGGGCCTGCGAGCTGCCGCGCTATGACGTGGTGGATATCCAGGGCGATCCGCATTGCCGGACATTCGTCGTCGAATGCCAGATTTCCTTACTGAATGACAAGACCCTGGGCCAGGGTGCCAGCCGCCGCATCGCCGAACAGGTCGCTGCAGCCGCTGCCTTGATTGCCCTCGGGGTGGAGAATGGGCATGACTGATACACCCGTTACACGCTGTGGCTATGTCGCCATTGTTGGCCGGCCCAACGTGGGCAAGTCGACCCTGCTCAACCACATCCTCGGACAGAAGCTGGCGATCACCTCGCGCAAGCCGCAGACCACCCGGCACAACATGCTCGGGATCAAGACCGAGGGCGATATCCAGGCGATCTACGTAGACACCCCCGGCCTGCACAAGAACAACGAGAAAGCCCTTAACCGTTACATGAACAAGAACGCCTCGTCGGCGCTGAAAGATGTCGACGTGGTGATCTTCGTGGTCGACCGCACCCGCTGGACCGACGAGGATCAGCTGGTGCTCGAGCGCATTCAGTACGTGCAGGGCCCGGTGATCCTGGCGATCAACAAGACCGATCGCCTCGAAGACAAGGCCGATTTGATGCCGCACCTGGAGTGGCTGGCCACCCAGTTGCCCAACGCCGAGATCGTACCGGTCTCCGCGCAGCACGGACATAACCTCGATACCCTGGAAAAACTGGTCGGCGAGCGTCTGCCCGAGGGCGTGCATTTCTTCCCGGAAGACCAGGTCACCGACCGCTCCAGCCGTTTCTTCGCCGCCGAACTGGTGCGCGAGAAGGTCATGCGCCAGCTCGGTGCCGAGTTGCCGTATCAGATCACCGTGGAAATCGAGGAATTCAAGCGCGATGGGCGCATTCTGCATATCCACGCGCTGATTCTGGTCGAGCGAGACGGCCAGAAGAAAATCATCATTGGCGACAAGGGCGAGCGGATCAAGCGTATCGGTCAGGAGGCGCGCAAGGACATGGAAGTGATGTTCGACTCCAAGGTCATGCTCAACCTCTGGGTCAAGGTCAAAAGCGGTTGGTCGGACGACGAGCGCGCCTTGCGTTCCCTGGGTTACGACAACATTTAAGCCGCGGCCGGGCGCATCCCGCCATCGCAAGGGCAGAGCCAGTTCGTAGGTTGGGTCGGGCCGCGTAGGTTAGCGGCGCATTCACTTATCGGATAAATACAACGGCATAAGACGCCGCGTAACCCAACACGGCATCGGCAGGTACAACGCATTGATGGGTTACGCCGCACGCAGAAATGCTGCCTTGATTCGGGTGTAGTGCTGGCGGCTAACCCATCCTACGGAACGTGGCAGTCAACAATCCATGACCTCTCAGCCCGCCTATGTCCTGCACAGCCGTGCCTATCGCGAGAGCAGTGCACTGGTGGACTTTCTCACCCCGCAAGGCCGCCTGCGCGCGGTTATGCGCGGCGCGCGAGGCAAGGCCGGCAGCCTGGCGCGGCCGTTCGTGCCGCTGGAAGTGGAATTTCGCGGGCGCGGCGAGCTGAAGAACGTCAGCCGTCTCGAAGCCGCCGGCATCCCCAACCTGTTGCACGGCGAGGCGCTGTTCAGCGGCCTCTACCTGAACGAGCTGCTGATCCGCCTGCTGCCGGAGCAAGACCCGCACCCGGCGACGTTCGACCACTACGCCATGACCGTGCTGGCGCTGGCCCAGGGCCGCGCGCTGGAGCCTTTGCTGCGTTCATTTGAATGGCGTTTGCTCGATGATCTGGGCTATGGTTTCGCCCTGGATATGGATCGGCTCGGCCAGCCGATCGTCGCTGCGGGCCTCTATCGCCTGCAAACGGATGCCGGCCTGGAAGCGGTCGGACAGTTGCAGCCTGGCGTGTTCCACGGCAGCGAATTACTCGCCATGGCCGAGGCCGACTGGAACGTTCCAGGCGCCCTGGCCGCGGCCAAGCGCCTCATGCGCCAGGCCCTGGCGCCCCATTTAGGCGGTCGACCGCTGGTCAGCCGCGAACTGTTCATGACGCTCAAGGAGCCACCACGTGACTGACGCCAACCGTATTCTGCTGGGTGTGAACATCGACCATGTGGCGACCCTGCGCCAGGCCCGCGGCACGCGCTACCCGGATCCGGTAAAGGCCGCGCTGGACGCCGAGGAGGCGGGCGCCGATGGCATCACCGTGCACCTGCGCGAAGACCGTCGGCATATCCAGGAGCGTGACGTGCGGATGCTCAAGGAGGTCATGCAGACGCGGATGAACTTCGAGATGGGCGTCACCGAAGAGATGCTCGCCTTTGCCGAAAGCATTCGTCCCGAACACGTCTGTCTGGTGCCGGAAACCCGCCAGGAGCTGACCACCGAGGGTGGCCTGGACGTGGCCGGGCAAGAAGCACGGATTCGCGCCGCGGTTGAGCGCCTGAGCCGGATCGGCTGCGAGGTCTCGCTGTTCATCGACCCGGATCCGCAGCAGATCGAAGCCTCCAAGCGCGTCGGTGCGCCGGCGATCGAACTGCATACCGGGCGCTATGCCGATGCTGTTACCCCGGCCGAAACAGCCAGGGAGTTGGCGCGGATTCGCGACGGCGTGGCCTGCGGCCTGGCCCACGGACTGATCGTCAATGCCGGCCACGGCCTGCATTACCACAACGTCGAGGCGGTGGCGGCGATCCCCGGAATCAACGAACTGAACATCGGCCACGCTCTGGTCGCGCATGCCCTGTTCGTCGGCTTCAAGCAGGCGGTGGCGGAGATGAAGGCACTGATACTCGCGGCGGCAGGGCGCGGCTGAATAGCAATTCCGTGGGAGGGGCTTCAGCCGCGAATCAGGTTTGTAGCCCAATGCAATCCGGGCTACGGACCTGATCGCCGGAACGCCTCTGGGAGCGGCCCATGGCCGCGAACCACATGTCGCTGGCATGGCCTGCTCTCATCAAACAACCTGTATGTCATTGATTTTATAGGTTATTACGTTCTCTGTAGGAGCGGCTTTAGCCGCGAATTCTTCGCGGCACAGCCAAAGCTTCGCGGCTGAAGCCGCTCCTACGACAGTGGGGCCCCGCGCGCCCCCAGTTTGCTGCGCGACAGCGCGGCGTCTGGACGACGTAGGATCTCCTTCAGGGTTATGGCAGTGGTCAGGGCTTGCGCGCAATGATCACCGCGCGGGTTGGCGCCGGCAGGCCTTCGAGGGTGCGGCTGTGGTCGGCTGGGTCGAGGAATTCCGGCAGCGACTGGAAGCGCATCCACTCGGTGGCGCGCTGCTCCTGCACCGAGGTGGTGTTGACATCCACGCAGCGCACATCGACAAAGCCGGCACGCCGTAGCCACAGTTCCAGCGCCGGCACCGAGGGTAGGAACCAGACGTTGCGCATCTGCGCGTAACGGTCTTCGGGGACCAGCACCTGCTGGGCATCGCCTTCCACCACCAGGGTTTCCAACACCAGTTCGCCGCCCTTGACCAGGCAATCCTTGAGATCCAGCAGGTGGTCGATCGGCGAGCGCCGGTGGTAGAGCACGCCCATGGAAAACACGGTATCGAAGCCCTGCAGCTTGCCCGGTAACTCCTCGAAGGCCAGCGGCAGATGCCAGGCCGGCAGGTCGGGCAGGTAGTTCTTGATCGCCAGGAACTGGCAGAGGAACAGCCAGTTGGGGTCGATACCGACCACGCTGTCGGCACCGGCGCCGAGCATGCGCCACATGTAGTAGCCGTTGCCGCAGCCGACATCCAGCACGCGCTTGCCGGCCAGGTCGAGGTAGGGCGCCACGCGCTGCCACTTCCAGTCCGAGCGCCATTCCGTATCGACATGCACGCCGAACAGCTCGAAGGGGCCTTTGCGCCAGGGGATCAAACCCTGCAGTGCGCTTTTCAGTTCGCTGCGGCTGCTTTCATCGCAGGCACCGCCGAAGGTGAAGGCAGTCAACAGCTCCAGTTGTTCGACGTTCAGCGCAGGCAAGGCCTGCACGGCGCCGTACCAGCGTTGCAGGTCGCCATGACCGATGGCCAGTTTGGCGTCGATCTGTCCGGGCAGTCCGGCTGCCCAGTCTTGCAGCGGGGTGCCCACCAGCGCAGCTTGCAGGGCGTCGAGGTCGAGGCGGTTGATCATGGCAAGGCAATCAGTGAGGCGAAGTTGAGGCACTGGAACCAGGGCACCACCTTGCTGAAACCGGCGGCCAGCAGGCGCTCGCGGTGCTGCTCCAGGCTGTCCGGCAGCATGACTTTCTCGATGGCGCTGCGTTTCTGCGCGATTTCCAGTTCGCTGTAGCCGTTGGCGCGTTTGAAGGCGATGTGCAGGTCGCCGAGCAATTGATGCTGCTCGGCATCCTCGAAGCGCAGTTTCTCCGAGAGGATCAAGGCGCCGCCGGGCAGCAGGGCCTGGCGAATCCGCGTTAGCAGTTCGAGGCGTTGTTCGGGCTGGATGAATTGCAGGGTGAAATTCAGCGCCACCAGCGAGGTTGGCTGAAACTTGAGGCCGAGAATATCGGCCTCGATCACCTCGACCGGCAACAGCTCCTGGAACATCGAGTCCTGGGCATGCAGGTATTCGCGGCAGCGCCCGACCATGGCGCTGGAATTGTCCACCGCGATCACCCGGCAGTCTTCGACCTGGACGTGGCGGCGCAGGGCCTGGGTCACTGCGCCGAGGGAGCTGCCGAGGTCGTAGAGCACGCTGTGCGGCTGGGCGAACTGGCCGGCGAGTACGCCGATGTTCTCGACGATGGTCGGGTAACCGGGCACCGAGCGCTTGATCATGTCCGGGAACACCCGCACCACGTCCTCGTTGAAGGCGAAGTCCGGCACCTGGGGCAGGGGCTGGGCGAAGAGACGGTCGGGCTGTTTTTTCACGGTGGTTCCGCGCAAGGTCGGGAAAGCCGGCGATTTTAGCGTGAAAGTCGCGCAGCGACGACGCTCTTGTGGCCTTCTTCCCCAGGGAAAATTGGCGCGCAGCATAGGGAGGAGGGTGGCACACCTGCCGCCCAGGGCTTCGGTGCAGCGGGCCGCTCAGCCCTGAGCGGCAAGCCGCGATCACTTCAACTGATCGGAGAAATACTCACCGGCGCCCTGCAGCGGACCCAGCGGGTTGCGTTTGACTTCGAAGTGACGAATGTTCGGCTCGCCATTGCTGACCTTGTGCACCAGGGTGTCGTCGACCAGTACGAATACCGCGCGGAACGACCAGCCCTGCATCGCCCGCTGTTTGCGGAAGTTGAACACGTCGGCCCAGAAACTGCCGACCCGCTTGGTATCGCTCTTGGTGAATTCGAAGGCATAACCGATGCAGCGGTCCTTGGCTTCCAGGCATTGCACCAGGCCGTCCGGCAGGTAGTCGATGGGGATGTTCGGCTGCACGAACATCAGCCGTACGTCGATGAACGAGAGCATTTTGCCGTTGCCCTGGGTCAGCGGGTCAAAGCCCAGGGAGAACAGCTCGGAGCGACTGGTCATGCCATTTATCGCCTGGGAATAGCGCATTTCCGCATCCAGATAATCGATGAATGGAGACTGCACTTCGGCTCGTTCGCTGGGTAAAAGGCTGCTGCATCCACTCAGCCAGACCAGTGTTACGACCACTACTGCTTCACGCCATAGCCGCGTCATGTGGTTTCCCTCGAAAGTAGAACCCGTCTACTTGCTATAGCCGATTAAACCGGGTTCTGCTTGCCACACGAGGACAACATTCACGCCATGGGCGTCGTCGGCAATCTTCTCGCGGACCCGCGACAAGGCCGTAACGGCCGGGTGGGGCGGTCGCGCGGGGTTACTCAACCCGGATCGGGCAATCGAAGGTTTTTGCCGGGGCGACCTCGGTTTCCCAAGGGCGCTGATAGGTCAGCAGCAAGTGGCCTGCGCCTGCGTGGCGAGCCTGGAAGCGCCAGGTCGACTGGCCGGCACTGCCGATCAGTCCCGCGTCTTCCGGGTTGCTGTAGACCTCGGGGCCGAGGCTGTCGAGCAGGCTGCTGGCGGCGTCACGTAGCACCCAGCGGAACCCCGTGGTGGGGTTGCTCGGCAGGGTCAGGATCACTTGCTGGCCGCTGCGCAGGTTTAGCGGGCACTGGCTTTGCTGTTGCACATTGAGGCTACCGGCTTGGTGAGCGCAGCCGCTCAACAAGGCGAAGCCGAGCGGCAGTAACAGGCGATGGGCGTTAGGCATGGAGAGCTCCTCGGTCGGCAAACGCCTGCCAGCATAGTCGCTCTGCAGGGCAAGGGGTAAGCTGCCGAGGGCTTTTGTAGCCGAGATTCATAGCGCGGACGCAGCGCCATTGAGGACCACCGCCCTCCCGGATTGCGCCGGGGCTTATCCGGGCTACGCACTGGGTCGGAGGTCTTTTTCATCCACCATCGCTAAAGCGTCATCGCACCCTGCGATCTCGCTTGCATATGCACCATGGGCGCTTCAGGTGCTAGTCGAACAACACCTTGGCCACATCGCTGTAGCGTTTGGCGAAGTGCACGGTCAGGCCTTGCTTGAGGTAGTCCGGCAATTCCTCGTAGGAGCCACGGTTGGCTTCCGGCAGGATCAGCTCGAAGATCTTCTGCCTGCGCGCGGCTATGACTTTCTCGCGCACCCCGCCAATCGGCAGGACCTGGCCGGTGAGGGTCAGTTCGCCGGTCATGGCCACGCCTTTTTTCGGCGCCTGGTTGCGTGCGATCGAGAGCAGGGCGCTGGCCATGGTCACCCCGGCACTGGGACCGTCCTTGGGCGTGGCGCCTTCGGGGACATGCAGGTGGACGAAGGCCTGGTCGAAGAAGCTCGGGTCGCCGCCGAACTGTTTCAGGTGCGAGCTGATGTAGCTGTGAGCGATTTCCGCCGACTCCTTCATCACCTCACCCAGTTGGCCGGTTAGTTTGAAGCCGCGAGTGAGGGTGTGGACGCGCGTCGCCTCGATCGGCAGGGTCGCGCCGCCCATGCTGGTCCAGGCCAGGCCGGTGATCACGCCGACGCCGGACAGCACCTGCTCGCGGCGGAACACCGGCATGCCGAGGTAGGCTTCCAGATCCTTGGGGCCGATCTTGACCTTGCTGGCGGGGTCGTCGAGCAGCTTGACCACCGCCTTGCGCACCAGCTTGCCGAGCTGTTTTTCCAGCTGGCGTACCCCGGCTTCCCGGGCGTAGCCCTCGATCACCGCCTTCAGGGCGGTATCGCTGACGCTCAGGCGATTCTTCGGCACGCCGGCCTTGGCCAATTGCTTGGGCCACAGATGGCGCTTGGCGATGGCCAGCTTCTCCTCGGTGATGTAGCCGGACAGGCGGATCACTTCCATGCGGTCGAGCAAGGGGCCGGGAATCGAATCGAGGGTGTTGGCGGTGCAGATGAACAGCACCTTGGACAGGTCCAGACGCAGGTCCAGGTAGTGGTCGAGGAATTCGACGTTCTGCTCCGGGTCGAGGGTCTCCAGCAGCGCCGAGGCCGGATCGCCCTGGTAGCTGCTGCTGAGCTTGTCGATCTCGTCGAGCATGATCACCGGGTTCATCACCTCGACCTCTTTCAGCGCCTGCACCAGCTTGCCGGGCAGGGCGCCGATATAGGTGCGCCGGTGGCCCTTGATTTCGGCCTCGTCGCGCATGCCGCCGACACTGAAACGGTAGAACGGCCGGCCGAGGGATTCGGCAATCGACTTGCCGATGCTGGTCTTGCCCACGCCAGGCGGGCCGACCAGCAAGACGATGGAGCCGGCGATCTCGCCCTTGAAGGCGCCGACGGCGAGGAATTCGGTAATCCGCTCCTTGATGTCGTCCATCCCGGCGTGGTGCGCATCGAGCACCTGGCGCGCGTGCTTGAGGTCGAGTTTGTCCTTGCCGACGATGCCCCAGGGCAACGCGCTGGCCCAGTCCAGGTAGTTGCGGGTGACGGCGTACTCGGGCGAGCCGGTCTCGAGGATCGACAGCTTGTTGAGTTCTTCATCGATGCGTTTGCGCGCCTGCTCGGGCAAGGTCTTGCCCTCCAGACGCAGCTCGAACTGCTCGATGTCGGCGCTGCGGTCGTCTTTGCTCAGGCCCAGCTCCTGCTGGATGATCTTCAACTGTTCCTTGAGGAAGAATTCGCGCTGGCTGTTGCCGATTTTGCGGTTGACCTCCTCCGACAGTTCTTTCTGCAGGCGGCCGACTTCAACTTCCTTGCGCAGCAGTGGCAGGACTTTCTCCATGCGCTTGAGCATCGGCACGGTATCCAGCACTTCCTGCAGCTGGTTGCCGGGTGCGCTGGTCAGGGCCGCGGCGAAATCGGTCAGCGGCGAGGGGTCGTTGGGGCTGAAGCGGTTGAGGTAGTTCTTCAGCTCTTCGCTGTACAGCGGGTTGAGCGGCAACAGCTCCTTGATCGCATTGATCAGCGCCATGCCGTAGGCCTTGACCTCGTCGCGCGGGTCGGGCGAGCTTTTCGGGTATTCGACTTCCGCCAGGTACGGCGGCTTGCGGCTGAGCCAGCCGCGGATGCGCACGCGGGTCAGGCCCTGGGCGACGAATTGCAGTTTGCCGCCTTCCTCGCTGGCGTGGTGCACCCGCACCAGGGTGCCGTGCGTGGGCAGGCTGTCGGGGTCGAAGCTGGCGCCGTCGACCGGCGGGTTGTCCATGTAGAACAGCGCCAGGCACTTGTGCGCGGTATTGGAAACGCGCTCCAGGGTTTTGCCCCAGGGATCCTGGTTGACGATTACCGGGAGCACCTGGGCGGGGAAGAAGGGCCGGTTGTGAATCGGGATCACATACAGCTTGTCGGGCAACTGCTGATCGGGCAACGCCAGGCTCTGGTCGCTGCGGCGATCGTGCTCGGTTTCGCTGGTGTGTTCAGCGAGGATTTCGATGTCCTGTGGCTCGTTCATGCGGCACCTGTAGTTGCGCGTTAAGTGCAACATGGGGCAAGGCATGGCGCTTTTCAATCAGGTCGGTGCGATGCGGCTCTCGAGAACATGGCGCAAGTCGCTCAAGCGAGCGTCTATCGGCTCGTGCAGGCCGGGCAGTGGCTGGAGTTGGCCGCGCGTATCGCTTACCCGGCCGTTTTGCTGCGTCGGTCGCCAGGTGCCGCTCGAGGGCTGGCGGGATACTCCCCACCGCTGGTCGCAGGGGATGACGGCGACCGGCACAACTGGTTAAAGTGCCAGTACACATTCCGGAATTGTCGTTGCAATGCTCAAAGCACGCCTGCTGCGCCTGGATGACCAGGCCCACGAACACACTCACGATCACCACCAGTTGGTGCTGTCGCTGACCGGCCGTGCGGAGTTCGAAGTCAACGGCCGTGGCGGCGAGGTGTGTCGCATGCGCGCCTGCCTGGTGCCCGGTGATGCCGATCACCAGTTTGCCGGCATGGGTGACAACCGCATGCTGATCATCGACCTGGATGAGCAGGGCACCTCCAGCGAAGACCTGGCCCTGCTTACCCATCTGTTCGAGACGCCGCGTTACCCGCAACTGGACGCCGACTTCCAGAACCTGCTGAGCTACGCCGGTGCCGAACTGGAGCGCTATGGCAGCGACCCGCTGCTGGCGCGTGCCCTCGGCGGCGTGCTGCTGCGTGCGCTGCACCTGCGCCTGTTCGGCGAGCAAGCCGCGCGGGTGCCGGGGGCGCTAAATCTGGAACGACTGGACGACTACATCGTCGAGCACCTGGCGCGGCGTATCAGTGTCGCCGAGCTGGCCCAGGTCGCCTGTCTCAGCCCAAGCCATTTTCATGCGCAGTTCAAGGACAGCGTCGGCCTGACCCCCCATCAATACCTGCTGAAAACCCGCCTCGACAGTGCTTCCCGGTTGTTGCGCGAGAGCGGTCTGCCGTTGATTCGTATCGCCGAGGAATGTGGTTTTTCCAGCCAGAGCGCGCTGACCAACGCCATGCGCCGCTACCTCGGCCTGACTCCCAAGCGGGTGCGCAGCGCCCAGTAACGCGCAATTCCCCACGGGGTTCTCGTGCTCTTCTGCATGTGCCCGGCTAATCTTAGGCGCATTCGATCTACGAGTTGCCAGGGAGGCGAGTATTTCTATCGCGGTGCGCTTGGTGCCGTGCAGGAGTGATCGCATGAGCAGACTTTTCCTCGATCCATTGCGCGCCGCCTTGTTGGGCATCCCCTGCTCGATCAGCCCGGCGCTGGGGGCCGTCAGCCTGTGGCACCCGCAGGCGCCCGACATGCAGGCGCAAACCGCAGTAGCGCCAGCGCTGGCGCCGCCGAGTGCCTTTGGCGATGCCTTGAACAGCGCGCCGCACGATGCTGCCCCGTAGTTTTCAGGCGCGCATCGCCAGTGTGCTGATCCTGTTGTTGCTGGTGGTGGTCGGCACGCTGTATTTCGCCGTGCAGGCCGCCACCAACGTGGCCGTGCGCAGCCAGGCGCAGGAGCAGTTGGATGTCGGCACGCGGGTCTTCGAGCGACTACTCGCTGTGCGCGGTCGGCAATTGCACGACGCGGTGCAGGTGCTGGCCGCCGACTTCGCTTTCAAGACGGCGGTGGCCAGTGGCGATCGCGCAACCATTCGCTCGGCGCTGGCCAACCATGGCACCCGGATCAATGCCGACGCGGTGATGATGCTCGGCCTCGATGGCAGCCTGGAAATGAGCACCGACCCGTTGATCAGCGGGCCGACCGCCGCGCGCCTGAGTGCCCGGGTGATGGCGCAACAGCGCGCAGGCGGGCAGATTTTCCTGCTGCCGATTGGCGACAGCATCTACCTGTTGGTGCAGGCCACGGTCAGCGCGCCCCTGCCGATCGCGCGGGTGATGATGGGCTTCCAGGTCGACCAAACCTTCGCCCGCGAACTGCGCGAACTGACCCTGCTCGAGCTGACCCTGGTCGCCAGCCAGGATGACCTGCCGGCGATCTGGATCAGCACCTTGCCGGCCTCGACGCAGGCCTTGCTGCAGGACGACATGACGGCTGAGCCGGTCGCTGCCGACGCTCTGATGCTGATCGGCGCAGAACGCTATCTCGCTCAGCGCCTGGTCCTTGCCAGTGGCGATGGCTTTCAGGTCCAGGCCCTGCTGCTCAAATCCATGAGCCAGGCGCAGCAGGCCTTCGCCCCGCTCGATCGCAATATTCTGTTGATCGCCCTGGCCGCACTGCTGGCCTCGCTGGGCGGTGCCTTGCTGCTGGCGCGCACTATCTCCAAGCCGGTACAACGCCTGGCGGCCGTGGCCGAGCGGGTGGGCCAGGGCGACTACCAGATGCCCCTCGAACTGCACCGCAGCGATGAACTGGGCAGCCTGGCCAAGGCGTTTCAGCACATGCAGCAGGGTATTGCCGAGCGTGAGCGGCAACTGGCGCACAACGCCCTGCATGATGCCCTGACCGGCTTGCCCAACCGCACCCTGGCGCAGGAACGGCTCGGCAGTGCGATCGCCGCCGGGCGGCCAACCGCGCTGTTGTATGTCGGCGTCGGCAACTTGCGCACGCTCAACGACAGCTGTGGGCCGGGCGCCAGCGACCTGGCCCTGCAGCAGCTCAGTCAACGCCTGCAAGCCAGCCTGCGCCCCGGCGACAGCCTGGCTCAGCTGATGACCAGCGAGCTGCTGCTGTTGCTGGAAAACAGCGACGGCGACAGCGCCATAGTGGTCGGCGACCGCTTGCAGCAACTGCTCTGCCAGCCCTTGCGCATCGGCAATCAGGCGGTCGTGCTGGATTGCTGTGTCGGCATCGCCGCCTACCCGGCCGATGGCGAAACCGCGGATGACCTGCTGCGCCGCGCCAGTATCGCCATGCAGGACGCCGCGCAACTGCCCGGCCGCCTGCAGATGTACGAGCGTGGTCGCGACGCCGCGCACCAGCGGCAGATCCGCCTGATCCGCGACCTGCACCTGGCCCCCGCTAACGCCGAACTGCTGTTGCACTACCAGCCCAAGCTGGATATCGCCGCCGGCCAGGTGCGTCAGGCCGAAGCCCTGCTGCGCTGGCAGCATCCGCAACTGGGCATGATTGCGCCGGGCGAATTCATTCCCCTGGCCGAGCGCACCGGCAGCATCCAGAGCCTCACCGCCTGGGTGCTCGAAGAGTCGCTACGGCAGTTGTGCGAGTGGAATGGCCGAGGCCTGCGCGTGCAGCTGTCGCTGAATATCTCCACCGAGGATCTGGTCGACCCCAAGCTGCCTAATCGCGTCAGCCAGTTGCTGAGGCGCTACCAGGTGTCGGCCGAACAACTGATTTTCGAGATCACCGAAAGCGGGGTGATGGTCAATCCCACGCTGGCGTTGCAGGTGCTGCATGACCTGCGCGAGCTCGGCATCAGCCTGTCGGTGGACGATTTCGGCACCGGCTACTCCTCGCTGACCCAGCTCAAACGCATGCCGGTGCAGGAGCTGAAAATCGATCAGTCGTTTATCCGCGATCTCGATGACGCCAGCGAAGACGCAGTGATCGTCCGCTCGACCATCGAGATGAGCCACAGCCTGGGCCTCAAGGTAGTCGCCGAGGGCGTCGAACTGGCCTGCAGCCTGCGCTTGCTCGAACGCTGGCAATGCGACGCCGCCCAGGGCAACCTGATCAGCCGGCCGCTGCCGGCCGAGGCCTTCGAGGCCTGGCTCGCCCAGCCGCTGAAGGCACCCGTGCTGAAAACATCTAGCTGACGCCGCCCGGTCCCTCTTATCAAAAAAAATATAACTCATTGTTTTATATAGTAACTTTTACGAAATCTTGTCGGAGCCAGTAACTGTAGGATGGTGCGGGCCGCGTAGGATGAGCGCAGCGATACCCATCGAGCGATTCATACCTGTATCCGGTTGTCGTGGCTGAAATCCATGATGGGTTACGGCGCGGTTATTCTGCTGGCAGCAGGTCAATTTGCAGGCGCCTAACCTACGCGGCCCGACCCATCCTACGGTCTTGATCCTTGAACACCCAGTTTGCTGCGCGACAGCGCGGTGTCTGGACGACGGGGGATCTCTTGTCAAAAACACGTATATTGTTGATTTTATTGGTTATTGCGCTTATGTGGGAGGGGCTTTAGCCGCGAAAGCTTGTCAACGCTGCCCTGTGCTGGGCCTTCAGATCGACCGCTCTTGCGGGTAGCCTGGCCGCGTTTGATCACCTGGCCCGCACGTCGACCTGCGCCGCCTAAGCCACCCGCCATGAAAGGCCCGCCCGATGTCATTGGCTCCCGGGGTTGCTCAGGCTTACAGGGGCCGGGAGGAAGGTTTCTGAATCTGCAGGGGTAGGGCAGAGAACCCGCTGGCCGGGAAAAACGCCTTCACCGGTTCCTCATCCGGCACCAGTGCAATCCGGCTGGTGCGTCCAAGGAGTTCTTCCATCACGATCCGCAACTCCAGCCTGGCAAGCGGCGCACCGGGGCAGACATGAATGCCGGCACCGTATAGCAGGTTCAGTTCGGGATCGCGATCGAGGCGGAATTCATCGGGATCCCCGAAGACCGCTTCGTCGCGGTTGGCCGACGCCCAGACCAGGGCGAGACGCGAACCCTTGGCTAGCGTGCGCCCGCCCAGCGTGACCTGTTTCGTGGTAACCCGGCGGTTCATGACGAGCGGTGCATGAATGCGCAGGATTTCATCGATGGCGGCGGGCAACAGCGAGGGTTGTTCGCGCAACTGCTGCTGAAGCCCGGAGTTGGCGGCCAGGTAATGCGCGAGAATACCGATCGAGGCGGAAATGGTTCCGAGTTCGCCGACCGTCCAGTTACGCAGAATGCTGACGATTTCGTCGTCTGTCAGAGGCCTGCCCAGGGATTGATTGCGTAGCAGGCTGGTGGTGATGTCGTCCGGCGCGGCATTGCCGGCTGTACGGCGCACGGCCAGCAGATCCTTGATGTAGCCGTCAAATTCAAGGGCCACGGCGCTCAGGGCGGCGTCGTCTCTGGCCAGGGTGGCCGCGTGATTCTTCAGCGTCCATAGACGCAGCGGTTCATGCAGATCGGCCGGCCAACCCAGCCAGACGCACTGAGTCTGCAGCGCAAAGATCTGGGCAAATTCACCCATCAGTTCAGCTGTGCCTTCACCCGGTAACGCCTGCACCAGACGAACCGCTACATCACGGCACGCCGGTGCAAAGGCGTCCATTTGCTCCGGGCTGAAATAAGGTTCGATGAGGCGTCGGTACACCGTATGCTCGGGCGGATCCATGCCATTGGGAACCGAGGGAAAACGCGAGACGGCACTACTGAAGGTTTCATGATCCTGCAGAACGCGCACTAGATCCTCGTGCCTGAACAAGGAGGTATAGCCATACCGACTGTGTGCGACCGGACAACGCTGGCGCATGTCGTCGTAGGTTGCCATTTGATCATTGAGTACGGCCTCAGACCTCGGGTCCCAATCAGGGGGTGAATTGTTGTCCATAGCTACTCCTGTTCTGGTCTTGTCGATCATTGATTGATCCCGAAAACGTCCTGGCTCACGCTCTGGCAGGTGTTGCAAGCGAAGCAAGCAGACCCCCAGTCGACTGCCGTTGAGGGTCTTAATCCGCCATGTCCCAGCCCGGGAGATTGAACTCCTCGCGCAGCAACTGCACTTCCTCCTGGTGCAGGGCTGCGATACGAGCCAGCAACTCCTCGCCGACAGGTAACAGGTGCACCTCGACCTGGCGTCTGTCTTCCCGGCCAGGCCTTCGCTCAACCAGCCCCATGATTTCGCAACGGTCGATCAACGCCACCACGCTGTGATGCTTCGACTGCAGGTGTTCTGCGAGTTCCCCGACCGTGGCCCAATCGCGCGCCGAAGCCCCGCGAATCTGCAGCAGAAGCTGGTACTGCAGTGCCGTCGCGCCATTTACCTGGCACAGCAGCTCGCTGTTGCGCAGGAAACGCCGCAAGCGATGACGAAAATGTGCCAGGCGCTGGTAATCGGATTTGTCCAAGGTGCGAATTCCCTCGTTGACCTTTGCCGAGTATTGTGCACGATATGTATCGTGTTGTGATATATATTTCACGAACCCGCCGAGTCCGTCAGTCATTGACCCGCTCGCCCCTCTGGAGGAGTCGCATGAACATTCTTGTCCTGCTGCGGATGCTGTTTGGCAGTACGTCTGTCTCGGCTGAGTTGGTATGTCGTGGCTCGACGGTCCGCAACCTGTTCTGGGCTATGAGCGTACCGCTCTCGCTGTTGCCGCCGGCCATGATAGTGCTGCTGGACGGGCCACTGAGTGGGTACCTGCCGGTACTGCAGATCAGACCGTCGGTATTTATGGCCAGTCTGTTTTTCGCTTGCGAGGGGCTTTCGGTCTTCCTGATGGGATGGCTGATAAAGCAGGTTGCCAGCACCCTGGGCCATGAAGTGGCCTATGCGGATGCTTACCTGGTTGCCGCTATCGCACCGATCCCGCTGTGGCTGTCCTCACTTGGCTTGCTGGTGAACAACCCGTTTTTGAACACCGCGCTGCCTCTGAGCGCGCTGGCTTCATGTTGCGTCTTGATCTACCAGGGGGTGTACTCGCTGTGCCACGTCGACAACCGTCTCAAGGCTGTAGCCGTTACCCAGGTGGTGTTTGGCGCAGGCCTCATCCTGTGGGTCTTGTTTCTGCCGCTTTTCTGGTCTGTCACGGGGTAAGCGGCTCCTGCCGTCATCTTGGGCTCGGACGGCACGCGGAGTACCTGGCATGCTGCTGACGGTTAGCTGTGGAGCGAAACAGTTATTTTCCGAGCCTCCGCTATTGGCCTTGCTGCCGGCCAGAGCGGGCCTCAAACGAGCCAAACCCGGGCATTGGTGGCAGGCCGCAAGCGGCGCGTGAGCAAGGGTTCGCCTTCCCGCTGGTAAGCCCGCACCGGATGCGGGCTCGTTCTCCCGGCATCAACGTCTATGCTTCACGCGGGTGAGTGTTCCCGAACGACCGGATGCGGCCGCCGCACGCTTGCCGGATAGAAGCACTGTCCACTTTCGCGGTAATGACCGCAGGAGCAACAAACCATGATCGATGTACAGGTCTATCGCTATCACCCGGAACAGGAGCGGCAGCCCTGGATGCAGACGTTGTCGTTGCCCGAGGAATTCCGTGCACGAATGGTGCTGGATGCGCTGGAATTCCTGCATGAGGCCGACCCGACGCTGGTCTACCGGCGCTCCTGTCGGGAGGGGGTTTGCGGCTCGGATGGCATGAACATCAACGGCAAAAACAGGCTGGCCTGTATCACGCCGGTTTCGGAGGCGTTGGGCACGTCCAGCAGCCTGATCATCAGACCTCTGCCCGGCATGCCGGTCATCCGCGACCTGGTGGTCGACCAGAGTCTCTTCTTTCAGCAGTACCAGAGCATCAAGCCATGGCTGATCAACCATGATCCGGCACCGGCCATCGAGCGTCTCCAGTCTCCCGAGGAGCGCGCCAGGCTCGACGGGTTGTATGAGTGCATCCTCTGTGGCTGCTGTTCCTCGCAATGTCCGTCCTGGTGGTGGAACCCGGAGAAGTACGTCGGCCCAGCCGGGCTGCTGCAAGCTTGGCGTTTCATTACCGACAGCCGCGACCAGGCCACGACGGAACGGCTCGAGCGGCTGGAAGATCCATTCAGCCTGTTCCGTTGCCGCAGCATCGGCAACTGCTCATGGGTCTGTCCCAAGGGGCTCAATCCCATGGGGGCCATCGGAAAAATTCGTCAGGAGTTGATGCGAAAATCCACCTAGTGGACTGTCCGTAAAGTTCGGTTACCTATAAAGGAGTAACAAATAGAGGGACAAAAGGGGACAGACTTATTTGTTGTGCGATTTATTTGTTCCGCTCAACTTTTGGCCTGCCCTGTCCCCGCCGCTCTATTCGCAACCCTACGATTCCTTCGACTTCATCTATAAAACGACTCGTTCCGGTCAGTTGCCCGCGCTGAGAAAATAAATCTGTCCCCTTTATTTTCAGCATCAGCTACCATCCGCGCACGAACAGGATTGAGTTCAATATAACGGCAGCAAGCCAGCAAATACGCATCTGACTGTACAACGCTCGATTTGTATCGACTTTCCCAAAGCGTACCGGAGCGACCTTCCAATCGATTGCGATAGCGCGTGGCTCGAGCTGCCAGCGCTTTCATCAATTGGCCAAGTCCTGCAACAGAATCACCTGGGGCCAACAGCAGATGAACATGGTTGGTCATCAGGCAATAGGCATAAAGTTTTACCCCGAATACATCCTTGAGTTCGTGCATATCCGACAGGTAGCGTTGGAAATCTTCAGCTTCGGCAAATACTACTTGACGGTTATGGCCTCGCTGCACCACATGATGCGGATAGTTCGGCAATACCACACGTCCCATTCTAGGCATAAGCAAGTCTCCTTCCGTGGAAGCACTAAAAATAATAACTAATCAGCAGAAAATAAATCTGTCCCCTTTATCCTTTGGCATGAAGGCGCACATTGGTGTGGATGCCGATTCGGGCCTGGTGCACAGCGTGGTGGGTACCGCCGCCAATGTGGCCGACGTGACTCAGGTCGACCAATTACTGCATGGTGAGGAAACCCATGTTGCCGGAGATGCT
>JAUYKV010000060.1 GCA_030699825.1 Pseudomonas sp. | reverse complement strand
CATGCCGCCTATACACCGGCTGCCATCTGGACGGTAGACAGGTATCCTCCAGACTGGTCCTGAGGCTAGTGGGCGACCTCAGTTTTGACAGCACTTGATTGCTTAACGATGCGTCATCGAACGGTTTGCTTTCGCTCATCTTCTCAATACGTACCTGACGCTGTTAATCAGCGCCTTTTCCAACGGTCGCTCACCACCACGCCTTTTGGACGCAGCAGCACCGGGCGGTTTGAAGCCAGTTCCTGCAAGCAGACTCCGGGAGGCCAACTCCCATCTTTGATACAGCATCGCAGGCTCACGCCTGCGTTCGTGACACACCCCACAAGAGCAACACAGAGTCCTTCCTGCGAGAGCGGCTGCGTTCTCCGGCTCGGCTTCGCGGCCAAGGCCGCTCCTACAAAAGCTCTGCTCCGCACCGACTCCCTCGACCGGGCCACCCATGCAGGAGCGGATTTATCCGCGACAGGGCCGCCCAAGCAGCGCAGCAGTCGCGGCCAAGCCCC
Source organism: Pseudomonas sp. (assembly GCA_030699825.1). Classification (GTDB taxonomy): domain Bacteria; phylum Pseudomonadota; class Gammaproteobacteria; order Pseudomonadales; family Pseudomonadaceae; genus Aquipseudomonas. The sequence goes on along the minus strand of JAUYKV010000060.1, from coordinate 56,698 downwards.
CTCCCACCAGAGCGACGTGGCGTTTCCTGTAAGCGAAAAACACCGAACAAAAAAGCGCAGGGGCTAAGCCCTGCGCTTCGTTGTTATCCCCCGCCTGGCGTCATCCCTGACGCCGGACGTTTTCCCCCTTAGAACGAGTTATCGTTCGCCAGCTCGCACCCCAGATTGTTGTCGGCATCCAGTTCCGACGCCAGTGCCAGGATGGTGGCCCGATCCATGGTTGCCAGTGCCGCATTGACGTCGGCGATTATCTCGGCCTCGGTCCGCGGGAACTCCACATCCGGGTTGGCGGCGTTGAGCAACGAGGCCACTGCGGCGCGCAACAGGATCTGTGCAGCACCGAGCAGGTTATTGCCACCAGGGTAGTTCAGCGCTTCGAGCAGGGTGTCGTCACCCAGCTGGTTAGCCAGCACGCCATTCGGCAGACTGAACACCGAACCGACCAACTGATCCGAGCTGTAGCCTACCCAACTGCCGGTGCTGTTCTTCCAGAAGCCCGGAGTGCAGCCTTCAAACTCCGGAGGCGGCGGTGGCACTTCACAGGTGGCATCGGCGGTTGCCGAGACCGGCGAGCTTTCCACGGCATCGCCGGCGCTTGCGACCACGGTGTTGGTGTGGAAGCCGGCCAACAGCGGTGTGTAGCTGCCGTTGTAGTTGGCCGAAGCCCCCGGAGCCAGATCACCGAGAGGGAAGGTCACGTCATCCGAAGGATCGGCTGGCGTGCCGTTGTCGTCCACCACCATGACGCCGAGCAGCGCCACGTTGCCGGTGTTGGTCACAGTGCCGTCGAACAGGATCGCCTGGCCGAAGGCCGCGGCATCAATGCACTGCTTGGTGACATCGATAGCCGGCAATACATCGGCTGCACAGCTAGCGGAAGCATCGGCCTGAACCGGCGTGCCGTTGATCACATCGGTACCCGAAGCGATCACCACATCGGTAGAGCTGGAGCCACTGGCGCCGAATCCACCGCTATAAGGTGCCGATGCCCCAGGAGCCAGGCTGATTGGGCCGAGCACGGTGACGTCATCGCCAGGATTGGCTGGCGTACCGTTGTCGTCCACCACCGTGACATTTTCCAAGGCCACGTTACCGGTGTTGCTCACCGTACCGCCGAACAGCACATCGATACCGGTACCACCAGCATTGATGTCCGCAGTGCAGATCTTGTCCACGGCGATCGCCGGCTGCACGTCGGCCGCACAGCTGGCCGAGGCGGAGGCGTCCACCGGGGTCTGGGTCAGCAGATCGCTGCCCGTTGCGGTGACGGTATCGGTCGAACTGGAACCACTGGCGCCGAAGCTGCCGTTGTATCCCGCCGACTCCCCGGGTGCCAGGCTGATCGGCCCGAGCACGATGACATCGTCCGCCGGATCGGCGGTGCCGCTGTCATCCGTCACAACAACGTTCTCCAGGACCACGTTACCGGTGTTGCTCACCGAGCCACTGAACTGCACATCGATACCGGTACCACCAGCATTGACGTCCGCGGTGCAGATCTTGTCCACTGCGATCGCCGGCAGTACATCCGCCGCGCAGCTGGCCTGGGCGTTCGCCTCAACCGGCGAACCGCTCAGCACGTCGACACCAGTCGCAGTGACATTGTCGGTCGAGCTGTTCGTGCCACTGACGCTAAAACCACCGTCGTACGGCATCGACTCGCCGACATCGAGGGTCACAGGACCGAGCACGGTCACGTCATCGCCAGGATCGGCGGTGCCCTGATCGTCCACCACGGTGACATCTTCCAGTGCCACATTGCCGCTGTTGCTCACGATACCGTTGAACAGCACGTCGATACCCGTGCCACCCTCGTTGACATTGGCGGTGCAGACCTTATCCACCGTCAAGGCCGGCTCGAGATCCGGCGAACAGCTGGCCTCGGCGGTAGCCGTCACGCTGGTACCGTTGCGATGGCCTTCGGCGGTCACCGTATCGGTAGCCGGAATGGCCGTGGTGCTGTAGCTGCCGTTATACGGCTGCGACTCACCGGCTGCCAGGTCGGCTGGACCGAAGACGACCGCGTCGTCGCTGGTGTCGCCCGGGGTGCCCATGTCGTCGGTCACGGTAACGTCATGCAACGTCAGACCGCCGTTGTTGGTCACCACACCGTCGAAGTTGACCAGGATGCTGTTGCCACCGTCGGAGGTATCCACCTCGGCGGCGCACTCCTTGGTCACCGCAATGGCGCAGAGGTCGAAGGCACCCAGCACGAAGTCCTTCAGCTGAGCGGTTTCCGAACGCGAGGAACGGGTCTCGGCGAGGAAGCTGCTGAAGCAGGGCACATCGCCCCCGAGCAGCTGCGACACGTTGATGCCGCCCTCTAAGAAGCTTTCCTTCGGAATGTCCGTGGCAGGACCGCTCTTCGGCGTGTAGTCCCAGGCCGGCTCGTCCACCAGGTTGGCGACGTTGGTGATGGCGCAGGCGATCTTGTCGCCATTGCCGTCGCACAAGGCGTCGTCCGAGCTGAAGATCTCGTCCAGGTTGTCCGCCACGTTGTCATTGTCCGCGTCCAGCGGGTCCCACTCGTAGACCTTGATCTCCGGTACCGCGTTGGCGCCCTGGGGATACTCCACCAGGACCAGCAGGTCACCGCGCTGGTCGCCGTCACGGCCGACGTGCTCGCCGATGAACTTTTTATCCGGTCCCAGGCCGACAGCGTCCTGGAAGAACCAGAAGCCGGCGAAGGCATCGCCATTGTTGGAGAAGCGATCCAGGCCGAAGTAAATGATAACGTCGCCCTCATCATGCACATCGGTGCCCGCGCCTTCCGGCACCGTGTAGGCGGCCGCATAGGCGTTGGTGATGTCGTCCTTGTCCGGCACGTTGCCATCGGTGTAGCGCCACTCGGTGACATCGTTGATGTCCTTCGAGCCACCCTGGGTGAAGATGGTCAGGGGCGCCAGGTCGTCGAGGATGCCGGTAAAGGCGATCGAGCTGCCTGGCAGGCCATCCCAGTCGTCACCACCGCCGGCAACGTCCACTGTGTTGCCATCCAGCTCGAAGAGTCCTGGCGGGTCGCCGTCCACGGCATACAGCCCCGTGGTCGCGACGCCCGCCGCCAGTGCCGCCGCCAGCAAGTAGCGCGGCAGCGTTCGTAAAAAATTGCGCGTATGCATGATCAAGCTCCCTCGCCCTTGCTCGGCGATCCCTGCGGCCAAGAAGCGTTGAGACCTTTAGCGCGTGCCAGCCAGGCCTCCCAGCCTGACTTGGGCCCCGTGTATGACGAGCCCACCGACAACGAAAGGTGTATTTAGCATCGGTTCCGAACGACGACAGAGCTGTCAGGGATACCGAACCGGAGACCTTCGGATCTCCTCGACAATAAGCATTCAATTACCGCGCCATAACAACAAGCATATGATTTATATATATTTTTTACACATTTCCACTCGCTAAAAAAATTACCGCAGCGTATTTGGGCGGTTGCGGGCCATAGTTGTGCCGCGCTTGATACAGGCATTGCCGTGCACGGGCGGAGAATTTTGCTCCAGCCCATGAACCATGCCGGTTTGGGCGAATCATGGCTTTTTGCCGTAAGTGTCACGGGGATGCAACGCCGCCTGGACGCGGCCTGTCGAGCCGCCGCTGGTCGCCTCGACTCGCCTCAGCGCAACCCCCGTCCTAGAGCCGGAAAGCCCTAGATCAGGGCTTCTGCAGGGGCATCCCGGCAGATACACAGAACGGCATTTTTCTTATGACTGAACTGTATAAAAAACATACAACCCCCATGATAAAGTCCTGCCGCCTTAACAGGTGAACAGAACCTGAACAGTGGCTGTTCACCAATGAAATAGCTGGGCGAGACAAACCGTATCGCCATATATGCAACCGCAACACTGAAAGCTCCTCTCCCGATAAAGGCAAAACCCGAGTAATCGGGCGACGCAAAGTCACGGGCCCCAAACGGGGTCGCCGAACTGCCGAAGGAGGGCTTCGTCACGCACGGATGTGCCGTGAAGAGGATCTTTTGCTGTTACCCAAGCGAGGATTCTCATGATTCGCCGTTACCCACGCCTGTCCCGTTTCGCCCTGCCCCTTGTCATCCTGCTCGCCAGCCTGACCGCGCCCATGACTGTCAGCGCCGCCAGCGAACAGGCCGTCGACCGTCAGCAGGCCGCCGTTCTGACCGAGCAACTGCTCAAGCTGCAACAGCGCCTCGACCAGGCCGGCAGCGCCGAACGGCCGCGCCTGCTGCAGCAGCTCGAGCAACAGGCCGCGCAGCGCCAGCAACTGCTGACGGAGCTGGCCGAGCGCGACCCTGCCTCCGCCCTGCGCGCCAGCCTGCCCGAGGCCCAGCAGAACAAGCTGGCCCGGCAACTGCTGGGCAGCCTGGAACGCCCACTGCAAGTGGAGGGCACCCTGGAGGTGCGCTACGAAGACTTTGCCGACGGCAGCAACCGCCTGCGTCACTTCCTCGAAACGCCCTTCGGCGAGCGCTTCGAGCTGAGCTTCGCCAAGGACGCACCGCGCCATGGCAACAGCAAGCAGGTGCGCCTCGACGGCGTGCTGTTCGGCCAGGCCCAGGCCGGGCGCGACGGTGTGCTGGCGCTGGAAGACGGCGACAGCAATGTGGTCTGGCTGGATGCCGATAGCACCAATACCACCCTGAACGGCAGCCTGGTTCCGGCGGTTGAGTACAGCCTGGGCGAGCAGAAGACCCTGATGATCCTGGTCAACTTCAGCGACAAGCCGGAGCAGCCCTGGACGCCGACCGAGGCCAGGGGCATGTTCGACACCCTGGATGCCTATATCCGCGAAAATTCCGCCGGGCGTAGCTGGCTCAGCGGCGAGGTGGCCGGCTGGTACACCATTGCCCAGAGCAGCACAACGTGTGACCTGAACAATCTGCGCTACCAAGCACAATCTGCTGCTGCTCAGGACGGGGTCGCACTGAGCGCGCATGATCGCTTTATTTATATCTTCCCGAAGAACGCCTGCGGCTTTGCGGGCTCCGGTACGGTGGGTGGCAAGCCGACCACTACGTACATAAACGGCGCCTTTGACCTACATACCCTGGCCCACGAATTCGGTCACAACCTCGGCCTTGACCATGCCCACGCCCTGGAGTGCGGCGCCAGCGCCCTTGGCAGCAATTGCTCGAGCATCGTCTATGGCGATAGCCTCGATGTGCTAGGCAAAAGCAATGGTGGCAACGGCCACTACAACCCCTTCCACAAGGAACGTCTCGGCTGGTTGAAAGCCAGCGAGGTTCTTAGCGTCGACAGTTCAGGTCGCTTCGATCTGCTGCCCTACGCCGACCTGAGTGGTACGGGCGCGCGCGTACTCAAGGTGGCCAAGCCCGACGACCCGACTAACTGGTACTACGTTGACTTCCATCAGCCGATCGGCTTCGAGGCCGAACTGCTCGACGGCAACTCGGTCAATGTCGCCAACATCACTAACGGTGTGGTGGTGCGTCGTGCAGGCAATAGCTCCTACAGTGACCTACTGGATATGACCCCGGGCAGCGGCGGAGCCTCTAGTGACTGGATGGATCCCGCCTTGGAACAGGGCCGCTCGTTCAGCGACGGCAGTGCCGGCCTTACCCTGACCACCACCTGGGTGGATACGCAGAAGGCCCAGGTCGACGTGCAGTTCAGCGGCAGCGGCGGCAGCACCTGCACCCAGAATGCTCCAAACGTGCAGATTGGCGCTCCCGCCACGCAGTGGGGCCAGGCCGGGCAAAGCCTGAGCTACCAGGTGACCCTTAGCAACAACGACAGCGGCGCCTGCAGCAGCCGCAGCTTCAACCTGCAGAACAGCCAGCCAAGCGGCTGGAGCAGCCAGTTCGCCAGCGCCAGCCTGAGCCTGGCGCCGGGCCAGTCGGCCAGCACCAGCCTCAGCGTGACCTCGTCCGGCAGCGCGGCGGCCGCCTACTACGACCTCAGCGTCAGCACCAGCCAGGCACCGACCAGCTCCGCAACCCTGACCTATGTGGTCGAGGCCGGCGCCAGCAACAGCGCGCCCGTGGCAGTGGACGATCCGGTCAGCCTGAGCAGCATCGCCCCCATTACCATCGCCGTGCTGGCCAACGATAGCGATGCCGACGGCGATGCCCTGAACATCGTCGCCTTCAGCCAGGGCGCCAAGGGCTCGGTCAAGTTGAACGGCAACGGCACCCTGACCTACACCCCGGCCAAGAGCTTCAAGACCGGCGACCAGTTCGGCTACAGCATCAGCGACGGCCAGAGCACCGCCAGCGCCACAGTCACCATCGCCCTGCAGGAAGCTGGCGATGGCAGCACTGGCGGCGGAGGTAACGGCGGTAGCAAAGGCAAGCGGTAAGCGAGAACAACTAAAGACGCTGAAAATCAAAGGCGATGGGAATCGATCCCCATCGCCTTGTCTTGTGACGGCAATGCTCGACTACGTACCGTCGCGCATTAATCGACTTACTCAGTCGGACACAGGGCGCAATTGACCTCCTCGGAATCATCCGACATTGCTGCGCTACTAAATACCCCATTGGCGGTCACACTCGCCGTGTCGGGGAAGGTCAGCGAGGTAAGGTCGGTCAGGACTGCTTCCGACTCTGGATAGTAGGTCCCTTCGACCGGGACCGGATCAGCCCCAGCCGCCAGTTCAGTCGGAGCACCGACGAATGCCACTGCCGGATCGTCGCTCAGGACGATTCCACTCAGGTCCTCCTCGCCGATGTTGGTCACTGTTGCAGTGACCTTCACCTTGACGACCAAACGGCCATCTCCATTGGGCTCCAGGACGACATCATTGCAAACCTTCTCGACTTTGATGCCACGGGTAAAGTCGTCACTGCACTCCAAGCTGGTGCCGGAACTATCCGTAGTGTCCAATTGCGTTCCATCACTAGCCAACACGACACCCTCGGCGTTTACGGTGTCACTGTGCGTCAGGGTCACTTTGAACAACCCGCCGCCAAGATCGTCCACTGTTTTGCCTAGGAGTTCACTGTCATAGGGCACGTTGGGCACTTCCAGCTTGTACGTGCCTGTCTCGCCGGGCTCGAGACTCGTCACAACAACTCCGCCCACCTTCAGCACCAGATCATCTGCAAAGTCAGTGTCCCAGACGCGCAGGTTGCTTATCGGCACATCACCGTCGTTTTTCACGGTGCCCTCGATCGTCAGTGAGGCGGAGCTGCCACCGATAAAGGCTACCGTGCATTGCTTGGTCACCATCAACTCAGGGTTGACCGCGTATGCACACTCTGCCGTATCGGCATCATCGACGAGGCTCAAGTCCACATAGCCCTCCTGCTCGGCTTCACCCGGAGCCGGGACATCATCAGCGTCAGCGAATGCCAAGGCTGTCACTGTGTCACTGAGCGTAAGTACACTTGGCAAACCATCGACTATATATTCCCCCTCGAAACGCAACTTTTCATTGCCCGCCAGTGGGAAAAACGCGCTCCCATCAGCTTGCAGGGTCGGCGTAACACTCGTTGCCCCATTCTCACCACAGGGCACCACGACCATCTCACCACCTATTTCCTCTTCTACATAGAGGCAAACGTCGGTGATCTCTGCATCAGCCAAACTGTCTTTCAGGTAGGCGGTATAGGAACCAGCCCCATCGTTCTCCACTGTGCCAAAGAAGCTGACCTTGACATCGGTACCACCTTCTTCGGTTGTCAGCAGAGCAGCTGAGCACTCCTTCTCTACATCGATCCCGCAGACTGGGAAACTGGCTAGCACAAAATCCTTGAGCTGTGCGGTCTGCGAGGCGGAGGAACGGGTTTCGGCCAGGAAAGAGGCAAAGCAGGGGGTACTACCCAGCAACTGGGTGACGTTGATTCCTCCCTCGAAGAAGCTCTCAAAGGGCAGGCCGGTACCGGACTTTGGTGTGTAACCCCAGCTTGGCTCATTCAACGCCACCAAGTTGGAGATGGCACACGCCAGCTTGTTGCCGGCCTGATCGCATTCGGCATCCGATGACTTAATCACAAGATCCAGCGGGCTGAACTTTCCACCTTTCTCATCAGGATCAGCGTTGCCGTCTCCATCGGCGTCAAGCGGGTCCCACTGGTAGACCCTGATGATAGGAACAGCACCGCTGGCCTGCGGATACTCGACGTTGACGAACATATCGCCTGGCAGGAACTTGGTCGGATCATCCGAATCCGGGTCATCCTGCATGGCTACGTGAACAGCTGGATTACCCGCACTGTCGACGAAAGTGCCATTGGGGCCCGCCTTGACCTCATTCTGGAAGAACCAGAAACCAGCAAAGGCATCGCCATTATTGGCGAAGCGATCCAAGCCGAAATAAATCATCATATCGCCCGCTTTATGCATCGTTCCGGCAATATCACTAGGGTTGATATAAGCCGCCGCATAGGCATGGGTGATGTTGTCCTTGTCCGGTACTGAGCCATCGGTATGTTTCCAGGCGCTGACATCGCTGACGTCCTTGGATCCACCCTGAGTAAAGATTGATTTCGGGGCGGCGTCGGACACGATAAGCGTTCCGAAGGTAGAACTATCGGAGTCTTCATCCTCCGTCGTGGCTAGCGGTGAACCGTTATTGCTGCCGTCAAATAGCGACTCCCAGTCATCACCAGCTGTATAGGGCAAAGTTTCGTCGAAGGCCTCATCGGTAACATTACCCTCCAGTTCGAACAATCCGGGCGGGTTGCCGTCGACGGCGTTGACCATGGTCGTACTGGCGATGCCAGCCGCTAAGATCGCCCCGAGTAGACAACTCGGCAGCTTCTTCATCAAGTGTTTCGTGTTCATCTGTCTGCTCCTTCACCGCCGCTCGAGTGTCGACGAGATGCGGTGTTCAGACGCCCAGCCATAGCGCATGGAATAACGCCGGCGCCGGGGCTTGCCCTCGAGCCGACTGGGACGCTGTGCCTTTGTGCAGGGTGCTAGCGGACTTCGATAATTTTAATTACAGCCACACGATGCCATCGAAATCCCTCTCCGGAGGACAGCCGACTCTCCTCGCCGCTTAAGCACTCAATTCCCATGCCAAGTTTATAACTATATGTTTAATATGATATTTTCTAACAAAAAAGAGCGAGACCTGGTACTGATGATGCGCCGGAGAGACGATTGCAGAGGGGATTGTTAAGGCAGACTGACAGCATGTGCCGGGTAGCGATGCAGAACTCTATTGATTTCAGTGACTTGGCTGCTTTTTCGGACAATTACGGCTGTACAGCCGGCGAGACAGGCGCCGAACACGGGTGATAGCCAACGTCGGGGGGATAGAAATCGGTGGCTTCGGAGCGCAGCGACAACCCGCCAGGATTGCTGCCACAGCGATAAACTGCCTGCGGCGTTGCGCTCGAATTTTCACACCCTCTGAGTGGTACTGGCTGACCGCACATTACCCATCGCATCCAGACCCTGGCCTGGATAAGCGCCAGCGTAATCCGGGAGAATGTGTCCCGGATTGCGCCTGGGCTTATCCAGGCTACCAAGCCCAAGGCAATGGCTTCACTGGCGGCTAGAACTGACGCCCCTGAGCCTGCCAGGCATCCTGCGGCAAGGTTACGCCCTTGAGTTTGTTGCGGTATTCCTGGGTGACGTCGTTGGCTTCATTGACACTCGCCACCGCCGTCGGGGTGATCAGCACCACCAGTTCGGTACGCCGGAGTTGCTTGCCCTGGCTGCCGAAGGCCCAGCCTAGTATGGGGATGTTGCGCAGGTAGGGCAGACCCTCGTTGGTACGGCTGTTGTTTTCCAGGATCAGCCCGCCGAGGACCAGGGTTTCGCCACTCTGCACCGCCACGTTGGTATTGATCCGGCGCTGGGTGATGGTCGGCGAGTCGATGCCGGAGGTGGTGGTCGGTTTGACGTCGTTGACTTCCTGGGTGATCTCCAGAGAAATCATGCCGCCGGCGTTGATCCGCGGTTTCACCTCCAGCAACACCCCCGTGTCCTGGTACTGGATGGTGCTGGTGAGCAGCGCGGAGACACCGGTATCGGGGTCGGTGACCGCCCCGCCGGTATCGGTGGTTTCCGAGGTGCGGATCGGCACCCGATCGCCGACCCGGATGGTCGCGGCACGGTTGTCCAGCACCATCAGGGTCGGCGAGGAGATCACGTTGATCTTCGAGTCGGTAGCCAGCAGATCGAGCAGCACCCGCGCACCGGCTGCATCGAACACGCTCAGCCCGCCGGTGGGGCTCAGATCGCCCGGGGTTGTCAGGGGAAAGCGCCCCAGGGTGCCGCGGACGTTCTTGCCACCCGCCGAACTCTTGAAAAACCACTGCAGGCCATAGCGCAGCTCGTCCTCCAGGGCGACCTCGACGATGGTGGCTTCCACCAGCACCTGCAGCGACAGCACATCGAGGCGCTGGATCGCCTGCAGAACCCTCTTGTAATCGCTGGGCGTGGCCATCACCAGCAGGGTGTTGGTCTCGTCGTCGGCGATGATGCTGACTTCGCCCACTTCCAGGCTCGCGCCCTGGCCGTCCGGACCGATCAGCACAGGCCCGCGGCTGACCTCGACTTCGGTCTCGCCATCAGCCGCCGCGGAGGTCGGCGCGGGCGGCTCGCTGCGGCGCGGGCGGCGGCCCTGCTGGTCGTCCTGGGTGTCGCTGCGCCCCTCGAACAGCTGGGTGAGGATATCCGCGATGATTTCGGCCTTGCCGTGCTGCACATGATAGACGTGCATGCTCACGCCCTGGCCGCCCTCGGCACGGTCGAGGCGTTCGACCCAGGCCCGGGCATCCTCCAGGTACTTGGCCTGGGGGGTGATCACCAGCAGGGCGTTGAGCCGCTCGATCGGCAGGAAGCGCACCATGCCAGCCAATGGCCCGCCCGCCGAGTCGCCGAAGATCGCCTCCAGCTCCTTGAGCATCACCTGCGCCTCCACCGCCTGCATGCGGAACAGGCCGACGGACATGCCGCGCAACTGATCGACATCGAACACCCGAACCGTCTCGCGGATGTTGTTGAGCTCCTCCCGGGTGCCGGCAACCAGCAGCAGGTTGCGCGTCTCGTCGACCCGCATCAGGCCCTTGACCGGCTTGAGCGGTTCGAGAATCTTCTGCAGCTCGCCAGCCGAAATGTAGCGCAAGGGGATGACCAGCAGTTGGTAACCGCGCGCCTCCAGCGGACTCAGCCGGGGCACCAGGGCGCTCGATGGCGCGGACTCGATGGGCACCACTTCGTAGAAATTCTGCGATTTGACCAGCACCGCGCCGTTGACCTGCAGCAAGGCCTCGAGGGTCGGCAGCAGGGAGTCGCGGGTCAGCGGCCGGCTGGTCTGCAGGCTGACCGTGCCGCTGACGTTGGGATCCAGCACATAGTTCAGGCCGAGGATCTCGCCGAGGATGATCTTGACCACCTCGGCGACCTCCATCTGCTGGAAGTTGAGGGTGATCTCGCCCTCCTCGTCCACCGGCTGGCGAGGGGCGGTGCCGAGGTCGACCATGCTGCCGGAGCCGCGGTAGATCTCGGCGCGCGGACCGGTGGCGGCGACGGAGGGCGCACTCACCGCTTCGCGCCGCAGGGGCTGCCCCTCCGGACGCGGCTGACGCACGCTGCTGGGTGCCGGCGCCTCGGCCTGCTCAACCTTTTTGCTCCAGGGGTTGTCGAAGGTGGCCCGATCGCCTCCCGGAATGGCCGCGCAAGCCGCCAGCAGCAGATAGCTGCAGAGCTGGAATGGACGAGCCACGATCCTGAGCATCTTCATCTGCATTCTCCTTTAGCCCTGCTGGGCCGGCTTGGCAGGTGCCGGGGTGTCCGCTGGGGGGATTGTCTTGTCCTTGGGGACAGCCGGCTTTTTCTGCTTTTTCTGCTTCTGCTTCTTGTCAGCCGCAGCGGCATCCGCCTCCGCGGCGACGACCGGCTCGCGCAGCGGCATCTGCACCTCGCTCTCGCCATTGCTGAGCCGCACATGGTCGCTGCCGATGAACTCCAGTAGCCATTCGTCTGTCAGCACCATGCCCTGCTCCAGCAACAGGCGCTGCTCGCCCTGGCGCTCGCTGAAACTGGCCAGCTGGCGCCCTTGCTGCATGGCGATACCGCTCAGGCGCCAGGTCTCGCGCAGCTGCTGGGCATCGAGGTTGGCCAGCGGCTCGTCCCTGAGTACCGGCGGTCGCCGCGTGCTGCTGAACAGGGGGCGCTCGATCATCTCCCGGTACTCGTCGAAGGACTCTGGCTCGCCCAGCGGCGCTGGCGGAGGCTCGGTGGCGAGCTCGGCGGCCGGCGGTGCCGGGATTTCGCTGGCGGGCTCGTTGGTTTCCTCGGCGGGTATCAGTGGAACATCCGGCGGTTCATCCTCGGCAGCCATCAGTGCGGCCACCACGGCCGGTAGGAGCAGCAGCACGATCAGCGCCAGTAGCGCCAGTTGCCAGTGCGTGCGCAGTAGATGTAGCAGCGCTTTCATTGCGCCTCCGCAGGGGCGATAAAGCCCTTCAGGTCGAAGGTGACATCCAGCGACGGCACGACTTTGAGATCCGCGACCCGGCGCATGCGCCGCATGTCCACGCGCGGATTGCTCAGCACCACGATGTTTTCCACCAACAGCAGCGGCTCGTAGTTCGCCAGCTCATACAGCAGGCGCACCAGTTGCTCGGTTTCGCCGCGCAGGTGCACCTTGATGCCCACCGCCGGCAAGGGCGACTCGGTGTCCTCCAGGCTGAGGATCTGGGTGCTGATCACCTGGGCGCCGACGGTCCCGATCAACTGACCGATCTGCTGCTGCAGTTCGGCGCTGGCCAGTGCCGGGCGGGTCTCGGCGATGACCAGGCGGGTCACCGGATCGCTGCGCTTGAGTTCGGCCAGGCGCGCCTCCTGGGCGGGCAGCTCGGCGACCAGGCGCTGGTAGACCTGCAGGCGCTGCTGCAGGCCGGCGATGACCTCCTCATCGGACTGGAAACGGCTGAGCAAGGGGCCGATCACCAGCCACAGCAGCAGGCTGACCACGGCCAGCAGGATGAGTACGGCGAGCAACTGACGCAGGCGCAGCGGCATCATGGGGCCTCCTGCAGCGGACGTCGTTCGGCGATCAGGCTGAAGCGATCCTTCTGGGTACGCGGGTTGCTGGTGATCGGCGAGGCGTAGCTGAAGTTCTGCAGGGTCTTGGACTGCTCGAACAAGCCGATCAGCGCCGAGGCCTCCGCCGACTCACCCTCCAGGCGCACCCGCTCGCCACTCAGCTCGAAGCGACTGAGCCAGGTGCTGTCCGGCAGCAGGGTGGTCAGCTCCTTGAGAATGCCCAGCACCTCGCCGGCGAGGGCCTGCTGCTCGCGCAGGTAGCGCTGCCCCGCCTCCAGTTGCTCCAGTTCGGCACGCACCGCGGCGGCGCGCTCGGCCGCCGCCTTGGGCGCATCCAGTTCGGCGGCCAGGCGCTCGGCGCGCCGCTGTTGTTGTAGCAGCGGGAACACCGCCAGCGCGACCAGCCCCAGCACCACCGCGACCTGCAGCCGGCGGTTGCCACGCCAGCGACTGCCGCGGCTACGCAACAAGCCACCCGGCAGCAGGTTGATCGATTGGCTGCGGCCCTGTCCCGCGCCCTCGTCCAGGGTGACCAGCGCAGGGTGCACGCCCAGGCCGTCGAAGCGCTGGAGCAGCTCATCCAGATAGTCGCGCAGCACCACCTGCAGTTCCACCTGCAGGCGCTGATGGCGGCGGTCGCGTTCGACGATGCGAAAGCCGAAGTACACCTGCTCGCCGGTAAACGGGGTGTGTCTGTCCATCTCGAAGCGCAGCACGTTGCCCAGCCCGGCCTCGGTGGCCGCCGGCAGGCTGAGCACCTTGCGCAAGACCTGCCGTGGCGGGAGCAGCAGGACCACCTTGGCCGCCTTGCCCACCCGCTCGAGCAGCACCTCGACCACCGCCGGCGGCAACTCGCCTTCCGCGCCCAGGGGGGCGCTGACCAGTGGCTCGCGTTGGCCGAAACTGCCAAAGCCGAGGCTGCACTGGCCCTCGTGGAGGACGATGAACAGCAGCTTGCCGCGCCGCCGCAGACGATCGCGCCAGCGTTCCGGAACAAGGCCGAGCAGCTCCTGGCTCCACCACTGCCAGAAGCGCTGCGCCAAGGCGATCAGGGAATCGGTCGCCAGTTGCAAACGGTTGTTCATTGGCTGTCCCTTCGTTCAAAGACGTTTCGCTGACTATGTCCGCAGAAGCGTGCGCCTCGTCTCCGACGCCGCGCTGTCGCGCAGCAAACTGGGTGCTCAAGGAGCAAGACCGTAGGATGAGTTAGGCACCCGCAAATTGACCTGCTGTCAGCAGAACAAAGGCGCCGTAACCCATCATCGATATTCGCCCTGCCAGCGGGTACAGGCATAAATCGTCCGATGGGTATCGCTGCGCTCAACGCCATCCTACGGTTACTGGCTCCTGCAAGACTTCGTGAATAATTAAATTTGTACATATAAAACAATGAGTTATTTTTAGTTCGATGAGAGCGGGGGGGACGCACAGTCCCATGCCCGCGACCGGTACACCGATGCACAATTTCGCGGCCATGGACCGCTCCAACCAGAGCCCTGTCTATCACCGGGACATAGCCTGTTCGATCACAACAAACCCTCACTACTGGAGACTGTTCTGCAACACCTGGACGCCCTGTGTACGGCCGAGAGCGCGCCGTCGCACCAGAAGCTGTTGCCGAACCTTTACACCCGTCCCTACAGATGTATCGGTAACGATAGAGTAGTTGACGCCCGGCGCATTGGGCGCCAACAAACGTGGATCCACGCCGGTCAACAGCGGCGGTCGCTCGCCCAGGGCGTACTTGCGCCGGCGCTCCTCGATATAGCTGTCGATGCTCTCCGGGCGGAGCCCCGGCAGCGCCAGCAGCACCTCGCGTGGCGCCACCATGGGGTTGACCTCGGCCTTGTTCGAGAACAGGGTCAGCGCCGGCAATACCTGCTGGTAAAGCGCCTCGCTCATGCCCAGCACCTGACGCAATTCCTCCACCTGCTCGAACGGCTGGTTGGCCGGTCCCAGCAGGCCGGCCGCGCGGTATTGCTCCTCTTCGGCGCCCGCCGGGCGCAACAGGTCGTCCTCGTCGCGCCAGTCGAGAATGGCGTCGGCCTGGGCCAGTGCAGCCTTCTCGTCCAGCCCTACCGACTCGAACAGCCCCACCAGCAACTGTGGGTCGGCCTCGTTCAGGTCGATCTTGCCCTGCTCGTCGAACAGCGCGACTTCTACACTGACGCCATCCAGCTCCAGGCTGCGCACGCTGCCATCGGCCAGCCAGCCGGCGGTGTTGGCCTGCAACAGGCTCCACACGCCCCAGTTGACTCCGGCCTCGGCGACATGCCGGGCGCTGGCGGCCAGGCGCGCGTTGCCCGCCAGCTGCAGCTCGGTGCGGCTGCCGGTCGACAGGTTGAGGGCGATCAGCGACAGCAGCACCAGCAGCCAGAGCACGCCGACCAGCGCCACTCCGCTCCCGCGCCGGCGGGCCTCAACGGCTTCTGAAGATGGCATAGGCCATGTCCCTCGGCGCTACCAGCAGTTCTGCCACCCCACTCTTGCGCCGTCGTGGCGGGGTCAGGCGCAACAGCACCGGCAAGCCGGAGCGCTGCTGCCATTGGCTCTGCCAGTCCAGCTCACCGTCGGCGCGGCGCTCCAGGTAGGCGAAGCTCCACGCCCTGGGTAACCCCTCGACCAGCACCTTGCGCCCACCGTCACTGGCCAGGGTATCGGCCAAGAAGGTCCAATTGATCTCTTCCATCTCCACAAAGGGCATGTAACGCAGCTCCAGCTGCCAGGCCAGGCCTTTGGCCGTAATCTGCTTGTCCTGCACCAGATGCACCCAGTACAGCTGCTCGCTGTTGTCCAGCGCCGGCAGATAGGCGACAAAAATGACCTGCTCCTCATCGCCGAAGAAGGCCACCTGCTGCATGCCTTCGTCGTCGAGCACCGAGAACTCCTGCGGACTTTCCAGCAGGCGACGCAGCAGGGACTGGGTCAGGTAGTTGCGCTCCATTTCCTGCTGACGCAATTCTGCGCTATTCCAGCTGCGCAAGGCGACATGCAGGCCACCGTAGGCCAGCATCGCCACCAGGCTGGCGAGCATCATCGCCACCAGCAGCTCGACCAGGGTGAACCCCCGCGGCGGGCGCATCATGGCGTTTCCTGCAGCAGGCGGATGGTACTCAGGCTGACCCGTTCGGCCGGGCGCCTACCCCAGCTGACCGAGACGCGGATCAACAGGGGCGTGACGCTGTAGCGCATGCCGGGTTCCTGATTGTCGAATTGATAGGGCTCGATCTGGCTTTCCCAGTCGTAGCGGCTGTCCAGGCGCCCCCCATCCTTGCCCTCGCTGCTGCCGTCGAGGTGGATCAGCACCTCCGCCAGCTTGGACTCGGCCAGTTGCAAAGCGATCTGGTGATGGTCGGCGGTGCCCAGGGCGTTCAACGACTGCGAGACGATGCGCATCAGCACGCTCATGCTCAGGCTGAGGATGAGGAACGCCACCAGCACTTCAAGCAGGGTGAAACCGCGCGAACTAGTCATCCGCCTCACGGTCGTCCTCCAGTGGCTGCTCTTGTCCTTCGTTCCTTTTCCTGTTCGAGCGGCGGCGCTTCCTCCAACAGGCCGCGCTGCACCCGCCCGCTCAGCCAGTCGACACTCACCGCCTCGCTGCGGCCATCGTCCAGCGCCAGGCTGAGACTGCCGCCGGAGGAGTCGCCGCGCGGGTAGAAGAGAATCTGCGCCGTGCCCATTGCCATGTCACTGGCACCGGGCCCGGCCTCGAGCGCCAGGCTGAAGTGCTCGGGCAATACATAGGGTTGCTCACGGTAGCTCAGACGCAGGCCGCCGCTTTCGGCATCCTGGCTGATCGCCACCGGGACGCCACTGAGAATCGCCTGGCTGCGTGCGTGGCGCAGCAGCCCCGCTAGTTTGCGGCTCTCGGCCTCCAGGGTGAGACCCGGCAGCAGGCGCTGGAAGGCCGGCCCGACCATGCTGATCGCCAGGCTGGCGATCACCAGTACCACCAGCAGCTCCAGCAGGGTGAAGCCGTGCGCCCGAGCAGGCCGTTGAAGAACTACCTGCGTTGGCCCCTTTTGATAAAAGAAAGAGGCGTTAAAAATGGCCTCACAAAAGCGCAGCGTTGAACGCGCTTTAGCGCGGCCCCGAAGGCGGTGAGCGAAGCGAATCAAATGCTCATTTACAGCACGTAAACTCGCGTGCGAGCCCAGTCCGTTTTTCGGCCATTTTGACCAGCCTTCGGCTGTTACTGCGTTGCGCCTTGTCTCGCCTGCCTCGCCTACGTTTTTCAACGACCTGCTACTCCCAGCTGCGCACATCGCGGTCCTCTCCGTCGCCCCCCTCGCGGTTATCGGCCCCCAGGCTCCACAGGTCGAAATCGCCGTACTGCCCTGGCGCCCGGTATTGAAAGTCGTTGCCCCAGGGATCCTTGCGAATCACGTTTTTCTTCAGGTACGGCCCACTCCAGCCGTCGACGTTACGCGGCTTGGTGATCAGCGCTTCGAGCCCCTGGTCGCTGCTGGGATAGCGGCCCAACTCCAGGCGGTAGAGGTCCAGGGCCGAACTCAGCTCCTGGATCTGCAGCGCGGCGGCCTTGGTCTTCGAGCCGCTCAACTGCTTGAACACCTGCGGCCCCACCAAACTGGCCATCAGGCCGAGGATCACCAGGACCACGAGGATTTCCAGCAGGGTAAAACCGGCACTGCGCCTGTCTGTATGGGTGAACAATGAGAATCTAGGTCTGCTTCGACTGTGCATGCGTTTCTCCCTGGTCAAATCGGTATTTCGGTAATGCTCATGATGGCTACCAACACCGAAAGGATGATGCCGGCGATCAGCAGGCCGAGACCGACAATCAATGCCGGCTCCAGCACCGCCAACAGCCGCTGAATAGAGACCTCGACTTCGCGGTCATAGGTATCCGCGACTTTCAGCAGCATCTCGTCGAGATGCCCGGTCTCCTCGCCCACCTGGATCATTTGCAACGCCAGCACCGGAAACACCCCGGAGGCCAGCAGTGGCGCCGCCAGCTGGCGACCCTGTTTCAGGCTCTCGGTGGCGATGCCGACCTGCTCCACCATCAACTGGTTGCTCAGGGTCTGGCGGGCAATGCTCAACGCCTGCAACAAGGCCACCCCGCCGCTGAGCAGGGTGCCCAGGCTGCGGGCGAAGCGTGCGGTTTCGATGCGCTGGCGCAGCGCGCCGAACAGCGGCAAGCGCAACACCAGTCGATCCCATTGCAAACGGTAAGCCGGCTGTTTGAGCAGTCGCCGCCAGCCCCAGACCGCCACGATCACGACCAGCACCATCCAGCCGGCCGAGCTGCGCAACAGCTCGGCCACGCTGATGACGATCTGGGTCGACAACGGCAGCGCCGCGCCCATGTCGTCGAACAATTGGCGGAACTGTGGAATCACATAGGTGAGGATCACCAGCAGCGAACTCACCGACACCAGCAGCAGGATCACCGGGTAGATCAGCGCCGACACCAGACGGTCGCGTAGCGACTTGCTGCGCTCCAGGTAATAGGCCAGGTTGGCCAGGCCTGCAGCCAGGTCGCCGCCCACTTCCGAGGCCTGCACCATGCTGATATAGAAGCCGGAAAACAGCTCCGGGCGTTCGCCAAGGATGCGCGACAGGCTGACCCCACGGCGCACCCCTTCCTGAATCGGGGTGATCAGTTGTTGCGCCAGCGGATCGACACTGACCCGCAGCATGATCTCCAGCGAGCGATCCAGCGGCACGCCTGATTGCAGCAGCGAGGCCAGGTGCTGGGTGAACAGGATCACCAGCTTCTTGCTCCGCGAATGCCGCAACAGGTCGTTGAAGTCGAATTGCAACCAGTTCTGCCAGCCACGCCGGGTGCCGATTTCGAGCGGAATCAAGCCGCGCGTGCGCAACTGGTCGAGCACCGCCTGCTCGTCGGCGACCTCGAGCTGGCCCTGCTGAATCTCGCCGTTGTCGCTCACCGCGCGGTAGTAAAAGAGTGGCACGCTCAACCCTCCTGCGTGACGCGCAGCACTTCTTCGATGTTGGTGGTGCCGTCCAGCGCTTTCAGGCAACCGTCCTCGTACATGCTCAGCATGCCTTCCTCGCGCGCCACCTGACGCAGCGCCCCGGCGTCGGCATGCTTGAGGACCAGGCTGCGGATGGCATCGCTCATGGTCAGCACTTCGATGATGGCGATGCGGCCGTGGTAGCCGGTGCCGTTGCAGGCACTGCAGCCCTTGGCCCGATAGAGCGTCACCGGCCGCTCGCCGGCCAGACTATCGAGGCGCAACTCGCGGAGCATTTCCGGCAACGGCTGGTAGGGCTCGCGGCACTCGGTGCAGAGCATGCGCACCAGGCGCTGAGCCAGCACGGCATTCAGGGTCGAGGTCAGCAGGTAGTCTTCGACGCCCATCTCCAGCAGGCGGGTGATGCTGCTCGGCGCATCGTTGGTGTGCAGGGTCGACAGCACCAGGTGGCCAGTCAGCGCCGACTGGATGCAGATGCGCGCAGTTTCCAGGTCGCGCATCTCGCCGACCATGATCACGTCCGGGTCCTGGCGCACGATCGAGCGCAAGGCATTGGCGAAGGTCAGGCCGATGGCCGGCTTGATCTGGATCTGGTTGACCCCCTCGAGCTGGTACTCGACCGGATCCTCGACGGTGATCAGCTTGCTCTCGCTGGTGTTGAGGGTATTCAGCGCGGTGTACAGGGTGGTGGTCTTGCCGCTGCCGGTAGGTCCGGTAACCAGCAGCACGCCGTGGGGAATCTTCAGCACGCTCTGCAGGCGCTGCAGCGGTTGCGCGCTGAAGCCGAGGGCGGCGAAGTCGAGCACCACGCTCTCGCGGTTGAGCAGGCGCAGCACCACGCTTTCGCCGTGCATGGTCGGCACCGTGGAGACGCGGATATCGAGGTCGTTGCCCTGGATGCGCATCTCGATCCGGCCGTCCTGCGGCAGGCGCCGCTCGGCGATGTTCAGCCGCGCCATCAGCTTGATCCGCGAGATCACCGCCGGCGACAAGTGCACCGGCGGTGCCTCGGTTTCCTGCAGCACACCGTCGACCCGATAGCGCACCTTGAGGCGGCTCTCGAAGGGTTCGACATGGATGTCCGAGGAACGCAGCTCCACCGCGCGCTGAATGATCAGGTTGACCAGGCGGATCACCGGCGCCTCGCTGGCGCGGTCGCGCAGCTGTTCGACGTCCTCCACCGACTCCTGCTCGGACGGCTCGACCCTTGAGAGGATATCGCCCATCTGGCTCTGGCCCTGGCCGTGCATGCGCTCGATGGCGGTATCGATTTCCGAACCGAGCGCCACCCGCGGGACGATCCGGCAGCCGCAGGCCAGGGTCAACGCATCCACCACGAAATGGTCCTGCGGATCGGCCATGGCCACCAGCAACTGGCCGTCGTCGAACTCCAGTGGCAGGGCGCGGCATTCCTTGAGAAAGCGATAGGACAGGCGCTCGGCCAGCAACGGTGCCGTGGGAAAATCGCTGGCGGCAACCCGTGGCAGCCCCAGCAACTGCGACAGTTGCTGGGCGATATCCTGCTCGGAAACCAGGCCCAGGCGGTTGAGCAGGGTCGCCAGGGATTGCCCCTCGACCTGCCCGGCCTGCATGCGCAGGACGCGGTTGTAGTCAGCCTCGGTCAAGCGCCCGGCCTTGACCAGGGCCAGCCCGAGATTGAGCGATTCAACAGGCAATACATCACCTTGTGCGGCAAGCATAGTGTTCCAGCCTCGGGCTCGACCTACTGCACACGACTCCCTCGTGATCGCTCAATACCCAGCATGATCCGTTTCAATTTTGCGACATGCTTCACTATAGACGCTGACTTGCGGGCTGTCGGATTGCCCCCGGGCAAGCCAGATCGACGGCGAGGCTATTCACTGCGCAGCGCATCCACCGGATGCAGGCGCGCCGCGCGGCGTGCCGGGGCGATGCCGGCAAACAGGCCGATGATCGCCGACAGCAGCAACGCCAGCAGCAGGAAGCCGGGCGCCAGATCCAGCGGCAGGCCGGGCAAGCTCAGATGCAGAACCGCCAGCAGCAGCGCCATCAGCAGCAGGCCGAGCACCCCGCCGGCCAACGACAGCAGCGCCGCTTCGGCGAGAAACAGCCCCAGCACCTGCCGCGGCGTGGCGCCGAGGGCGCGCAGCAAGCCGATCTCGGCGGTGCGTTCGCCGACCGTGGTGGTCATGATGGTGAGAATGCCCACCGCCCCCACCAGCAAGGAGATGCCACCGAGGGCCGCGACGGCGAGGGTCAGGGTGCCGAGGATGCGGTCGAGGCTGGCGAGCATGTCGTCCTGGGTGGTCAGGCTGAAATCTTCGACACCATGGCGCTCGATCAACACCTGGCGAATCCGCCCGCTCAGCTGCCGCGAACTGGTGCCGGCGGTAAACATCACATTGATCTCCATCAGGCCGTCACGGTTGAACAGGCTCTGCGCCCAGTCCACCGGAATGTAGGCGATGTCGTCGAGATCGAAGCCGAGCAGCTGGCCCTTCTCCTCGATCACCCCGATCACCCGGAAGCGCACGCCGCCGACCCGGATCGCCTCGCCCAGCGGGCTGGCCTCGCCGAACAGTTCCTCGCGCAGCTTGTGGCCGAGTACCGCAAAGGGTGGCGAGCGGCCGTCGCGGGCCGGCGGCAGGAACTGGCCGAGGGCCAGGCGAAAACGCCAGGCCTCGGCCAACTGGTGACCGCTGCCGATGATGTCGCTGTTGCGGCTCATCACCCCGCGCTGGATGTCGCCGCTGCCCTGGATGATCGGCACCACCGCCTCGACATGCGCCAGGCGCCCCAGGGCATCGGCATCGCTCAGGCTCAACGGACGCACGCTGCTGAGAATGCCGCCGAGGCCGCCGGTCTGGGTCTTGCCCGGATGCACGGCGATGATCCGCGTGCCGAACTGCGAGAAGTTATCCAGTACATAGACCCGCATGCCTTCGCCGATAGCCGTGAGCAGCGCCACCGCCGCGATGCCGATCGCCACCCCGAGCAGGGTCAGCAGGCTGCGCAACGGCCGGCTGGTCAGGGTCGTGACCGTGAGCTGGAGGCCATCCTGCCAGCGCATCATGGCCGTGCCCTTATGCACGGGTTATTGGTGCGCACGGCGCACCCTACGGGGTTGGTGCGCGGTTCGGGGTAGGGTGTCGCGGGGCCGCCCAGGCCGCGCGCACCATGGCGTCTCCTGCTCATGCCCGTGCCCCCGGCGGGCGCAATGCCGCCAGCGGCTCCATGCGCGCCGCCTGGCTGGCCGGCAGCCAGGCGAACAGCAAGGCGGCGAGCAGCGCCAACAGCAGCGAACCGAAGCGGGCCCACACCGGCGTCTGCAGGGGAATTTCCCACAACTGGCGGCCGAACCAGAGCAGCGCCTCGCTCAGGCCCAGGCCGATCAAGCCGCCGGCCAGGGCCAGCAGCGCCGCCTCGCCGACGAACAACGCGCGCACCTGCGCCGGCCGTGCGCCCAGGGCCTTGAGCAGGCCGATCTCGGCGGTGCGCTGGTTCACCGCAATCCAGGTCACGTTCATGATCAGGATGCCGGCCACCAGCAGGCTGATCGCGGCGATCCCGGCCAGGGCCAGGCTGAGGACGTCGAGAATGCCGTCGAAAGCCGCCAGCATCGAGTCCTGGCTGATCAGGGTGACGTCCTCCTTGCCCTCGTGGCGGGCGCTGATAGTCTCGAGGATCTGCCGCTTGCCGCTGGCGAGAAAGTGCGGCCCGCGCAGTTCGGCGAACACCCGGAACAACCCCTCTCGGTTGAACAGCACCTGGGCGCTGGCCACCGGGATGATCAGCATCTCGCCGAAGTCCATGCCCAGTGATTCGCCGCGCTCGCCGAGAATGCCCACCACCCGGAAACGCCGGTCGCCGGCGCGCAGCCACTCGCCCAGGGCCGGCCCGCTGCCGAACAACTCGCGCCTGAGGGTGAGGCCGATCACGCAGACCGCCTCGGCCTGGTCCAGGGGCAGCGCCGGCAGGATCTGTCCCTGCGCCACGTCAAGCTGGCGGATGGCGAAGAATTCGTGACTGGTGCCCAGGGTGAAGGCCTCGCGAACCCGGTTGCCGACGCTGACCTCGACCTGCCCGGCCTGCAGCGGCGCGACCCGCCGCACGCTGGGCAAGCGGCCGATGGCCTCGGCGTCTCCCAGGGTCAGGTCACGGGTGGCCAGGCCGGTCAGCGGCGGCATGCCGCCGCTGGTTTCCTTGCGCCCCGGCAGCACGATCAGGGTGTTGCGTCCGAGCAGGGAGAACTCGCCGATGACGAATTGCCGCGCGCCCTCGGCCAGGCCGGTGAGCAGGTTCACCGCGACCACGCCGATGGCCATGGCCAACAGCAGCATCAGGCTGCGCGAGCGGTGGCCGCGCAGGGCGCCGAGCATCAGCCCCAGGCCGTCAGCCGCGCGCATCGCCCGGGCCCTGCTGGATGTCGTCGATGATCTGGCCGTCGCGCATGCTCAGGCGCCGCCGCGCCCGCCCGCCGATGGCAGGATCGTGGGTCACCACCAGCAGGGTCAGGCCCTCGCCGTTGAGTTCCTCGAGCAGCGCCACCACCTCGGCGCCGGAATGACTGTCGAGGTTGCCGGTGGGCTCGTCCGCCAGCAGCAGCGCCGGCTGCATGACCATGGCGCGGGCGATGGCCACCCGCTGGCGCTGGCCGCCGGACAGCTCGGCCGGGCGATGCTTGACCCGGTCGCCGAGGTTCAGCCGCTCGATCAGGCGCGCGCTGCGCCGCTGGCGTTCGGCCGGCTCGAGTCCGGCCAGGAGCATCGGCAGCTCGATGTTCTCCAGGGCGGTCAGGCGCGGGATCAAATGATAGGACTGAAAGACGAAGCCGATGTGCCGGCTGCGCAGTTCGGCGCGGCGATTCTCGTCCAGCGCCGCGGTGGCCTCGCCGTTCAGCCAGTACTCGCCGCTGTCCGGCGCATCCAGCAGGCCGATGATATTCAGCAGGGTCGACTTGCCCGAGCCGGACGGCCCCATCACCGCCAGGTACTCGCCGGGGCTGACCTGCAGATCGACCTGGTCCAGGCCCTTGACTTGCTGATCGCCGAGGATGAAGCAACGGCTGACCGCACTCAGGCGGATCATGGCGCGGCCTCATCCTCGGCAATCACCGCCACCCCATCGGCCAGGCCGTCCTGCTCCAGGCTGGCGAGAATCCGCTCGCCCTCGGCCAGCCCATCGAGCACCTCGGTCCAGCGCCAGTTGGCCAGCCCGGTGCGCAAACGCACCTCGCGCAGCACCCCGGCCGCGGCGTCATAACGCAGCACCCGACGCCCCTCCAACAGGCTTTCGGTCGGAATGCGCAAGGTCTGCGGGCGCTGCTCGATGAGCACTTCGACGTCGGCGCTGTAGCCGGTCAACAGCGCCAACTCGACCGGCACCGGGTCGAAGCGCGCCTCCACATCGACGGTACGCGCCTGGCGTTCGAGGTCGCGGACAAAGGGCGCGATGCGGCTGACCTGGCCCGCGAAATGCTCGCCGCGAAAGGCGTCCAGGCTGATCCGCACCGGCATGCCGGGCTTGACCCGCGCCGCATCCACCTCGTCGATCGGCGCCTCGACATACAGGCAGCTGTCATCGATCAGATCCACCGCCGGCGGCGTCGGAATGCCCGGTGGCGAGGGCGTGACGAACTCGCCGACCTCGCCGTTGATCTCGGCGATGATCCCGGCGAATGGCGCGCGCAGGGTGGCCTGATCGAGCAGCGCGCGCTGCAGGGCCAGGTTCGCCTCGGTCTCGCGGATCGCCAGGGCGGCGGCGCTGCAGGCCAGCGCCGACAACCGCGCGCGGGTGGCGCTCTGATCGACCCGATCCGCCGCCACCAACTGCCGCTCTTGCAGGCGCGCCAGACGCTGATGGTCGCGGCGCTCCAGATCCGCCTGCAGGCAACGCTGCTGGCGCTGATTGCCCAGTCCGTCCAGGCGCGCCTCGACCTCGCGCACGCGGGCCTTTAATTCGTCCTGGCGCAGGCGCATCAAGACCTGACCGGCCTCGACCCGCTGGCCCTCCTCGACCAGGCGTTCGCTGACCTGCGCACCCAGGTTGAACGACAGCTGGGTGCGCCGACAGGCCTTGAGCGTACCGGCGCGGGTATTGGCCACCAGGGTCTCGACCGGCCCGCGCTGCACCGTGACCAGGCGCACCGGCAGCGGCTGCGGTCGACTCCACCACCAGAACGCCGCCGCCAGCGCCAGCAACAGCGGCACAGCCACCAATATCTTGCGCATCGCAGCCTCCCTTCGCTCGCGTTCAGCCTAGGCCAGAGGCAACCGGGCAACAATGCGCCAAGTCAGTGAACTGCTGCGTCTGGCCTTTGCCGGCACAGCGGTTCACACTTTCTATTAAGAAGAGCAATCGAGGAGCGCAGTCATGAACGGAACCGAACAACGCCCGCTGGTCGAGCGGGTGGACATGAACCAACTGGCCTGCTGGCGCGTGCGCACCGCCAACGCCGAACTGCTGGTCGCGCAACAGGGCGCGCAGATACTCAGCTACCAACGCGATGGCGAGCAGCCGCTGATCTGGCTCAGCGAACAGGCCGAATTCGAGCACGGCCAGGCCGTGCGCGGCGGGGTGCCGGTGTGCTGGCCCTGGTTCGGCGACCTGCGGCGCAACCCGGAGCAGGTGCAGGCCATGCATCAGCCCGGGCAGATGATAGTGCCGGCCCATGGCCTGGTGCGCTCGCTGGACTGGCAACTGCTCGGCATCGACAACCAGGACCACAGCGTCGTCCTCGACTTCGTCTTCAACAGCGTCGAGCAGCCGCAGGCGGAATGGCCGCATGCCGCCGAGCTGAAGTTGCGCATCCGCCTCGACGACCAGCTGCACCTCGAACTCGACACCCGCAACCTCGGCGACACGCCCCTGGCCTTCAGCCAGGCCCTGCACAGCTACTTCGCCGTCAGCGATATTCGCCAGGTGCGCGTCGAGGGACTGCGGGGCTGCAGCTACATCGACAGCCTGGACAACTGGCTGGAACGGCAACAACCCGACACCCTGAGCTTCCACGGCGAAACCGACCGCATCTACCTGAATACCCCGGCGCAACTGAGCATCGTCGACCCCGCCTGGCAGCGACGCATCCGGCTACGCAGCAGCGGCTCACGCTCGGCCGTGCTGTGGAACCCCTGGATCGACAAGGCCCGGCGCCTCTCGCAATTCACCGAAGACGCCTGGCAAGGCATGCTCTGCATCGAGCACGCCAACGTCCTCGACGATCACGTCCTGCTCGCCCCCGGCGCCCAGCACCGGCTCAGCGTCAGCCTGTGGAGCGAAGCCTTGCCCGGCTGAGACGACACGCCGCTGACGGCTTGATTGCCGTCAGCGGCGCCGCGCGTTGCATAAAATAGCGCAGTAAAACCCCCAAGTGCTCAACAAAAAGTCAGGTTCGTTTCCAGACGAACCCCAGTCGCTTGAGCTCATTTCTCACCGTATTCCGGTGCACACTAACGTCGAACTCTTCAACCAATCGTTTATGCACTTCGCCGCTGCTCAAGGGGGCTGTTTGCGCCCACTCATCAATCGCCGGCAGATGGGCCGACAGCTTACGCGGCGCACCTGAACGCGGCGCATCTAGCAAGCCTGCAAAGCCTTTGCTCGAAGCTCTGTCTGAGTTAACTGTTGCACGGAACCGAAGCTCTTTGTAGGAGCCAGGGGGACGCCTAGTCATTGCTGGCGATCCAGCTGACAGCGAAAGCATCGTCGGAGTGCCGAACCACAGCAAGCTAGCTCCTAAAGGGGCTGTGTTTTAGCCCGTTAGCCATTGCAACAACCAATTGGGACATAGCCTTGCTCAACCATTGCTGGCGACGTTCGTAAACGGTTTTTTTGCAAATTTCCAAGGCCTCGGCCACCGCTTGGACCGACTCTCCGCGAGCAAGGCGCAGCAATATTTCGGCCCGACTCCGACTGCGCCAATCGGTACCCTTGCGGACAATCTGTTGTAGCCTGAGGATCTCGTCATCGGTCAGCGGCAATGGCTTGTTTTTCATGGGCGCAGGCCCTTAACTGTGCGGCTAACTTCCGCACATACACCTGCAAAATCTGGCAAGGTTATCCTACTGACCTTAACCAGATATGGCTGCCCATGCACTACCAGAACATCCTCTTCGACCTCGATGGCACCCTGACTGACCCGCGTGAGGGCATCACCCGCTCGGTGCAGCACGCGCTGGCCAAACTCGGTATCGACGAGCCAGATTTAACCGCGCTGGAGCACTTTATCGGGCCGCCGCTGTTGCAGTGTTTCATGCACAGTTATGGCTTCGACGAGGCCAGGGCCTGGCAGGCGGTGGGGCATTACCGCGAGCGCTTCGCCGAGGTCGGGCTGTACGAGAACCGGGTATTCGAGGGTGTGACGGCGTTGCTCGAACTGCTGCAGGCGCAGCGGCGCACCCTGTATATCGCCACCAGCAAGCCGCGGGTATTCGCCGTGGAGATCGCCCGGCATTTCGATTTCGCCCGGCACTTCACCCTGATCTACGGCAGCGAGCTGGACGGCACGCGCACCGACAAGGTCGAGCTGATCGGCCACCTGCTGGCGCAGGAAAACCTCGATGCAAACAACACCCTGATGATCGGCGACCGCAAGCACGATTTGATCGGCGCGCGGCGCAATGGCCTGGATGCGGCGGCGGTGGGTTATGGTTTCGGCAGTTTTGCTGAACTGCAGGCCGAGGCGCCGACTTATCACTTCCAGACCCTGGCCGAGTTGCACCGGGCCTTTAGCGGCTGAGGCCCGGGATGCTCAGGTATGTAGCGCGCAGGATGGAGCAGGCGCTCAGCGGTGCCTACGCTAACCTGCGCGACCCCACCTAGGCGGCCCGCCTAGGCTGCCCCACCCATCCGACAATCAGCCGTTCTTCTGATAGATGATCTTGCGGGTGCCGCCGGCGCAGCTGCCGACCACCATGCTCTGATCCTGCACCTCGTCATTGTCGACGATCTCCAGGGTGTAGCTGGAAACGCCGGCGGCCTGGATCTTCACTTCGATTTCCTGCTTCAGTTCCTCGCAGGGTTTGGGCGCTGCCCATGCCGTGCTGCCGAGCAATCCGAGCAGCACGACCACTGTCCATCGGTTCATTGCGCATCTCCTGGGTTTTACGAATCTCGCCAGCATTCGACTGGCGCGCGCTACAGCAAGTTCTCGCCGCCTTTGTGCAAGGCTTCCAGCGCCCGGGTGCGCGCCTCGGCCGGCAACTCGCCAAGGGCCGCGACCCGCTGGTAGAAGCGCGGCCAATCACCGCCGACTTCGGCGAACAAGGCGGCGAACGCCGGCACCCATTTGTCGTAGAGGCCGAACGGCAGCAGCTTGGCGTTGTTCAGTGGCGCGGCGATCCAGGCGTCGTAGCGGCCCTGGCCGCCCCACTCGCGCTCACGCAGGGCCCGGTACTCCTGGCGCAGACGCTCGAACTCGGCCTGCTTGGCCGCGCGCATGGCGTCCGCCGCCAGGTCGCTGGCATACAGCTGCTCCAGGCGCGCGCGGCTGGCCAGCACCAGCGCGCTGAACTGCTCGCGCTGCCTGGCTTCGCGTCGGTCGACGGCGCTCAAACCGCGTGCCAGCTGCCACTGGCGCAGGCCTTCGCGCTCGACGAAGGTGGCGAAGGATTCGTTGAACGCGGTGTCGTCGGCCACATACAGCTGCTGGTGGGCCAGTTCGTGGAAGAGCAGCGCCACCAGGCGTTCATCGTTCCAGCGCAGCATGGTGTTGAGAATGGGGTCGTTGAACCAGCCCAGGGTGGAATAGGCCTCGACGCCGCCCAGGTAGGTATCGAAGCCGCGCTGCTGGAGCAGCGCCGCCGCGCCACGGGCACGACCCTGGCTGTAGTAACCGCGATAGGCCACGCAACCGGCGATGGGGAAACAGTGCAGCTCGGGCTTGACGGAAAACTCCGCGGTGGCGAACAGGTTCCACACCACGAAGGGTCGCTGGATATCGGCATACCGGCGGTAGCTGCGGTTATCCGGCAGGCCCAGTTCGGCACTGGCGAAGTCGCGCGCCTGCTGGGTCAGGACCAGGCGTTGCTTCAGCCCGGCATCCACCTGCGGATCGCGCAGCAAGGCATCGACCGGCTTGCTCGCCTGCAACAGCTGCACCTGCCCCCGGGCCAGGTGGCCGTAGTAATCCAGGGTGCTGCAACCGCCGAGCGACAGCAGCGCCGCCAGCAGCGGAACCCAGCGCCGGCAGAGCGAGTCGATAAAGAAAGGTGCAATACGCTGCGTCATGCCCGCCAAACTAGCGCATTGCAGCTACTGCCTGCACTATCGACGTAAGCTGATTGCAGAGCGTCAATTGCGGAGACTCCCATGCGTTACCCAGCCCTGATTGCCAGCCTGTTGCTTCTCGGCGCCTGCGCCTCGCCGTTGCCAGCGCGCGACCCCGGCATGGCCTGGGTCGATCTGTACACCACCGCCAGCGATCTGCTGATGGCCGATAAGCTGGACGGCAAACGCCTCAACGATGGCCGCTATTTCCAGGTGACGCCTGGCACCCACGAACTGATCGCGCGCTTCCAGTTCGAGGTGCAGGGCGGCGGCAGCCTGATGGCCGAGCCGGTGCAGCGCACCTGCGAACTGCGCGTGCGCTACGACGACTTCGCCGCCGGCCAGCGCTACCGGATCGAAGCCCGGACGCTGGCGATGAGCGCCCAGGGCTGGCTCTACGACGACCAGCGCAATGTGCTGGCGCGCGCCCGGGTGCTGCGCTGCGGCGTTTTCTAGCCGCTAGCAGGCGGTTGCAAGACTGCCTGCGGGAACCTGGATCAAGCGTCGAGCACGGCTTCCAGGGTGATCTCGGCATTCAACAACTTGGATACCGGGCAACCGTTCTTGGCGGCTTCTACCGCCTGCTCAAAGGCGGCTCGGTCGGCACCCGCAATCTTTGCGTGCAGGCTCAGGTGCACGGCGGTTATGGCGAAACCGCCGTCGAGCTTGTCGAGGGTAACCTCAGCCTTGGTCTCGATACTTTCGGCGGTCATTCCGGCGTCACCCAGCTCCTTGGACAGGGCCATGGAAAAACAGCCGGCATGGGCCGCGCCGATCAGCTCTTCCGGGTTAGTGCCCGGCTGATCCTCGAAGCGCGTATTGAAGCCGTAGGGGCTGTTCGCCAAGACACCGCTCTGGGTGGAGATAGTGCCTTTGCCATCTTTGATGCCGCCTTGCCAGTGGGCCGATGCTGTCTTTTTCATCTGAATTCTCCATTGCATTAAAGGCTACAGAGTTCAGAGAGCTATAGACGCGACAAGTTCGCACCGATTTAACCAGCACGCAGCTGCGCGAGAATCTCGAAGGCGCGCAAGCGGTCGGCGAAGTCGTAGAGGTCGCAGGTGAAGATCAGCTCGTCGGCCCCGGTCTGCTCCAGCAGCACCTCGAGGCGCGCCCGAACTTTCTCCGGGCCGCCGACCACCGCCATGCCGAAGAAGTTGGCGACCGCCTCTTTTTCATGGGGTAGCCACAGGCCGTGCATGCTTTTGACCGGCGCTTTCTGCACCAGGCTGTGGCCGCGAATCAGGGCGAGGATGCGCTGGTAGGCCGAGGTTGCCAGGAATTCCGCCTGCTCGTCGCTGTCTGCCGCGATCAGTGGCACACCGAGCATCACATAGGGCTGGTCGAGCACCGCCGAGGGCTTGAAATGGTTGCGGTAGACGCGAATCGCCTCATGCATCAGGCGCGGCGCGAAGTGCGAGGCGAAGGCATAGGGCAGGCCTTTCTCGCCGGCCAACTGGGCGCTGAACAGGCTGGAGCCGAGCAGCCAGATCGGCACCTGGGTGCCGCTGCCCGGCATGGCGATGACCCGCTGATTCGGCGTGCGTGGGCCCAGGTAGCCCTGCAGTTCCTCGACATCGCGGGGGAAGTCATCGGCACTGCCGCTGCGCTCGCGGCGCAGGGCGTGGGCGGTGAATTGATCGGCGCCGGGCGCGCGCCCCAGGCCCAGGTCGATGCGACCCGGATACAGGGTGGCGAGGGTGCCGAACTGCTCGGCGATCACCAAAGGGGCGTGATTGGGCAGCATAACCCCGCCGGAGCCGAGACGAATGGTCGAGGTACCCGCGGCCAGGTAACCCAGCAGCACTGCGGTCGCCGAGCTGGCGATACCGTCCATGTTGTGGTGCTCAGCCACCCAGAAGCGGGTGAAACCGAGGCGCTCGACATGCCGGGCCAGGGCCAGAGAGTTGTGCAGCGCCTGCTCGGGCCCGCCGTCATCGCGGATCGGGGCAAGATCGAGGGTGGAAATCCTGGTCTGTGCTAACGCGCTCATCTGCCCTGCCTGTCTGCTTGTGTGCAGCTATCGACGCATGCCTGCGCCAATAACCAAGTCAAATAGTAGGACTTAGTCTACGGACTCCAGACGCGACCGGCCAGCGACTGCTGCGCGCGGCCCGCCGTGGCTCGGTGGCCCGGATGCAGTCCTGGGAATGGCGTCGCCTGCCTCCCCGGATTGCATCCGAACCACCCACTTGCAAGGATCCTTGATCGGCAGTTCAGCTATCGCTGAGGCGGAAGCCGACCTTGAGGGTCACCTGGTAGTGGCCAACCTTGCCGTTTTCGATATGCCCGCGGCTTTCCAGGACTTCGAACCATTCCAGGTTGCGGATCGACTTGGCGCACTCGGCCAGGGCATTGTTGATCGCATCATCGCTGCTGATGCGCGAAGAGCCGACGACTTCGATTTTCTTGTAGGTATGGTGATCAGACATGGCGCTTTCTCCTCAAGGGGTAGTTAAACGCTAGTCGATAAGTCGGCGGTGCGCGGTTTCTCTTTGGCTATGTACCCGTTACGGGTGTAGGCCAAGGTAGGGTGGGCTTCAGCCCACCAAGATTGCGACGTTCCGTTTCATCCGCGAAAATCTTCGAAACACTGACAATGTTTCGCGGCTAAAGCGGAACGCCGCCCGGCCCTCCCACGAGGTTGCGATCAGGCTCAACAGTTAACAGGTACATAGCCTTCTCTTTGCCCGGTGATGAGCTGGCCAGGCGTGGATCGCCGCCCCCGCCCTCAGCCAGCCAACTCCCCGCGCAGCCACTCGGCCAGGTATTGCGCGCGCTTGTCCAGCCGCCGCGCAGGCACCCACAAGGCCAGGCGCGCCGGGGTTGCGACGAAGCCCCAGGGCGCGACCAGGCGTCCGGCCGCCAGATCGTCGGCGACCAGTTGTTGCGGGGCGATGGCCACTCCCAGGCCGGCGGCGGCGGCTTCCAGCAGGTAGTAGAGGTGCTCGAAGCCCTGGCCCAGCCTGAGCGCGCTGGTATCCAGGCCATTGCTCCCCGCCCAGTTCGGCCAGGCCTGCGGGCGCGAGCTGGTGTGCAGCAGCGGTTCGCCCAGCAGCGCCGCCGCCGGCGCCGCGTGCAGCTCGGCGAAACGTCCATAACGCGGGCTCAAGACCGGTCCGATACGCTCGACCGCCAGCTCGAACACCTGCATGTCCGCCGGCCAGGGCGGCTCGGCGAACCACAGGGTGGCGTCGACCCCGGCACGCCGCGGGTCCAGTTCACCCTCGCTGGCCGAGAGTTGCAGGCGCAACTCCGGCAGCTCGCGGTTGAGTCGATCCAGCCGTGGAATGAACCAGCGCGCCAGCAGGCTACCCGGGCAGGCCAGCACGAAGGGCGCATCGGCCTGGCCCTGCTGCAGCTCGCTGCACACCGCCCGCAGCCGCTCGAACGCCTCGCTGCTGACATCGCGCAGACGCAGCCCGGCATCCGTGAGTTTAAGGCCACGCCCGTCCTTGACGAACAGGGACACGCCGAGGTACTCCTCCAGTGCGCGGATCTGCCGGCTGACCGCGCCATGGGTGACATGCAGCTGTTCAGCCGCCTGACTGACGCTTTGCAGACGGGCGGCAGCCTCGAACGCACGCAGGGCATTGAGTGGGGGGAGCGCTTGACTCATATGTGAGTTTTCCTGACAGGTTGCCGCGATCTTATCGCTTTTACCCTGAGCCACACAGCCTTATCCTGTGCCCATTGTTGTAGGAACCAGGCGTGCCCGATTAGACGTCCCCGACTAGGCGTCCCCCTGGTTACTACATGCCCAACACCCTCAGGAGAACGCCATGACTTCCTTCCGCAGCGGCCCCGATGCCAACGGCCTGTTCGGCTCGTTCGGCGGCCAATATGTCGCCGAAACCCTGATGCCGCTGATCCACGAATTGGCCGCCGAATACGAGAAAGCCAAGCTCGACCCCGAGTTCGCCAAGGAACTGGCCTACTTCCAGCGCGATTTCGTCGGCCGCCCCAGCCCGTTGTATTTCGCCGAGCGCCTGACCGAACACTGCGGCGGTGCGAAGATCTACTTCAAACGCGAAGAGCTCAATCACACCGGCGCACACAAGATCAACAACTGCATCGGTCAGGCCCTGCTGGCGCGGCGCATGGGCAAGAAGCGCATCATCGCCGAGACCGGCGCCGGCATGCACGGCGTGGCCACCGCCACCGTGGCCGCGCGTTTCGGCATGGAATGCGTGATCTTCATGGGCACCACCGACATCGATCGCCAGCAGGCCAACGTGTTCCGCATGAAGCTGCTGGGTGCCACCGTGATCCCGGTGATCGCCGGCACCGGCACCCTCAAGGACGCGATGAACGAGGCCCTGCGCGACTGGGTGACCAACGTCGACAACACCTTCTACATGATCGGCACCGTGGCCGGCCCGCATCCGTACCCGGCAATGGTCCGCGACTTCCAGGCGGTGATCGGCAAGGAAACCCGCGAGCAGATCCTCGCCCAGGAAGGCCGCCTGCCCGACAGCCTGGTGGCCTGCATCGGCGGCGGCTCGAATGCCATCGGCCTGTTCCACCCCTTCCTCGACGACAAAGAGGTACAGATCATTGGCGTCGAAGCGGCGGGTTACGGCATCGCAACCGGCAAGCACGCGGCCAGCCTCAACGGCGGCGTACCGGGCGTGCTGCATGGCAACCGTACCTTCCTGCTGCAGAACGACGATGGTCAGATCATCGACGCCCACTCGATTTCCGCCGGCCTCGACTACCCCGGCATCGGCCCGGAACACGCCTGGTTACATGAGATCGGCCGCGTCGAATACACCTCGGTGACCGACGACGAAGCGCTCGCAGCCTTCCACACCTGCTGCCGTCTTGAGGGCATCATCCCGGCCCTGGAAAGCGCCCACGCGCTGGCTGAAGTATTCAAGCGCGCGCCCACGCTGCCCAAGGAGCACCTGATGGTGATCAACCTGTCCGGCCGCGGCGACAAGGACATGCAGACCGTTATGCACCACATGCAAGAACAGAAGGACGACGTCGTATGAGCCGCCTGCAGACGCGCTTTACCGAGCTTAAGCAACAAGACCGCGCCGCCCTGGTGACCTTCGTCACCGCCGGCGACCCCAACTACGCCGCCTCCCTGGCGATCCTCAAGGGCCTACCGGCGGCCGGCGCCGACGTGATCGAACTGGGCATGCCCTTCACCGACCCGATGGCCGATGGCCCGGCCATCCAGCTGGCGAATATCCGCGCCCTGGACGGCGGCCAGAACCTGGCCAAGACCCTGCAGATGGTTCGCGAGTTTCGCCAAGACGAGCAGAACACGCCGCTGGTGCTGATGGGCTACTTCAACCCGATCCACAAGTACGGCGTCGCGCGCTTTATTGCCGAAGCCAAGGAAGCCGGGGTCGACGGCCTGATCGTGGTCGACCTGCCGCCAGAACATAACGTCGACCTGTGCGACCCGGCGCAAGCTGCGGGTCTGGATTTCATCCGCCTGACCACCCCGACCACCGACGACGCGCGCCTGCCCAAGGTATTGGGCGGCAGCTCCGGCTTCGTCTACTACGTCTCGGTGGCCGGCGTCACCGGTGCCGGTGCGGCGACCCTGGAGCATGTCGAACAGGCCGTGGCCCGCCTGCGCCGCCACACCGACCTGCCGATCAGCATCGGCTTCGGCATCCGCACCCCGGAGCACGCGGCGACCATCGCCCGCCTGGCCGACGGCGTGGTGGTTGGCTCGGCGCTGATCGACCAGATCGCCAATGCCGAGAACGATGCCCAGGCAATCGAGGGCGTACTCAGCCTGTGCCGCGAACTGGCCGCAGGCGTGCGCGGCGCGCGGCAGTAGACCTCGAATGTAGGGTGAAGGGTGGGCGTAGGGTGGGCCGGGCGGCGATCCGCTTCAGCCCACCGCCGCTAAATTGGCGCCTTGGTGGGCTGAAGCCCACCCTACGTATTGCCATCAACACATAACTGGTACATAGCCAAGCGAAACGCCGCCCGGCCCACCCTACGGATTGCTGGGAGCCGGCTACTACTGCGATGCCTGCAGTTGGCGCTGCGCCATTTTCTGCTTGCGGTAGCTGATCGCCGCGGCGGGCACCGGGGTGACTTTGCCGGTTTCCAGCCAGCGCTTGAGGCGGTTGGCGTCGGCCATGTGGGTGTATTTGCCGAAGGCGTCCAGCACCACGAAGGCCACCGGCTTGCCGGCCATCTGCGTGCGCATGACCAGGCAGTGACCGGCCGCATTGGTAAAGCCGGTCTTGGTCGTCTGCACGCTCCAGTCGGCCTTGCGCACCAGGCCGTTGGTATTGCGAAAGCCCAGGCTGTAGTTGGGCTTGCGGAAGGCCACGGTTTTTTCCCGGGTGGTGCTCAGTTCGCCGATCAGCGGGTAGTCTTTGCTGGCCTTGAGCAGCAGCACCAGGTCGCGGGCGGTGGAGACGTTGTGCTCCGATAAGCCGGTCGGCTCGACGAAGTGGCTGCGGCTCATGCCCAGCGCCCGGGCCTTGGCATTCATCGCCGCGACAAAGGCCACATGACCGCCCGGGTAATGGTGCGCCAGGCTGGCCGCCGCACGGTTCTCCGAGGACATCAGCGCGAGCAGGAGCATGTCGCGGCGGCTGACCTCGCTGCCCACCCGCACCCGCGAAAACACCCCCTTCATCTCCTGGGTATCGCGAATGATGATCGGCAGTTGCTGATCCAGCGGCAACTGGGCGTCCAGCGCGACCATGGCGGTCATCAGTTTGGTCACCGAGGCGATCGGCACCACCATGTCCGGATTGCTCGAATAGAGCACCTGATCGGTCTGCAGGTCGACCAGCAGGGCGCTGCCGGCTGCAAGCTGCTGCGGGGTCGGCGCCTGGCCGGCGGCCAGGCTGTTCGAGGCAATTCCAAGGCCGCTGCAGATCAGCAACAGACCGACTATCGAATGACGGATTTTCACGGGGAAATTCACTGGGTTGAGTGGGGAAGAGTCAGAGCAGCGGCTACCGACCGCGTCAGTATACGGAACTCGACCATCATTGCAGTGTAGGTCGCCCATGCCGCTGCATTGTGGCCGTTCGGCGGAACCTTGCAGAGCTTGTGAAAAAACCCTCAGACCGATGAGCCTTCCCGCGCCAGTTCCAGCTTGAGCCAGTCGACGAAGTACTGGGTCAGGCGCTGGCGGCGCTTGCGCTCGGGCAGCACCACGTAATAGCCGAAGTCGGAGCGCACCTCGCCGGCGCACAGGCGGCACAGCAGGCCTTGATCGAGCAGTTCATCGACCAGATGACGCCAGCCGATGGCCACGCCCTGGCCGGCGATGGCCGCCTGAATCAGCAGGGTGTAGTTGTCGAAACGCAGCATCCCCGGGCTGGGTGTCTCGGCGATAGCAAACGCGCGGAACAGGCCATTCCAGTCGAACCAGCGCGAACGCATTTCCGGGCGCAGGTGCAGCAGGGGCATCTCGGCCAATGCCGTCGGCGCCAGCGGCAAGGTCCGTCCCTTGAGCAACTGCGGGCTGCACACCGGGAACGCCTCCTCGTGAAACAGCAGATGGGCCTCACCGTGCTTGAAACGGCCATCGCCGAATGCGATGGCCACGTCGATCTCCGCGGGGAGCGCGGCCAGGTCGCGGGCGCTGGTGATCAGGCTGACATCCACCTCCGGATGAAGCCGATGAAAACGCTGCAATCTGGGCATCAGCCAATAGGCGGCCAAGGCGAAGTCGGTGGCCACCTGCAACACCTCATGCTGCTGCCCGGCCGCGACCGCAGCCAGGCCGGTATCGAGGCTGTGCAGGCCATCCTGGACGTAGCGCAGCAGCAGTTCGCCGGCCTCGGTGAGGACGATGCCGCGGTAGACGCGGTCGAACAGCCGGGTCGCCAACTGCTGTTCGAGGCGCTTGATCTGCTGACTGATGGCCGGCTGGCTGCTGCCCAGTTCGGCGGCGGCAGCGGTGAAGCTCAGGTGACGGGCCGAGGACTCGAACACCCGCAGCACATCCAGGGACAGCCCGGCGGTGCTCTTAAACATAAGCTGTTGTTATCCGAGTCATGTATTCACCGCGGGTTTACCCAGATTTTTCCAGGCCTGATTATCGAAACAGCAATGTCGCATAAATCTTTAATATGGAATACGGCCACTTATGAAACGCCCGAATATCCTCTTCATCATGGCCGATCAGATGGCCGCACCTATCCTGCCGATTCACGATGCGGCATCGCCGATCAAGATGCCCAACCTGGTGCGCCTGGCCGAACAGGGCGTAGTGTTCGACGCCGCCTATTGCAACAGCCCGCTCTGTGGGCCCTCGCGCTTCGCCATGGTCAGCGGCCAGTTGCCGAGCAAGATCGGCGCCTATGACAACGCCGCCGACCTGCCCGCCGATGTGCCGACCTACGCCCACTACCTGCGCCGCCTTGGCTACCACACGGTGCTGTCGGGCAAGATGCACTTCTGCGGCCCGGACCAGCTGCATGGCTATGAGGAGCGCCTGACCAGCGACATCTACCCGGCCGACTACGGTTGGGCGGTGAACTGGGATGCGCCCGAGGAGCGCCTGAGCTGGTATCACAACATGTCTTCGGTGCTGCAGGCCGGCCCGTGTGTGCGCAGCAACCAGCTGGACTTCGACGAGGAGGCGGTGTTCAAGGCGCAGCAATACCTGTACGACCATGTGCGCATGAATCCCGACCAGCCGTTCTGCCTGACGGTGTCGATGACCCACCCCCACGACCCCTACTGCATTCCCGAAGAGTTCTGGAACCTGTACGAAGGCGTCGATATCCCGCTACCCGCCCAGGTCATCGACCAGGCCGAGCAGGATCCGCATTCGCAGCGCCTGCTCAAGGCCGTCGACCTGTGGGGCAAGACCCTGCCCGAAGACAAGATCAAGGACGCGCGGCGCGCTTACTTCGGCGCCTGCAGCTACGTCGATGCGAACATCGGCAAGCTGCTGAAGACCCTCGAGGACTGCAACCTCGCCGATGACACCATCATCGTGTTCTCCGGCGACCACGGCGACATGCTCGGCGAGCGCGGTCTCTGGTACAAGATGCACTGGTTCGAAATGTCGGCCCGTGTGCCGCTGCTGGTGCATGCGCCCAAGCGCTTCGCCGCCCAACGGATCGGCCAGTGCGTGTCGACCATGGACCTGCTGCCGACCCTGGTGGAACTGGCCGGCGGCCAGGTCGAGGCCGACCTGGCCCTGGATGGCCATTCGTTGCTGAGCCACCTCAAGGGCGAGGGCGGGCACGATCAGGTGCTCGGCGAATACATGGCCGAAGGCAGCAACGCCCCGCTGATGATGATCCGCCGCGGCGACTGGAAGTTCATCTACTCCGAGCAGGATCCGTTGCTACTGTTCAACCTGCGCCACGACCCGCAGGAGCGTGAAAACCTCGCCGACTCCGCCGAGCACCAGGCGCTGCTGGCCGAGTTCATTGCCGAGGCGCGCACGCGCTGGGATATGCCGGCCATCCATCAGGCGACCCTGGCCAGCCAGCGCCGTCGCCGCCTGGTCGCCAAAGCGCTGACCATGGGCCGGCTGAAAAG
The DNA here is from genome assembly GCA_030699825.1 of Pseudomonas sp. GTDB lineage: Bacteria > Pseudomonadota > Gammaproteobacteria > Pseudomonadales > Pseudomonadaceae > Aquipseudomonas. The sequence continues at coordinate 18,051 of JAUYKV010000060.1, read as the reverse complement.
CTGGGATCACCAACCGCTGGTCGACGCTAGTCAGCAGTACATGCGCAACCACATCGACCTCGATGACCTCGAACGCCGCGCCCGTTACCCTCAGGTGTGACGGGGCAGACCGGCCGCGACAGACAACCCGTGTGCAACTACAACCAATAAAACAAAAGGGGAAACAACCCATGAACAAATCAGCCAGAGTATTTCTCGGCGGGCTGTTATTGGCCGCCGGCACCTTCCACGCCCAGGCCGAAGACGCCAGTTGCAGCACGGTGAAACTGGGCGATCCGGGCTGGAGCGATATCGCCGTGACCAACGGCATCGCCAGCTTCCTGCTCGATGGCCTGGGCTACAGGGTGCAGACCCAAATCCTCGCCGTGCCGATCATCTTCGCCGGTATGCACAAGGGCCAGGTCGATGTCTTTCTCGGCAACTGGATGCCGGCGCAGCAGAGCAACTACGACAAGTTCGTGGCCACCGGCGAGGTGGACAAGCTCAATGAAAATCTCAGCGGCACCGAGTACACCCTGGCAGTGCCTTCCTATGCCTATGCAGCCGGAGTGAAGACCTTCGCCGATCTGGACAAGCACGCCGACCAGTTCGACAAGACGCTCTACGGTATCGCCTCGGGCGCGCCGGCCAACGAGTCGATCAAGCAGATGATCGCCGCCAACGAGTTCGGCCTGGGCGACTGGAAGCTGGTGGAGTCCAGCGAGCAGGCGATGCTGGTGCAGGTCGGCCGCGCGGTGAAACGCGAGCAGTTCGTGGTGTTCCTCGGCTGGACCCCGCACCCGATGAACGTCAACTACGACATGCAGTACCTCAAGGGCGGCGAGAAATACTTCGGTGCAAGCGGCAGCGTCAACACCCTGGCCCGCAAGGGCTACGCCTCAGAGTGCCCGAATGTCGGCAAGCTGCTGAGCAACCTGAGTTTCACCCAGGAGATGGAAAACGCCATCATGGACAAGGTGCTGAGCAAGCAGGCGAGCAATGCCGAAGCGATCAAGGCCTGGCTGCAGGCCAATCCGGCGGTTCTCGACGGCTGGCTGCAAGGTGTCAGCAGCCGCGATGGCGGCAACGGTCTGGCGGCGGTGAAAGCGCGCCTTTGATTCAATCGCGTGGCGCGGCCGCCGGCTCCCATGACAAGCACAACAGCACGAGGAAACCCTGATGTCATCCATTGCCGGACAACCCGCGGCAGGGCCCTTTCATGTCATGAGCAAGCCGATCGGCCCGCGCTGCAACCTCGCTTGTACTTATTGCTATTACCTCGAGAAGGAGCGTCTCTATCCGCAGGAGCAGAAGTTCCGGATGAGCGACGCCGTGCTCGAACGCTTCATTGCCGATTACATCGCCTCGCAGGACGCCGCCGGGGTTCCCGAGATCTGGTTTTCCTGGCAGGGCGGCGAACCAACCCTGCTCGGGCTCGACTACTTCGCCCGCATCGTGAAGCTGCAAGAACAGTACCTGCCCGCAGGCAAAACGATCCGCAACACGCTACAAACCAATGGCACCTTGCTGACCGTGCAATGGGCGAAGTTCTTGCGCCAGCATAATTTTTTGGTCGGCCTCAGCATTGACGGACCGCCCAGCCTGCATGACAACCATCGCCGCGACCGGCGCGGCCACGCGACTTCTACCCGGGTCATGGCGGCGCTCGATCTGCTGCAGGCGCAGCAGGTCGAGTTCAACGTGCTGGTGACGGTCAACCACGACAACGTGAGCCAGCCGCTCGAGGTCTACCGCTTCCTGCGCGAGTGCGGCGTGACCTTCATGCAATTTATTCCGGTAGTCGAACGCAGCGGCCCGCAGGGATGCCTCGCCGGCCCGGCGGAGGGCGTGCCGGACAACGGATCCATGCAAGTAACACCCTGGAGCGTGCGCCCCCTGGAGTACGGGGATTTCCTCTGCGCCATTTTCGACGAATGGGTTCGCCACGACGTCGGGCGGGTCTTCGTTCAACTCTTCGACGTACAATTGGGCCTGTGGCTGGGTGGACCCGCCGCGTTATGCATCTTCGCGCAAACCTGCGGGCGGGGCCTGGCACTTGAACACAATGGCGACCTCTACGCCTGCGACCATTATGTCTATCCCGAATACCGCCTCGGCAACATCATGCAGCAACCGATTGGGGAGCTGGCCGCCAGCACGGCGTTACGCCGCTTCGGCGAGGACAAGCGCACGAGCCTGCCGCGCCGTTGCCACGAATGCGAATACCGCTTCGCGTGCAATGGCGGTTGTCCCAAGCACCGCTTCCTGGCGAACAGCGCCAGCGCAGAGGAAGGGCTCAACTATTTCTGCGCCGCCTACCGCCGATTCTTCACCCATGCAGGCCCCTTTCTTGACACGATGGCGCACTTCATTCGCCATGGCCGCCCCGCGGCCTCGATCATGCCGCTACTGGCCTCCCGCCGCAGCAGTCCGGGATCCGACCTCAATCGACCCTGCCGCTGCGGCAGTGGGCTGACGCTCAGGCAGTGCTGTGATACTGCGCAGACAGGTGCCTGCCAGGAATCGCCAGGATGAACCGCCGGCGCCTTGCCGGGGGGTTGATGTCATCCGCGAAGACATCGGCCGCCGAACCGGCTTTGAATTAACCGTCCGGATTGCGTAGGGTTGATCCCACCGCTGCGCACCGATCTCCCCCGCAGCGGGCGCCCACGCGAGCATCGTACAAGCACTGTCCACGCCACCGAAGAGCGACACCGCATGCCGCTACCCAGCCGCCAGACCCTGCTGCCGTTCCTGCGCTGGTTGCCCAACACCAGCAAGCGCAGCCTCGCCAGCGATCTGCTGGTGGGCCTCAGTGGCGCCATCCTGGCCTTGCCGCAATCAATCGCCTACGCCCTGATCGCTGGGCTGCCGGCCGAGTACGGCCTGTATGCGGCCATAGTGCCGGTGATCATCGCCTGCCTGTGGGGATCGTCCTGGCACCTGATCTGCGGGCCGACCGCGGCCATTTCCATCGTCCTGTTCACCAGCGTCAGCCCACTGGCGACGCCCGGCAGCGACGACTTTATCGCCCTGATCCTGCTGCTGACCTTTCTCGCCGGGCTGTTCCAGTGGCTGCTCGGCCTGCTGCGCTTCGGTGCCCTGGTGAATTTCGTCTCGCACTCGGTGGTGCTCGGCTTCACCCTGGGCGCGGCCGTGGTCATCGCCCTCGGCCAGTTGCCCAACCTGCTCGGCATCAGCGTGCCCAGCCAGGCCACGGCGCTGGCGACCATGCTCAATATTGGCCAGCACCTGGCGGAAACCGACTGGCGCGCCCTGGCCGTGGCCGGCTTCACCCTCGGCGTCAGCCTGCTGGTCAGGCGCCTGTGGCCGCGCTTGCCAGCCCTGCTGATCGGCATCGTCGCCGGCAGCCTGGTCGTGCTGGCGTGGCCGGCCCAGCTCGGCGGCATCGCCCTGGTCAGCGCCTTCGAGGGGAGCCTGCCGCCGTTCAGCCCGCTGCGCTTCGAGCTGGCGAGCGTGCTGCAGCTGCTGCCGGCGGCGGTGGCCTGCGGCATGCTCGGCCTGGTCACCAGCCTGTCGATCGCCCGCGCCCTGGCCGGCAGATCCCAGCAGTTTCTCGACGCCAACCAGGAAGTGCGCGCCCAGGGTCTGTCGAACCTGATCGGCCCCTGGTTCTCCGCCTCCTTGTCGGCCGGCTCCTTCACCCGCTCGGCGCTGAACCTGCAGGCCGGCGCACGCTCGCCCCTGGCCGGGGTGTTTTCCGCACTGCTGGTGGCGCTGTTCGCCCTGCTCGGCGCCAACCTGATCGCGCACATCCCGCTGCCGAGCATGGCCGCGAGCATCCTCCTGATCTGCTGGGGCCTGGTGGATGTTGCCGGGGTGCGCGCGCTGTTCCGGGTCAGCCGCTCGGAGTTTCTGGTGATGCTGCTGACCCTGCTCGCCACCCTGCTGCTGGAGCTGCAGACGGCGATCTATGCCGGGGTGCTGGCCTCGCTGTTCTTCTACCTCAAGCGCACCTCGCAGCCGCGGGTGAAATTCTGGCAGGAGGGCGAGGAAGAACTGTTGCGCGTCGAGGGCTCGATCTTTTTCGGCGCCTGCCACTACCTGCAACAGCTCATCCAGCGCAGCAAGGGCGAGCGGGTGATCATCGACGCGCACCACGTCAACTTCATCGACTACGCCGGGGTGGAGATGCTCCATCAGGAGGCGCGGCGGCTGCTCGCGGAGGATCGCCGCCTGATCCTGCGCCGCGCCCGGCCCCAGGTGATCGAGGAAATCCAGAAGCTCGAAGGCGCCGAGCTGTGCCCGGTGCAGTTCGAGGATTAGGCTCAGGCAGGCTGGGCTGCGCGAAACCCAACGCGATTCCGGCAGGGGCCGTCGTGGCGATGAGCTCGCCGGCACTGCGTTGGGTTACGCGGCGACTTTGATCGTAGTGCTATTCGGGTGAGCCGGGCACGCCGCTAACCCAACCTACATCTACGCCAAAAAACGGGGTATTCAGGTCGCGAGCGAGCGGCGCAACTCGGCCAGTACCGGCTCGCTGTCCGGGCGCACCCCGCGCCAGAGGAAGAACGCCTCGGCGGCCTGCTCGACCAGCATGCCCAAGCCATCCAGGGTGTGCGCCGCGCCCTGCTCGGCGGCCCAGCGGTTGAAGGCGGTTGGCTGCCTGGCGTACATCATGTCGTAGCACAGCGTGTGATGGGGCCTGATCAGGCTCGCCGCCAGCGGCGGCAGCTCGCCGGCCAGGCTGGCCGAGGTGCCGTTGACGATCAGATCGACCGGCGCATCGATCCGGTCGAAAGCGCAGGCCACCACCGGCCCCAGGTCGGCGAACTCGCGAGCCAGTTGCTCGGCCTTGGCCAGCGTGCGATTGGCGATCACCAGGGCCGCCGGCTGCTGCGCCAGCAGGGGCTCGAGCACCCCGCGCACGGCCCCGCCGGCGCCCAGCAGGAGGATGCGTTTGCCGCGCAGGCCGAAACTGGCGTTGACCGTCAGGTCATGTACCAGCCCGGCGCCGTCGGTGTTGTCGCCGAGCAGGCTGCCATCATCCAGCTTCTTCAGAGTGTTCACCGCGCCGGCGCGGCGGGCGCGCGCAGTCAGGCTGTCGGCCAACTGAAAGGCCTGCTCCTTGAACGGCACGGTGACGTTGGCGCCCTTGCCCGCGACGAAGAAGTGCCGGGCGAAACCGGCGAAGTCGTCCAGCGGCGCGAGCAGCGCCTCGTAGCTCAGCTGCTCGCCGGTCTGCGCGGCGAACAGCCGGTGAATTATCGGCGACTTGCTGTGCGCGATGGGGTTGCCGAATACGCCGTAGCGGTCCATGGGGAATCCTCTATCGATAGGGCCTTCTGTAGGAGCCAGCCAGCTCGTAGGTTGGGTTAGCGGCGCACTCACTCATCAGATATATACAACGGTATAAGACGCCGCGTAACCCAACACGGCGTCGGCAGGCACAACGCATTGATGGGTTACGCCGCACGCAAAACCGCTGCCTTGATTCGAGTGTAGCGCTGGCGGCTAACCTGCGCGGCCCGACCCATCCTACGTATCACGACCTACGCGCCTTCCAGCCAGTCGCGGTCGGTCAGAAAGTACTCGGTCAGGCGCGCTTCTTCGCTGCCCGGTTCGGCCTTCCAGTCGTAGCCCCAGCGCACCTGCGGCGGCAGCGACATGAGGATCGACTCGGTACGCCCGCCGGACTGCAGGCCGAACAGGGTGCCGCGGTCGTAGACCAGGTTGAACTCGACATAACGACCCCGGCGGAAGGCCTGGAACTCGCGCTCGCGCTCGCCGTAGGGGCTCAGCTTGCGCCGCTGCACGATAGGCAGGTAGGCCGCCAGATAGGCATCGCCGATGGCGCGGATAAAGGCGAAGCTGGTGTCGAAGTCCCACTGATTCAGATCATCGAAGAACAGGCCGCCAATCCCGCGTGGCTCGCCGCGGTGCTTGATCTGGAAGTAGCGGTCGCACCATTCCTTGAAACGCGGGTAGACCTCGGCGCCGAAGGGCGCGCAGGCCTCGAAGGCGACCCGGTGCCAGTGCACGCAGTCTTCTTCATTGGCGTAATAGGGCGTCAGGTCGAAGCCACCACCGAACCACCAGACCGGCTCCTCGCCCGGCTTCTCGGCGCTGAAGAAGCGCACGTTGGCGTGGGAGGTCGGCACGTAGGGGTTTTCCGGGTGGATCACCAGGGACACGCCGAGCGCCTCGAAGCCGCGACCGGCCAGTTCGGGTCGATGGGCGCTGGCCGATGGCGGCAGGCCGTCGCCAAACACGTGGGAGAAGTTGACCCCGCCCTTTTCGATCAGCGCGCCGTTCTCGATCACCCGCGTGCGCCCGCCGCCGCCGGCCGGGCGCTGCCAGCTATCCTCGAAGAACTCGGCGCCGCCGTCCTCGGCTTGCAGGGCGGCGCAGATACGGTCTTGCAGGTCGAGCAGATAGGCCTTCACGGCCTCGGTACGGTCACTCACGGCACCACCTTGCAAAGCAGTCAGGCCAGTCGGGGTTGCCCGGCCGGCGAAATCGGTGCCAAGCATAACATTTGGTTCATCGTCCTCGCAGTTGACGCCGCTCGAGCGACAGGATTGGATAGATACCCCGACGCACCCCAGCCGCCCTCATCGGCGGTTCGGTCGAACCCCCTGCAGCAAGGAGCCTTGTATGGCCAAGCATATTCAATTCAGCAGCCACGGCGGCCCCGAAGTCCTCGAGTACCGCGACTACCAGCCAGCCGCACCCGGCCCCCACGAGGTCCGCGTGCACAATCAGGCGATCGGCCTGAACTTCATCGACACCTACTTCCGCAGTGGCCTGTATCCGCCAGCGGCGCTGCCGTCGGGCCTGGGCAACGAGGGCGCGGGGATCGTCGAGGCGGTCGGCGCGCAGGTCAGCCAGTTCCAGGTCGGCGACCGCGTGGCCTACGCCACCGGCCCGCTGGGCGCCTACAGCGAACTGCACGTGCTGCCGGCGAGCAAGCTGGTCAAGCTGCCTGACGCGATCAGCTTCGAACAGGCCGCGGCGGTGATGCTCAAGGGTCTGACCGTGCAGTACCTGTTGCGCCAGACATTCCCGCTCAAGGGCGGCGAAACCATCCTGTTCCATGCCGCCGCCGGTGGCGTCGGCTCCTTCGCCTGCCAGTGGGCCAAGGCGCTGGGGGTCAAGCTGATCGGCACCGTCAGCTCGGCCGAGAAAGCCGCGCGGGCAATCGAGCAGGGCGCCTGGGCGACCATCGATTACAGCCACGAGGACGTCGCCCAGCGCGTGCTGGAGCTGACCGATGGCTATAAGTGCCCGGTGGTGTATGACGGAGTCGGCAAGGACACCTGGGAAATCTCCCTCGACTGCGTCGCCCCGCGCGGCCTGCTGGTCAGCTTCGGCAATGCCTCGGGCGCGGTCAGCGGCGTCAATCTGGGTATCCTCGCGCAGAAGGGTTCGCTGTTCGTCACCCGCCCGACTCTGGCCGGCTACGCCGATACGCCGGAGCGCCTGCAGATGATGGCCGACGAACTGTTCGGCATGATCGAAAGCGGTCAGCTCAAGGTGGAGATCAGCAACCGCTATGCGCTCAAGGATGCCGCAGTTGCACAAGCGGCGCTAAGCGCCCGGCAGACCACCGGCTCGACCATTCTGCTGCCTTAAGAGCAGCTACAAGTCGTAAGCCGTAAGAAAGCCCCGTAGCCCGGATAAGTGCAGCGCAATCCGGGGTCATCTTCCCGGATTGCAGCCGGCCTGCGCATACGCCGCGTTCAATCAGGACGGTCGGATCACATCGCCGCTAATCAGGTCGCGGATCAGGCTGGGGTTCTTGCGCCCGCCCAGGGTACCACCGAGCACCTTGTCCAGTTGCCGCGGGAAGTACTGCTCGACTCGCAGGCGCGAGCGGGCCGCCGGGCGTCCGGCCGGATTGGCCGAGGTCGACACCAACGGGCCGGTGAGGGCGCAGAGTTCGCGCACCAGCGGATGATCGCTGACGCGCAAGGCGACGCTGCTGTGTTCGCCGGTGATCCACTCGGGCAGGCGCTGCTGATGCGGTACCAGCCAGGTATTTGGTCCCGGCCAGGTGCTGGCCAGGCGGTCTCGCCAGATCTCCGGCAGATCTTCGAGGAGAAAATCGAATTGGCCAATGCTGTCCGCCACCAGAATCAGGCCCTTGTTCATTGGTCGCTCTTTCAGCGCCAGGAGTCGTTCCACCGCGAGTTCGTTCCACGGATCGCAGCCCAGGCCCCACACCGCCTCGGTCGGGTAAGCAATTATTCCACCCTGCCGCACCACGCGCGCTGCCTGCTGTATCTGCCAACGGCTAACCATTCACTGCTCTCCCGCTAACAGACCGTTGAAAAACTATCTACGTTGCCAATACTGCGTTAAAAATGGCCTCAAAATGCTCATTTACAACACGTAAACTCCGCTTTTTCGGCCATTTTTGCCTTGTCTTGGCTGCCTCGCCTACATTTTTCAACGGCCTGTAAAATGCCGCAGTGTATCCAAGCTAGCGGGCGCGGCCCACCCAGCGTCCACCTTCGCAGGCGATATGGCCATCCAGCTCCATCTCGGTGAGGGCCGCCAGCACCTGCGACAACGGCCAGCCGCTGACTGCCGCCAGGGCTTCGCTGCTGTGCGGCGCCGCATGCAGCAGGTCGAGCAGCGGGTGCTCGAAGCGCTGAACCGGGCTCGCCTCGCTCGCCAACGGCGGCTGCAGCTGCCAGCCGCGCAGCGCTTCGAGAATATGCGCAATGCTTTCCACCAGCACGGCGCCGTCGCGGATCAACTGATGACAGCCGCGCGCGCCGGGGTGGTGGATCGAACCGGGAATGGCATAGACCTCGCGGCCTTGCTCAGCCGCCAGCCGCGCGGTGATCAGCGAGCCGCTGGACGGACTGGCCTCGACCACCAGCACGCCGAGGGACAGGCCACTGATGATGCGGTTGCGCCGCGGGAAATTGCTCGCGTGCGGCGGGCAATCCAGCGGCAACTCGGACGCCAGCGCGCCACCATGCTCGACGATGTCCGCGGCCAATTGCCGGTGCCGCGCCGGATACAGGCACTGCAGGCCGGTACCGAGTACCGCGATGGTTTTGCCCGCCACATCCAGTGCGCCTCGATGGGCCGCGCCATCAATGCCCAACGCCAGGCCGCTAGTGATCACGAAGCCACCGGCAGCCAGGCTGCGGGCGAAGCTGTGCGCGGTATCCAGCCCCGGCTGTGAGGCGCGGCGGCTGCCGACCATGGCCAGTTGCGGCAGCTCGAGCAACCGCGGATCGCCGGCCACGTAGAGCAGGGGCGGTGCATCATTGAGTTCGGCGAGCAGCCCCGGATACGTGGGGTCGTCCCACATCAACAGATGATGGCGCTCGGCCTCCAGCCAGACCAGGGCAGCGGCGGCGCGCTCACGCACCTCGCTGCTGCGCCGCGGTTCGGCGCAGGCGGCCGGCAAGCCCAGCGAACGCCAGGCACTGGCTGGCGCGCTGAGGGCCGCGGAGGCGCTGTCGAAGGCGCTGAGCAATTTGCGAAAACGCCGCGGCCCAAGCTCCGGCAGGCTGTGCAGGCGCAGGCGGGCTTCGAGTTCGGCGGGGGAAATGCAGTGGCTGGGGCATTGCGCCATGGCGATCATCCTTGATCGGTCGCACCCGCCAACCTCGAGCGGGTTGCGGGTGGCAGGTAGCGGTGCAGCGGAAACGCCAGCCGCGCCATCGCGCGACCGGAGTCGGGGGCGTTACGGGTTACGCACCTTGTCCATCACGGCGAGCTGGCGGTTAGCACCGAGGATCAGGCCATAACTGAGCTTGTCGTAGGTGCGGAACACCATCAGCAGACCGGCGCGCTCATCGGGGATCTTCACCGCTTCGCCAGTGACCCGGTCGCGCACGGTTTCACCGGTCTTGTACACCGCCAGCACGTTGCCCTCGGCCAGGCCATCACGCGCGCCCTTGTTCAGGGTGACCACGTCGAACTGGCCGATCTGGGTCACGCCGCGCGGGACGTCGAGGATCAAGCCGTTGATTTCGCTGCTCGGCTCGCTGGGCATGAAGGTCGAGTTGATGGCCCGTTCTTCAGTGGCGAACAGGCGATCGCCGAGGCGCACTTCCTGGGTCGTGCGGGTCAGGTTCATGGTGCCGATATCGCCTTCTTCGGCAATGATCTCGCCGCCGCCGATGTCATCGGCGTTGATCCCGAGAAACTCCTGGGTGTCCGGATCGACGTAGGTTTTGCCCTGACGGAAGATGCCGTATACCGGTGCGGCTTCATCGAACAGCCCGCGAGCATAGACCCGATCGCCGGCCCCGCTGACCACACGCTCGGCGTCGCCGGCGACTATATAGGGTGCACTCTCGAATGCTTCGGGGGTATCGACGATGCGGTTACTCAGCAGAAAGCTGTTGATCGCCCCCAGCGGAATGGTCGGAATGGCTTCGGCCATCGGCGTGCTGCGGACCTGCGGCGACAGCTTGATGGTGCCGCGCGACTGGCCACGATCGAGCATCAGGCGCGGCTGGCCATCGACATAGACCAGGCTGAGCAGGTCGCCGGGATAGATCAGGTGCGGGTTTTCCACTTGCGGGTTGGCGTGCCAGATTTCCGGCCATTTCCATGGCTGGCGGAGAAATCGCCCGGAAATATCCCACAGGGTATCGCCCTTGACCACGGTATAACGGTCTGGGTGACCGTCCTTGAGTTGCACTTCGGCTTGGGCCATACCGGTCTGGGCCAAGCCGCTAGCGGCAAGCAACAGCAGGGCGAGTAGTGATTTCCTCATGCGGTGAATCCCTTTATTATGTGTCTTCACGTGGAGCGCCCTAGCGCCGCGACTAAACCCAGTAGTACTGCGGCGTGAAGCCGTTTTTCAATGCTGCTCATCATCTTAGCAGCGGATTTTGACTTTATTCCACAAGTGCATCACAAACGCATATGGCTATATTAAACATCCTCGAATTTCCCGATCCACGCTTGCGCACCATCGCCAAGCCGGTGGACATGGTCGACGACGCCTTGCGTCAGCTGATCGACGACATGTTTGAAACCATGTACGAGGCCCCCGGCATCGGCCTGGCCGCGACCCAGGTCAACGTGCACAAGCGTCTGGTGGTGATGGATCTGTCGGAAGACAGAAGCGAACCGCGGGTATTCATCAACCCCGAGTTCGAGACCCTCACCGACGAAGTGGACCAATACCAGGAAGGCTGCCTCTCGGTGCCGGGCTTCTACGAAAACGTCGACCGCCCGCAGAAAGTCAGGATCAAGGCGCAGGACCGCGATGGCCAGCCCTTTGAGCTGATCGCCGAAGGCCTGCTCGCGGTGTGCATCCAGCACGAGTGCGACCACCTCAACGGCAAGCTGTTCGTCGATTACCTGTCCAACCTCAAACGCGACCGCATCAAGAAGAAGCTGGAAAAGCAACATCGCCAGCAGGCTTGAACCACACCTTGATAGAAGGCTTGCCGCGGCAAGCCTTTTTCTTTTTCAGTAGTGATTAGCGAGAACCCATGCCCGAGTCTTTGCGCATCGTCTTTGCCGGCACCCCGGAGTTCGCCGCCGAACACCTCAAGGCCCTGCTCGACAGCCCTCACCAGATCGTTGCGGTGTATAGCCAGCCGGATCGCCCGGCCGGTCGCGGGCAGAAGCTCGCCGCCAGCCCGGTCAAGCAACTCGCGGTGCAGCGGCAGATAGCGGTCTTGCAGCCGCAGACCCTGCGCGACCCGGCGGCCCAGGCCGAGCTGGCCGCGCTCGCGCCCGACCTGCTGGTGGTGGTGGCCTACGGCCTGATCCTGCCGCAGGCGGTGCTGGATATCCCGCGCCTGGGTTGCCTCAACAGTCACGCCTCGCTGCTGCCGCGCTGGCGCGGCGCGGCGCCGATCCAGCGCGCCATCGAAGCCGGCGACAGCGAATCCGGGGTTACCGTGATGCAAATGGAAGCCGGCCTGGACACCGGGCCGATGCTGTTGAAAGTGCGCACACCGATCGCCGACGACGACACTGGCGGCAGCCTGCACGACCGTCTGGCCCTTCTCGGCCCGCAGGCGGTTATCCAGGCCATCGCCGGCCTGGCCGCCGGAACGCTGCAAGGCGAAGTGCAGGACGACAGCCTGGCGACCTACGCGCACAAATTGAACAAGGATGAGGCACGCCTGGACTGGACGCGCCCGGCAGTGGAACTGGAGCGGCTGGTACGGGCCTTCCACCCCTGGCCGATCTGCCACAGCACGCTGAATGGCGAAGCGCTCAAGGTGCATGCCGCCGAGCTGGGCGAGGGCGCTGGTGCCCCCGGCACCATCCTGGCGGCCGACAAGCAAGGTCTGACGGTGGCCTGCGGCCAAGGCGCACTACGCCTGACCCGTCTGCAATTGCCCGGCGGCAAGGCGCTGAATTTCAGTGAGCTGTACAACAGCCGCCGCGAGCAGTTCGCCGCCGGCCTGGTGCTCGGTCTATGAACCCGCGCCTGGCTGCCGCCCGCGCCCTGGCGGTGGTGCTCAATGGCAAGGCCTCGCTGGGCAGCAGCCTGCCGCCGCTGCTGGACAGGGTCGAGCAGCGCGACCGCGGCCTGGCCCAGGATCTGGCCTTCGGCACCGCACGCTGGCAGCCGCGCCTGGCGCTGATCGCCGAAAAGCTGCTGCAAAAACCCTTCAAGGCGGCCGACCGTGACGTCGAGGCGCTGCTGCTGATCGGCCTGTATCAGCTGTTCTACACCCGTATTCCGGCCCACGCCGCCATCGGCGAGACGGTGGCCTGTGTCGACAAGTTGAAGAAGCCTTCGCTCAAGGGCCTGCTCAATGCCGTGCTGCGCAACGCCCAGCGCGACAGCGAAAGCATTATTGCCAGCCTGGACCGCGATCCGGTGCTGCACAGCGCCCATCCGCGCTGGCTGCAGAAAGCCCTGAAAGCCCAGTGGCCGGAGCAATGGCAAGCCATCTGCGCGGCCAACAATGCCCATCCGCCGCTGATCCTGCGGGTCAATCGGCGCCTCGGCAGCCGCGACGACTACCTGGCCGAGCTGCACGCCGCCGACATTGCCGCCGAGCCCTGCCGCTATAGCCGTGATGGTATCCGCCTGGGCCAGGCCTGCGATGTCACCGGCCTGCCGGGCTTTGCCGCAGGCCGGGTCAGCGTGCAGGACGAGGCCGCGCAACTAGCCGCCGAGCTGCTCGAACTGGCGCCCGGGCAACGGCTGCTGGATGCCTGCTGCGCACCGGGCGGCAAGACCTGTCACCTGCTCGAAGCCGAGCCCGCACTGGCCGGCGTAGTGGCGGTGGACCTGGAAGAAAAGCGCCTGGTGCGGGTGCGCGAAAACCTCAAGCGCCTCAACCTCGACGCCGAACTGATCGCCGCCGACGGTCGTGATACCGCGGCCTGGTGGGACGGCACGCCGTTCCAGCGCATCCTGCTCGACGCGCCATGCTCGGCCACCGGGGTGATCCGCCGCCATCCGGATATCAAGCTGACCCGCCAGGCCACGGATATTCCAGCCCTGGCCCAGTTGCAGGGCGAGTTGCTCGATGCCCTGTGGCCGACCCTCGAAGTCGGCGGCATCCTGCTGTACGCCACCTGCTCGGTGCTGCCAATGGAAAACAGCGACACCATCGCCGCCTTTCTCGCCCGCACGCCAAGCGCACGCGAGCTGGAGATAAGCGCCGACTTCGGCCTCAAACCAACCCATGGCTGCCAGCTCCTGCCGCAAATCGACGGCCACGATGGTTTCTACTATGCCAAGCTGAGCAAGATCGCCGCGTCTCCCCACCCTATAGGAGTGATCGTTTGAAAATCATCATTCTCGGCGCCGGTCAGGTCGGTGGCACCCTGGCGGAAAACCTGGCCAGCGAGGCCAACGACATCACCGTGGTCGACACCGACGGCGATCGTCTGCGCGACCTCGGCGATCGCCTGGATATCCGCACCGTCCAGGGCCGCGGCTCCTTCCCCACGGTGCTGCGCCAGGCCGGTGCGGACGATGCCGACATGCTGATCGCGGTGACCAACAGCGACGAGGTCAACATGATCGCCTGCCAGGTGGCCTACAGCCTGTTCCACACCCCAACCAAGATCGCCCGGGTGCGCGAGGCCGCCTACCTGACCCACTCCGGCCTGTTCTGCAATGAGTCGATCCCGGTAGACGTGCTGATCAGCCCGGAACAGGTGGTGACCAACTACATCAAGCGCCTGATCGAATACCCCGGCTCGCTGCAGGTGATCGACTTCGCCGAGGGCAAGGCCCAACTGGTGGCCGTGCGCGCCTACTACGGCGGCCCGCTGGTCGGCCAGCAACTGCGTCAGCTGCGCGAGCACATGCCCAACGTCGACACCCGGGTGGCGGCGATCTTCCGCCGCAATCGGCCGATCATTCCCCAGGGCGATACTGTGATCGAGGCCGACGACGAGGTGTTCTTCATCGCCGCCAAGGGCCATATTCGCGCGGTGATGAGCGAGATGCGCCGCCTAGAGGTCAGCTACAAGAAAGTCGTGATCGCCGGCGGCGGGCATATCGGCGAGCGCCTGGCCGAGGCCATCGAGAGCCGCTACCAGGTGAAGATCATCGAGATGAACCCGGCGCGCTGCCGCTACCTCTCGGAAAATCTCAACAGCACCGTGGTCCTGCAAGGCAGCGCCTCAGACAAGGATCTGCTGGTCGAGGAGAACATCAACGACGCCGACATCTTCCTCGCCCTGACCAACGACGACGAGGCCAACATCATGTCGTCCCTGCTGGCCAAGCGCCTCGGCGCGCGCAAGGTAATGACCCTGATCAACAACCCGGCCTATGTCGACCTGGTGCAGGGCGGCGAGATCGACATCGCCATCAGCCCGCAGCTGGCCACCATCGGCACCCTGCTGACCCACGTGCGCCGTGGCGACATCGTCAGCGTGCACTCGTTGCGCCGCGGCGCCGCCGAAGCTATCGAGGCGATTGCCCACGGCGACGCCAAGTCGAGCAAGGTGATCGGCCGCGCCATCAAGGACATCCCGCTGCCGCCGGGCACCACCATCGGCGCAATCATCCGCGCCGAGGAAGTACTGATCGCCCACGATGCCACGGTGATCGAATCCGGCGACCATGTGATCCTGTTCCTGGTGGACAAGAAGCACATCCGCGATGTCGAACGCCTGTTCCAGGTCGGCCTGACGTTTTTCTGAGCCCCAACGTTTTTCTAAGCGATCGGGTCGGGCCATGCCCGCGAGCCGGGCAACGCAAGAGCTTCGCGGGTATGGAACTAGGCGTTCCCCCCGCTCCTACTCGGAGGTTTTATGCTCGAATCCCTGGAAAAAATGCTGGCCAAGGGCGCGGACAACGCCCTGTTGCGCTTCGGCCTGGGCAAGGGCTACCTGGATGCCGGCGAGCCGGCGCGCGCCGCCGAGCACCTGCAGCGTTGCGTCGAGTTCGACCCCAAATATTCGGCCGCCTGGAAGCTGCTGGGCAAGGCGCTGCTGGCCGCCGAGCAAGCGCTGGCGGCCCGCCAGGCCTGGGAGCAGGGCCTGCAAGCGGCCCGCGAGCATGGCGACAAGCAGGCGGAAAAGGAAATAACGGTATTCCTGCGCAAGCTGGATAAACACCAGCAGCAACCCTAGCAGCCGTCGATCACCCGGCTTGCACCGCCGTCAGACTCGGGAAGACCGCGCCACGCGCTTGGACACGGCCCGGGCGATGGCGCCGAGCAGCATGCCGTAGAGCGGCACGAAGAGCAGCAGGCTGGATGCAATGGTGTCTGTCGGCTTGTGGGCACCTGTAGGAGCGGCCGGGCGACGTTCCGCTTTAGCCGCGAAGAATTCGCGGCTAAAGCCGCTCCTACGTATCGGGTATTTCCATCGTTTCCACGCTCCGCATGGAATGATCGAAGGTCTCGAATAAATTCAGACCGATGGGTCGGGCCGCGTAGGTTAGGCGCCCACAAATTGACCTGCTGTCAGCAGAACAAACGCGCCGTAACCCATCATCGATATGAGCGTTTCCTTGACCGCCTGGATAGTTTTTAAGCGCCGCGGACGGCGGGTCAACGCTCGATAAAGCGCAGGCCGATACCCTCGGCGTCGACCCGCATCACCTCCATCTGCAGCACCGGCGCCTCGATCGGCAGGTCCTGCACCTGGCCCGTGACTATCGTGCCCTGGGGCAGGGCCAGCAGATCCGGGTGTTTGACATAAACACCGCCATCGGACAGGTCGCGGGTTTGCGCCACCACTTCACCGAAACTCGGATGACAGATCTTGATCCGGCACTTCATCGAGGTACGTGGATGCAGGCGCTGACTGGGCATAGTGGTGACCGTCCTGAGAGGCTGAGCTGCGATTAATAACGCAAAGTCCTGGAAAATCCGAGCGTCAATGGGGCAAAGGTGTCGAGCGGACGCCTTAATTCAATACCACTTGGGCTCGCCTGGCGGGCGCTTCTTGAAGCGTTTCATGCTCCACATGTACTGGCTCGGGTAGGCGCGGACGTATTTCTCGATGACCGCACTCATGGCCGCCACCGCGGTTTCCACATCGTCGCTGTACATCTGCGCCGGCGCGGCCTCGAGGATCACCTTGAAGCCGGAACCATCGGCCAGGCGCAGGGCATGCAGAAACACCCCGCGGGCCTTGCCGCCAGTGAGCATGCCGGCGACGAACTTGCTGGTCAGCGCCTGGGTGCCCAGGAAGGGCACGAACACTCCCGCCGACAGGCTGGGCTCGGGGTCGGCAGGAATGCCCACGGCGCCGCCTTTGCGCACTTCCTTGATGATGCTGATGATGCCTTCACGGGTCGAGGGCGCTACCCGGTTGCCCAACTGCACTCGCTGCTGGCGCAACAGCTCGTCGACCGCCTTGAGCTTGGGCGGCCGGTAGAAAATGATCGGTTTGCACTGGGCGCAGTAGAAGTGATTGAGCACTTCCCAGTTGCCCAGGTGGCTGGTGATGCCGACCACGCCCTTGCCGCTGGCCAGGGCCTCCTCGAGGACTTCCAGGCCCTCGACCTCACGGATCAGACCGATGGATTTCTGTGCCGGCCAGATCCAGGCGCAGGCGCTTTCGGTGAGGGTCTTGCCGATATCCTTGAGGCTCTGACCGACCAGACGCTCGCGCTCGGCCTCGTCCAGTTCGGGGAAGCACTTGGCCAGGTTGATCCGCACCACCTCGCGCGAGCTGTTCGGCAGCTTCCACATCAGCCAGCCGATGACATTGCCCACCGCCTGCACCGCACGCCAGGGCAGCAGGGCGAACAGACGCAGAAAACCCACCACCAAGGCACCTTTGAGCTTTTCCACAGACAACTCCGCAAGAGCAAAAGGTGCCTAGTGTAACCAAGAGTGGCCAGGGCCGAGCAATGCCAAGGACGTAGGGTGGATGCAACCCGCCATTCACGCGGATGACCCAGGTGGGTTGCACCCGACCTGCGGGGTCGCACCATCCCCGCTAGGCACGGCACAGGTCGGCATAGCGGTCGCAATCGGTGGCGTGATCCATGACCATGCCCGTGGCCTGCATATAGGCATAGCAGATGGTCGGGCCGACGAAGGTGAAGCCGGCCTTCTTCAGGGCCTTGCTCATGGCTTCGGCTTCAGGGGTGACGGCCGGCATCTGGCTGCGCTCGCTGAAGTGGTTGATCTTCGGCTGGCCGCCGACGAACGACCAGAGCAGCGCCGGCGGATCCTCCAGGCGCAGCCAGGCCTGGGCATTCTGCCGCGCGGCCTTGAGTTTCAGGCGGTTGCGGATGATGCCGGGGTCCTGCATCAGGCTTTCCAGGTACTCATCGCTCATCACGGCCAGGCGCCGGGGGTCGAAGCCGAACAGTACCTCGCGGTAGCGCTCGCGCTTCTTCAGCACGGTTATCCAGGAAAGTCCGGCCTGGAAGCCTTCGAGCAGCAATAACTCGAACAGCGCCTGCGGGTCGCGTTGCGGCACGCCCCATTCCTGATCGTGATAGGCCTGGTAGAGCGGGTCGTCGGTACACCAGAAGCAGCGGGGCATAGGGCCTTCCTGGGCGGTGGAGGCCGCGTGGATTGGGGTATACTCCCGCCCTTTCTGTCGCAGCCCCAACAGGTGAATTTTCCGTGAGCCAGACTACGCCTGCCGTGCGCACCTTCCAAGACTTGATCCTCACCCTGCAACAATACTGGGCCGAGCAAGGTTGTGTGGTGATGCAGCCTTACGATA
>JAUYKV010000049.1 GCA_030699825.1 Pseudomonas sp. | reverse complement strand
TATCTCGCCGCTTTCACCTATCGCTTCAATCGCCGATTCGATCTCAGCACACTGCATACGCGCCTGATCGTCGCCGCTGCCCGCTGTGGGCCGCACCCGCAGCGGGTGATTCGGACGGCTGAGGTTCATTGCTAATCAGGTTACATTAACTGTTGAGCCAGATCGCAACCTTGTGGGAGGGGCTTTAGCCGCGAAACAATGTCAGTGTTTCGAAGATTTTCACGGATGAAACGGAACGCCGCCCGGCCGCTCCTACAAAAACCTTATCTCTCATGCAACAGATAACGGGTACATCGCCTTTTTCGTTCCGCGGCGACGCGGCGTACACTGGCACCGCCCGCCTCGATGCCCACCCGGAAGGCACAACCGAGAACCTGACCATGACTGCACAACAGCTCTTCGCCCTGACCCCTGGCGAGCCGGCGGGCATCGGCCCCGATCTCTGCCTGCTGCTCGCTCGCCAGGCGCAACCCCATGCGCTGATCGCCATTGCCAGCCGTGACCTGCTAGCCGCGCGCGCTCAGTGCCTGAACCTGGACATTCGCTTGCTCGAGGTCGGCCCCGGCCACTGGCCGAGCGCTCCCGCGGCGGCCGGCAGCCTGTACGTCTGGGACACGCCGCTGACGGCAGCCGTGCTGCCCGGCCAACTGGACCCGGCCAATGCCGGCTATGTCCTGGAAACCCTGAGGCGCGCCGCCCAGGGCTGTCTCGACGGGGATTTCGCCGGCATGATCACCGCGCCGGTGCACAAGGGCGTGATCAACCAGGCCGGCATCCCCTTCTCCGGGCACACCGAATTTCTCGCCGAACTGACCCACAGCGAACAGGTGGTGATGATGCTCGCCACCCACGGCCTGCGCGTGGCCCTGGTGACCACCCACCTGCCGCTCAAGGATGTCGCCGCCGCCATTACCGCCGAGCGGCTACTCCGGGTTACCCGCATCCTCGACCATGACCTGCGCACTAAATTCGCCATCGTCCGGCCGCGCATCCTGGTCTGCGGCCTCAACCCGCACGCCGGCGAAGGTGGCCACCTCGGCCGCGAAGAAATCGAGGTGATCGAACCGACCCTCGAGCGGCTTCGCGGCGAAGGCATCGACCTGGTCGGCCCGCTGCCGGCCGACACCCTGTTCACCCCCAAGCACCTCGAGCACTGCGACGCCGTGCTGGCGATGTACCACGACCAGGGCCTGCCGGTACTCAAATACAAGGGTTTCGGCGCCGCGGTCAATATCACCCTGGGCCTGCCGATCATCCGCACCTCGGTCGACCATGGCACAGCCCTGGATCTGGCCGGCAGCGGCCGGGTCGACAGCGGCAGCCTGCAGGTCGCCCTGGAAACCGCCTACCAGATGGCCGCCAGCCGCCGCTGAACTGCAAGCTGCAAGCCAGGCGGGGTGCCGTTACCGGGCGCAACTGGTAAGCTGCGCGTCTTTGCATTACTGCTTTCAGCGCTTGCTTGATGCTTGCAGCTTGAGGCTTGGAGCTGCTTCATGTCCGAACACCCCCAACACCGCGCGCGCAAGCGTTTCGGCCAGAACTTCCTGCACGACGCCGGGGTCATCCACCGCATCCTGCGCGCCATTCACGCCCGTGAAGGCGAACGCATGCTGGAAATCGGCCCGGGCCAGGGCGCCCTCACCGAAGGCTTGCTCGACAGCGGCGCGCAGCTCGACGTGATCGAACTGGACCGCGACCTGATCCCGATCCTCAATGCCAGGTTTGCCGCCGAACCGCGCTTCCAGCTGCACCAGGGCGACGCCCTGAAGTTTGACTTCGCCAGCCTCGACCCCGCACCGCACAGCCTGCGCGTGGTCGGCAACCTGCCGTACAACATCTCCACCCCGCTGATCTTCCACCTGCTGAACAACGCCGCCCTGATCCGCGACATGCACTTCATGTTGCAGAAGGAAGTGGTCGAGCGTCTGGCCGCCGGCCCGGGCGGCAAGGACTGGGGCCGCCTGTCGATCATGGTGCAGTACCACTGCCGGGTGGAACACCTGTTCAATGTCGGCCCCGGTGCGTTCAATCCGCCGCCCAAGGTCGACTCGGCCATCGTCCGCCTGGTGCCGCACGACGTGCTGCCCCATCCGGCCAAGGATCACCGCCTGCTCGAGAACGTGGTGCGCGAGGCCTTCAATCAGCGGCGCAAGACCCTGCGCAACACGCTCAAGGCGCTGCTCAGTGCCGATGAGATCGAGGCGGCCGGCGTCGATGGCAGCCTGCGCCCGGAACAACTGGACCTGGCCGCCTTCGTCCGCCTGGCCGATCGGCTGGCCGCGCAACCCAGCCTCGAGCGACCCAGCTAGACTGGTTTTCAGCTTACCGAGTACGAGTCAATGTCAGATCCCCGTTACCAGGTCGACGTCAGCGTCACCACCCGCTACCTGCCGGAACAGTCGCAGCCGGAGCAGAATCGCTTCGCCTTCGCCTATAGCGTGACCATCGTCAACCTGGGCCAGTTGCCGGCCAAACTGCTGTCGCGCCACTGGCTCATCACCGATGGCGACGGCCGTGTGCAGGAGGTGCGTGGCGCCGGCGTGGTCGGCCAACAGCCGCTGATCGCAGTCGGCGAGCGCCACACCTACAGCAGCGGCACCGTCATGGCCACCCGCGTCGGCACCATGCAGGGCAGTTACCAGATGCGCGCCGAAGACGGCAAGCAGTTCGACGCCCTGATCGCGCCATTCCGCCTGGCGGTTCCAGGCTCGCTGCACTGATGGCGACCTATGCCGTCGGCGACCTGCAAGGTTGCCTGAAACCCCTGCAATGCCTGCTGCAGCGGGTCGCATTCGATCCAGCCAAAGATCGCCTGTGGCTGGTCGGCGACCTGGTCAACCGCGGCCCCGAATCGCTCGCCACTTTGCGCTTCCTCTACCAGATGCGCGATGCGCTGACCTGCGTACTGGGTAACCATGACCTGCACCTGCTGGCCGTTGCGTGCAATATCGAACGCCTGAAGAAAAGCGACACCCTGCAGGAGATTCTCGACGCCCCCGATCGCGCCGACCTGCTCGACTGGCTGCGCCGGCAGAAACTGCTGCATTATGACGCCGAGCGCGACATCGTCCTGGTGCATGCCGGCATCCCGCCGCAGTGGTCGCTGCCCAAAGCCCTCAGGCGCGCGGCCGAGGTTGAGGAAGCCTTGCTCGACGACGCGCGTTTTCCGCTGTTCCTCGATGGCATGTACGGCAACGAGCCGGCCAAGTGGAACAAGGATCTGCATGGCGTAAACCGCCTGCGGGTAATCACCAACTACTTCACGCGCATGCGCTTCTGCACGGCGGATGGCACCCTGGACCTGAGAAGCAAGGAAGGCATCGCCAGTTCGCCGCCCGGTTATGCGCCCTGGTTCAGCCACAAACAGCGCAAGACCCGCGCTCAGAAAATCATCTTCGGCCACTGGGCGGCCCTGGAAGGACGCTGCGAGGAACCCGGCCTGTTCGCCCTGGACACCGGTTGCGTGTGGGGCGGCGCCATGACCCTATTGAATATCGACAGCGGCGAACGCCACCGCTGTGACTGCAGTGAGGTGCATGCATGAGCGAGTTCACCCGTATCCCCCCGTCCGCAGCACAGGCGTTGCGCCAGCAAGGCGCCGTCGTGGTCGACATCCGCGATCCGCAGAGCTTTGCCGCCGGCCATATCAAAGGCTCGCAGCACCTGGACAATCATTCGCTGCATGATTTCATCGCCAAGGCCGATCTCGATCTGCCGCTGATCGTCACCTGCTACCACGGCAACTCCAGTCAGAGTGCCGCCGCCTACCTGGTCGGCCAAGGCTTCAGCGCGGTGTACAGCCTGGATGGCGGCTTCGAACTGTGGCGCGCAACTTTCCCGGAAGAAACCGCGCAAAAGTCGGACGAATAAATATTTATTCACCGCGCCAGACCACGCTAACACTGGGCTACCGCCCGCCCCTGAGCAGCGGTAATATCCTGATATCGTTCGTTGCCACTTGTCCTTGCCGATTCCGAACTATCCTTTAGTTCAGGCCATCCAAAATCAAGGTAGAGCCGGCTAGCCGGCATCCGGGCCATCGGTAAGACCTTTAGGTGTTCTGGGGGATTTTCCTAGGCTGATGTGTCAGCCGATCACCCGCACCCGCACGACCGATGCCACGGCGGCTCCAAGCATCGAGCGAGGTGAAGTTATGAGCATATTCAGCCACTTCCAGCAACGTTTCGAGGCGACTCGGCAGGAGGAATACTCCCTGCAGGAGTATCTCGAACTGTGCAAACAGGATCGCAGCGCCTACGCCACGGCTGCAGAGCGTCTGCTGCTGGCGATTGGCGAGCCTGAATTGCTCGATACCTCAAGCAACTCACGGCTGTCGCGAATCTTCTCCAACAAGGTGATCCGCCGCTATCCGGCCTTCGCCGACTTCCACGGCATGGAAGAATGCATCGACCAGATCGTCTCCTACTTCCGCCATGCCGCCCAGGGTCTGGAAGAGAAGAAGCAGATCCTCTACCTGCTCGGTCCGGTTGGCGGCGGCAAGTCGTCGCTGGCAGAAAAGCTCAAGCACCTGATGGAAAAAGTGCCCTTCTATGCGATCAAGGACTCACCGGTGTTCGAATCGCCGCTCGGCCTGTTCAACGTCGACGAGGACGGCGCCATCCTCGAAGAGGAATACGGCATTCCGCAGCGCTACCTGAGCAGCATCATGTCGCCCTGGGCGACCAAGCGCCTGACCGAGTTCGGTGGTGATATCAGCCAGTTCCGCGTGGTCAAGCTGTACCCCTCGATTCTCAACCAGATCGCCATCGCCAAGACCGAGCCGGGCGACGAGAACAACCAGGACATCTCCGCCCTGGTCGGCAAGGTGGATATCCGCAAGCTGGAGGAATTCCCGCAGAACGACGCCGACGCCTACAGCTATTCCGGTGCCCTGTGCCGGGCCAACCAGGGCCTGATGGAATTCGTCGAAATGTTCAAGGCGCCGATCAAGGTGCTGCATCCACTGCTGACCGCCACCCAGGAAGGCAACTACAACAGCACCGAGGGGCTGGGGGCGATCCCCTACAGCGGCATCCTGCTGGCCCACTCCAACGAGTCGGAATGGCACAACTTCCGCAACAACAAGAACAACGAGGCGTTCATCGACCGCATCTACATCGTCAAGGTGCCCTACTGCCTGCGCGTCACCGACGAAATCAAGATCTACGACAAGCTGCTGTTCAACAGCTCCCTGGCCAAGGCCCACTGCGCGCCGGACACCTTGAAGATGCTCGCCCAGTTCTCGGTACTGAGTCGCCTGAAGGAGCCGGAAAACTCGAATATCTACTCGAAAATGCGCGTCTATGACGGCGAGAATCTCAAGGACACCGACCCCAAGGCCAAGTCGATCCAGGAATACCGCGATAACGCCGGCGTCGACGAAGGCATGAACGGCCTGTCGACCCGCTTCGCCTTCAAGATCCTGTCCAAGGTGTTCAACTTCGACCCCCACGAGATCGCCGCCAACCCGGTGCACCTGCTCTATGTGCTGGAGCAGCAGATCGAACAGGAGCAGTTCCCCGCCGAAACCCGTGAGCGCTATTTGCGCTTCATCAAGGAGTACCTGGCGCCGCGCTATATCGAGTTCATCGGCAAGGAAATCCAGACCGCCTACCTGGAGTCCTACAGCGAATACGGGCAGAACATCTTCGACCGTTACGTGCTCTACGCCGACTTCTGGATTCAGGATCAGGAATACCGCGATCCGGAAACCGGCGAGATCCTCAACCGCGTCGCGCTCAACGAGGAGCTGGAGAAGATCGAGAAACCGGCCGGCATCAGCAACCCGAAGGATTTCCGCAACGAGATCGTCAACTTCGTGCTGCGCGCCAGGGCCAACAACAACGGCAAGAACCCGACCTGGCTCAGCTACGAGAAGCTGCGCGTAGTGATCGAGAAGAAAATGTTCTCCAATACCGAGGACCTGTTGCCGGTCATCAGTTTCAACGCCAAAGCGAGCAAGGAGGATCAACAGAAACACAACGACTTCGTCACTCGCATGGTCGAGCGCGGCTATACCGACAAGCAGGTGCGCCTGCTGTCCGAATGGTATCTGCGGGTTCGCAAATCGCAGTAATGCAGCCATAAGCAGCAAGCTTTAAGCTGCAAGCAGGAGGTTCTGGACTGAACCGCTCTTGCAGCTTGTGGCTTGTGGCTTGCAGCTCCCCGGAGGGGCCCTATGAGCCATGTGATCGACCGACGCCTGAACGGCAAGAACAAGAGCACGGTGAACCGCCAACGCTTCTTGCGGCGCTACCGCGAGCACATCAAGAAAGCCGTCGAAGAGGCGGTGAGCCGCCGTTCCATTACCGATATGGAGCATGGCGAACAGATCAGCATTCCCGGGCGCGACATCGATGAGCCGGTGTTTCACCACGGCCACGGCGGCAAACAGACCATCGTCCACCCGGGCAACAAGGAATTCATCGCGGGCGAACGCATTCCGCGGCCGCCGGGCGGTGGCGGCGGCCGCGGCGCGGGCAAGGCCAGCAATAGCGGCGAAGGCATGGATGAGTTCGTCTTCCAGATCACCCAGGAAGAGTTTCTCGACTTCATGTTCGAGGATCTCGAACTGCCCAATCTGGTCAAGCGCCACCTGACCGGTGCCGACACCTTCAAGACCGTGCGCGCCGGCATCAGCAACGAGGGCAATCCGTCGCGGATCAACATCGTGCGCACCCTGCGTTCGGCCCATGCCCGGCGCATCGCCCTGTCCGGCAGCAGCCGTACCAAGCTGAAAGAGGCGCAGCTCGAACTGGAGCGCCTGAAGCGCGAAGAGCCGGACAACTTCGGCGATATTCAAGCGCTGGAAGCGGAAATCGACAGGCTCCAGGCCCGGATAAAACGCGTGCCCTTCCTCGACACCTTCGACCTCAAATACAACCTGCTGGTCAAGCAGCCCAATCCCAGCTCGAAAGCGGTGATGTTCTGCCTGATGGACGTCTCCGGCTCCATGACCCAGGCCACCAAGGACATCGCCAAGCGCTTCTTCATCCTGCTGTACCTGTTTCTCAAGCGTAACTACGACAAGATCGACGTGGTGTTCATCCGCCACCACACCAGCGCCAAGGAGGTCGACGAGGAGGAGTTCTTCTACTCCCGCGAGACCGGCGGCACCATCGTCTCCAGCGCACTGAAACTGATGCAGGAGATCATGGCCGAGCGTTACCCCACCAACGAATGGAATATCTATGGCGCCCAGGCGTCGGATGGCGACAACTGGAACGACGATTCACCGATTTGCCGGGATATATTGATCAAGCAGATCATGCCGTTCATGCAGTACTTCACCTACGTCGAGATCACCCCGCGCGAGCACCAGGCGCTGTGGTTCGAGTACGAGCAGGTCAGCGAAGCCTTTGACGACACCTTCGCCCAGCAACAGCTGGTCTCGGCAGGCGATATCTACCCCGTGTTCCGCGAACTGTTCCAGCGGAGGCTTGTGACATGACAGCGCATGACAGCAGCGTACCCGTGAAGAATCGTCAACCGATCTCCACCGGCTCGGAGTGGACCTTCGAGCTGGTTGGCGCCTACGACCGCGAAATCAGCCGCATCGCCGAGCGCTATGC
Organism: Pseudomonas sp.; assembly: GCA_030699825.1. GTDB lineage: Bacteria > Pseudomonadota > Gammaproteobacteria > Pseudomonadales > Pseudomonadaceae > Aquipseudomonas. The sequence continues at coordinate 10,110 of JAUYKV010000049.1, read as the reverse complement.
GCTGGACACCTACCCCAACCAGATCGAAGTGATCACCGCCGAACAGATGATGGATGCCTACGCCTCGGTCGGCATGCCCCTGGGTTATCACCACTGGTCCTATGGCAAACAGTTCCTCAGCACCGAGAAAAACTACAAGCGCGGGCAGATGGGCCTGGCCTACGAGATCGTGATCAATTCCGATCCATGCATCGCCTACCTGATGGAAGAGAACACCATGTGCATGCAGGCACTGGTGATCGCCCACGCCTGCTACGGCCACAACAGCTTCTTCAAGGGCAACTACCTGTTCCGCACCTGGACCGACGCCAGCTCGATCGTCGATTACCTGGTGTTTGCCAAGCAGTACATCATGCAGTGCGAGGAACGCCACGGTATCGATGCCGTGGAAGACCTGCTCGACTCCTGCCATGCCCTGATGAATTACGGGGTCGACCGCTACAAGCGCCCCTACCCGATTTCCGCCGAAGAGGAGCGGCGCCGGCAGAAGGAGCGCGAAGAGCACCTGCAGAAACAGATCAACGACCTCTGGCGCACCATCCCCAAGGGGGCCGACAAACGCGGCGAGGAAGACAACAAGCGCTTCCCCTCGGAGCCCCAGGAAAACATCCTGTACTTCCTGGAGAAACACGCCCCCCTGCTCGAACCCTGGCAGCGTGAAGTGATCCGCATCGTGCGCAAGATCGCCCAGTACTTCTATCCGCAGCGTCAGACCCAGGTGATGAACGAGGGCTGGGCCTGCTTCTGGCATTACACCCTGATGAACGACCTGTATGACGAGGGCCTGGTCACCGACGGCTTCATGATGGAGTTCCTCCAGTCGCACACCAGCGTGATCTACCAGCCGCCCTTCGACAGCCCCTACTACAGCGGCATCAATCCCTACACTCTGGGCTTCGCCATGTACCGCGACATCCGCCGGATCTGCGAAGAGCCCACCGCAGAGGACAAGCACTGGTTCCCCGATATCGCCGGCAGCGACTGGCTGACGACCCTCAAGTTCGCCATGAGCAGCTTCAAGGATGAAAGCTTCATCCTGCAGTACCTGTCGCCCAAGGTGATCCGCGACCTCAAGCTGTTCAGTATTCTCGATGACGACCAGAAGGATGAACTGCTGGTCCCGGCCATCCATGACGAGCCCGGCTACCAGAGCATCCGCGAGACCCTGGCGGCCCAGTACAACCTGGGCAATCGCGAGCCCAACATCCAGATCTGGAGCATCGACCGCCGCGGCGACCGCTCACTGACCCTGCGCCACCAGCAGCACGACCGCAAACCCCTGGGCAACTCCACCGACGAAGTACTCAAGCACCTGCACCGCCTGTGGGGCTTCGACATTCACCTGGAGACCCTGCAGGGCGACAAATTGATCGACACCCAGCATGTACCGCCCAAGGGTGAAAGCGATCACGACAGCGACTACCCGCGGCTCGACCTGATCATTCCGCCGAACTGATCGCCCCCCCCCCCCCGCCGCCCTCCATTAGCCTGGATGACACGAGCAACAGCGTTTGCGGCAAGCAGGGTGACGAGAATGCAGCCGGATACCATCCGGGAGCGGTTGTTGGCGCCAGCTTTCCCCGTCCGCCCTCGCAAGCGCACCACCGCACCACCGCACCACCGCACCACCGCACCGTAGGAGGGGCCTTGGCCGCGAACCGTGGCCCGGGCAATATCCATTCGCGGACAAGTCCCCTCCCACAAAAGCGCCGCAGAACCGCAGCACGGGGCATTGGCCGCAACCGTGGCCTGGAAAACCCGCCGCCACTCTCGCTTGCAAGCCATGGCCGCTGAGGCCCTCCAGCCGTTATGCTGTGCGCAACGGAGGAGCAGGCATGCAGATTTACAAAGTGGGCGGCGCAGTGCGTGACCGCTTGTTGGGACGCCCGGTCAGCGAAGTCGACTGGGTGGTAGTCGGAGCCACGGCCGAACAGATGCACGAGCAGGGATTCCGCCCGGTGGGCGCCGACTTCCCGGTATTCCTGCACCCGCAAACCGGCGAGGAATATGCCCTGGCGCGAACCGAGCGCAAGAGCGGGCGCGGCTATGGCGGCTTCACCTTCTACGCCAGCCCGGACGTCAGCCTCGAAGAAGACCTGATCCGCCGCGATCTCACCGTCAATGCCATGGCCGAGGACGACCAGGGCCGTCTGATCGACCCCTATGGCGGCCAGCGCGACCTCGCAGCCAAGCTGCTACGGCATGTCTCCCCGGCCTTCGCCGAAGATCCGCTGCGCGTCCTGCGGGTCGCCCGCTTCGCCGCACGCTATGCACCACTGGGTTTTCGCGTGGCGCCCAAGACCCTGGCGCTGATGCGCCAGCTTAGCGACTCCGGCGAACTGTCGGCGCTGACAGCCGAACGCAGTTGGAAGGAAATCTCCCGCGCCCTGCTCGAACCTCGCCCCGATGTGTTTATCCAGGTCCTGCGTGACTGCGGCGCACTCAAAGCACTGCTGCCGGAAGTCGACGCACTGTTCGGCGTGCCACAGCCACCCGCCCATCACCCGGAAATCGACACCGGCGTGCACGTACTCAGCGTGCTGCATCAGTGCGCCGAACACCGGCAGCCGCTGGCGGTGCGCTGGGCCTGCCTGCTGCACGATGTCGGCAAAGGCCTGACTCCGATAGCCGACTGGCCCCGGCATATCGCCCACGAACGACGCGGGCTGAAGCTGATCCGGGCGATCAATTCGCGCAGCAAGGCGCCCAAAGACTGCCAGGAATTGGCCCTGCTGGTCGGCGAATACCACACCCACGGCCACCGCGCCCTGGAGCTGAAGGCCTCGACCCTGCTGGAGCTGCTGCAGCACTTCGATGTGTTTCGCCGCCCGCAGCGCTTCGAGGCGTTCATCGCCGCCTGCGAAATGGATGCCCGTGGACGGGCCGGCCTGGAACAACGCGCCTACCCGCAGGCCGATTACCTGCGCGACGCCATGCAGGCGGCTCGTGCCGTGGCGGTACAGCCGCTGCTGGAGCAGGGCCTGCAAGGCCCCGAACTGGGCGAGGCGCTCAAGCACGAGCGCCTCAAGGCACTCAAGGCCTACAAGGCGAGCCATAAGCCGAGCCTTGCGCCGGCCTCCGAGAATGCACGCAGCGAGCCCTAGCAGCCCGACAGCCTGCTAGGCGGATTTTGGGAATGCCGCGAGCAACTCGGTCGGAGTCAGTTCGCTTCCGCGCCACTGGAATGGCACAGGACAAAGTTGCTGCTCGATCTGCGCCGCCCGCCACAGTGTGGCAAAACTGCGCTGCTGCGCCGGGTGCAGGCGCTCCGGCAGCAGCAGCGCCAACGGCCAGAGCACAAAGGCGTTTTTCAGGATTTCTGCGCGCGGCAGCACCAGGCCATCGAAATTGCCGACCTGATCGCCATACAGCAGGACATCGATATCCAGCGGCAGGCCCTTGCGCTCGGGCGCATAACGGCCGTTGTCCGCCTCGATGAATTTCAGCCGGCGATCCAGCTCATCCAGCGGCAGCTCGCTATAGCCCGCCACCACCAGATTGAAGAAGGGTCCACTGTTGATGCCCACCGCCTGACTTTCGAACACCGGCGAGCAGCGCATGTCGCCCAGCATAGCGGCCAGCGCATCGAGCCCGGCCTGCAAATGCGCCTCTCGCTCGATATTGCTGCCCAGCCCAAGCACCACGGGAATTAACGACATCCGCGCTCGATCTCCACGCCAACACCGCCAATCGCGGCCGGTACCGCGCCGGGCTTGGTCAGCCTGAGGCGCAGCCAGGGAACCTGGAACTCGCTCATCAACACCTCCGCCAGCCGCTCGGCAAAGGTTTCCACCAGAATGAACTGCGCCTCGCTGGCAAAGACCTGGACCCGCGCCGACACCGCCGCGTAATCGAGCGCCTTGCCCAGGTCATCGCCAGCCGCTGCCGGCCGGTTGTCCCAACCCAGGCACAGATCCAGGCGCAAACACTGGCGAATGCTGCGTTCCCAGTCGTAGGCGCCGATTACCGTGTCCACTTCCAGGCCATCAATAAAAACTGTGTCCAAGCGCTCTCTCCACAACACGCCAAAGCCGCACCTTATCGCTGGCCGGCCGAGTAACAACTACTGTTACGACTATACGACGTTGAAATCAGGTTTAAATGCTCATTTGCGACGCCTACACCACGCTTTTGCCCTCTGACCCCGCACGCCAACGCGCTATTGCACTCGAGCCATCGCCCACGCTCGCTACCTTTCTCAAGCGCCTGCTAGAATCCAGCCATTCCTTGACTGTGGAGCGGCTACCATGTTCTGGCTGCTGGCGATCCTCGCCTACCTGCTCGGTTCACTGTCCTTCGCCATTCTACTCAGCCGCAAGGCCGGTGGGCCGGATCCGCGCGTCAGTGGTTCCGGCAACCCCGGCGCCACCAATATGCTGCGGGTCGCCGGCAAACGCCTGGCCGGCCTGACCCTGCTCGGCGACCTGCTCAAGGGTTTGCTCCCGGTCCTGGCCGGCGCCCTGCTCGGCTTGACCCTGCAACAACAAGCCTGGCTGGGCCTCGCAGCCGTGATCGGCCATCTTTACCCGCTGTACTTTCGCTTCCATGGCGGCAAAGGCGTCGCCACTGCCGCCGGCATGTTGCTGGGGCTTTACCCGCCGGCGGCACTGCTGGCCATCTGCGCCTGGCTACTGAGCTTCAACCTGACCCGCACCAGCTCATTGGCCGCGCTGATCGCCACCCCGCTGAGCCTGCCATTGCTGGCCTGGCAACAACCCGAAGCATTGCTGCCGATGAGTGCAGTGACCGGCCTGATCGTCTGGCGACACCGCAGCAATCTACGCGATCTGTTCGACGGCCGAGAGCGGCATTTTTAACTAGCAGCTGCAAGCCACAAGTGTGGCTCGACGGCGGCGCGCCCGCTATTTCTCGCATCAAAAAAACCGCATGTCATTGATTCTATGGGTTATGACGCTTTGTGTAGGAGCGGCTTTAGCCGCGAATTCTTCGCGGCACAGCCAAAGCTTCGCGGCTAAAGCCGCTCCTACGACAGGGGGCCCGAACACCCCGCTTGCTGCGCGACAGCGCGGCGTCGAAGACGGGACGACCCCTCTTATGGCTTTCGACTAGAGCGGCGGCAACTGCTCCATCGGCCAACGCGCCTGCACCTTGATGTTCAGCTCCTCATGCTGGCCGGCCTTGAGGCGCTGGCAGCCGGCATAGGCGATCATCGCGCCGTTGTCGGTGCAGAACGCCGGACGGGCGTAGAACACCTGCCCCTTGAACTCGGTGAGCATTTTTTCCAGCCCCAGACGCAGCGCCTTGTTGGCACTGACGCCGCCGGCGATCACCAGCGAGTTGAGCCCGGTCTGCTTGAGCGCCCGCCGGCACTTGATGGTCAGGGTCTCGACCACCGCCTGCTGGAACGCCAGGGCGACGTCACAGCGAGTCTGCTCGCCGTCATCGCCAGCGGCGCGGCACTGCTGCCAGGTATTCAGGGTAAAGGTCTTCAAGCCGCTGAAACTGAAATCCAGCCCCGGCCGGTCGGTCATCGGCCGCGGGAAGGTAAAGCGCCCCGGCGTGCCCTGCTCGGCCAGCCGCGCGATTTCCGGCCCGCCCGGATATTGCAGGCCCATCAGCTTGGCGGTCTTGTCGAAGGCTTCGCCGGCGGCATCGTCGAGTGACTCACCGAGCAGTTGGTAACGACCGATGCCATCGACCCTCACCAGCTGGGTATGGCCACCGGAGACCAACAAAGCGACGAACGGAAAAGCCGGTGGATTTTCTTCCAGCATCGGCGCCAGCAAGTGGCCTTCCATATGGTGCACGCCAAGCGCCGGAATACCCCAGGCGAAGGCCAGCGCCTGGGCGCAGGAGGCGCCCACCAGCAGCGCCCCGACCAGACCGGGGCCAGCGGTATAGGCAACGGCCTGGATATCGCCCGGCACGCATTTGGCCTCGGCCAATACCTCGCGGATCAACGGCAGCATGCGTTTGACGTGATCGCGCGAGGCCAGTTCGGGCACCACCCCGCCGTAAATGCGGTGTTGCTCGATCTGACTGAACAAGGCATCGGCCAGCAGGCCACGCTCGCTGTGATAGAGTGCGACACCGGTCTCATCGCATGAAGTTTCCAATCCCAGTACCAGCATGGGCAACGCCTTGATATCGAGGGGCTAAACGCCAGAAGGCGCGCATGATAATCGGCGCTGGCGGACTCAGACCAGCCCTTTTCGATCAGAGGCTTTGCATTCCTGGCGATGAGACGGTAACATCCGCAACCCTTAAAAACGTACGTTCTCCAGCGCCATTTGCCAGGAGCACGACACCCCCCGGTAATAAAGAAGGTACGCCCTGGATGCCAGCCGTCAAAGTTAAAGAGAACGAACCCTTCGACGTAGCTCTGCGTCGTTTCAAGCGCTCCTGCGAAAAAGCCGGTGTTCTGGCCGAAGTTCGCAGCCGTGAATTTTATGAAAAGCCGACTTCCGAGCGCAAGCGCAAAGCAGCAGCCGCTGTTAAGCGTCACGCCAAGAAAGTACAGCGCGAACAGCGCCGCAGCGTCCGCCTGTACTAAGCGCCGCGGCTTTCGCCTGCACGCATAGTTACAAGCGCAACGCCTGAATGCCCGGCCTCGGCCGGGCTTCGCTTTTGGACTCCGCATCACTCACGGGTGGCGCGGGGTCTTTTAGTTTCCGTAATATTTGTCCAGCCGCCTCGCACGGCAGTATCCTGAGCGCCTATGGCCGGCCTGATCCCACAGTCTTTTATCGATGACCTGCTCAACCGCACCGATATCGTCGACGTGGTCGCCTCGCGCATCCAGCTGAAAAAGGCCGGCAAGAACTACACCGCCTGCTGCCCCTTCCATAAAGAAAAGACCCCCTCGTTCAGCGTCAGCCCGGACAAGCAGTTCTATTACTGCTTCGGCTGCGGCGCCGGCGGCAACGCCCTGGGCTTTGTCATGGACCACGACCAACTGGACTTCCCCCAGGCCGTCGAGGATCTGGCCAAGCGCGCCGGCATGGAGGTGCCGCGCGAAGAAGGCGGACGCAACAGCAGCAAACCGCGCCAACCCACCGACTCGCCGCTTTACCCGCTGCTGACCGCCGCCGCCGAGTACTACCGCCAAGCCCTGAAGAGCCATCCGCAGCGCCAGGCCGCCGTCGACTACCTCAAGGGCCGCGGCCTGTCCGGCGAGATCGCCCGCGACTTCGGCCTGGGCTTCGCCCCGCCCGGCTGGGACAACCTGCACAAGCACCTGGCCAGCGACAGCCTGCAGCAGAAGGCCATGATCGACGCCGGCCTGCTGGTGGAAAACGCCGACAATCCGGAAAAAATCAAACGCTACGACCGCTTCCGTGACCGGGTGATTTTCCCCATCCGCGACAGCCGCGGCCGGGTGATCGCCTTCGGCGGCCGGGTGCTCGGCGACGACAAACCGAAATACCTGAACTCCCCGGAAACCCCGGTATTCCACAAGGGCCAGGAACTCTACGGCCTGTTCGAGGCACGCAAAAGCAACCGCGACCTCGACGAGATCATGGTGGTCGAAGGCTACATGGACGTCATCGCCCTGGCCCAGCAAGGCTTGCGCAACGCCGTCGCCACCCTCGGCACCGCCACCAGCGAAGAACACCTCAAGCGCCTGTTCCGCATCGTCCCCAGCGTGTTGTTCTGCTTCGACGGCGACGCGGCCGGGCGCAATGCCGCCTGGCGCGCCCTGGAAGCGACCCTGCCCAGCCTGCAGGACGGTCGGCGCGCGCGCTTTCTGTTTCTGCCCGACGGCGAAGACCCGGATACCCTGGTGCGCAGCGAAGGCACCGACGCCTTCCGCGCCCGCATCAACCAGCAGGCGCAACCGCTGGCCGACTACTTCTTCCAGCAACTCAGCGAAGAGGCCGACCCGCGCTCACTCGAAGGCAAAGCCCACCTGGTGACCCTGGCCGCGCCACTGATCGACAAGATCCCCGGCAACAACCTGCGCACCCTGATGCGCCAGCGTCTCAGCGAAATCACCGGCCTCAGCGGCGAAACCCTGAGCCAGATGGCACCCGCAACCAAGAGCAGCGCCCATTCCAGCACCAGCCCAGCCCCCGGCGATTACTACCCGGATCATGGCGAAATCCCCGATAGCGCCTACTATGATGTAGCCGCCGGCCCCAACGAATATGAAAACCCCACCCCAACGGCGGGCTTCGAGCGCAGCAAGGGCAAGAGCGACTGGAAGAAAGAAGGCGGCAAATGGAGTAAAAAGGGCCGCGACGACTTCACTCCACGCGCACCACGCACCGCCGTCAGCGTCGAATCGCCGCACCTGAGCGCGCTGCGCACGCTACTGCATCACCCCGAACTGGCCCAGAATGTCGAAGACGTCAGCCACTTCGCCGCAGAAGACGACACCTACGCACAATTGCTGGTAGCCCTGCTCGGCGCACTGCAAAAGAACCCGAAACTGCGCGCCCTGCAACTGATCGCACGCTGGCATGGTACCGAGCAGGGCCGCCTGTTACGGGCTCTGGCGGAAAAAGAGTGGCTGATTTCAGCCGACAACCTTGAACAACAGTTTTTTGACACTATAACTAGTCTTGTGGCCCGCCAACGCGAGCGCAGCCTGGAACATTTGATCAACAAAGCCCGTCAAAGTGAGTTGAATGCAGAGGAAAAAAACCAGCTGCGCAACCTGCTGAGCCGTAATGCATCACCGGTAATCCCGAGCCCAACTGGCGCATAGGGGTCTTATTCGGGTATAATCCGCGGCTTGTTTTTAGCCCGCCAAGACCTTCAGTGGATAGGGTGTTATGTCCGGAAAAGCGCAACAGCAGTCTCGTATCAAAGAGTTGATCACCCTTGGTCGTGAGCAGGGCTACCTGACTTACGCGGAGGTCAACGACCACCTGCCGGAGGATATTTCAGATCCGGAACAGGTGGAAGACATCATCCGCATGATCAACGACATGGGGATCAACGTATTCGAGGTTGCGCCAGATAAGGATTCTCTTATGCTGGCCGACGCCGATACCGACGAAGCGGCTGCGGAAGAAGCAGCGGCTGCGTTGGCAGCGGTCGAGACCGACATTGGCCGTACTACGGACCCGGTGCGCATGTACATGCGTGAAATGGGTACCGTAGAGCTCCTCACACGTGAAGGCGAAATCGAAATCGCCAAGCGTATCGAAGAGGGTATCCGTGAAGTCATGGGCGCTATTGCCCACTTCCCGGGCACCGTCGACAGCATCCTCGCCGAATACACCCGCGTGACCACCGAAGGCGGCCGCCTGGTTGAAGTCCTCAACGGCTATATCGATCCGGACGACGGCAGTGTTCCTGCCGAGGCCGCCGCACCGGTGCCGGTCAAGGACGGCACGGACGAGGACAAGGACAAGGACGACAAGGACGAGGACGCGGACGACGCCGAAGAGGAAGAAGAAGGCGATGGCGGTCCGGATCCGGAAGAGGCTCTGCGCCGCTTCACGGCCATCTCCGAGCAGCTGGAGATCGCCAAGAAGGCCGTGAAGAAGCATGGCCGCAGCAGCAAGCAAGGCATCGCCGAGCTGAAAGCCCTGGGCGAACTGTTCATGCCGATCAAGCTGGTGCCCAAGCAATATGAAGCGCTGGTGGTTCGCGTACGTGGCACCCTGGAGCGCCTGCGCGCCCAGGAACGCGCCATCATGCAACTCTGCGTACGTGATGCACGGATGCCGCGCGCCGACTTCCTGCGCCTGTTCCCGGGCAATGAAGTCGATCTCACCTGGCCCGAGCAACTGGCCAAGGGCAAAGCCAAGTACGCCGAGGCCATCGGCGGTCTGCAAGCCGACATCCAGCGTTGCCAGCAGAAACTGGTCGCCCTGCAAGCCGAGTGCGACCTGACCCTGGCCGAGATCAAGGACATCAACCGGCGCATGTCGATCGGCGAGGCCAAGGCCCGTCGCGCGAAGAAAGAAATGGTTGAAGCCAACTTGCGCCTGGTGATCTCGATCGCCAAGAAGTACACCAACCGCGGCCTGCAATTCCTCGACCTGATCCAGGAAGGCAACATCGGCCTGATGAAGGCGGTGGACAAGTTCGAATACCGCCGCGGCTACAAGTTCTCGACCTATGCCACCTGGTGGATCCGTCAGGCGATCACTCGCTCGATTGCCGACCAGGCCCGCACCATCCGTATTCCGGTGC
>JAUYKV010000029.1 GCA_030699825.1 Pseudomonas sp. | reverse complement strand
CCTCCTCCAGCTTGAGGTTCTCGCGGATGGCGACGTATTCCATCTCCGGGGTGATGATGCCCTGGCGCGCGTAGTGCATCTGGCTGACATTCTTGCCGGCCTTGGCCCGGCGCGGGTTGCGCACGTGGGAGAAGCGCATCTTGGTCAGTTCGGGATTGACCAGGCGTTCCTGGCCGAAATGCGAGGACAGGCCATCGAGCAGCTCGGTGTCGCCACGGTCGTCGATCCAGGCCGAACGCACGTCACCCAGACCCTGGCGCACGTCGATAGTCACGGCTGGATCGGTATAGGGGCCGGAAGTGTCGTAGACCAGCACCGGGGCGTTGATCTCGCCGCCGAGCTCTGTGGAAGTAACGTCGAGACTGATCTCGCGCATCGGTACGCGGATGTCTGCACGCGAGCCTTGCACATAGATCTTCTGCGAACGCGGAAACGGCTGGATCGCCTGCTGATCGACCTGGGCCGACTCGCTCAAAATCGGGCTCAGACTCTTGCTATTGGCCGACACGGAACTCTGACTCATGGTGGACTCCTGAATAGAACGCTGAAGGACGCTGCGTAAATGAAAGAAAACTTTAACCGGAAGCGCTGCCGCCCCCAGAGCCAGTGCTGCCAGGGCCACTGATCCAGCAATGGCGGGGCCGGCGCCTGGCTCCATTGATCGCCCAGGGTTGGTTCTTGGCGACCGGCCAACGCTGGTTAAACTGCGCGCACCTCTCGCTTGACGAGAGTGGCCTCCTCACCTCGGTCCAGCCTGCCGCCTCACGACAAGGCACAACGACCGAGGCCTGAACAAAAATAAAAACCCCGCCAGACAGCCCCGCGACCTGCTGATACAGCCGGCCTGCCGCTGTCTGTTGCATATGCGCCCCAGGAGCCGACCAGCCACGACAGCCTTAACGACAGACGAGATACCTGCCATGACCGACTTTACGACCCTGAAAGAAATGGGCATCAGCTCCTTCGAACTCATCTCCCGCTTCAGCCTGCGCCGCGAACATGACCGCGACGTGCTCAAGGTCTATTACCTACGCCCCATCACATCCTTGCGCCCACACAGCCAGAAGTTCACCTTCGCCCGCCCGCGCAACTCGATTCCGGGGCAGAGCCGTCACAGCCAAGCCTGGCAGCAACTGACCGATTGCAGCCCGGTACTGCAGCAGGCCCTCGACGAACTCAAGCAGCTGACCGGCACCACCGAACAGCCACTCTCGCCCAAGCAGGAGCTGCTACAGGATGTGCAGCACCTGGAGAATGTGGTCGAGGCCAAGCTGGCGGAAATACGCGAGAAAATCGAAAGGCTGAACTGAACCCGCCTCAGGCACTGGCCCGATCGGACGGGGGCTGCATCAGATTGGCCATCTTGCGGCCGAACAACTGAGCCAGGGCCTCGGGGTCGCCGGCGGCTTCGTCCAACGCCTCGACCACGGCCTGCAGGGTCGGCCGGGTCTTGGCCAGCAGCTCGTCGATATAGAACTCTGGCGCGATCTGCGTGTGCGCCTGGTAGCGGCGAAACAGCGCGAGGAGCTCCGGGTCCAGCTTGATCGTCAGCGTATCGGCGGACATCTGATTGACCTCTCAAGGTTTTCGGCAACTACGACCGAGTGGTTAACGTCTGGCACCATCCTTAGCCGCCACCGCGCCAGACCATAGAGCCAGTTTTCGCCCGGACGTGGCGCCAGCCGTCACTGGCCGCATCAGGCGTCGGTAACTGGTCCCTCTCCTGTCTCGGCCACGCCCCTAGAATCACTGGCCACCCCCGGCCCAGAGGCGACATCCATGACCGACTTGAATATCGAACCCGCCAGCCGTCTGGTCCCTGCGCGGGAGTTGTTCGGTATCGACTCCAGCATGCGCGTGCCGGTACTCCTCACGCCGAACGAGCTGGTGCCGGAGATCGACCCGGCCTATCGCTTCAACCCGGAAGTAACCCTGGCGATCCTCGCCGGCTTCACCCGCAATCGTCGGGTGATGCTGCAAGGCCTGCACGGCAGCGGCAAGTCGACCCATATCGAGCAGATCGCGGCACGGCTGAACTGGCCCTGCACGCGGGTCAACCTGGACGGTCATATCAGCCGCCTGGACCTGATCGGCAAGGACGGCATCGTCCTGCGCGACGGCAAGCAGGTCACCGAGTTTCAGGAAGGCATCCTGCCCTGGGCGCTGCGCCGGCCCATGGCACTGATCTTCGACGAATATGATGCCGGCCGCCCGGATGTGATGTTCGTCATCCAGCGCATCCTCGAACGCGACGGCAAGCTCAATCTGCTCGACCAAAACCAGCTGATCCACCCGCACCCGTGGTTCCGTCTGTTCGCCACCGCCAACACCGTCGGCCTGGGCAATCTGAACGGGCTGTACAACGGCACCCAGGTGCTCAATCAGGCGCAGCTGGACCGCTGGAACATAGTCGCCACCCTGAACTACCTGCCCCAGGCCGAAGAAGTCGCGATAGTCGCCGCGCGGGTGCCGCACCTGCTCGCCCGGCATGGCGAGCCGCTGCTGGAGGCGATGGTGGCGGTGGCCAATCTGACCCGCCAGGGCTTCGCCGCCGGCGACCTGTCGACCCTGATGTCGCCGCGTTGCGTGATTTCCTGGGCGGAGAATATGGAGATCTTCAGCGACCCGGCGCTGGCCTTCCGCCTGTCGTTCCTCAACAAGTGCGATGAGGCTGAACGGCCGATCGTCGCCGAGTACTACCAGCGCTGCTTCGACCAGGAGCTGGGCGAGTCGGCGCTGCCCTTGCTCGCCCTGGCCTGACCCTGCAAGGACAACCACCATGAACCAGCCGCCACGCCGTGAGAAACGCCAGCAACAGCTCGAAGAACTCTGCGCGGCGACTCTGCGAGCACTGTCCGGGGAGCCGCGTGTGCGCTACCGCGGCGGCCGCCTGGACGTGCAGGAACGACACGTCCCAGTGCGCGCCCCACACCTGCACCCGGATCCCGAGGTCGATGACTTCCAGGCTTGGCGCGGGGTGACCGACAGCCTGGCGCTGCGCATCAAGCACAGCGATCAGGCGCTGGTTCGCCAAGTCCTGCCGGCGCAGCCCATCGTGCGCCTGGTGTTCGAGCTGCTCGAACAGCTGCGCGTCGAGTCGCTGGTGGCCGACAGTCACCCCGGTGTGCGGCGCAATCTGTTGCAACGCTTCGAACAGTGGAGCCAGCAGTTTCTCGACTCCGGGCAGACCGAGGGTCACGTCGGCCTGCTGCTCTTCACCCTGGCGCAGATGAGCTGGATTCTGCTGTGTGGCGGGCGCGCCGGCGAACAGACCGAGATGCTCATCGAGGCGCCGCGCCTGAGCCTGCTCGGCCATTTCGGCGCGGCCTTCGGCTTGCTGCGCCGCTGCCGCCATACCCAGGCGGAGTTTACCGAGCATGCCCTGCTGATCGCCGCCAAGGCGCAGGAACTGATCGAGCAGCTGGATACCGAGTTGCTCGGCAACGACGAACGCAAGGTCTCGGAAATCGCCGAGAAAACCCACCTGGCCTTCGCCCTGCTACTGGACGTCGAGCAGGATGGCGAGGGCGACGGCAACACCAGCGGCGCTGCCCAGGGTAATTCGCGCGGTAGCGACAACGCCTTTACTTACCAGGTGTTCAGCCGCGACTACGATTGCGAGCGCAGCGCCGCCAGCCTGGTGCGCCCCGAACTGTTGAAAGAGCTGCGGCAACGCCTGGACCGCCGCCTGGCCGGCCAGGGCCTCAACCTGCCGCGCCTGGCCAAACGCCTGGGCGCCCTGCTGGCCGCGCCGCGTCGGGATGGCTGGGCCTTCGCCCAGACGGACGGACAGATCGATGCCGGCCGTCTCAGCCGCCTGATCATCAGCCCGGAACAACGTGAAATCTTCCGCCACGAACGCGAACGCCCGCACAGCGATTGCCTGGTCAGCCTGCTGATCGACAACTCCGGCTCCATGCGCAACCACATCGAGAGCGTCGCCCTGCTGGCCGACGCCTTCAGTCGCGCCCTGGAACTGGCCGGCGCACGCAGTGAAATCCTCGGCTTCACCACCGGCCAATGGAACGGCGGTCGCCCCCTGAAGCGCTGGCGCGGCATGGGCCAGCCAGCCAATCCGGGGCGGCTCAACGAGCTTAGCCATCTGGTCTACAAGGATGCCGAAACTACCTGGCGGCGCGCCCGACCGAATATCGCCGCGTTGCTCAAGTCCGATCTGTTCCGCGAGGGTATCGACGGCGAAGCACTGCTCTGGGCGCGCCAGCGCCTGCTGCAACGCGAGGCGCGACGGCGCATCCTGATCATCGTCTCTGATGGCTGCCCGATGGATAGCGCCACCCACCAGGCCAACCAGCAGGACATCCTCGACCTGCACCTCAAGCGGGTGGCGCGGCAGATCGAGCAGGAGGGCAGCATCGAGCTGTACGCCCTCGGCGTCGGCCTTGACCTAAGCCCCTACTATCGCCGCAGCCTGGAGCTTGACCTGTCGCGCAGCCTGGACAATGCGGTGTTCGACGAAATTCTGCAGTTACTGGCTCATCGCCGCTGAGTCAGCGCGGCCAGCAAACTCCCACCACCGTGGGTAAACACCCTTCCAGCCTGCATACTGGCCCGCCGAAACCTAGCGGTAATGGCCGTCCCAGAGCGCTTTTAGCCTATTTTTTTACCACCTCCGCGCTGGCCCCAGAAACGCCACTGATGTGGTCCTAAACAGCGCCGTACCCTGGGGGGACTATTGAACCCGGTCGAAGGGAAACGACGGGGATGTTTCAGCGAGGCTGACGTCGCGCAGAATACAGCCTCGCTGTCGTCGCCCTGAGACACTCAGACCAAGACGTGCCGCCGACTTTTTTTGCAGACCCGGAAGCTCGTCGCAACAGATCCACCCTGCACTTTCGTAGCCAAAAATAACTACAACGGAGAACGCAGTTATGACACCCCGCAAGCACTTTACCCGCCCCCTTGCCCTGGCCCTGTGCCTGGTTGCCGCCGCCATCAGCAGTGGCCTCCAAGCCAAGACCTTCCGCGTCGCCGTGGGCGATGGCGCCGGTGGTACTCAGCATGAGCTTGGCCTCAAGTTCGTCGAGGAGTTCAAGGCCAGAACCGGTGGTAAACACGACGCCAAGCTGTTCCTCAATGGCCAGTTGGGTAGCGAAGAAGACACCGTCAGCAACGCCGCCATGGGCACCCTGGACTTCTCAATTCTGGCGATCAACAACGTCACCCCCTTCTCCCCCTCGGTCGGCGTGCTCACCCTGCCCTACATGATCCAGAGCCTGGATGATGCAGTGACCCTGACCCAGAGCAATATCGGCCAGACCATGATCGACAACACCGTGCGCGATGCGGGTGTACGCATCATCGGCTGGGCCTACTCGGGCTTCCGTGTGCTGACCAACTCCAAGCGTCCGGTGACCACGATCGAAGACCTCAAGGGCCTGCAGATCCGCGTACCGAAGAACGAGATCATGATCGACACCTACCGCGCCTGGGGCATCAACCCGACGCCAATGGCCTGGTCGGAAACCTTCACCGGCCTGCAACTGAAAGTGGTCGATGGCCAGGACAACCCCTACATCACCGTATCGGCGATGAAATTCGACGAGGTGCAGAAGTACGTCACCAACCTACGCTACCTGTTCTCCATCGAGCCGCTGATCGTCAGTGAGTCGATGTTCCAGGAGCAGTCGCCTGAAATGCAGCAAGCGATACTCGACGCGGGCAAAGCCGCTACCCAGCACAGCGCCGAGTGGCTGGTGGAGCAAGAGGACAAGATCAAGCAGGAGCTGACCGCCAAGGGCATGGTCATCGCCGATCCGGCCAATGGCGAAAAAGAGTGGATCGATCACGCTGTGTCCCAAGTGTGGCCGAAATACTATGAGCAGCTGGGGGGCAAAGAGAAGCTCAACGATGTGCTCAAGGCGCTGGGTCGCGACGCAATCTAATCCTCTGCACGGGGGCCTAAAAACCCACAGTGCAAGCGTCGGGCGGTTGAGCCGCCCGACGCCCCGACTCAGAACCGCCAGCCCGCCAACCGGCAAAGCCTGGCTATTCGTTCCACGCGGTGAAGTGCTGTGCCCTGGCCCGGGTGCAACGCTTCAGGAGGCGCCCCCATGAAACCGGCCAGCACCCTGTTCAAGATCATCGACAACCTGGAAAACTACATCTGCCGCACGCTGCTGGCACTATTTGTGGTCATCCTGTTTGCTCAGATCCTCAGCCGTAACCTGTTCAACCATTCGATCTCCTGGAGCGAAGAACTGGTTACTTACATGTTCGTCTGGTTCGCCTTTTTCGGTGCCAGCTACGCCGCCAAGCTGGCAGCCCACAACCGTGTGACCTTCCAGTTCAGGTTCATGCCACGCAAGGTGGCGGTGGGCCTGGAAGCCCTCTCCGACCTGATCTGGGTCAGCTTCAACAGCTACTTCGTCTACCTCAGCGTGATCTTCTTCATGAAGGCCAACGTGTTCTGGAAATCCCAGACCCTGGGCATTCCGATGAAGTACCTGTACCTGATCCTGCCCATCGCCTTCAGCCTGATGACCTTGCGCGTTCTCCAGGTCAATTATTACAAGCTGGTCAAGGGCATCGACATCCGCGACCCGGAAACCGAGGAACTCGACAAGATCATTCACGAGTCCGCACAGCGCGACGACAGCCAACTCCGGGAGCGGGTCCATGGTTGATACCAATATTGTTTATATCCTCTTCGGTTCTTTCCTCCTGCTGTTACTGATCGGCACGCCGATCAGCATCTCGCTGGCGGTCTCGGCACTGGCCTCGTTCGTCTACCTGGGTGAGAACCCGATCAAGTTCGTGCAGATCGCCTTCACCTCGGTGGGTTCCTTTCCGCTGATGGCGCTGCCGGCCTTTATTCTCGCCGGTGCGCTGATGGAGGCAGCGGGTATCTCGAAACGCCTGGTAACCCTGGCGGAGAGCTTCGCCGGGCCAATCACCGGCGGCATGTCCGCTGCCGCCGTGATGGCCTGCCTGTTCTTCGGCGCCATCTCCGGTTCCGGCCCGGCCACCACTGCCGCGGTCGGCATGCTGATGATCCCGGCCATGGTCAAACGTGGTTACGGCAAGGGGTATGCCTCGGCGGTCACCGCCTCCTCCGGCGGCCTGGGGATCATCATCCCGCCATCGATCCCGATGGTGATCTTCGGCATCTCGGCCATGGGCATGCTGCCGTCATCCGATGCGGTGGAGAAGTACGGCGAATTCGGCTCGGTGTCGATTCCCAAGCTGTTCATCGCCGGGGTCGTGCCCGGGCTGATGCTGGCCGGCGGACTATTGGTGATGAACTACTTCCGCTGCAAAAAGCTGGGTTACACCGGCAGTGGCGAAGGCTGGTCCACGACGAAGATCCGCAAGGCCTTGCGTGATGGCTTCTGGTCGATCCTCGCCCCCTTCGTGATTCTCGGCGGCATCTACACCGGTCTGTTCACCCCGACCGAATCGGCCATAGTGGCGATCTTCTACACCCTGTTCGTCGGCCTGTTCATCCACCGCGAACTGCACATCAAGGAGCTGTTCAAGTCGCTAGAGACCACCACCTGGATCACCGGGCGGGTGCTGGTAATTCTGTTCACCGCCACAGTGTTCGGCCGCCTGCTGGTGGAGAACCAGATTCCGGCCATCGTCGCCGATTCGATGCTCAGCCTGACCGACAACCTCTACCTGATCTGGATATTGATCATCGGCTTCCTGCTGTTCGTCGGCATGTTCATGGAAACCCTGGCGGCGATCATGATCCTCACCCCGGTGATTCTGCCGATCGCCTACAGCCTGGGCATCGACCCGGTGCACTTCGGCATTGTGCTGATCTGCTGCCTGAGCATCGGCTTCATGACCCCGCCGATGGGCGAGAACCTGTTCATCGCCTCCGGTATCTCCGGCACGGCAATCGAGGACATCTCACACAAGGCCCTGCCTTTCGTGGCGATCCTGACCATCGCCACCGTGATCATCGCCTACGTGCCGGCGATCAGCCTGACTCTGCCCGCCCTCTTGGGTTATTGACTGAAGCCTATGTTCGTAGATGCTCTCAAGCCTAAACCGTGCGTCCTAGCCAAGTAGGGTGCACGGTTTAGGCATCGGGCTGGTTAGACCCTCTCACCGCTTGCGGGCTCACAGCATTCCCAGCCAATAGCCGGATGACCCTGCGCGCATGCGGTCGCGGCACCAAACACAACGTGACGCCGATAGCCATTATCGATGGCTTTGCCGTTATCGCACGGAAAACACCGGTCGCGGCAGGAATGGCAGTCACCTGCCGCTACGGAACGCCGTGCTCAGCGCCCCGGCCAGCCAGAGAGGGAAACAATTTTTTGCCATACCAAGCATGGCAAAAATCGTTTCGCAGATGATGGGGTTTAGGGAGACCTGGACCGAAATTAAGCGGCCTGCAGTACGCAGTTTTTGCCCTAATTTTGTCCTAACCGGCACCCCAGAAACGCAAAAGCCCCTGAAGTCGTTATAGAAATCAGAGGCTTAGCGTTTACATGTATGGCGGGAAGATAGGGATTTGAACCCTAGGTGCTATCGCTAACACAACGGATTTCGAATCCGTCCCGTTCGGCCACTCCGGCATCTTCCCGTGGCGGCGCGCATCATAGCAGCACAAGCGTGCTTGGCGAAACCCAATCGGTAGATTTTTTCGCATGCTTTCAGATGCTTGCGCTGGTGGACCGTGTCGGTGCGTTCTGCCGCGGCCTGGCAGGCGGCACTGAAACGGTTTATCCGGATGGAAAGGCGGCGCCCAAACCCGGCTGTTGTTCTGGCCCACGGCGCCAGCTGAGCCGGCTTGAGCGAGCATGCGGCCACGGCATAGGCTTCGCAGGCATGGGACTAGACGTCGCCCCCGCGCCTACCGCAGCCGTCGTACAGCGCCCAGCAACCAGAAGAGGCGCCAAAGCGCCTCTGCTGTGCCGCACAGCGGTCGATCAGGCGGTCAGCCGGGTCAGGGCTTCGCGGTATTTGTCGGCGGTCTTCTGCGCAACCTCGGCCGGGACGGCGGGGGCCGGTGGCTCCTTGTTCCAGCCGGTGGATTCCAGCCAGTCGCGCACGAATTGCTTGTCGAAGCTCGGCGGGTTCTTGCCTTCGACGTAGCTGTCGGCCGGCCAGAAGCGGCTGGAGTCGGGGGTCAGCACTTCGTCCATCAGGGTCAGGGTGCCGTTTTCGTCCAGGCCGAATTCGAACTTGGTGTCGGCGATGATGATGCCGCGGGTGGCGGCGTACTCGACGGCGGCGCTGTACAGGGCGATGGCGGTATCACGCACCTGGGCAGCCAGTTCGGCACCGATGATGGCTTCGCACTGCTCGAAGGAGATGTTCTCGTCGTGGTCGCCAACGGCGGCCTTGGTCGAGGGGGTGAAGATCGGTTGCGGCAGCTTGGAGGCTTCCTGCAACCCGGCGGGCAGCTGGATGCCGCAGACGCTGCCGCTGTTCTGGTATTCCTTCCAGCCGGAACCGACGATGTAGCCGCGCACGATGGCTTCCACGGCAACCGGCTTGAGGCGCTTGGCGACTACCGCGCGGCCTTCCACCAGCGGCAACTCGGCAGCCGGCACCACGTCTTCGACCTGGTCGCCGGTGAAGTGGTTGGGCACCAGGTGCGCCAGCTTGGCGAACCAGAAGTTGGAAATCGCGGTGAGGATCTTGCCCTTGTCCGGAATCGGCTCGGCGAGGATCACGTCGAAGGCCGAGAGACGGTCGGTGGCGACCATCAGCATGCGCTTGTCGTCGATTTCGTAGAGATCACGGACTTTGCCCGAGTAGATTTTCTTCAGGCTCAGGGTCGCAGGAGTGGTCATATCGGGATTTCCGCCTTTAGCAAACGAAACAGGCGAAACCCGCCGGGTTTCGCCTATTGGTATCACAGCTGTGCATGCAGCCTATTAGCCGAGGTTTTCCTGGATCAGGTCGAGGATGCGACGTGCCACGTCGGCCGGAGCCACGGTATTCAGGTCCTTTTCCACGGTGACCTGGACGCTGTCACCCACCGGCGTCAGGCGTACCTGGTAACGCTCGGCACGCGCATCAATTTCTTCCTTGTCCGGCTCGCCACCGAACAGGCCAGCGAAGAAGCCCGGCTCTTCGCCTTTCTTCTGCGCACCTTCGGCGAGGTTGATGTAGTACACACCCAGGCTGCGATTGAGGTCGTCGATGCGCACATCGGCCATCTCCAGGGAGCGGCCGACGCCGGACCAGGCACGATCGAAATCGGCACCGAGGTTCAATACCGGGTTGCCGTTACCGTCTTCCGACAGACTGACCCGCCTCGGCGCATCGAAGTCGCGGGCGGCCAGCAGCGATACGGAACCGCCCTGCTCGGCACTGCGTGCCATGCTCACGAGCATTTCGTCGAGCACCGCGGCATCCAGGCTGGAGTTGGCGCTGCGCGTGGTGAAGGCGACATCGGCTGTGCTGCCAGCAGCACGCTCGGCACTGACCACGAAGATCTCGCTGGTGTTGCGTTGCACGCCTGGCTCGATACGCACCCGCATGCGGGTCTCGGTATCCGCCGCCACGCCCGACACGCTACGCGCCACGGACGCGGGCAACGCGTCGAAACGCTGCCAGTCAGTGCTGAACTCACCTGTTTGCGGACGTTCGTCGACAATGCGAAAACCGTTGTCGTCGAAGAATTGACGGGCAATCGGCCAGACTTCGGCCGGCACGCGCTGGGCGACCAGCCAACGCGATTCTCCGCTTTTCTGCAGGCTGAACTCGCTGGCATCGGCACGCACGGCTAGCGCCTGCGGACGCGGAACTTCGTATTCACCCTCGACCGAGCTGCTGGCAACCTGCTGCGGCACCGGCAACAACGGATCGAGGCGCTTGGCTACGACGTTCGCCGGCAGCTGCATGGGGGCCGTTTGCCGAGCGTTGAGGTAATCGCTGCCGCGATCGCGAAAATAGCCATCTTCACCATAGATCCAGCCACAACCGCCGGTACTGGAGATGATCAGAGCAAGCGCGGAGAGTCCGCCCAGTCGCTTCATGCGTAGTATTTCCTCAATTAAACCAATACGCCGGTCTGGCGCAGGGCCTGACGCAGCGGTTCATGACAACGCGGGCTGAGCCAGGTCAGCGGCAAGCGGATACCGTCCGGTATCATGCCCATTTCATGCAGGGCGAATTTCACCGGAATCGGGCTGGATTCAATAAACAAGGCCTTGTGCAGCGGCATCAGACGATCATTGATCGCCCGCGCGGTAACGGCGTCGCCGGCCATGGCGGCGGCGCACAGCTCGCTCATGGCGCGTGGCGCGACGTTGGCGGTCACCGAAATATTACCCTTGCCGCCCATCAACATCAGCTCGACGGCGGTGGCGTCGTCGCCGGAATACACCAGGAAATCCTTGCTCACCCGATCCAGGACTTCCTGGCCGCGCTGCAGGTCGCCGGTGGCTTCCTTAATGCCGATGATGTTGGCGATCTTCGACAGACGCTCGACCGTTTCCGGCAGCATGTCGCAGACGGTGCGACCCGGCACGTTGTAGAGAATCTGCGGGATGGCCACGGCTTCAGCAATGTGCCGGAAGTGCAGATACAGGCCTTCCTGGGTCGGTTTGTTGTAATAAGGTGTGACCAACAGGCAGGCATCGGCGCCCACATCCTTGGCGGCGCGCGTCAGTTCGACCGATTCGCGCGTGGAATTGCCACCCGTGCCGGCGATCACCGGAATGCGTCCGGCGACCTGATCGACCACCCGTCGGATCACTTCGATGTGTTCGGACACCTCCAACGTGGCCGACTCGCCGGTGGTCCCGACCGCGACGATGGCGTTGGTGCCCTCTTGCAGGTGGAAATCCACCAGTTTGCTCAGGCTATCCCAATCGAGACCACCTTGTGCATCCATGGGCGTAACCAGTGCCACCATACTGCCCGCAATCATGCAACCACTCCTGCCGGAAAAAGAGAGCGGTAATGGTACTGGCGCCACCCACCTTGTACAAGCGAAGGAAAAGGTCGATCGGCAAGCGCCGTGACTGTGCGAGCGCCCCGGCATTCCTTTCAGACGAGCATTCCCCTGAGCGATGCTTTTCGCTACCCTTCCGGCTTTGCTCGGTACTCATTGTGGGCCGAGCGTTCATCGCTCTAGGAATGCTGCATGTCCACCCCCCAAGTTCGCGAACAATTCCTCGTCATCAGCGCACTCGGCCCCAACGCCATGGAGCTGACCAATGTGCTGTGCCGCACCAGCAATGAAAATCGCTGCGCCGTGATCAGTACCCGCCTGAGCCGTCATGGCGAGTTCAGCGCCCTGGTGCTGCAGGTCTCCGGCAGCTGGGACGCCCTGGCACGCCTGGAGTCGAGCCTGCCGGCCCTGGCCAAGAAGCACGGCTTTACGGTCAATGTGACGCGCAGCGCGGCGGCGGAAAATCGCCCCCAGGCCCTGCCCTACGTGGCCTACGTCAGCTCGGCTTACCGTCCGGACATCCTCAATGAGCTGTGCCAGTTCTTCATCGATCACAACGTCGAACTGGAAAGCCTGACCTGCGATACCTACCTGGCGCCGCAAACCGGCGGCACCATGCTCAACGCGACCCTGACCGTAACGCTGCCGGCCGGCACCCAGATCAGCTGGCTGCGCGATCAGTTCCTCGACTTCTCCGACGCCTTGAACCTGGACGCCCTGATCGAACCCTGGCGCCCGCAAAATCCATAAGGAACCGCCCATGGCCGTAGCACTCGACACCCCGGTTGCCGATTTCCAAGCCCAGGCCACCAGCGGTCAGCAGGTTCAGCTGTCGGCATTGCAGGGCCAGCAGCTGGTGATCTATTTCTATCCGAAAGACAGCACCCCGGGCTGCACCACAGAAGGCCAGGGCTTTCGCGATCACTACCCGGCGTTCCAGGCCGCCAACACCCTGGTATTCGGCGTATCGCGGGACAGTCTCAAATCCCACGAGAACTTCAAGTGCAAGCAGGCGTTCCCCTTCGAGCTGATCTCGGACCAGGACGAGGCGCTCTGCCAGCTGTTCGACGTGATCAAGCTGAAGAAGCTCTACGGCAAGGAATACCTGGGCGTCGACCGCAGCACCTTCCTGATCGACCTGCACGGTGTGCTGCGCCAGGAATGGCGCGGAGTGAAAGTGCCGGGCCATGTCGAGGCCGTGCTGGCCGCGGCACAGGAACTGCACAACGCCTGAAGCCGTACCGACAAAAAAGGCCGCTTGCCGGGAATGCCCGCAAGCGGCCTTTTTCGTTCGGGCCTGAACCGCCTACAGCACGTAGGGTGGGCCGGGCGGCGCTCCGCTTCAGCCCACCAAGATTGCTCGGTGCCCGGCCCTCACTCGCCCTGCAACGCCAGCTCCCTGCGCGGCCAGGCGTTGAGCACGGCCTTGAACAGGGTGGCCAGGGGTATGGCGAAGAACACCCCCCAGAAGCCCCACAAGCCACCGAACAGCAAGACCGCACAGATAATTGCCACCGGGTGCAGGTTGACCGCCTCGGAGAACAGCAGCGGCACCAGCACGTTACCGTCCAGCGCCTGGATCACTCCATAGACCACCATCAGGTAGAGGAACTGATCGCCGAAGCCCCACTGGAACAGCCCGATCAGCGCCACCGGCACGGTCACCACCACCGCACCGATATAGGGCACCACCACCGACAACCCCACCAGTAGCGCCAGCAGCGCCGCATAGTTGAGTCCCAGCGCGGCGAAGGCGATGTAAGTGACCACGCCGCAGATGATGATTTCGATGAACTTGCCGCGAATGTAGTTGGCGATCTGCTGGTTCATTTCCTGGGCCACCTGAGTGATCAGGGTGCGCTCGCTCGGCAGGTAGCCGCGAAACCAGGCGCCGATAACCTCACGATCCTTGAGGAAGAAAAACACCAGAATCGGCACCAGCACCAGGTAGATCATGATGCTGACCAGCAGCGGCAGGCTGGACAGCGAAAACGACAGCGCCCACTGGCCGAACTTGCCGGCCTCGCCGCTGATCGCCTCGGTCAACTGCAACACCTGGGCATCGCTGATCAGGTTCGGGTAACGCTCCGGCAACAGCAGGAACAGTGCCTGCCACTCACCGAGCATGCGTGGCAGCTCGTTGAACAGGGTGCTCAGCTGACGCCAGAGCAACGGCATCAGTACCAGCAGGAACAAGCCGAGCGCCCCCATGAACAACAGGAACACCAGCGACACCGCCACTATCGGCGGCAGGCGCAAACGCTCCAGGGCATTGACCAGCCCCTGCATGAGAAACGCCAGGACCAATCCGGTCAGTACCGGCGCCAGCATGCCGCCGAGGGTCAGAACGGCGGCGAAGCCGAGCACCAACAGCACAGCCAGGACCACCGCTTGCTCATCGGAAAAATAGCGGTGCATCCAGTTGCGCAACACCTTAATCATCAACATTCCCTAGATAAAAAACAGCCCACGCAGGACGCGTATCAGGCTTTACGCAACCAATAGCGGTAAACACCCGCCTCTTCCTCTTCACGCAACAAGCCATGGCCTGCGAGCCGGGCGAAGGCCCGAAAATCCCGTTGCGAACCGGCATCCGTAGCGATGACCTTGAGCACCGCCCCGCTTGCCAGACGATTCAATTCCAGCTTGGCCTTGAGCAACGGCAGCGGGCAATTCAAGCCACTGGCATCCAGTTCGGCGTCGCAGGCACCGCTCCACTCCTGTACATCGTTCATTCGAGCCCTCCTAAACAGCGCCAAGGATACCCAAGACCGTGCAACCCTGGCCAGGTGAACGCTTGCCCGGCTACAGTAGCGACTTTGTTCGCCAAGAGCTCTGTGCATGAATGTTCTGCGCCCTATCCTGTTGACGCTCGCCTGCCTGACCGCCCAGCCCGGCCTGGCCAGCGATCTGCCGTCACTCGGCGACGCCAGCTCGGCGATCGTCTCGCCGCAGCAGGAACATCAACTGGGCCGCGCCTGGCTGAGCCTGCTGCGCGGCCAGATCCGCCAGCTGGCGGACCCTCAGCTCAAGAATTTCGTCGAGAGCAGTGTCTACCGCCTGGGCGAAACCAGCGAGCTGCGCGATCGGCGCCTGGAATTCGTCTTGCTCGACAGCCCGCAAATCAACGCCTTCGCCGCACCCGGCGGGATCATCGGGGTCAACGGCGGCCTGTTCCTCTACGCCCAGACCGAGGCCGAATACGCCTCGGTAATGGCCCACGAACTCGCCCACCTGTCGCAACGTCACTTTGCCCGTGGCCTGGAGGCCCAGCAGCGCATGCAACTGCCGCTGATGGCCGCCATGCTCGCCGGAATCGTTGCCGCAGCCGCCGGTGCCGGCGATGTCGGCATGGCCGCCATTGCCTCGACCCAGGCGGCGGCCATTCAGGAGCAGCGGCGCTTCTCCCGGCAGAACGAGCAGGAGGCCGATCGCATCGGCCTGGTCAATCTGGAGAAAGCCGGCTACGACCCCCGCGCCATGCCGAGCATGTTCGAGCGCCTGATGCGTCAATACCGCTACGACCGCAAGCCGCCGGAATTCCTCCTGACCCACCCGGTCTCCGAATCGCGCATCGCCGACACCCGCAACCGCGCCGAACAGGCCGAGGCCGGCGGCGTGACCGACAGCGTGCGCTATCAGCTGATGCGCGCCCGCGTGCAATTGATCTACGAGGACACCCCGGGGCTGGCAGCCAAGCGTTTTCGCGCCATGCTCGACGAGCAGCCCAAGCTGCAAGCCGCCCGCTACGGCCTGGCCCTGGCGCAGATCAAGCGCGGCCAGCACCAGCAGGCCGGCGAGAGCCTGCAACCGCTGCTGCAGGCGGCACCCGACGACATCACCTACAACCTGGCCCAGGTCGAGCTGGATATCGCCGCCAGTCGCCTGACGGAAGCGCAGCGCCGCATCGAGCGACTCATGCGCGACTACCCGAGCAATTATCCACTGAACCAGGCCCGCATCGACCTGCTGATGAAGCAGGGCAACGCCCGGGACGCCGAGAGCGCCCTCGATGAGCTGCTGAAGAGCCGCGCCAACGACCCGGATGTCTGGTACCAGGTCGCCGAAGTGCGCGGCCTCAACGGCAACACCATCGGCCTGCACCAGGCACGCGGGGAGTTCTTCGCCCTGGTCGGCGACTACGATCAAGCCATAGAGCAACTCGACTTCGCCAAACGCCGCTCAACCAACAACTTCCAACTGGCCTCACGCATCGACGCCCGGCAACGCGAGCTGCTGGAAGACCAGCGCATCATCGAGCAGATGCTGCGCTAGTGTAACGACAACGTTGAAATGTCGGTTAATCGCGGTCTTCCCACGTACCGCGCCCCCTGTAGGGTGGGTTAGGCGCACGCTGCCGATAGTGATGAACCAGCAAGATCCGTTGCGCCGTAACCCACCATCGGCGCAACGCAGGGATATCGCCTGGTGGGTTACGTGGCGCGCCACGATGGCGGTGTCTGATCGTTCGGAGGTTGGCGCCGCTAACCCACCCTACAGTGATCCGACATTTCAGGATTGACACGACGCTAGGCCGACGGGAAATATTGCATGGATGGGCAGGAAGGAAAAATGTCGGGAGCATTGTCGACACCGGCAGCGGCCTGACGATCCGGCTCAGGTGCGGGCGAAGGCGGAAAACGCCTCGAGTACCCGGTCGATGTCCGCGGCGCTGACATCCAGATGTGTGACCATGCGCAGACGCGGCGCGGCGGTCAGCTTGATCCCGCGTTCGGCGCAGAAGGCCTTGAGGGCGCCGGCCCGCTCGCCGAGCTGGGCATAGACCATATTGCTCTGCACCGGCTCGACCGCGTAACCCAACCCGCGTAGCCCGTCGGCCAGGCGTTCGGCATTGGCGTGATCCTCGGCCAGACGCGCCACCTGATGCTCCAGGGCATAGAGCCCGGCGGCAGCCAAGACGCCGGCCTGGCGCATGCCGCCGCCAACCATCTTGCGCAGGCGCCGCGCCTTGCCGATCAGCTCGGCGCTGCCACACAGCACCGACCCCACCGGCGCGCCCAGGCCCTTGGACAAACAGACCGAGACCGAATCGAAATGCCGGGTGATGTCCCTGGCCGCCACGCCCTGCTTGACCGCCGCGTTGTACAGCCGCGCGCCGTCCAGATGCAGAGCCAGGCCACGCCTGTGGGTCAACTCGCGGGCCGCGGCCAGATAACTCAACGGCAGGACCTTGCCCTGCATGGTGTTTTCCAGCGCCAGCAGGCGGGTGCGGGCGAAGTGGAAGTCGTCCTGCTTGATGGCCGCCTCGACCTTGGCCAGATCGAACGAGCCATCGGCTTCGCCCTCGATTGGCTGCGGCTGGATCGACCCCAGCACCGCGGCGCCGCCGCCTTCGTATTTATAGGTATGCGCCTGCTGGCCGACGATGTATTCGTCGCCACGCTCGCAGTGGGCCATCAGGCCGAGCAGGTTGCTCATGGTGCCGGTCGGCACGAACAGCGCGCGGGCAAATCCCAGCTCGGCCGCCAGGTACTGCTCCAGGCGGTTGACCGTGGGATCCTCGCCGTAGACGTCATCGCCCAACTCGGCCGCCAGCATGGCCTCGCGCATGCCCGGGGTTGGCAGGGTGACGGTGTCGCTGCGCAGGTCGATGACGGCCATGGACGGTTTTCCTTAAGGTGACGAAAACGCCGATGCTAAAGCGCCGGGTACGGGCACACAAGTTACAGTTCCGGGGATACAGTCGCAGACCGAGCACTGCCGCGGGTCGCACAAGTGCGCACTCGTCAGCCCGCAGAGAGCTATACCTTAAAGTGACTGCCTGTTATTGCGCGAACGGCGCGGTCTGATTGCCAACCCCTAGTAGCGAACGCCGTCGCGAGACCGCCTCCATGCGTTCGCGGCAAGGCGCACTGCGTGAAAAAAGAGGGGAATTTAGCGAGCTAAATGCCCCGCCTTTTCAAGCAGCGCTACACCGCAGCGGGCGAATAACCGACCCTCACCGTCGCCCGCCATGTCGCCAACCCTGCCTAACGCGCCTGACGGCTGAGCCTCTGCTGTTGCTCCAGACTGATTGCCGGGGTATCCGTTTGCCGGCTGGACGCCGCTTCGATGTAACTGACGGTCTGAGTCGTCGGAACCTCCAGGTGCGCGGTATGACTGTAAGGCCAGGAGTGGATGGCACCATCCAGAACCTGATTGTGCGGTGGCGATGCCAGTTCCTCGAGGTGGCTGATGATGTCGTCGGGTTTGAGCACCAGCACGTCGGAGTTCAGGCTGTCGAGAATGTTTTCGGCCGTGTTACCGAGCAAGGCTCCAGACAGACCACTGCGGGCGACGCTGCCAATCACGGTAAGTTTCACCCTCAAGCGCTCGGCAATAGACGGGATCAGGGCTTCGGCTGGCCCTTCTTCGATATGCAGGCGTTCGTCGCTGACCTCGTATTCGGCTTGCAACGGCCTGCAGTGCTCCAGGTACATCGCGTGGATGCTATCCCCGAGGTGGTAGACGGGATCGGCAGATAGCAGTTCGGCACAGGGGTGAGCGGACATTATGTGCAGGGTGCCGCCAATCATTTGGGCAATGTCATAGCCATGTCCGACAATACCGGCATGCAGAAGCCGGTGATTGACATCGCGATTACCGGCGTCGATGGCCGCAAGAATCACACCGCCCTGCCAGGACTCGGTGCTTTTGACGATCAATACCGGACAGGGACAGAAACGCAGAAGTTTCCAGTCTTCGGAGGGGAGAAAAGTTTTGAGCAAGGGATTGCAAGGCAAATGCTGCTTGATCACCAGTCCGCATTCCTGCTCCTGCTGCACGGCGATGATGGTCTTATGCAGGCTCTCCTTCCAGGCCTGCTGTGAGCTGACGCTGAAACCTTTCTGGCGCAGGGAGTCCTCGGCTGCCTGCAGATCCGATGATGAGTGGTTTTTCTTGTTACATGCCAGCAAATGTAAGTGCGATGAGGTAGCACCGGCGATCAGCATGGCTCTATCAAGCAATAGAGCGTCAGACTGCTGCGCATCCATCACCACTAGCGTGTTGCGAATGGTTTGCATAACTAGCGTCCTATGCGTGGGTACGATAGGAAGCGGCTGCGTCTTTGAACATCGGCAAGCGACAGCTGAAATCGGACTCTGCTGACTCAGATCGCTAATTGACGATTACTACGAGTTGGCCCAGACAATCGAGCGACTGCTGCTGATCGCTGCTGCAATTATTAGAACGGCCTCTTCACCTAACAGTACGGAGAATTAGTCATGGCAATGAGATGAGTGAACCTTGGATCATCGATCCTGGTCGGCGTCGAGACTAGGGAGTGCACGCAGTGGAGATAACGCCATAGAAAAACCACAGGGTTGATCATCAAATACCATTACCGCTCATAAAAACACGCCAAGCAGCTGGCGAGGTCTTCGAGTGATGATGGCTATTCACCCTTTTGTTTTGGCGTTTCTGTCTATTCCCTAGCGCTACAGACCAAATTGTAGTTCGTTCAACTCAAGGCAAATTGTGAACGCTGCATCAGTGCCTGCCAAGGCCGCCAGTCGCCGGAATTAAGCCGATTCGCGCTTATCTCAGTGCCAACTGGTTATATCCAAAGCCGGAGCCATCGCCTGCCGCAGGAGCGCGCAGCGTTGACCTCAGAAATGACCGCCTCAACCGGCAGTCATTTCAGCCAGCGAATTGGCGAGCCCTCTGCGGCTCAGGGCGTGGCCAGCCGGATATCGAAACCGCTCTTGGCCTCGCTGACGATGCGCAGGTGCTGGCTTTCGCCTGCCACCACGGGCACCGCCAACTCGCGGCGCAGACGGCCTTTGCTGCAAAGGGTGTCGTCAGCCTGGTCGATGCCGATGCCGACCACCCGCTTGCCTGGCGGCACATGCAGGCGCGCCTGTTCGCCGATGCCGATGCGCGCCGCCACCTTACGGTCGATCAGCACCGCCACATAGCAACCACCGCCGAGCATGCCCAGGTCGCGGTTGACCACGATCAGCCCGCTGCCCGCCACCGGCTGCTGGTAGGCCAGCAAGCGCTCGCTGGGCACCGCGGTGACATTTTCCGGGGCGGCCTGAAAGGACGAACAACCGGCCAACGCCAGCAGGGGCAGTACTGCACAAATCAATCGCATGGGAATCCTTCACGGGTGGATTATCGGAGTACTGACGCCGGCTCAGTATTGACGGTGCGGCGGCCGCGCTCAAGTAAAGCTGTCGGCGCCGGATCCTGCCGCCGGTTCGTGCGCAGGCTTTTGTAGGATGGGGCGGGCCGCGTAGGTTTGAACGCAGCGATACCCATCGCCGCGAATATCAACCCACACCCGGGCAGGCTTGCAGTTGCTGCTAACCATTGATGGGTATCGCTGCGCTCAACGCCATCCTACAAGAGCCGGCGCCCCGGTTTGCCGCGTGACCGCTGGCCCGACTCGGCCTCCCATCCCCTGCTCGTTGCAAAGCGCGCGCCGCGCTGATATCTGTATATGCAAACAGTATCCGGTTTCCCCATGCAGCCTCAGCTCGACCCCAGCCTGTATTACCTGTGCAACTTCCATAAAGCCCTGGCCTGGCTGCGGGAGCGTCATCACGACCTGCTGCTGGCCGACGAGCAGACGTTTCTGCACTGCTTCGGCGAACTGGCGCTGCCCAGCCAGGCGTTGCTGGTACGGATGATCATGCGCAAGGGCGTGCATTTTCGCGCCAGCAAGCTGGCCTATGCGGAGATCGGCTGCCCGCGCCACGCCGCCCAGGCGCTGCTCGACGCCGGCTGGATCCGCCATGACACCGAGCTGGCGCTGGCGGAGCTATTCGACCTGCTGCGCAAGGAAGAGCTGCTCGAGGCCTTCGCCGCGCGCGCGCACAAAGCCTTGAAGAAACCCGAGTTGCTCGCTCAGCTAGCCGCCGAGCACAGCGAATCCCGTAGCTTCACTGCCTGGTGCCCAGGGCTGGACGAGCAGGTGTACAGCCTGGCCATCGATCCGCTGTGCGAACGCCTGCGCCTGATGTTCTTCGGCAACCTGCAGCAGGACTGGACCGAGTTCGTTCTCGCCGAGCTGGGCATCTTCCGCTACGAGCCGGTCGCCCTGAGCGCCGCCTCGCGGGTATTCCGCCGCCGCGAGGAGGTGGACTGCTACCTGGCGCTGCAACGCTGCCGCGAACGCGGCGAGGCCGGCGAGCCGATCGCCGCGGTGCTGCAAGAGATCGCCGTGCTGGACTGCACCACGCCCTTTCTCGCCATGCGCCGGGCCAAGCTGCTGTTTCGCCTGGGCCAGCATCTGGAGCGCGCCGGCGAGCTGGATAACGCCCTGACCTGCTACGCCGATTGCCCGTTTGCCGGTGCCCGCCTGCGCCGCATCCGCGTGCTGGAACGCCTGGGCCGCGCCGGCGAAGCCCACGCCCTGGCCAGCCAGGCGGTCGCGGCGCCGGAAAACCAGGCCGAGGCGCAGGGAGTCGAACGCGTGCTGCGGCGCCTCGACCGCCAGCTCGGTCTGGCGCAACCGCCCAAGCCGAAGGCGCCCGCGCCGGCCCGCCTTGACCTGTGTCTGCCGCGGCCCGCCGCGCACAGCGTCGAATACGCAGTCAAGCTGCACCTGAGCGAACCCGACGCGCCGGTGCACTATGTCGAGAACAGCCTGATCTGCAGCCTGTTCGGCCTGCTCTGCTGGCCGGCGATCTTCGCCCCGCTGCCGGGCGCCTTCTTCCATCCGTTCCAGAGCGGCCCGCTGGATCTGCTCGGCGCCGACTTCCAGGCGCGCCGCGCCGACCTGTTCGGCGCCTGCCTGGCGCAGCTGGATTCGGACACTTACAAGCACAGCATCCGCCAGACCTATGCCGACAAGCACGGCATCCAGTCGCCCTTCGTGTTCTGGGCCATGCTCGACCAGGCGCTGCTGGAACAGGCCCTCGACTGCCTGCCGGCGGCGCACCTGCGGGCCTGGTTCCAGCGCCTGCTGGGCGATATCCGCGCCAACCGCGCCGGCATGCCCGACCTGATCCAGTTCTGGCCGGCGCAGCAGCGCTACCGGATGATCGAGGTCAAGGGCCCCGGCGACCGCCTGCAGGATAACCAGCGCCGCTGGCTGGCGTTCTGCGCCGAGCACGGCATGCCGGTGGACGTCTGCTACGTGCAGTGGGCCGCCGCATGAGCCCACAGATCATCAAATACCAGGTCGCGGTGCGCGCGCTGTGCGAATTCACCGCTAAGGTCGGCGACCTGGATCTGCGCTTCACCCCCTCGCCGACCGCCCAGGAAGGCATGAACGGCCACGCCATCGTGGTCGCCCGGCGCGGCCCGGGCTACCAGGCAGAGCTGCCGCTCGCCGGCGACTACCAGGGCCTGCAGGTGCGCGGCCGGGCCGACGGCTATGACCCGGACGGCAACCGCCTGGAAGAGATCAAGACCCACCGCGGCGACATCGCCCGCATTCCGGAGAACCACAGGCTGCTGCATTGGGCCCAGGCCAAGGTCTACGGCTGGCTGCTGTGCCAGCAACGCGGCCTGGCCGAGATCAACCTGGCGGTGGTCTATTTCAACGTGTTGACCCAGCACGAAACCGCCTTCCACGAATGCCTCGGTGCCGAGGAGCTGCGCGCCTTCTTCGAGCTGCAGTGCAGCCGCTTCATCGCCTGGGCCGAACGCGAGCGCGCGCATCGCCTGGTGCGCAACCAGGCGCTCGAGCGCCTGCGCTTTCCCCACCCGCAGTTTCGCAGCGGCCAGCGCCAGTTGGCCGAGTCGGTGTACCGCGCCGCCCGCGACGGCCACAGCCTGATGGCCCAGGCCACCACCGGCATTGGCAAGACCCTCGGCACCCTGTTTCCGCAGCTCAAGGCCTTCCCCGAGCAGGCGCTAGACCGCCTGTTCTTCCTCACCGCCAAGACCCCCGGCCGGCGCCTGGCGCTGGACGCCCTGGCGACCCTGCGCAGCCAGGAAAGCGCGATGCCGCTGCGGGTGCTCGAACACGTCGCCCGCGACAAGGCCTGCGAACAACCGGACAAGGCCTGCCACGGCGACTCCTGCCCGCTGGCCAAGGGCTTCTACGACCGTCTGCCGGCCGCCCGTCAGGCCGCGCTGGAGCGCCAGTGGCTGAACCAGGACAGCGTGCGCGAAACCGCGCTGGCGCATCAAATCTGCCCCTACTACCTGAGCCAGGAGCTGTGCCGCTGGGCCGACGTGGTGGTCTGCGACTACAACTACTACTTCGACATGGGCGGCCTGCTGCACGGTTTGACCCTGCTCAACGAATGGCGCGTGACCCTGCTGGTGGACGAGGCGCACAACCTGATCGAGCGCGGCCGCGGCATGTACACCGCCGCACTCGAGCAGACCCGCTTCGAGGCCCTCAGACGCATCGCCCCGCCGGTGATGAAGGGCCCGCTGGAGCGGGTCAACCGCCACTGGCAACAACTGCAGCGCGACCAGGAAGCGGCCTATCAGGTCTACCCCGCCGCCCCGGACCTGTTCATCATGGCCCTGCACAAGGCCGTCAGCACCCTCACCGACCACCTCACCGACCAGCCGGCGGGCAACGCCGCCGAGCTGCTGCACTTCTACCTGGACGCCATGCTGTTCTGCCGCCTCGCCGAGGCCTTCGACAGCCATTCGCTGTTCGACATCAGCCGCGACGACAGCTCCGGCGGGCCAGCGACCTCGACCCTGTGTATCCGCAATATAGTGCCGGCGCCCTTCCTCGCCCCGCGCTTCGCCGCCGCCCACAGCTGCACCCTGTTCTCCGCGACCCTGAGCCCCGCGCACTACTACGCCGACCTGCTCGGCCTGCCGCAGCAGACGCCGTGGATCGATGTCGAGTCGCCGTTCAGCGCCGAGCAATTGCAGGTGCAGGCGGTCAGCAACCTGTCCACCCGCTTCGCCCACCGCGACTACTCGCTGGCGCCGATCGCCGCGCTGATGGCGCGCCAGTTCGCCGAGCGGCCGGGCAACTACCTGGCCTTCTTCAGCAGCTACGCCTACCTGCGCCTGGTACTCGATGAATTCCGCGCCGCCCACCCGCAGATCCCGATCTGGCAACAGTCGCGACAGATGGACGAAGGCCAGCGCCAGGCCTTTCTCGACCGTTTCAGCAGCGCCAGCCAGGGCATCGGCTTCGCCGTGCTCGGCGGCGCGTTCGGCGAAGGCATCGACCTGCCCGGCGAGCGCCTGATCGGCGCCTTCATCGCCACCCTCGGCCTGCCGCAGATCAACCCGGTCAACGAGGAAATCAAGCAGCGCATGCAGGGCATGTTCGGCAACCACCTGGGCTACGACTACACCTACCTCTACCCCGGCCTGCAGAAAGTCGTGCAGGCCGCCGGCCGAGTGATCCGCACCCAGGATGACCAGGGCGTGGTCTACCTGATCGACGACCGCTTCAACCAGCCCGCCATCCGTCGCCTGCTGCCGAGCTGGTGGACAGTCGACCGCTGCCGCCTGCCCCTGCTGAGCGAGCCGAGCCTCTAGCAGTTGCAGCAGAGAATCCGGGCAGCCCGGGTGGCGATCCGTTTGTAGCGAAGCGACAGCGCGCCGGCTTCGCGCACGGGCATCACGCTCTGGCAGACCGTCAAGGTTGGCGGCATGCTCTATGTCTTCTGCTGCGATGCGGATTGGCAGGAATAGTGAGGCAATTCGCCCCGAGGGCGCAGCGGACGACGGCGGCGCGACGCCCGCCTCCTCAGCGGCTGGGCTGGCTGCCCTGGCGCGCGGGCACGTAGTGCAGCAGGCGATCGGTTTCTTGTTTGACCACGGCATAACACTCGCAACTCAGTTGCTCGAGCCTGGGCCGGTCCAGCACCTTGATATGCCCACGGCTGTATTCGATCACGCCGAGTTCCTGCAGCTTGCCAGCAGCATCGGTAACGCCTTCGCGGCGCACGCCAAGCATGTTGGCGATCAGTTCCTGGGTCATGGTCAACTGGTTGCCTGGCAGGCGATCCAGCGACAACAGCAACCAACGACACAGCTGTTGATCAATCGAATGGTGCCGGTTGCACACGGCCGTCTGCGCCATTTGCGTCAGTAGCGCCTGGGTATAGCGCAGCATCAGGTGCAGCATCTCGCCATGACGATTGACCTCGGCCTTGAACTGCTTGCCCAGCAAGCGGAAGGCGTAGCCGGCGCTCTGCACGACCGCCCGGCTCGGGGTACTTTCGCCGCCCATGAACACGGCAATGCCTATCAGACCTTCGTTGCCCACCACGGAGATCTCCGCCGACGCACCGTTCTCCATCACATAGAGCAACGACACTATGGCGTCGGTCGGGAAATAGACGTGGCGCAAGGAGTCCCCGGATTCATACAGGATCTTGCCGAGCGGCAGGGGGATCAGCTCGAGATTGAGAAACAGGCGCTGCTGCACTTCGGCCGGCAAGGCAGCCAGAAGGTGGTTCTGTTGCGGTGTGGGCATCGCGGACATGGCTGCCACCGTTGCGGATGGAGGTCAGGGGAAAGGATATGTGCCTACTGCACAGGATAGTCCCAGATCGTCCTGGCTGCGTACGTCAGCGCATAGACAGGAACCCGGGATTGCAGGCGCCAAACCTCGGCGTCTGCAGGAGAAGACCTGATGAATGACAGGCGGCCACGATTCTATCCGCGCCGTATTGCCGCGAACATCGTGACCGCCAATCTCGGTACTGTCAGCCGACGGTGCATGACCCCACCCGGTTCAAACCACGCCTTGCGCCAGCATGGCATCGGCGACCTTGACGAAGCCGGAGATGTTACCTCTCGCCCTATGGGCGATGGACTGGGAGGGACTGGATAGAGGGCCTCAAACGGTTACTTCGGAGCCGGGGCACACCTCAACCCGGTTGCGACCATTGTCCTTGCAGCGGTAAAGCGCCCTGTCAGCACGGTTGATGGCGCTTTTCAGCCCATCGTCCTCCTGCAGCTCGCTGACCCCCACACTGATGGTGACAGCGACGGACTGGCCGTCGAAACACCAGCGCTGCTGCATCAGCGCTTGCCGGACCCGCTCGGCGCTCGCCTGCGCCTGCGCCAGATCGGTATCCGGAAGAATGGCCAGAAACTCTTCGCCGCCCCAGCGCGCAATCAGATCCTGACTTCTCAGCGTTGCCTTGATGGCGTTCGCCACGTCCACCAGAACCTGGTCGCCGAGCTCATGGCCATGGCTGTCGTTGATTGCCTTGAAGTGATCGATATCCAGCAACAGCAACCCAATGGGATGCCGGCTGCGCTGGAAGCGTGCCAGCTCCTTCTCGGCCAGATCGAGCATGTGCCGGCGGTTGAACAGCCCCGTCAGCGGGTCGGTGGCCGCCATTTGTCGCAGCTTGCGCTGGGCCGAACTGACGGTTTTCAGATAGAAGAACGACAAGTAACTGAACATGGCGAATACCACGCTCAGATTAAACAGGTGCACGGCCAGCAAGGCGTCGCGGGAAATTGGCTGCAGCGGCTCGCCAGTCCACATGACGACATCCAGCGTCAGGTAAAACGCCCACAACGAGACCAACGCCGCAAGGGCGCCACGCAGCGGCATGCTGAGAAACAGCGCCGGGATGAACATCAATAAATAGTAGTGAAAACCACTGTCCCAGCCGATCAACAGCGTGCCCAAGGTGGCGTGGACGATGACCTCCGTCCAGATCAGTGCAATGGCCAGCCGATTGCGCCGCCTGGCCAGCGCCTGGTACGCCAGGATGTACATGGAAACACTGATGACATTGACCCAGGCCAGGAGAGGAGAACCGAGGACATGAAAAAGGAAGAAAAATGCCACATCCACCGTGCCGGCAATCTGGCAACAGCGCTTGGCCACCTGCCAGAACTGCGGACGCCGCACAAAGGCGGAAGCGGGTGTCTTGGACGCGGCGCTGTTGTTCATAGGCAAAACCAGGTGCGTTCCGCCACGTATTAGGCTGTTATGGGCGGACTCGTGCGTTGATGTTACCCGGGGTTCTGCTCCTGCGGCCACTTGGATTAAGGCTCCGGGAGTGACAATCAGGCTGATGAGGCGCATTTCCTCACGGATGACGCGAGCGAATCAAGGACAACACAACGGCCGCTGGCACCCGGCACCTGGACGCCGGGCCCTTTGTCCGCGCGCTGGAGTATGCCGTCGGGGTCCAGGCGTTGGTCCCGGGCAAACCCTGCACAGCGTTCTTCACCGGCGCCCCGGAGGAACTCGGCGTGTCGGCCGGCGAGGCCTTGATGATCGGCGACGATGTCGAGAGCGATGTGCTGGGCGCGCAAAAGGCCGGCCTTCAGGCTTGCCTGGTGCAGACCGGCAAGTACCGCGTCGGCGAACAAAGCCAGGCGTCGGGAGCCTTGCTGGCCAGCGACCTGGCCGAGGCGGTGCGACGCTTCTGCTGACCCTGGCCGCCGCCGCTTGCACGCCCTCCGCTGTACCCGGTCACGGGATTGTCGTGGCCCTGTCATACGCCTGCCACCGGCATTAGCTGCAATCGCTGCAACTCATGGAGAGGATGCGGCGATGCGAATTTGCGTGATCGGGGCAGGTTATGTGGGGCTGGTGTCGGCGGCCTGTTTTGCCGAAATGGGTAACCGGGTGGTCTGCGTCGAGCGCGACGGCTCGCGTGTGGCGCGCCTGGCGCGCGGCGAGGCAGCGATCTACGAGCCCGGTCTGGAAACCCTGCTCAAGGCCCATCTGGCCAGTGGCCAACTGAGTTTCAGCCAACACCTGGCGACGGGCATCGAACGCGCCGAGATCGTCTTTATCGCCGTGGGGACGCCAAGCGGGGAGGACGGCTCGGCCGACCTGTCGCATGTCCTGGCGGTGGCCGACGAGCTGGGCGAGCGCCTGCAACAGACCTGCCTGGTGGTGGATAAATCCACGGTACCGGTGGGCACCGCCGAGCGCGTGGCGCAGCGGATCAATGCGCGTCTGGGGCAACGCGGCAAGGGCTTCAAGGTGATGCTGGCGAGCAACCCGGAGTTCCTCAAGGAAGGCTCGGCGATCGATGATTTCATGCGCCCGGACCGGGTGCTCATCGGCTGCGATGAGCCGGCCGGCAGCGAGCTGCTGCGCCGTTTGTACGCGCCTTTTTTGCGCAACCACGAGCGCCTGTTGTGCATGAGCGTGCGCGCCGCCGAGTTCAGCAAGTACGCGGCCAATGCCTTTCTCGCCACCAAGATTTCCTTTATCAACGAGATGGCGGGACTGTGCGCGCGCCTGGGGGTGGATATAGAGGAAGTCCGCCGCGGCATCGGCAGCGACCAGCGCATCGGCACCCATTTCATCTATGCCGGCTGCGGCTATGGCGGCTCCTGTTTCCCCAAGGATGTGCGCGCCCTGATCCGCGCGGCCGAGCAGGAAGGTATCGAACCGGGCATTCTGCGCGCAGTCGAAGCCCGCAATGCGCTGCAGAAAACCTTGCTGTTCCAGGCGCTGCGCGAGCATTTTTCCGGCCACTTGCACGGCCGCGTCGTGGCCCTCTGGGGCCTGGCGTTCAAGCCTGGCACCGATGACCTGCGCGAGGCGCCGAGCCTGGTGTTGCTCGATGCCCTGCTCGCCGCCGGGGTGGTGGTGCAAGCCTGCGACCCGGTCGCCACCGCGGCGGTGGCGGCACGCTATGTCCAGGCCATTGCCAGCGGCCAGCTGCGCTTGAGCGAATCACTCTACAGCGTGGTGGAAGGCGCCGATGCCGTAGTGCTGGTCACCGAGTGGAAACAGTTTCGCCAGCCGGACTTCGTGCGGATTCGTGGTTCGATGCGCATGCCCGTGCTGTTCGACGGTCGCAACATCTACGACGCCAAACAGCTCGCGGAATTGGGCTTCCTCTACCGCGGCATAGGTCGGCCGGCGTTAGGGCAGGCCAGGGAGCATGCAGCCTGATGGATTGCGCCGGCGATTTCGTCCCATTTTAAAGGCGATGTCCCCGTTATCTGTTGAGCCAGATCGCAACCTCGTGGGAGGGGCCGGGCGGCGCTCCGCTTTAGCCGCGAAACATTGTCAGTGTTTCGAAGATTTTCGCGGATGAAACGGAACGCCGCCCGGCCGCTCCTACAAAAACGTTATCTCTTATCAACAGATAACGGGCACATAGCCATTTTAAATGGCTATGTACGCGTTATTGGTTGAAGAGCAATTTCGTAAGGTGGCCCGGCCGGTGGTCCGCTTCGGCCACCCTACCTTGGCCTACACACGTAACGGGTACATAGCCGTCAGCCGCCCGCCGCCGCCCTGCCTGCGCAATCGCGTCCCAGGCCACGTAGAATCGCAGGTTGAATCAAGGCCTTGAGGTTGCAGCGGTGGATTTACAGCAGGGCTTCGTCCTGACCCGACATTGGCGCGATACCCCCGCCGGCACCCAGGTCGAGTTCTGGTTGGCGACCGACGCGGGGGCGCGGCATATCCGCCTGCCCTGCCAGCCTTCGGTGGCCTTTATTCCCGCCGAGCAGCGCGCGCTGGCCGAGGCGCTGCTGCGCGGCGAGCGTGATGTCGAGTTGCGCCCGCTGGGCCTGTGCGATTTCCACCATCGGCCGGTGCTCGGCCTGTATTGCCGCCAGCATCGCCAGTTGATGAATATCGACAAGCTGCTGCGCAAGGCCGGAATCGAGGTGTTCGAGGCCGATATCCGCCCGCCGGAACGCTAC
Source organism: Pseudomonas sp. (assembly GCA_030699825.1). Classification (GTDB taxonomy): domain Bacteria; phylum Pseudomonadota; class Gammaproteobacteria; order Pseudomonadales; family Pseudomonadaceae; genus Aquipseudomonas. The sequence goes on along the minus strand of JAUYKV010000029.1, from coordinate 2,643 downwards.
CTGATGGAGCGCTTCATCACCGCGCCGGTGTGCTTCGGCGGCACGCCGGACGCTAGCGGCATGCTGCTCGAGGCGCAGATGAAGCCCGCGCCGGACTATCGCCCGCGCTTGCGCCTGGCGTCCCTGGATATCGAAACCAACGCCCAGGGCGAGCTGTATTCCATCGCCCTGGAAGGCTGTGGCCAGCGCCAGGTGTATATGCTCGGGCCGGCGAACGGCGTGGACGCACCGCGTGACTTCGCCCTCGAGTACTGCGCCAGCCGCCGGCAGCTGCTGGAAAGGCTCAACCAGTGGCTCGCCGCCCATGACCCCGATGCGATCATCGGCTGGAACCTGGTGCAGTTCGACCTGCGCGTGCTGCACGAGCATGCCCAGCGCCTACAGGTGCCCTTGCAGCTCGGCCGCGCCGGCGATGCGATGGGTTGGCGCGAGCATGGCAGCCGCAACAATCACTTTTTCGCCGAAGCCGCCGGACGCCTGATCATCGACGGCATCGAGGCGCTGCGCTCGGCGACCTGGAGCTTCGCCTCGTTCAGCCTGGAGAACGTCGCCCAGACCCTGCTCGGCGAAGGCAAGGACATCGCCACGCCCTACCAGCGCATGGACGAGATCGACCGCATGTTCGCCGAGGACAAGCCGGCCCTGGCGCGCTACAACCTCAAGGACTGCGAGCTGGTGACGCGGATCTTCGCCAAGACCGAGATCCTCACCTTCCTGCTCGAGCGCGCCACCGTCACCGGCCTGCCCGCCGACCGCAGCGGCGGTTCGGTCGCAGCCTTCTGCCACCTGTACATGCCGCTGATGCACCGCCAGGGTTTTGTCGCGCCGAACCTCGGCGAGCGGCCGCCGGAGGCTAGCCCCGGCGGTTTCGTCATGGAATCGCAGCCCGGCCTGTACGAGTCGGTGCTGGTGCTCGACTACAAGAGCCTGTACCCGTCGATCATCCGCACCTTCCTGATCGATCCGCTGGGGCTGATCGAGGGCATGCGCCACCCTGGGGACGGCGAGTCTGTACCGGGCTTTCGCGGCGCGCGTTTCTCGCGCACCCGGCATTGCCTGCCGGCCATCGTCGAGAGCGTCTGGCAGGGGCGCGAGACGGCCAAGCGCGAGGGCAACGCGCCGCTGTCGCAGGCGCTGAAGATCATCATGAACGCCTTCTATGGCGTGCTCGGCTCCAGCGGCTGCCGCTTCTTCGACCCGCGCCTGGCCTCCTCCATTACCCTGCGCGGCCACGAGATCATGCGCCGGACCCGCGAGCTGATCGAGGCCGAAGGCCATGCGGTGATCTACGGCGACACCGATTCCACCTTCGTCTGGCTCAGGCGCGCGCACGGCGAGGACGAGGCGGCGCAGATCGGCCGCGCCCTGGTGCAGCGCGTCAACCAGTGGTGGCGCGAGCACCTGCGCCGGGAATTCGACCTGGAAAGCGCGCTGGAGCTGCAGTTCGAGACCCATTACAGCCGCTTCCTGATGCCGACCATCCGCGGCGCCGAAGAGGGCAGCAAGAAGCGCTACGCCGGCCTGGTCGTGGCGCCGGACGGCAGCAGCGAGATGGTCTTCAAGGGCCTGGAAACGGTGCGCAGCGACTGGTCGCCGCTGGCCCGGCAGTTCCAGCGCGAGCTGTACCTGCTGATCTTCAACCGGCAACCCTACCAGGACTATATCCGCGACTACGTGCGCCGCACCCTGGCCGGCGAACTGGATGAGCTGCTGATCTACCGCAAGCGCCTGCGCCGCCGCCTGGACGACTACCAGCGCAATGTGCCGCCGCATGTGCGCGCGGCGCGCATGGCCGACGAATACAACGACCAGCACGGCCGCCCGCGCCAGTACCAGAACGGTGGCTGGATCAGCTACGTGATCACCCTGGCCGGCCCCGAACCGCTGGAAACCCGGCGCGCGAGCATCGACTACGAGCACTACCTGACCCGCCAGCTGCAACCGGTGGCCGACGCCATCCTGCCGTTCGTCGGCGACGACTTCGCCCGCCTGGTCGGCGGCCAGCTCGGCCTGTTCTGAGGCCGGCGCCGCTCCAGCTGCCGCCATCTCCGCTCCCGTAGCCTGGATAAGCCTTGGCGCCATCCGGGAAACCCCCCGGATTACGCTGGTGCTTATCCAGGCTACAAATGCTGCTTACATCGCGGCGCGGAGCAATGGCAGGTAGGCCGGGTGCGAAATGCCGGTAGAGCGCCTTGGTACTGGCACGCGAGATGATTTCATCCTGCTCGGCCGCGATCAGCAGGGTCGGCACCCGGATGCGCGCGGCGTAGATCGAGGACTCGAACCTGTCCTTGGATCGGCAGGTAGGGCAACTGACGCGTGGCGAACCCCAGCAGGCTGTCGAACGGCGTGATCAACACCAGGCACGAGGCCGGCCGTTGGCTGGCCAGACGCACGGCGACCGCCGAACCCAGGCTGCGGCCATCACCACAGTCTGCGGGTGCGCGGCATGCACCCGGTCGAACAGGGCCAGGGCAATGGGTACATAGCCTTTTATATGGCTACCTGATTAGCAATGATGATCAGCCAAGCTGGCCGCCCGTGGTCACCGGGCCTATGCTGTATATGCGTACAGTTATTTCGGTGAGGGGTGGAATCATGGCGATGAACCGAATTCAGTTTCAACCTGGGCTGTCGATGCCC
>JAUYKV010000021.1 GCA_030699825.1 Pseudomonas sp. | reverse complement strand
TCCGAGGCGCCGCAGTCGATTTCCTTCGGCGCCATGAGCGAGCGTCAGCAGCGCCTGGCCGAGGTGATCCTGCAGGACCCGGCGGTGGTCAGCCTGTCCTCCTATATCGGCGTGGATGGCGACAACCCGACCCTCAACAGCGGCCGCCTGCTGATCAATCTCAAGCCGCATGCCGAACGCGATGTGACCGCCAGCCAGGTGATCGAACGCCTGCGCCCGCAATTGGCCAGGCTCACCGGCATCGAACTGTACCTGCAGCCGGTGCAGGACCTGACCATCGAGGACCGGGTCAGTCGTACCCAGTTCCAGTTCAGCCTGGAGTCGCCGGAGCAGGCGCTGTTGGAGGAATGGGTACCCAAGCTGGTCGCTGCGCTGCGTGAGCAGCCACAACTGCGCGATGTCGCCAGCGACCTGCAGAGTCGCGGCCTGCAGGTGTTTTTGCAGATCGACCGGGACATCGCCGGGCGCCTCGGCGTGAGCATCGCCGACATCGACGACGCACTCTACGACGCCTTCGGCCAGCGCCAGATCTCCACCATCTATACCCAGGCCAGCCAGTACCGGGTGGTGCTGGAGAGCGAAAATGCCGGCAGCATCGGCCCGGCCGCGCTGCGCCAGATCCATGTGGCGACGGGCGAGGGTGGGCAAGTTCCCCTGTCGTCGCTGGCGCGCATCGACGAGCGCGCCGCCAGCCTGCTGATCAACCACATCGGCCAGTTCCCGGCGACGACCCTGTCGTTCAACCTGGCCGCAGGCGTGTCCCTCGGCGAGGCGGTGGCGCTGATCGAACGGGTGCAGCAGGACATCGGTCTGCCGGGCGGGGTGCAGACCCAGTTCCAGGGCGCGGCCGAGGCCTTCCGCGCGTCCCTGTCGAGCACCTTGCTGCTGATCCTGGCGGCGATCGTCACCATGTACATCGTCCTCGGCGTGCTCTACGAGAGCTACATCCACCCGATCACCATCCTCTCGACCCTGCCCTCGGCCGGGGTCGGTGCGCTGCTGGCGTTGCTCTTGACCGGCAACGACCTGGGCCTGATCGCGATCATCGGCATTATTCTGTTGATCGGCATCGTCAAGAAGAACGCGATCATGATGATCGACTTCGCCCTCGACGCCGAACGCAACCAGGGCATGGCGCCGGAGGCGGCGATCTATCAGGCGGCGCTGTTGCGTTTCCGACCGATCCTGATGACCACCCTGGCCGCTCTGTTCGGCGCCATCCCGCTGATGCTGGCCTCGGGTTCCGGCGCCGAACTGCGCCATCCGCTGGGGCTGGTGATGGTCGGCGGCCTGCTGCTGAGCCAGGTGCTGACGTTGTTCACCACGCCGGTGATCTACCTGTACTTCGATCGCCTGTCGCGGCGCATCAGTGGCCGTAGCGCGGCTGGGGTGGCGGTGTGAGCCATAGCGTGCGTTTGCTCGCTTCGCCGACTTATCGGGGCGAGGGTGGTTGGCTGCACCCCCTCACCCTAACCCTCTCCCCTGAGGGGAGAGGGGACTGTCCGCTGTTTTCTCAGGTTCGTTCGCTATGAACCTCTCCGGCCCCTTTATCCGCCGGCCGGTGGCGACCCTGCTGCTGAGTCTGGCGATTCTGCTGCTCGGCGGTGTCAGCTTCGGCCTGTTGCCGGTGGCGCCGCTGCCGCAGATGGATTTCCCGACCATCACCGTGCAGGCCAGCCTGCCGGGCGCCAGCCCGCAGATCATGGCGTCGAGCGTGGCCACGCCGCTGGAGCGCTCGCTCGGCACCATCGCCGGGATCAGCCAGATGAACAGCCGCAGCAGCCAGGGCAACACACGGATCATGCTGCAGTTCGATCTGGACAAGGATATCAACGCCGCGGCCCGCGAGGTGCAGGCGGCGATCAATGCCGCGCGCGAGCTGTTGCCCAGCGGTATGCGCGCGATGCCGACCTATCGCAAGGTCAACCCGTCGCAGGCGCCGATCATGGTGCTGTCGCTGACCAGCGAGGTGCTCGACAAGGGCCAGCTGTACGACGTGGCGTCGACCATCCTGGCGCAGAAACTCGCCCAGGTGAGCGGCGTCGGTGAAGTAACGATTGGCGGCAGCTCGCTACCGGCGGTGCGCGTGGCCCTGGAGCCGCGCCTGCTCGACCAGTACGGCATCGCCCTGGACGAGGTGCGTCAGGCGATCACCGCAGCCAACGCCAAGCGGCCGAAAGGTGCGGTGGAACAGGGCGACCGACACTGGCAGGTGCAAGCCAGCGACCAGCTGGAGAACGCCGCCGATTACCTGCCGCTGATCATCCGCTATCAGGATGGCGCCGCCGTGCGCCTGGGCGATGTGGCGACGGTCAGCGATGGGGTGGAGGATCGCTACAACAGCGGTTTCTACAACGACGAGCAGGCCGTGCTGCTGGTGGTCAACCGCCAGACCGGGGCCAATATCATCGAGACCATCGCCAGCATTCGCCAGCAGTTGCCGGCGTTGCGCGCGGTGATTCCGGCCAGCGTCGAGGTGGCAGTGGCGATGGATCGCTCGCCGGTGATCCGCGCCACCTTGTACGAGGCCGAGCGCACCCTGCTGATCGCCGTGGCCCTGGTGATTCTGGTGGTGTTCGCCTTCCTCGGCCGCTGGCGCGCGGCGCTGATCCCGGCGCTGGCGGTGCCGGTGTCGCTGGTCGGCACCTTCGCGGTGATGCACCTGCTCGGTTTTTCGCTGAACAACCTGTCGCTGATGGCGCTGATCATCGCTACCGGCCTGGTGGTAGACGACGCCATCGTGGTGTTGGAAAACATTACCCGGCACATCGAGGCCGGCGATACGCCCATGGCCGCCGCATTCAAGGGCGCGCGCGAGGTGGGCTTCACCTTGCTGGCGATGAACCTGTCGCTGGTCGCGGTGTTCGTCTCGATCCTGTTCATGGGCGGCATAGTCGAGCGCCTGTTCCATGAGTTTGCCATCACCCTGGCGGTGGCCATCGTCATCTCTCTGCTGGTTTCGCTGACACTCACGCCGATGCTCTGCGCGCGCTGGCTCAAGCCTGAAAACCTGGAGCAGCCGGCCAATGCCATGCAACGCATCGGGGCGCGCGTGCAGGTGCGGGTGCTGGAGGTCTATCGACGCAGCCTGGATTGGGCGCTGAACCACTCCCTGCTGATGCTGTTCAGCCTGCTGGCGACCATCGCGCTGAATGTGTTCCTGTTCGTCAGCGTACCCAAGACCTTCCTGCCGCAGCAGGATACCGGCCAGTTGATCGGCATGATCCGCGGCGACGACGGCCTGTCGTTCCAGGTCATGCAGCCGAAGATGGAAACCTTCCGCCGCGCGCTGCTGGCCGACCCGGCGGTGGACAGCGTGGCCGGCTTTATCGGCGGCTCGGGCGGGATCAACAACGCCTTCATGATCGTGCGGTTGAAACCGCTGAGCGAGCGCAAGCTGTCTGCGCAACAGGTGATCGAGCGCCTGCGCCGCACGGTGCCCAAGGTCCCCGGCGGGCGGATGTACCTCATGCCCGATCAGGACCTGCAGATCGGCGGGCGTGAAGGGCGCAGCTCGGAGAACGAATACATGCTGCTGTCCGGCGATCTGGACCAACTGCGCCAGTGGCTGCCGATTGTGCGTGAGGCGCTGCGCGCCTTGCCCGAACTCACCGATATCGATGCCAAGGAAACCGATGGCACCCAGCAGATCCGCCTGCTGGTCGACCGCGATGCAGCCAAGCGCCTGGGCGTGGATATGGCGATGATCACCGGGGTGCTCAATAACGCCTTCAGCCAGCGTCATGTCTCGACCATCTACGACAGCCTCAACCAGTACAGCGTGGTGATGGAAATCAACCCGCAATACGCCCAGCATCCCGAAGCGCTGGAGCAGATCCAGTTGATCACCGCCGCGGGCGCCCGGGTGCCGCTGTCGAGCTTCGCCCGCTGGGAGCGCAGCCTGGAAGAGGATCGGGTGCACCACCAGGGCCAGTTCGCCGCGGAGAATATCGGCTTCGCCCTGGCCGAAGGCGTCAGCCTGGAGCAGGCCAGCGTGGCCATCGAACGCACGGTGGCGCGGCTCAACCTGCCAACCGAGGTGCAAGGCATGCTCGGCGGTACCGGCGGCGCCTTCCAGCAGACCCAGCAGAATCAGCCCTGGATGATCCTGCTGGCGCTTGGCGTGGTGTATATCGTCCTCGGCGTGCTCTATGAGAGCTATATCCACCCGCTGACCATCCTCTCCACCTTGCCCTCGGCCGGGGTCGGCGCCTTGCTCGCGTTGCAGTTGATGAGCATCGAATTCAGCCTGATCTCGCTGCTCGGGCTGTTCCTGCTGATCGGCATCGTCAAGAAGAACGCCATCCTGATGATCGACCTGGCCCTGCAGCTGGAGCGTCAGGAGCAGTTGAGCCCCCAAGAGTCGATCCGCCGCGCCTGTCTGCTGCGTTTCCGACCGATCATGATGACCACCCTGGCGGCGATCCTCGGCGCCCTGCCGCTGGTGCTGGGCAGCGCCGAAGGCTCGGAGATGCGTCAGCCGCTGGGCATTACCATCGTTGGCGGGCTGATCCTCAGCCAGTTGCTGACGCTCTACACCACCCCGGTGATCTACCTGTATTTCGATCGCCTGCGCCACCGGGTCAACCGCTGGCGCGGCGTGCGTACCGACGCTGCCCTGGAAACCCCGCTATGACCATGCTGCCAATACCCGTAATGGGGCTGCTTACGCTCAGTTTGCTGTTAAGCGGCTGCATGCTCGGCCCGGACTACCAGCGTCCGCAATTGCAAACCCCGGCGCAGTTCAAGCAGGTCGAGGGCTGGACCCTCGCAGCCCCCGGCGATGCCCTGGAACGTGGCGCCTGGTGGGAGCTGTATGGCGATGACGAGTTGAACGCCCTGGTCGGCCGCCTGAATCTGTCCAACCAGAACCTCGCCGCCAGCGAGGCCCAGTACCGCCAGGCCCGCGCCCTGGTGCGTGGCGCGCGCGCGGCCTTCTATCCGGGCCTGTCGAGCAGCGCCGGGGTGAGCCGAGCCGGGCAGGGCGGCGGCGACAGCACCCTGAGCACCTCCGATGGCTTCGCCGTCAGCGGTTCGAATGCGGCGAGCATCGCCAACAGCTACGAGCTCGGCTTGAATGCCGCCTGGGAGCTGGACATCTGGGGCAAACTGCGTCGCTCGCTGGAGTCCAGCCGCGCCGGTTTCGCCGCCAGCGCCGCCGATCTGGCCGCGCTCAAGCTCAGCCTGCAGGCCGAGCTGGTGCAGAGCTACCTGCAACTGCGCGTGCTGGATGATCAGCAGCGTCTGCTCGACGCCACCGTGGCCGCCTACGCGCGTTCGCTGCGCCTCACCGAGAACCAGTACAACGCCGGCATAGTGCCCAAATCCGACGTCAGCCAGGCGCTGACCCAGCTGAGAAGCACCGAGGCCCAGGCCATCGACCTGCAGTGGCAGCGCGCCCAGCTGGAACACGCGATCGCCGTGCTGATCGGGGTGCCGCCGAGCGAGCTGAGCATCACCGCCCGTGAGCAATTGCCGGCTCTGCCTGAGATTCCCGTGGCGCTACCGTCGCAACTGCTCGAACGGCGCCCGGACGTGGCCGCCGCCGAGCGCCGGGTGATCGCCGCCAATGCCGAGATCGGCGTGGCCGAAGCGGCCTGGTACCCGGATCTGACGCTCTCGGCCAGCGGCGGCTACCGCGGCAGCAGCTTCGCCGACTGGGTCAGCCTGCCCAACCGCTTCTGGTCGCTCGGCCCGCAACTGGCGCTGAACCTGTTCGACGGCGGCGCGCGCCGTGCCGAGCTGGAGCGCAGCAAGGCGGCCTACGATCAGACTGTCGCGCAATACCGTCAGGCCGTGCTGGACAGCTTCCGCGAGGTGGAAGATTACCTGGTGCAACTGCGGGTGCAGGAACAGGAGGCCGTGTTCCAGCAACAGGCGCTGGACGCTGCCCGCGAGTCCCTGCGCCTGATCGAGAACCAGTACCGCGCCGGCGTCGTCGACTTCAACAGCGTGGTCAACGTGCAGGCCACCGCGTTGAACAACGAGCGTAGCAACCTGACCCTGCTCGGCAGCCGTCTGACTGCCAGCGTGCAGTTGATTGCCGCCCTGGGGGGTGGTTGGCAGGCGCCTTATACGGGGGCGGCAGTGCCCGTGGCCAAGGAGCCATAGCCGGACTGCAGTGGGGCTCTTGCCGATCGCACTGGACGTTGGCCGCTTCTGAACTAGGGTTCTAGGAGGATATCCAGCGTACGGTAACAGGGACACATCTATGGACAGATTCGTGATGTTGCCCTTCTGGCTGGCCGATCAGCGTTTAGCGGTCACCCTCGATCAAGTGGTGCGCGTGCTGCCGGCGCTGCAGGCCACCCCCCTGCCGGGTGCGCCCGAAGCGGTCTGTGGGCTGGTTAATGTGCACGGCAAACTGCTCCCAGTGGTGGATTTGGCCCGGCGCTTCGGTTGGGCCACGCCTGTGCTCAGCCTGTGGCAACCCTTTATCTGGCTGCGCAGCAGCACGCGTGAGCTCTTGCTCCCGGTGACGCGGGTGGAGTCGGTGTGTAGCGCTGTGGCCGAGGACTTCATCCCGGCACCGGATCCGCGGGTACCCTCCAGCCTGCTGCGCGGGGTGCTGCGGACCGACGAAGGACTGCTGCTGATCCAGGACGTCGAACAACTACTCAGCGATAGCGATGAGGTGCAACTGGCTGCGCTATTGACCGATGACGGGAGATTGGCCGATGCAGCGGACTGAAGCGCGCTGCTCGCCCTCCCTGCTGGCGGCCTTGAATCACAAGGTGCATCAGCACCTGGGGATGGATTTCTCCGGGCCGCGTGCTGCCGACTTGCTGCGGCGCCTGCAACTGCTGGCCCTGGAGTTGCAAATCACCGATCTCGAGCCCTGGCTGCAGCACCTGGCCTTCGCCGACTGGGATGCGTCCCTGGTGCAGACGCTGATCCCCGCGTTCAGCGTCGGCGAGACCTATTTTCGCCGCGATGCCGAGGCGCTCGACTGGCTGGCAGTCAATCACCTGGGCCCGCTGCTGGCGCGCCGCCGCCAGGCCGGGCAGCGCAGCCTGCGTCTGTGGAGTGCCGGCTGCTGCACCGGCGAGGAGGCCTACAGCCTGCTGTTCCTGCTCGATCGGCTGCTCGGCGCGGAGCGCGACAGCTGGACCCTGGAACTGCTCGCCAGCGACATCAACGCGGCCTTTCTCGCGCGGGCGGAGCAGAGCCTGTATGGCGCCAATGCCTTTCGCCGCAACGAAGCGGCCTTCCGCAGCCAGCACTTCCAGGCCGAGGGCCGCTTGTGGCGGGTGCGACCGGCCTGGCGCGGGCGCATCCGCTTCATCCAGTACAACCTGGCCGATGGTCTGCACGCCTGCCCGATGCACGGCGCCGACCTGATTCTCTGCCGCAACGTGCTGATGTATTTCTCGCCGACCCGTGCGGCCAGCGTGTTGCACCGGCTGCTCGGCTGCCTGGACCGCGACGGGCTGCTGCTGCTGAGCGCGGTCGAGGCCGGCATCGCCACCCAGGCCGGGTTCAATGGTTTCTGGGCCGGTTGCAACTATGCCCTGAACAGCAGCGCCGGGTGCGCCGCGTCCACGCTCACTGCTGTACCGGCCGACATCGCGGCGCGCCAAGACATCTCGCCCGCCATCACGCCGACCGTTGCCGGTGGCCAGGCTCCGGGGCCACCCCGGGCCGAGTCGGCCGTTGGCGTCGACAGGGCCTGGCCGCTGGTCAAGCGTGCGGATGCCGGCACTGCGCCCGAGGGGCTCTGGCAACAGGCGCAACGCTCCCTGGATGCTGGCGAGTACGCCACGGCCCGCGAAGCCCTGCTGGCCTATCTGGCCTGTGCCGGCCTGAGTCATGCCCAACAGCACCAGGCCTGTCTGCTGCTGGCGCGCAGTTGGGCCGACCAGCAGCACATCGACGAGGCACAGGGCTGGCTGCAGCGAGCGTTGCTGCTGGATCCCGGCTCGGTCATGGGTTACTGGCTGCAGGCCCTGCTGGCACAGCAGAGCGGCGATATCCCGGCGGCCCTGCTGGCGTTGCAGAAAACCCTCTATCTCGACCCCGGCTTCATCCTCGGCTACTTCCTGCAGGCGCGCCTGTTGCGTGTGCAAGGTCGCGGGCGGGCCAGCGACAAGGCGTTACAGGTCTGCCTTCGGTTGCTCGGCGAGCAGGACGAGAAAGCCCTGGTAGCGCAAGGCGATGGCATGAGCTGCGCCCAACTGCAGCGTGTGTGCGAGCAATTGCTGGAGGAGCAACACGCATGACCGAACCGATGAATGACGATGCGCGCTGGGCGCAAGTGCGCGAACGCCTGGCCGCGTTCGAACGGCGCTTGCTCGATGGCTTCGCCATGGCCCCCGAGCAGTGGGCCGCACGCCTGGGCGAGCGCACCCGACAATGGGCCTGCGCGGAGCAGGCCGAGGCGGCGCAGGATCAACTGGAGGTGCTGACCTTCAGTCTCAGTAATGAACTGTATGCCATCGGCAGCGAGCACGTCGCCCAGGTGCTGCCGCTGCACCAGTACACGCCCTTGCCCGGTACCCCGGCCTATGTGCTGGGTATCGTCAATGTGCGCGGCCGCATCGTCTCGGTGCTGGACCTGCGGGTGCTGTTCGAACTGCCGATCGGCGGCCTTGCCGAGCGTAGCTTCCTGCTTGTCCTGCACAGCGCGCAAATGGAGTTCGGCCTGTTGATCGACCGCGTCCTGGGGGTTGCGCCAATTCGCCGTGAGGCCCTACAAAGCGGGCCGGCCAACCTGTCCGGGATGCGCGCCAACTATCTGCTGGGGGTTACTTCCGAGCAATGCACGGTACTCGACGGCACGCGCCTGCTGGGTGACCCGAGTCTGCGTGTGCTGGCAGACGATTAGCAATATGGAGAGGGACAAGCATGATGGATAACAAAGTTCTGCGGTTCAACATAGGCAGCAAGCTGATCATGGCCTTCGCGGTGCTGATCCTGGGCTTCGGCGGCCTGCTCTTCTTCACCCTGGAACGATTTGTCAGCCTGCAGGAAAACGAAGAACGGCAGTTTAAGCACAACTATGATCGGCTCTCCGCGGCGAAGGAGTTGCGCATCAATATTGCAGCCCAGCGTAGCGACCTATTGCTGGCGATAGACGAGGGTACGCCTGAGGAGCTGGATGAGCGCGAGGCGGAAATTCGCAGGCACAGCGAGGAAAACGACAAGCAGGTGAAGCGCCTGCAGTTGGCGGCCAGCGACGACCCGGAAGTCGACGATATTCTCGAGCAGTTGCTGGCGGTGCGCAGCCTGGCGGCGCAGACGCGCGAGCAGCAACTGCAGCTTATCCGCAGTGGCCAGTTGGAGCAGGCGCGACAGCTGAGTCGCGGCATACAGCGGGAGCGGGTCAACAGAATCCACGAATTGGGCCTGCAACTGGCCAAGCTGACCGATCGGCGCACTGCTGAGGCCCTGGTCCACTCGCGCCAGGCGCTACAGGCCCTGCGCGAGCGCATCCTCAACTTGAGCCTGTTGCTGGTGGGGGCCAGCGCGATCCTGGCTTGGTTGCTCAGCCGGCATATCGCCCTGCCGCTGGCACGCCTGACCGGTTGGGCCGAGCGCATCGGCCGCGGCGAGATCCCCCGCGAAGTCATTGCCAGCAGCCGGCAGGACGAAGTGGGCCGGTTGGCCCAGGCATTCGTCGCCATGAGCCAGTACCTGCGCGAGCTGGTGCAGGAGATGAACGAAGGCATCACGGTGCTGGCCGGTTCCAGCGAGGAGATCCTCGCGGCCACCAGTCAGGTGGCCGCGAGCACCCAGGAAACCGCCACCGCGATCAGCGAGATCGCCACCACGGTTGAGGAAGTCA
>JAUYKV010000016.1 GCA_030699825.1 Pseudomonas sp. | reverse complement strand
GCCGATAAACCAATGGTGCACTGCCTGCGTCTACACCTTGGCCGACAAATGCAAACGCCCCGGCAAGCCGGGGCGTTTGTTGTTACGACTACTGCTTAGTGATCGATCGCAGCACCTGCACCACGGGGGATGCGGATGTCTTCGATGATGTGCTGGATATGCTCCGGCGGTGCAGCGGTGACCTGGGCCACTGCGATGGCAGCGACGAAGTTGAAGATCATGCCCAGGGTACCTATACCTTCAGGCGAGATACCGAACCACCAGTCAGCCGGCCCGGCAGTCGGGAAGATGAACTTGTAGTAGACGATATAGCTGAAGGTGAAGGCCAGACCGACCACCATGCCGGCAATCGCGCCTTCCTTGTTCATCTTCTTGGAGAAAATCCCCATGACGATGGCCGGGAAGAACGAGGCCGCGGCAAGGCCGAAGGCAAACGCCACCACCTGCGCCACGAAGGCCGGCGGGTAGATACCGAACAGGCCGGCCACCAGTACCGCCACACCTGCCGCCAGACGTGCGGCGAGCAGTTCCTTCTTCTCGCTGATGTTGGGCATCAGGTTGCTCTTGAGCAGGTCATGCGAGATCGAGGTGGAAATCACCAAGAGCAAGCCAGCAGCGGTCGACAGTGCAGCCGCCAGACCACCGGCAGCGATCAAGGCGATCACCCAGCCCGGCAGATCGGCGATTTCCGGGTTGGCCAGGACCATGATGTCGCGGTCCACGTAGAACTCGGTGGCAGCTTCGGTCGGGGCATTGGTCAGCACGCGCTCACCACTCTCTCCAGTTTCGGCGGAGAAGGTCGGCGCACCCACGAACGGAGCACCCGGGCCGTACTGGATCTTGCCGTCACCGTTCTTGTCCATCCAGGCGATAAGACCGGATTTCTCCCAGTTCTTCACCCACTGCGGCGCTTCGCTGTATTGCAGCTCAGGAATGCTGGTCAACAGGTTGATCCGGGCAAAAGCCGCGATAGCAGGAGCGGTGGTGTAGAGAATGGCAATGAACAGCAGGGCATAACCGGCGGACAGACGGGCTGCACGCACGGTCGGGGTGGTGAAGAAGCGTACGATCACGTGCGGCAGACCGGCAGTACCGACCATCAGCGCCATGGTGATGAAGAACACGTCGATGGTCGACTTCTTGCCATCGGTGTAGGTGTCGAAGCCCAGTTCAGTGCTCAGGCCATTGAGGCGTTCGAGCACCGAGGAACTGGTACCGATCACGTCGCTGCCGAAGCCCAGCTGCGGGATCGGGTTACCGGTGATCATCATCGAGATGTAGATCGCCGGCACCATGTAGGCGAAGATCATCACGCAGTACTGCGCCACCTGGGTGTAGGTGATGCCCTTCATGCCGCCGAGCACGGAGTAGAAGAACACGATGCACATGCCGATAATCACGCCGGTGTTGATGTCCACTTCCAGGTAGCGGGAGAAGACGATACCGACGCCGCGCATCTGCCCGGCCACGTAGGTGAACGAGATGAAGATCACGCACACCACGGCAACCAGTCGCGCAGTCTGCGAGTAGTAACGCTCGCCGATGAAGTCCGGCACGGTGAACTTGCCGAATTTGCGCAGGTAGGGCGCCAGGCACATGGCCAGGAGCACATAACCGCCGGTCCAGCCCATCAGGTACACGCTACCGTCGAGGCCGACGAAGGAGATGATCCCCGCCATGGAGATGAACGATGCCGCCGACATCCAGTCGGCACCGGTGGCCATGCCGTTGAGGATCGGGTGTACGCCCTTGCTGGCGACGTAGTACTCACTGGTGGACCCGGCACGGGTCCAGATCGCGATGCCGATATACAGCGCAAAAGTCGCGCCGACGAACAGGTAGATCAGAGTTTGGGTATCCATGTTCGGCGCCTTATTCTTCGTGGACGTCGTGTTTGCGGTCGTACTGATTCATCTTCCACACGTAGAAGAAAATCATTAGGACAAACACATAGATTGACCCCTGCTGAGCAAACCAGAAGCCCAGAGGGAACCCGAAGAACTGAATGGTATTGAGCTGATCGACAAACAGAATCCCTGCACCGAATGACACTGCGAACCAGATGGCCAGCAGGATCAACATCAGTCGCAGGTTATCTTTCCAGTAGGCCTTGGCGGCCTCTTGCTTGGATACGGACATGTGAGGAACTCCTCGTTTTTGTTGTTTTGACCCTTGCAACTTAGCAGTACCAGTGGCCACCGCCAGTGAGACTTTGGTCGAGTGCCCGCGCCCTACCACTTGCAACAGACCGGCGAGCCCCCAATTACGCGACGTTCAGGCACAAAACCCGTGAAGCCCGGCACTGCCGCCCCTACCAAGGTCGAATGCACGGGAGCCGCTCAAGTACGGGGATTAGCGGGCCAGTCGGGGTATCTCGATAAGCGGGGCCAGATCTGGCTGAGGGATCTCGCGGCCAATGCCATCGTCCATTTCGATCCGCTCCGGCAACCCTTGCAGAATTTCCCCGGCGACCGGGCGGGCGCCAACGTGCGGCAGATGCTCGGCCACCCCGACGCAGCCAGGGGTACCGTCAGGCCGGTGGTCGTTCGCTACTGAGCGATTGTGAAAAAACGCTCACCTGCGGCGCTCGATAGCTTGCCAACCTCCGAGCCATATGCAGCCGCAGAGCGAACGCGCTAGTCTTGCAAGGATCGTGATCGACACCTGTCAAGGAGGCCGCATGTCCAGTCCCAGCATGACCCTGTCCCACTCGCCCACCTCGCCCTTCGTGCGCAAGGTCATGGTGCTGCTGCACGAGACCGGTCAGCTCGACCGTGTGACCCTGCAACCAACCCAGGCCACTCCGACCACGAGCGACGCCGAACTCAACCGCCGCAACCCGGCCGGCAAGATTCCCGCGTTGCGCCTGGCCGACGGCAACGTGCTGCACGACAGCCGGGTGATCCTCGACTACCTCGACCAGCAGCATGTCGGCGACCCGCTAATCCCGCTACAGGGCCCGGCGCGCTGGCGGCGCCTGACCCTCGCCTCGCTGGCCGATGCGATCCTCGATGCCGCCGTGCTGATCCGCTACGAGAGCTTTCTGCGCCCGCCGGACAAGCGCTGGGAACAGTGGCAGCAAGGGCAGCAGGCGAAGATCGAACGCGCCCTGCAGCAGTTCGAGAACGAGGCGATTGCCGAATTGGCTTGCCACTTCGATATCGCCGCGATCAGCGTCGCCTGCGCCCTCGGCTACCTGGATTTACGCCAGCCCGAATCCAACTGGCGTCAGCGCTATCCGCAACTGGCCGACTGGTATGCCGAGGTCAGCCAGCGACCGTCGATGCAGGCCACCCAGCCGCCGGCTTAAACCCGGCGGCGGGCCATCAGCCATTCTTCGCAGGAGTGGTCGCGGCGTCTTGAGACGAACTCAAGCCGCCAGCAGGGTTAAAGCGGCCGGCTAGAAACGCAGGTTGAAGTTGCCGCCGAAGATGCCGACCAGACCGATCACGATCAGGTAGATGGCCACGATGTAATTCAACAGACGTGGCACCAGCAGAATCAGGATGCCGGCGATCAGAGAAATCAGGGGAGTCAGTGCGAGATTCATACGCGTGCCTTGCGCACCCAGTGCGCGGTCATGGAAGGTGAGTCCGAGTATGCGCTTAAAGCCAAATGGCGCTGCCGCTATTCTCACTCGGGCGTCAACCCGGGTGACACACCCATAGATCAAGGACAGATATGCGCACCTGCATCCTGCTGATCTCGCGGCTTCAGCGGTTGTGAACATATCGAGCGCGCCGGCAGTGCCGCAGCACGAATGAAATCCGCGCCGGCAGTGCCCCGGATTGCGCCAAGGCTTATCCGGGCTACGGGACCGGGTGGTGTGGGAGTCCTCCACACTCGACAGCGACCACGCCCGGTGTGGGAGCGGACTTGTCCGCGAAGGATCCCCAGCCGGCCCCGGAACTTTCTGCATAAGCCATTCGCGGACGAGTCCGCTCCCAGCAAAAGCACGAGACGACGCCGATCATCCCAACTGGAAGCGCCCTGTGTTCTGCGCCAGTACCTGGCTACCGCGACGCAGTTGCTCGGCGGCTTCGCTCACCGCCTGGGCGCCGTCGAGCATGGCGCTGGCGCCCTGATCGACCTGCTGGATATTGCCGCTGACTTCGTCCGCGGTGGCGGCCTGTTGTTCGGCGGCGGTGGCGATCTGCGCCAGGCGGTCGCTAACCCGCTGCACCGACTCGACGATCCCGGCCATGTCCTCGCCCATGGCCAGCACGCTGCCGACATCGCCCTCGGCCTGCTGCACGGCCTCCTCCATCAGGCTGACCGACTGGCCGACCACCCGGTGCAGGTCGGCCACGGTCTGGGCGATTTCCGCGGTGGAGTTCTGCGTGCGTTGCGACAGCGAACGCACCTCGTCGGCGACCACGGCGAAGCCGCGGCCCTGCTCGCCGGCACGCGCCGCCTCGATGGCGGCATTGAGCGCCAGCAGATTGGTCTGTTCGGCGATGCCCTTGATCACATCGACCACCCGGGTGATCTGCTCGGTCTGCACGCGCAGTTGCTGCAGGGTCGCGGCACTGTTGCCCAGGCGACTGCTGAGCTGACGCATGCTGGCGCTGGTGCGCTCGCTGCGCTGGTTGCTCTGGTTGGCGATTTCACGGGTCTGCCCGGCTTCCACCGCGGCCTCCTCGCAGCTTTGCGCCACGCTTTGCGCGGTGGCGGCCATCTGCGTGGCGGCGGTGGCAATCTGGCTCATCTGCCCCTGCTGCTGCTCCACCGCCGCCAGCGCGCTCTGCGCCTGGCTGCTGAGCAACTGCACGGTGCCGCCGAGGCTCTGGCTTTCCTGATCGACGCCCTGCAGCGAACCGCGCAACTGGGCGACCGCGGCATTCAGCGCGGTGGCGATGCTCGCCAGGTCGTCTGCGCCATGCACCTGCATGTGCACGCGCAAGTCGCCGTCACGCAGGCCCTGCGCGGCCTCGATGATGCCGGCGGTACTGCGCCGAATCGAAGCATTCAGGCACAACAGCACGTAGAGCGCCAACAGGGTCAGCACGCCGAACACGGCGATCACCTGCCACATTTCACGCTGCGCCTGCTCGCGGTAGTCGCCCAGGCTCTGGGCGAACTGCTGGTGCAACGCCTGCTGCAGACCCGCCAGCTGCGCCTGCAAGGCGTCTACCCGCTCGATGAACTGTTGCGCACTCATGGCCATGGGGCTGGCCTCGAACATATCGCGGTCGATCTCGCGCAGAAAAGTGTCGAAACCTTGCTCGGCCGCGACAAACGACGCCTGCAAATCGCCCATCGGCCGTGATGCCTGTTGACCGAGAGTCGCACGCGCCTTGATCAACTGGCCGCGCGCCTCGTCCAGGCTGCGGCGCAAATCGCGGATCAGGACACGACTTTGCAGGGTGAAATGTGCCGAGACTACCGCGCCATAACCCTGGCTGGCGAAGCTGCCGAGGCTCTCCTGCAAGCGTGGCAGGGTGAAGGTCAGCTGCTCCATCATCAGGTAGGTGTCGAGCTTCGGATCGAGAATCAAACCGCTGTCGGTGGCCACCTGCTCGCGTAGCGCCGTCAGTTGCAACAGGGTCTTTTGGTAACGCTCCAGGGCATCCGGTAGCGCCATCTTGCCCAGCACCGCCACACTCAGCTCGGCGCGCAGCGCTTGCAACGCCGTCAATTGCTCGCGTGTCTGGGCGCTCGAAGGGACACTGGTCAGCTGCGTAGCGGCCTGCTCCAGTGCCTGATCGAGACCGCTCGCGCGTTGCTCCAGCAGCGCCTTGGCCGGCTGATCGGTGCCCTTCCAGCGCGCCAACAAAATGCTCTGGGCAATCACCTCACGCTGCACCGAACCCAGCGCCTGCACCCCGTGCATGCCTTCCAGCTCGTGGTCGATCAGCGTCAGGCGGGCCACATGATCACTGGTGATCACCCACAGCGCATAGCCCAACGGCAGGACGAACAAGACGAACAGCAGCTGAAATTTACGCGCGAAGCTGAACCGCTCCAGAACGCGCACACCCGGCTTGAGTACTCCAGTCATAACGACACCTCAACGAGTCCATCCACACCTGGCAGCAGGTGTGGCAAAGAACATCATCAAGCAAGAATTACGCCGGGCTAGTCTCAGGTCAGGCAAGCAGCGCGGACGGCTGCTTGCAGCATAGGTCAATAAGGCCTCAGCACTGCGGCCGATTGGCGGTATAGCGCTGCGCCGGATTGATCGCCACACCGAAATCACGCAAGGCGCTGGTGCCGATCAACAACGGATAATCGAAGTGACTGCGGTCGGTGAGGTTGACTTCAACGGTGCGCAATTGGTTACCCAGGCAGAGGTCCATATCGACCACCGGACGCTTGGCCAGCGCCGGGCTACTGGCCGACCCTTGCTCTTCGGCGCGGCTTTTGATTTCGCTGATGCGGGTCAGGGGCTGCTCGAACAGGGTGTCGTCGGCATGCTCGGTGGCCAGACGGAAACGCACCCAATCCTTACCGTCGCGCGTGAACTGTTTGATGTCCTTGGCCGACAGCGAGGCGGTCACCGCGCCGGTGTCCATCTTGGCTTTCAGGGTTTGCCCGACTTGCGGCAACTCGATGTATTCGTAGCGCCCGTAGAGCGCCGGCTGATTGGCCATCGCCGGCAAAGCGACCAAGGCCAATAGTGCAGCAACAATCTTCATAGTGCTCCCAGTGCTCCGTAAAAACGTCAGGAACTTCTGACCGGCTCGGTAGCGGATGGTTCGACCGGCTGTCGGCCGGCGCGGCGTGCCGTTATCTGGCGGGCAAGCCCGTCCACAGCTCATCCAGGTGGCGAAACCCCCAGTCGGCGGCGGACTCGCGACTGACGATCTTGTCGCGACCGATCCATTCGGCCAGGTCGATTATTGCCTCGGCAATCGGCGCTTTCGACTGGGCCGAGAAGAACACCTTGACCCTGGGCATCAGCAACGAAGTGGCGTGCTGCTCCAGCACCACACCGAGGCGGTCGCTCTGCAGGCGCACCAGCGAACCGGTGGGGTAGATACCGACGGCCCGGACAAACGACTGGAACACCCGCTCATCGAAATGCCCCTTGCTCCACTCCGCCATCTTGTGAATCGACTCGGCCGGCCCCCACCCTGCCTTGTACGGGCGGTTCGAGGTAATCGCGTCATACACGTCGCAGACCGCGCCCATGCGGGCGAACAGACTGATCTGCTCACCGGCCAGGTGATCTGGATAGCCGCTACCGTCAATTTTTTCGTGATGATGCAGGCACACGTCCAGCACCCGTGCGCTGACCTGCCGACTATCGAGCAGAATCCGCGCGCCCTCCTTGGGGTGGCGACGCATGGTGGCGAACTCGCTGTCGCTCAATTTGCTTGGCTTGTTCAGCAGAGCCAACGGAATGCGCATCTTGCCGATGTCATGCAGCAACCCGGCCATCCCCGCCTCGCGCACCTCGTCCTCGGCCAGGTCGAGTTGGCGCGCCAGGGCGATCATCAGCGCGCAGACCGCGACCGAATGCATATAGGTGTATTCGTCGGCGTGCTTGAGCCTTGCCAGGCTGATCAAGGCATGCGGCTGGCGCAATGCCGAGGCGGCAATGTCATCGACCAGTTCGGCCACATGGGCGACGTCAATCGCCCGGCCCATGCGGGCATCGCCGAACATCTGCATCACCGCCTTCTTGGCGCTGTCGCAGAGCTTGGCGGCACGAGCGATTTCCGCCTCCAGCGCGGTGCGTATGCCTTTCACCACAGGTGCGACTGCGAGCAATACCGCCGCGGTTTCCTCCGCCACCTGCTCGACCGTTTGCCCGCTCGGCAGATCCAAACCCTTGCTGGTGTCGATCCACAACTCGCGGATGCCACTGTTGCGAATACGCTGCAGATCCTTGGGGTTGCTCAGGAGAAAGCGAGTCTTCCAGAACGGATGCTCCATCCATGAACCGCACAGCTCATGGATATACATGCCCTCGAGCAACTCGGTGACGGAAATGCGCTTAAGCACGACGGCAACCATGACGGCAATGAATGAACCGGCTAAGCATAAGCCATCCATGGTAGTGGCATACAGCCACCAAAGAGTTATTTCCGCCACCCCTGCCGTGACAATACCGGGCGCCGTCACGAGGCCGTCTCCGTGCATTCGGCGACGTTCCGCAGGGCAGCTCGGGCGGCGATCCGTTCGGCGCGCAGCGACAACCCGCCAGCGTTGTACCGCGTCGAGCAACCAGGGGGCACTGCCTACGGCGAGTGACCACCTACGAACCGCGGGTTGTTCCTGGCCGTGCGTTCTGCACCAAGCCCCCTTGAGGCGGCGCTGCCCCCGGTCGCACCAGCAGTAACGCCGGCGTCGCCGCCTGCTACACTGCGCGTCATTTCGATTTGCAGGCCTGAACCGTGACCCACACCGCTTTCTCCTCACTGCCGCTGTCCGCCGCCATGCTGGCGAACCTCGAGTCGCTCGGTTACACCGCGATGACGCCGATTCAAGCGCAGAGCCTGCCGGTGATGCTCAAGGGCATGGACCTGATCGCCCAGGCCAAGACCGGCAGCGGCAAGACCGCCGCCTTCGGCATCGGCCTGCTCAACCCGCTGAACCCACGCTACTTCGGCTGCCAGGCGCTGGTCATCTGCCCGACCCGCGAACTGGCCGACCAGGTGGCCAAGGAAATCCGCCGCCTGGCCCGTGGCGCCGACAACATCAAGGTCCTGACCCTGTGTGGCGGCGTGCCTTTCGGCCCGCAGATCGGCTCACTGGAACACGGCGCGCAGATCATCGTCGGCACCCCGGGACGCATCCAGCAGCACCTGGCCAAGGGCACCCTGAAGCTCGACGGCCTCAACACCCTAGTGCTCGACGAAGCCGACCGCATGCTCGACATGGGCTTCTACGACAGCATCGCCGACATCATCGGCCAGACCCCGAGCAAGCGGCAGACCCTGCTGTTCTCCGCCACCTACCCGTCGAGCATCAAGCAGCTGTCCGCGGCCTTCATGCGCAACCCGCAGCAGGTCAAGGCCGAGGCCATGCACGACGACGCGCAGATCGAACAGCGCTTCTACGAGATCGACCCGGAGCAGCGCATGGACGCGGTGGTCAAGCTGCTCGCCAGCTTCCGCCCCGAATCCTGCGTGGCCTTCTGCTTCACCAAGCAGCAGTGCCAGGAAGTGGTCGACCACCTGAGCGCCAACGGCATTTCCGCCGCGGCGCTGAATGGCGACCTGGAACAACGCGACCGTGACCAGGTGCTGGCGATGTTCGCCAACCGCAGCCTGTCGGTGTTGGTGGCCACCGATGTCGCCGCGCGCGGCCTGGATATCGATGCACTGGACATGGTGATCAACGTCGAACTGGCGCGCGACTCGGAAATCCACATCCACCGCGTCGGCCGCACCGGTCGCGCCGGCGAGAAAGGCATGGCCATGAGCCTGGTCGCGCCCGCCGAAGGCCATCGTGCCCAGGCCATCGAGACCCTGCAGAAGAGCCCGCTCAACTGGCACCCACTCAGCAGCCTCAAGGCCAAGGCCGGCGAACCCCTGCAACCACCGATGATCACCCTGTGCATCAGCGGCGGGCGCAAGGACAAGGTCCGCCCCGGCGACATCCTCGGCGCCCTCACCGGCGATGCCGGCATCCCCGGCAGCCAGGTCGGCAAGATCGCCATCTTCGACTTCCAGGCCTATGTCGCAGTCGAACGCAGCATGGCCCATCAGGCCCTGAAACGCCTGAGCGAAGGCAAGATCAAAGGCCGCACACTGCGCGTGCGCTCGCTGTAAGGCACTCGCCACGGGATACCGTGGCGATACCTTGGGCCTTGAGGGCAGCCCAGCGGCCTGCATTCGCCGCAGGGCGGCGCCTCCCACAAGACCGCTGCGCAGTCGTAGCCCGAATAAGCGCCAGCGCAATCCGGGAACACTCTAACGGATGGCAACGCATCCGCAGGTTACCCACTGGATACTGCTTTCATGCGCAAGGCGCGACTTGCCCGCGCACCTGTAGGAGACCCGAGCCCGGGGCGATGCCTTTGCCCTCGCTCCCTGTCCCAACAACCCGCCGTCCCGCCTACCCGCTTGTCGCACCCCCCATCCCTGGGCAATCATGACGTTTGCAGTCGGTTGTCGCCGGCATCCTCTTGCCCCCGTGACTGCGGGCGCCACACCACAGGAGCCGCCATATGTTCGAGGCCTTCGCCACACTCAAGCAGCACTTCGCCGCCCTGCACAGTGATGCCGAGCACTGGTCGTTGCGCTATGTCCGCGAAGACCACCAGCAACTGGCGATGCGCAAGCAGGTGGCCGAGCCGCCGCGCTTCAGCCGCGACCAGGGCGCGATGCTCAGCGTGCGGGTGGCCGGGGTCGAGGCCTACGCGGCGACCAGCGACCTGTCCCGCCAAGGCCTGCAGACCGCGCTGGAGCGGGCCGAGGCACTGGCCCGGCGGATCGCTCCACAGGCCTTGCTCGACCTGCGCACACTGGCGCCCTGCGGCGAACGCGGCGAGTACCGCTCGCCCGGCCTGGATCAGGACGTGCCCTCGCTCGCCGCCTGCTACCAGATGCTCGCCGCCGAGTCCGCCGCCGTGCCCAGCGACCCGCGCCTGGTCAATTGGCGGGTCGGCCTCGACCTGACCCAGGTCGAGCAGCTCTACCTCAACAACAGCGGCGCCGAGCTGCGCCAGGCCCAGTGTTTCGTCTATCCGCACCTCAGCGTCACCGCCTACGACGGCCAGGACAGCCAGACCCGCAACCTCGGCGGCGCCCATCTCGGCCAGCAGGGCGGAGCCGAAGTGATCGAGCGCCTGAGCCTGATCGGCGCCGCACCGCAGGTCGCCGACCAGGCCCTGCAACTGCTGCTGGCGCCCAACGCGCCGAGCGGCCCGCGCGACCTGCTGCTGATGCCGGACCAGATGATCCTGCAGCTGCACGAATCCATCGGCCACCCGCTGGAGCTGGACCGCATCCTCGGCGACGAGCGCAACTTCGCCGGCACCAGCTTCGTCAAGACCGGCGACTTCGGCCACCTGCAATACGGCTCCAGCCTGCTCAACGTGACCTTCGACCCGGGCATCCCCGAAGAGCTGGCCAGCTACGCCCATGACGACGACGGCAGCCCGGCGCGGCGCGAGTACCTGATCCGCGACGGCCTGCTGCTACGCCCCCTCGGCGGCGCCCTGTCGCAGTGGCGCAGCGGCCTGCCGGGGGTGGCCAACAGCCGCGCCTGCAACTGGAACCGCCCGCCGATCGACCGCATGGCCAACCTCAATATCGAGCCGGGCGAACACAGCCTGGAACAGCTGATCGGCGGCATCGAGCACGGCATCCTGATGGCCAGCAACCGCTCCTGGTCGATCGACGACGCGCGCAACAAGTTCCAGTTCGGCTGCGAATGGGGCCAGTTGATCGAGCACGGCCAGCTGCGCGGCGTGGTCAAGAACCCCAACTACCGCGGCATCTCCAGCCGGTTCTGGGGTTCGCTCACGGCCGTCGGCGACGCCAGCACCCGCGAGGTGCTCGGCACCCCGCACTGCGGCAAGGGCGAACCCAACCAGGTGGTGCGCGTCGGCCACGCCACCCCGGCCTGCGTATTCAGCCAGGTCGACGTATTCGGCGGAGCGGCCTGATGAGCAATCCAGACGCCCTGAGCCAATTCGAAGCCCTGGCCGCGTGGCTGCGCGGCGCCCTGAGCGCCGGCGAAGAATTCAGCCTCGGCTACAGCGCCGAATCCTCCGAGTTCATCCGTTTCAACCAGGGCAAGGTGCGCCAGGCCGGCCATGTGCAGCAGGCCAGCCTGTCCCTGCAACTGATCCGCGACGGCCGCCATGCCGAGTTACAGGTCACCCTCGGCGGCGCAGCGCAGGTCGACCGCCAGCGCCTGGCCGACGCCCTGACGCAGCTGCGCCAGACCCTGCCGCTGCTGCCGCCCGATCCTTACCTGCAGCTCAACCGCGAGGCCTGGCACAGTCAGGTGCTGCAACTCGAACCCCTGCCAGACAGCGCCGCGGTGGTCGAGCAGATCGGTCAGGCCGCGCACGGCCTGGATCTGGTCGGTTTCTACGCCGCCGGCCCGCTCAGCCGTGGCTTCGCCAGCTCCAGCGGCGCCTTCGGCTGGCACCAGGCGAGCAGCTTCAACTTCGACTGGAGCCTGTTCCACGCCAACGGCCAGGCCGTCAAGGCGCAGTACGCCGGCCAGACCTGGCAGGCCGAGGCCTTCGCCCGGCGCATGCAGCAGGCGCGCGAGCAACTGGCCTACCTGGGCCGGCCCGTGCGCAGCCTGGCGCCCGGCAGCTACCGCGCCTACCTGGCGCCCGCCGCCCTGCAGGAAATCATCGAACTGCTCGGCTGGGGCGGCTTCTCCGCCCAGGCCCTGGCCGACAAGGACAGCCCGCTGCAACGCCTGCATGCCGGCGCCGCCAGCCTCAGCCCGCTGCTGCAGCTGCACGAGCAGGTCACGGGCTCGCTGACCCCGGGATTTTCCAGCGAAGGCTACCCGCGCCGCGACCTCGAACTGATCCGCGCCGGCCAGCCCGGCGAGCAACTGGTCAGCGCCCGCAGCGCCGCCGAATACGGCCTGCCGGCCAACGGCGCCAGCCCCTGGGAAAGCCCGCAAGCGCTGGCCATGGCCGCCGGCAGCCTGGAGCAGGACGAGATCCTCGCCCGCCTCGGCGACGGCCTCTATATCGGCAACCTCTGGTACCTCAACTACTCCGACCGCCCGGCCGCGCGCCTGACCGGCATGACCCGCTTCGCCACCTTCTGGGTCGAGGACGGCAAACTGCAGGCGCCGCTCGCCAGCATGCGCTTCGACGACAGCCTCTACGACCTGCTCGGCAGCCAGCTCGAAGCCCTGACCCGCGAGCGCGAGCTGAGCCTGTCCACCAGCACCTACCGGCAACGCCACAACGACTCGACCCTGCTCCCCGGCGCCCTGCTCCGGCGCCTGACCCTGACGCTCTAGCGGCCAGGTCTGCGCATGACCTCTGTGGGAGCGGCTGGGCGGCACCCCGCCTTGGCCGCGAAAGATAGCTCAGGCGGCGCTTGGCGCATGCCGGCCCCCAGGCTCGAACTCACCCGCGAAAAGACCGCCCCACTATCGGCAACCGTAGATTGGCTACAACCCATGCCGCTGGAGAATCGCCGCATAACTGCCATCGGCACGCATGGCGACGATGGCCCGGTTGAACGCCTCGGCAATCTGCCGGTGCTGCGGATGGCTGCGGCGGATCAGGATATGCAGACCGTTCTCGCTCAACGGCCGCTCGATAAACTCCAGCTCATCGCGGATCCCGCTCAACTCGCCAGCCAGGTGATAACGGGCGACGAGCTCGTCCTCCAGGGTCAACTCGACCCGCCCGGCCTGCAGCATGCGCGCGGCGCTGGCGAAACTGCCGACACCCACCTTGTGCAACCGTGGGTCGCTGTCGAACTCGGCGGAATAGGCATAGCCGCGCACCACCGCGATGCGCTGGATATACAGATCGGCCAGTTGCTCGAACTGGATGGCGCTACCCTTGCGCCGCAGCAGGCGGATGCGATTGAGCAGAAAAGGCGCGGAAAAGTAACCGTAGCTGGCGCGCTCCTCGCTGTACCAGGCATTTATCAGCACATCGTAATCGCTGTGCTGCAAACCGCGCACCGCCCGCGCCCAGGGTGCCTGCGCATACTCCGTGGCATAACCGGCACGGTCCAGCGCACTGCTCACCAGATCCGAGGCCACGCCGTTATTCAGCAACGTATGGTCATTGAACGGCGGCCAGGGGTCAGCCACCAGACGCAGGGCCTGCGCCGCCACGCCCAAGGGCAACACCAACAGCGACAAGCACAACGCACGCAATCCATTCATGACCGACTGTCCACAAGGCAAAAATTCCAGGCTGGTCATCCCCCCATCCGGTGGGTATGCCTGCCCTATTGGTTATAGACGCACTCAACCACTCTGCGGGTTGCGAGGCAACTGCTATCTGGTACGGAGGTACTGTTTGAGAGCAGCATAAAGCGGGCCAAGCCTCCTGCCATATACGGCTGGTGACTGAGTCGATAAGGAAGAGCCTTGTAAGCAATAGCAGACCTCAGCGACCTCAGGGTCGGACCCACGCAACCACCTGAACAATAAGAAAAACACCGCCAAATAATGGCCAAATAACCGCTTAGATAACCCATTTTTGCATCAAAAATCGTATTTTAAGAAAAGAGGAAGGCTCCGTACCCGTTATGTGTTGCATGCAGCGATACCCTGTAGGGCCCAACTTGCCAGCGATGCTGTTGGGCTTGGATCGCCAGCAAGCTGGCTTATACAGGTGATGTGTGCTTTTTTTGCTGGTGATATTTCCTGAAAAGCTGTCAACGTAAGTCGTGTAATCCTGCAACACGTAACTGGGACATAGCCAAGGGGAAAGGGATGCCTCGCGCGAATCGATTCTTGCTGCCGGGTCACGTCTGGCACATCACCCACCGCTGTCATCAGCGTGAGTTTCTGCTCAAGTTTGGTCGCGACCGGCAACGGTGGCGGCACTGGCTGTTCGAGGCGCGCAAACGCTTCGGCCTCTGTGTGTTGAACTACGTCGTGACCTCGAATCACATCCACCTGCTGGTAGTCGACCGTGGACAGGGGGAAATCGCGCGCAGCATGCAATTGATCGCCGGACGCACGGCGCAGGAATACAACCAGCGCAAACAGCGGCGCGGCGCCTACTGGGAAGACCGCTACCATGCCACCGCCGTGGACACCGACGGTTACCTGACGCGTTGCATGGCCTATATCGACATGAATATGGTGCGTGCCGGGGCCGTCTTCCATCCGGCGCAATGGGAACCCTGTGGTTACCGGGAAATTCAGCAGCCGCCCACGCGATATGGCGTTATCGACCTGGTGGCCTTGATGAATTTGCTTGGCATCCGCGACCTGAACACACTCCAGCGCAGCCATGCAGCCTGGACGGATGAGGCGCTGAAAGCCAAACCATGCGGACGTGACGAGAGCTGGAGCATGAGTCTGGCGGTGGGCAGTCTGGCGTTCGTGGCGCGATTCCAGGCGCAAAGCGGTATTGCCACGCTGCACCGTGAGATAGCTCAAAAAGGTGACTGTTACCGGCTAGGCGAGTCTAGGGCGCGTTACAACAGCCATTTCGACCCTGAAATGGCCTGTTTAAGGGCTGATAACGCGGTTTTTCTAGATGAATTTCTATAACTATCAGTGCGTTGGGTAGGTCCGACCCCACGACCCAGCTATCAGTCCGGGGAGACGGGAATTCACCAGGGCAGTTCTTCCCCGCGATAATCGAGGAATTTCCCCGAATCCTTGGCCGTCAATCCGCGCAGCACGCGGATGATCCCCGCGACGCTTTCGCTCGGGCTCTGTTCCGCTTGCGGGCCGCCCATGTCGGTGCGGACCCAGCCCGGACTTATCACCACGCAGATGAATTCCTCACGTCGCAGCTCCGCGGCCAAGGTGCGGGTGAACATGTTGAGGGCGGCCTTGCTCTCCCGGTAACCGTACGCTCCTCCCCGCGTGTTGCGCTCGAGACTGGCGAGATCGCTGGTGATGTTGACAACGGTCTTACCGGCGCCGCGGCGAAGCGACGGCAGCAGCGCCTGGGTCACGCGCAGCGGCCCCAGGGTATTGACTTGAAAATAGCGGTCGAGCGCGTCGGCATCGACTTCTTCGAGCCGATACAGCCAACTGCCAATGCCCGCGTTGTTGATCAGGATGTCCACCGGCAGATCGCCGATTCGCTCCCTGAATTGAGCCACGGAGACGCTATCGGCCACGTCCAGCCGCTCGATCCTGACCCCCAGTTCGCGCAGGTCATCGGCGTCTTCGGGTCGCCGCACGGTGGCGATGACAGTGGCGCCGGCCGCGGCGAATTGGCGCGAAAATTCCAGACCGAGCCCGCGATTGGCCCCGGTGATGACCACGGTCGGTTGGGGATGTCGCGCATCCGCGACGGATCGGTCTGCCTTCTCCGCGGCAATCGAAACACCGACCGGGAAGAAACAGACAAGCAACAGCGCAACAATGGACAGTCGCCGGGCCTGACGCATGCAAGGTATCCTCTGGGCTACGTAAGGCATCGCCGCGAAAGCGCCACCGCGTTAAGGGTTGTCGAGCATTTTGCCGCCGGAGCTTGCACGGTACAATCGGGTCCGACGGCCATCCGGGTGATTGTTGCATGAAATATTGGTCCTCATCGCGCAGGGATTTTCTCAAGACCGTCGCGGGACTCGCGATAACGGGCACATCGCTCGCACAAACCCGCGGACCGCTGCAGCGGCCGGTATTGATCGTGGGAGGCGGTCTGGCCGGGCTCGCGGTGCTCGATGCGCTGCAAGCTGCTGGCCGGCAAGCGCTGCTCTTCGAGGCGTCGCCTCGCCTCGGTGGACGCATCCTGACGATACGTGACGGATTGGCGCCGGGGCTGCGCGCCGAAGCCGGCGGTGAACAGATCATGCACAGCCACCAACGCGTGCGCCGGCTCGCCGACGACTTGCGAATCCCGCTGATCGATTACCCGTTCCTCGAAGGGGATCTGCTATTCCGCCACCACAGCCGCATGCTTCGTTTCCGTCTTCCGCCTGACCTCCCCGCCGATTTGACCGACGGACTGTCACCGTGGGAGAAAACCCGCTGGCCGCACCGCCTGCATCTTGCGTATGCCGAGAATGCCGACCTGGTGGCGGACGACGATCCCCGCAACGCCCTACAGTGGCTGCGGGATCTCGGGCTTTCGCCACGCGGCGAAACCTTCGTTCGGGCCTTCGCCACGGTTGACCCGGAGCAAACCGGCGCCGCGCACTTCCAGCGCATCACGCGCCGCGAGGCCGCCGGCGGTAACTCGCAGGTGCTGGCGGGCGGTAGCGATCGCCTGATCGAGGCATTGGCCGCACGACATGCGCAATCGATCCGGCGCAACACGAGCATCAGGAGCGTGGTGATCGGCGAGAACACGGCGACGCTCCTGGATGCGGCTGGCGTGGCCCACGTCGCCGATCAGGTCGTGCTGGCGCTGCCACTCGGGCCGTTGCTGCAGCTGGGTTACTGGCCGGGGCAACCACGCTGGCTGTCGCGCTGGGGTGAAGCGCGGGTCGTCGCACATGAATTGAAGGTGCACGCACAAGTGGATGTTCAGGAGTTCGCGGCGCTGGGCATTCGTCAGCACATCATGGGGTTCGAGTTTCCGCGAATGACCTGGCTGCTCCCGGAGCGTTCCGCGAACGGTAAAGCGGTGCTCAACGCCACGGCGGTCCACCGGCAACTCGCGCAGGTCAAGGAGGCCCGATTTCGCGGCGTCCAGAACATGGACCAGCTGCTAAGACAGCGACTTCCCCTGCTGCGCAGCCTGGAGGTGACGACGCGCGGGGAAGACTGGGAGAACAACCCGCTGATCGGCGGGGCTTACACCTATGTTCCCGCAGGGTCGCGGGGGTCGCCCCCAGTGCTGCGTGAAGGCCCGCTGGTGCTCGCGGGATCGGACTATTCCAATTATTCGGGCTGGATGGAGGGCGCCCTGCAATCAGCCGAAGCGGCCGTTGCCGAAATCCTTCGGGCGTAGTTCATCGGTCGAACAACTAACCCATGCTGCCCGGAGGGATGAGGCTCAGAAAACCGAACCATGCAGACGTGACGAGAACTTGAGCAAGAGTCTGGCGGTAGGCCGTCAGACGTTTTTGGCGCAGTTCCAAAAGCGCCATTGGCACCCGCCACCGTGAGATTGCTCAGGGAGATGATTGCCATCGGCAAGGCGAACCTGGGAGCGCGCTACAACAGCCATTTCGACCCTGAAATGGCCTGTTTAAGGGCTGATAACGCGGTTTTTCTGGATGAATCTCTCTAAATTTCAGTGAGCTGGATAGGTCCGACCCTACCACCCAAGAAGAACGCCAGCTGCGTGCCTATATGTTGGCAAACAGCTAACCCGTTGCGGCACACGGTAGTCTTCGCTTCGCTGCGTCAAGGTCAGCGGTGCGTTTCGGCGTTAGCGTCGAAAGGCTTTTACATAATCTCGCAGGCGTTCAAAGTTCAGCAATGCCCAGAAGTTGAGGCCTACCATAAAGCCGACAAATGAAAATAATTGGAACGTCACAGCAAAACTAACTGTGCCCCCCCCGCCGGTCAACGGCCAAATCAAAAACAGCGGAATGTCGGCGACCAACACCCCGCCCAACGACAATGTAACAATATTAACGCGCTTCTTTTTCGAGAGCAGCTGATAAAAACGAAAGCCGATAAAGAGTTCATAGATATACGCAACGGGCAGGCCAACGATCACAATACCGAAAAACAAACCGATAAAGGTCATCACCCCGTCTTGCATATTAAAGCCAGGAATATCGGCAAAAAATGCATAGAAGGAAAATGCAAACGGCATTATCAGTGGCGCAAACCCTAAGGCTCTCGTTTCGTTTCTCATCATTTACTCGCTGTACGCATTCAGTCGACGTTAAGGTTGTTAATACAGTCCCACAAACATTGATTTACAAACACATCGGTTCACAAACGCAGAGTCAGAAACGACTCACAAAAGCGGACATCATGGTACCTGAACTGACCTTCCAGGGGGAATGCGGGCAGCCGTAGATGACGGCCATACCGTACACCTACGATGAGTTCTCCCGCCCCAGTCACCGATCGGCTCGACCGCAAGGGACGGCGTTCGGACGGCATGCGTGGCTGAAAGCCGCAAGCCTGAGGGTGTAACTCAGCCACCGCAGCCACCCGCGCGCTCGGCTTAAGCTTGACCGCGACCGGTAACGCTATGAGTTTCGCTAACTATCAGTGAGTTGGGTAGCTACGCTCCCATCACCACCACACCATAATCCAGGCTCAGGTTCGGCCAAACGTGCCGTACCAGCAAAATCGCCCTGGCATGAGTCATAGTCGGTCGGCATCTGCCCGCAGGGGCTCTCGACCATCGCAGCAGCGAACAAGCACCAAAGTACTATTCGTGCCGGGCGCTCGGCTTCGTACCCTGAGGCTATGATGCGACTAATCCTGTTCCTCGCCCTGCCGGTTCTCCGCGCCCTGACTGCTTTGCACGGCGTGACCACAACTCTTGCGCTGCTGGTGCTGTTCGGCTGTGCAAGCGCAATGGCTGCCGAGCCTGCTGAAAACTCCGGCAGCCGATTGCCCGTGCTGACCCTCAGTGTGCTGCAGTTCGGTACCGCGCATTGGGGGCTCGAGCATCTGCAGCGCCAGCAACTGGACCGGGCGCACGGCTTCGAACTCAAGGTCAGGCTGGTCGCCGATTTGCCGGCTTCGCGGCTGGCGGTGTCCAGTGGCAGCGTCGATGGTGCCGTGGCCGATCTACTCTGGGTGCAAGCGCGTTATGCCGCCGGCACGCCCTTTGTGTATCTGCCGTTTTCCTCGCAGATCGGCGAGATCGTGGTCGCCAGCGACAGTGCCATCGATCAGGTCGCCGACCTGGCGGGCAAGCGCATCGGCGTGGCCGGCGGGCCTGACAGCCTGGGCTGGCTACTGGTGCAGCAAGCGGCCCGCCAGCAAGGCATCGATCTGGCGCGCGATGCCAAGGTCCAGTACGCCGCGCCGCCGCTGCTGAACCAGGCCCTGCGCCGCGGCCAGGTGGATGCGCTGGTGACCTATTGGCACTTTGCCGCGCGCCTGCGCGCCGAGGGCGACAGCCGTTCCGCCTTTGCCCTGGACGACCTGCTGCAGGGGCTGGACCTGCACCCCGACCTGCCGGTACTGGGCTATGTATTCCCGCAGGCCTGGGCCGCGCAGAACCCGGGGTTGCTGGACCGCTTCGACCGCGCGCTGCGCCAGAGCAACGCCGAGCTGGCCGCCACCCCGACGCATTGGGACGCCATCAGGCCATTGATGCGTGCCGAGGACGACGCGGTATTTGCCGCGCTGCGAGGCGGCTTCGTCGCGGGGATCGCCGAACCGCTGGATGCCGAGCGCGTCAGCGACCTGCGTCGCCTGCTGACCCTGAGCGGCACCGATCCGGCGCAACTGCTGCCTGAGGTGCTGTTTTTCCGGGCCGGGCCATGAAACCGCCACGCTGGACCTACTGGATCATGCTGCCGCTGGCCGTGGCGCTGTGGGCCGCGATCGCCGCGACGCTGGAGACGCCGTTGCTGCCCACCCCGAGTGCCGTGCTGGACTCGCTGTGGCGGTCGCTGCAGAGCGGCGACCTGCAGCAGCACCTGGGCGTGACCCTGCGCCGGGTGATCATCAGTTTCGTCCTGGCAATGCTGCTCGGCGCGCTCCTGGGCGTGTGGATGGGCCGCTCGGCGCTAGCCAATGCGTTGTTCGATCCCCTGCTGGTGCTGTTCCTCAATCTGCCGGCGCTGGTCACCATCATTCTGCTGTATGTCTGGTTCGGCCTGGTCGAGGCGGCGGCGGTCCTGGCGGTGGTGATCAACAAGGTGCCCAATGTCGCGGTAACGCTGCGCGAGGGCGCGCGCAGCCTCGACCCCAGACTGGAGCAGATGGCCCAGGTCTATGCCTTCAGCCGCTGGCAGCGACTGGCGGATGTCTGGCTGCCGCAACTGTTCCCCTACCTGATGGCCGCGACCCGCGGCGGCCTGGCGCTGATCTGGAAGATCGTGCTGGTGGTCGAGCTGCTCGGTCGCTCCGACGGCATCGGTTTTCAGCTGCACATGGCCTTTCAGGTGTTCGATGTAGCGAGCATCCTGGCCTACAGCCTGGCCTTTATCGCGGTGGTGCAGCTGATCGAGCTGGCGCTGCTGCAACCGCTGGAACGACGGGCCTCGCGCTGGCGCGAAGTGGGGGTTCAACATGCTTGAGCTGCAGATCGACGGCCAGGCCAGCGGCCACCCGATCCTCGGCGCGATCAGGGCCCGGGTCGCCGCGGGCGATCGCATCTGTCTGCTGGGGCCTTCCGGCGTCGGCAAGACCACCCTGCTCAATGGCATCGCCGGGCTGGACCGGCGCCTGAGCGGGCGGATGATCAAACGCAGCAGCGAGCTGCGGGTCGGCTACCTGTTCCAGGAACACCGCCTGCTGCCCTGGCGCAGCGTGCGCCAGAACCTGGCCATGGTCGGCGCGCGCAACGACGAGATCGACAGGCTGCTGGCCCAGGTCGGCCTGGTCGAGGTCGCCGAGGCGCTGCCGGATCAGCTGTCTCTGGGTATGGCTCGGCGCGCCGCGCTGGCCCGCAGCCTGGCGATCAAGCCGGATCTGCTGTTGCTGGACGAGCCCTTCGCCTCGCTGGACCCCGATCGTGCCGCCGAGCTGCGCAGCCTGATCACCCGCCTGCTGGACGCGCACCCGCGCATGGCGATGATCTGCGTCACCCACGACGCCAGGGACGCCGACCAGTTGGCCAACCGGCTCTGGTACCTGGATGGCGCACCCGCCGAACTGCAATGGGACCAACCCCTGAGCGCAGTCGCCAGCGCCAGCCGGATCAGCGAGCAGTTGCGCCACCTGAGCGGCTGAGCGCCTGAGCGCTTGCAAGCGCTCACCGCTATCGGTGGATGGGTAAAGCGTCTACGACTGCATTCGCCCCCCGCCAGCTGCAATACCGTAGCCCGAATAAGCCTAGGCGTAATCCGGGAAATCCCCCCGGATTGCGCTGGCGCTTATTCGGGCTACGTCGCTGACTTTCTCGCGGGAGGCCCACTGAAGACCAAGGCCAAGGACTAGACTCAGGGATACCAATCCGGTTCGATCCAGGCAACCTGGGTCACAGCATTCGAGCCACCCGGCATTCCCGGAGGCACAGCATGTCCACCACAGTCCGCGCCCTGCAGGGCGATATCGTGCAACTGCCGGTGCAGGCCATCGTCAACGCGGCGAACGCCTCGCTGCTCGGCGGCGACGGGGTCGACGGGGCGATTCATCGCGCCGCCGGGCCGCAGTTGCTGGAGGAGTGCCGGCGCCTGGGCGGTTGCCCGACTGGCGAGGCCAAGCTGACCCGGGGTTATCGCTTGCCCGCCG
Organism: Pseudomonas sp.; assembly: GCA_030699825.1. Lineage (GTDB taxonomy): Bacteria > Pseudomonadota > Gammaproteobacteria > Pseudomonadales > Pseudomonadaceae > Aquipseudomonas. The sequence continues at coordinate 32,080 of JAUYKV010000016.1, read as the reverse complement.
AGTACGTCATCCACACGGTCGGGCCGGTCTGGCATGGTGGCGAGCGCGGCGAGCCGGCGCTGCTGGCCTCCTGTTACCGGCGCTCGCTCGAACTCGCCGCAGCCCAGGGCATCCGTAGCCTGGCCTTTCCGAGCATCAGCACCGGCATCTACGCTTACCCGCTGGAACTCGCGGCGCAGGTCGCGGTGAGCACGGTACGGGCGGCGCTGCAGACGTTCGCCGACTTCGACGAGCTGATCTTCTGCTGCTTCTCGGCCCGCGACCTGCAGGTTTACCAGCAGCTGCTCGCGGCCCCGCCCGGCGCGCAGCCCTCACCGGCCTAGCAGCTTCGGGTAAGATGCGCGCTGTTTGGCACCGCGCTCGCGGCGCCTGTCGGGTTGTGGGGAAGTGGCTGTGCAAGTGACTGATGTGGTGATTATCGGTGCCGGTGCCGCCGGCTTGATGTGTGCGCTGACTGCCGCCGGGCGCGGGCGCCGGGTGCTGCTGCTCGACCATGCGAACAAGGCCGGCAAGAAGATCCTGATGTCCGGCGGCGGCCGCTGCAATTTCACCAATCTGTACTGCGAGCCGGACAACTTCCTCTCGGCGAACCCGCACTTCTGCAAGTCGGCGCTGGCGCGCTATACCCAGTGGGACTTTATCGGCCTGGTCGGCAAGCATGGCGTGGCCTACCACGAGAAGAAGCTCGGCCAGCTGTTCTGCGACCACAAGGCCAGCGACATCCTCGGCATGCTCCTCGACGAGTGCGCGCAGGCCGGGGTCGAACTGCGCCTGGAGACCTCGGTCAGCGAGATCGCCAGGCTCGAGGCCGGTTACCAGTTGCAAACCAACGCCGGTCTGCTGCGCTGCGCGGCGCTGGTGATCGCCAGCGGCGGCTTGTCGATCCCGACCCTCGGCGCCACGGGCTTCGGCTACCAGGTGGCCAGGCAGTTCGGCCATACCCTGCTGCCGACCCGCGCCGGCCTGGTGCCTTTCACTATTACCGATCCGCAGTTGAAGGCGCTGTGCACCGAGTTGTCCGGCACCTCGGTGGAGGATTGTCTGGTCAGCTGCAACGGCCAGAGCTTTCGCGAGAACATCCTGTTCACCCACCGCGGCCTTTCGGGGCCGGCGATCCTGCAGATTTCCTCGTTCTGGCAGCCGGGCGACACCCTGCATATCGACCTGCTGCCGCATATCGACCTGCCCGAGTGGCTGGCCGAACAGCAGCGCGAACGGCCGAACAGCGAGCTGAAAACCCTGCTCGCCGAGCTGTTCACCAAGAAGATGGCCGGGCTACTGGCCGACAACTGGTTCGTTAACAAGCCGCTGAAGCAGTACAGCCCGGGCGAGCTCAAGGCGATTGCCGAGCGCCTGGCCAACTGGCAACTGGTGCCGGCCGGTACCGAGGGCTACCGCACCGCCGAGGTGACCCTGGGCGGGGTCGACACCCGCGAAGTGTCGTCGAAGACGATGGAATCGCTGAAAAGCCCGGGGCTGTACTTCATCGGCGAGGTGCTGGATGTCAGCGGCCATCTGGGCGGTTTCAACTTCCAGTGGGCCTGGGCCTCGGGCTATGCGGCGGCGCAATACGTCTGAAGCGCCGCCCTTGTGACAGGGGCCTTGGTCGCGACCGCATACGACAAGGGCAAGAGCATCGCGGATAAATCCGCTCCCAGCAGGCGCCTGGCGTCCGCTCCGGAGATCATTACGCAGAGCGCTGCCCTTGTGGGAGGGGCCTTGGCCGCGACGGCGGCGACTCGCTGAACAGCAACGCCAGCAAGGACTAGGCGTCCCCCTGGGTCCTACATGGCCCGTGGCCTGACGGAATGGGCCTTGGCCGCGAGCGTGCCGGCCAGGTATCGGCAATTGAACTCACGCGGCGGCCCGCGCTCTGCTACAAAGCTAGCAAGAAGCAGACACGGCCCTATGTCCCACCGACGCCCCTACCCTTTCGTCCAAGGATCGCTCGCCCGCATGACCCAAGACCAAGGCTTGATCTTCGCCATCCTCGTCGCCACCATCGGGCTGTTCGTCTGGGGCCGCTGGCGCCACGACGTGGTCGCACTCGGTGCCTTGCTGGCCTGCGTGCTGGCCGGCCTGGTGCCGGACGAGCTGGCCTTCAGCGGTTTCGGCCACCCGGCGGTGATCACCGTTGCCTGCGTGCTGGTATTGAGCCACGGCCTGCAAGTGACCGGCGTGGTCGATGCCCTGGCCCAGCGCGTGCTGCCCAGCAATGCCGGGCCGATGCTGTCGATTGCCGCCCTGACCGGACTGGGTGCGCTGCTCTCGGCCTTTATGAACAACGTCGGGGCGCTCGCCCTGTTGATGCCGATTGCCCTGCAGATCGCCGCCAAGCAGGGGCTGCCTCCGGGCCGGGTGCTGATGCCGCTGGCCTTCGGCACCATTCTCGGCGGCATGACCACGCTGATCGGCACGCCGCCCAACCTGATCGTCTCCAGCTTCCGCGCACAGAGCGGGGCTGGGCCGTTTGCCATGTTCGACTTCAGCCCGGTTGGCGTCGCGGTGGCGCTAGCCGGTGTGCTGTTCATCGCCTTGCTCGGCTGGCGCCTGGTACCCAGGCGCGAGGTCGCCGGCGCCGCCGGCTTCGACACCGGCACTTACCTCACCGAGGCGCGGGTCAAGCCGGGGGCCAAGGCGGCCGGCAAGACCTTGCGCGAAGTCGAGCAGTTGCTCGACGAAGCCGATGCCCAGGTGATCGGCATGCTGCGTAACGAGCTGCGCCTGTCCGCGCCTAACCCACGGCGGATCCTGCGGGTCGATGACGTGCTGGTGATCGAAGCCGAGCCCGAGGCCCTCGGCACGGTACTCGGCAAGCTGGGCCTGCAACTGGAGGCCGAACGCGAGCAGGAGGCGCAAGCCGACGCGGACAGTTCAGCCGCTACCCGGAATACGGAAAAAAGCCCGGCGTCGGACGACGACAAGAAAGACGGCGGCGACACGGACACCGTCCTGCAGGAGCTGCTGGTGCGACCCGACTCCCAGTTGGTCGGCCATTCGGCCAGCAGCACCCGCCTGCGTAGCCGCTACAGCATCAATTTGCTGGCCATCTCGCGCGCGAGTCATCGCTCGATCAAGCGCCTGCGCTCGACCCTGTTCGAGCGCGGCGATGTCCTGCTGATGCAGGGTACGCCAGGCGACATCGCCGAGTTTGCCAGCGACTATACCTGCGTGCCGCTGGCCGACCGCGCCATCAGCATTCCCAACCCCACGCATGCGGGCCTGGCCATCGGCGTGATGCTGTTGGCCGTAGTGGTTTCCGCCACGGGCCTGCTCTCGGCCGCCGTGGCCTTCGCCGCTGGCGTGCTGGTGTTCATGGTGATGCGCGTGGTGCCGTTGCGCGCGGTTTACGAGTCAATCGACTGGCCGGTGATCGTGTTGCTGGGCGCCTTGATCCCGGTGGCCGGCGCCATGTCCAGCAGCGGTGCGGCGGATCTGCTCGCCCGGCTACTGATGGAACATATCGCCCAGGGCAACCCGGTGATCGTACTGACCCTGCTGCTGGTGGTGACCATGACCCTCTCGGACTTCATGAACAACGCCGCCACTGCGGCGGTGATGTGCCCGATCGCCCTTAGCGCAGCCAGCCAGCTCGGGGTCAACCCCGACTCGCTGCTGATGGCCGTGGCGATTGGCGCGTCCTGTTCGTTCCTCACACCCATCGGCCACCAGAACAACACCCTGATCCTCAGCCCTGGCGGCTTCCGCTTCGGCGATTACTGGCGCCTCGGCCTGCCGTTGGAGATTCTCGTGGTAGTGGTCGCAGTGCCGCTGCTGCTAGTGATCTGGCCGCTTTAACAGGCACGATCAGGCGTTCGCGCAGGGACGGATCGCGGATTGCACTCAATCCTGGCCGTCGCGAAACCGATGGATCTGCCGGCGCTGCTTCTTGCTTGGCCGGCCGTCGGTCTGCATGCCCAGGGCGCCCGCCTTGCGCTGCGCGGCGGCCTGTTCACGGCGGGCTATGCTCTCGGCGGTTTCGCTGTACAGCGCCTGGGCCTCGGGGGCGCCACGGCGCACCGCGCAGAGCGCCTGAATCACCACGCTGCGTTCGTCGAAACCGACGCGAATCAGCAGTTCGTCACCGATCCGCGGCTCCTTGCCGGGCTTGCAGCGCTCGCCACGGCAATGCACCTTGCCGCCCTCGATGGCGGCCTTGGCCAGGGCGCGGGTCTTGAAGAAACGCGCGGCCCACAGCCATTTGTCCAGGCGGATCTTGTCGTCTTCTTTGTCGTCTGCTTTGTTGCTCATCGCACTCTCGATCGAAACGGCCAGCTGAAGTGAATTTTGCCTGATGCAGTTGTCATGAGGCCCAACTAGAATGCCCGCAACTATAGGCCAACCCGGCCTGACGGAATTCGCCCAATTTGAAGACCTTCGACCATCTCAGCGTGATCGGCCTGCGCGAATGGATCAACCTGCCCGAGCTGGGCATGGTCGGCCTGCGCGCGAAAATCGACACCGGCGCCAGCACCTCCTGCCTGCACGCCAGCGATATCCAGCCGTTCCGGCGCGATGGCGAAGACTGGGTGCGCTTCACCGCGCACCTCGGCACCCTGGTGCAGCGTCGCCATCGCTGCGAGGCGCCGCTGGTCACGGTGAAGAACATCAAGAGCTCCACCGGCCATGTGCAGAGCCGCTACGTGATCCGCACCCGCCTGGCCCTGGGCGACCACCTGTGGCCGGTAGAATTCACCCTGACCTGCCGCAAGACCATGCGCTACCGCGTGTTGCTCGGTTCCAAGGCGCTGGTCGATGGCCAGTTGGTGGTCAATCCGGCGCTGACCTACGTTCAAGACAAACCCTCGCTCGCTGACCTTTCCGGTGCCCCATGAAAATCGCTGTGCTGTCGCGCAATCCGCGCCTGTATTCCACTCGTCGCCTGGTCGAAGCCGGTCAGCTGCGCGGCCATGAGGTGGTGGTCATCGACACCCTGCGTGCCTACATGAACATCGCCAGCCACAAGCCGCAGATCCACTACCGCGGCAAGCCGCTGGAAGGCTTCGATGCGGTGATTCCACGGATCGGCGCCTCGGTGACCTTCTATGGCTGCGCGGTGCTGCGCCAGTTCGAGATGATGGGGGTATTCCCGCTCAACGAGTCGGTGGCCATCGCCCGCTCGCGCGACAAGCTGCGCTCGCTGCAACTGCTCTCAAGGCGCGGCATCGGCTTGCCGGTCACCGGTTTCGCCCACTCGCCCGACGATATCGACGACCTGATCCAGATGGTCAATGGCGCGCCGCTGGTGATCAAGGTGCTGGAAGGCACCCAGGGCATCGGCGTGGTGCTCTGCGAAACCGCCAAAGCCGCCGAGTCGGTGATCGAGGCCTTCATGGGCCTCAAGCAGAACATCATGGTCCAGGAATACATCAAGGAAGCCGGCGGCGCGGATATCCGCTGCTTCGTGGTCGGCGACAAGGTGATCGCCTCGATGAAACGCCAGGCCAAACCCGGCGAGTTCCGCTCCAACCTGCACCGTGGCGGCAGCGCCAGCCTGATCAAGATCACCCCGGAGGAGCGCATGACCGCCATCCGCGCGGCCAAGGTCATGGGCCTGTCGGTGGCCGGGGTCGACATCCTGCGCTCCAACCACGGCCCACTGGTGATGGAGGTCAACTCATCACCGGGCCTGGAAGGCATCGAGACCACCACCGGCAAGGATGTCGCCAGCCTGGTGATCCAGTACCTGGAGAAGAACGGCCGCCCGCACCTGACCCGGACCAAGGGCAAGGGCTAGCAAGGATGGGGGATGAGGCCCGCACAACGCCTCATTTCTCATCCCCGTTGCCTCATTCCTCCTTTCCCTTCAAACCAGTCTCCTCGCTAAACCGCATCGCGCGGTAGCAGCAGCCCCAGCGGCAGACAGACCCTGGCTTCCAGGCCACCGCCGCAGCGGTTGCGCAGCTCGACGCTGCCGCCGTGCAGGGCGGCGATGCGCTTGACGATGGCCAGGCCGAGCCCGGCACCCTGGCCGCCGCGGGCGCGGTCGCCGCGGATGAAGGGATTGAAGATGCTGCCCAGCTCGGCCGGATCGATGCCGGCGCCGCGGTCGAGCACGCTGAGCACGACATAGGGCGCACTGTGGTCGTCGGAGACCGACACGGCGACTTCGACCGCATTACCACCATAGCGCAGGGCGTTCTCGATCAGGTTGACCAGCAGGCGCTTGATCGATACCCGCCGCAGCGGAAAGATCGGCACCGGCTCCAGGCACAGGCGCACCAGCTCGCGCTGCTGGTTATAGGGCGCCACCACTTCGCGGATTAACTCGAGCAGGTCGAGCTGTTCCAGCGGCTCGTCGCGACCGTCGCGGATAAAGGCGAGGAACTGGTCGAGAATCGCGTCCATGTCCTCGATATCGCGGACCATGTCCTCGGTCAGTTCGGAGTCGTTGTTCAACAGTTCGAGGGACAGGCGCAAGCGGGTCAACGGCGTACGCAGGTCATGGGACACCCCGGCCAGCATCAGTTCGCGCTCGCGGCCGGCCTGTTCAACGTCCTCGGCCATCTGGTTGAAGGCGCGATAAACCTCGGTCATCTCGCTCGGCGTATCGCTGACCGGCAGGCGCACGCTGCGGCCCTGGCCGAGCTGGCGGGCGGCGAATACCAGGCGTTTCAAGGGCGCATTGAGCTGGCTCACGAAGATCCAGGCGGCGGCGGTGGAGAGCAAACCGATGCCGAGGAACCAACCGAGTACGCTCCAGATCCGCTGGCCGCGCAGCGGATGCGGATACAGCGGCACCCGCAGCCAGTCCTCGCCCAGCGCCGGGGCATGCACCCACAGCGCCGGCGGGCTTTTCGCGCGCACCCGCACCTCGGTCTCGGGACCGAGTTCGGCCTGCATCTGCCGCTGGAAGATCTCGCTGTAGGGCCAGTGCTGTTCGCTGGTCGGCACCTGGTCGTGGGGCGTGCGCTTGAGCCCCGCCGCCTCGGCGATGGTCGCGCGGTCCTCTGGATCGGCCGCCCAGTAGGCGCGCAGGGTCAGCGCCGCGCCATGGCTGTACTGGCGGTCGACCAGCACGTCCTCGTTCATCATCAGATAAACCAGGGTCAGCGCCTTGGAGAACAGCACCACGATCAGCACCAGCCAGAGGGTGCGAGCGAAGAAGCTTTGCGGGAACCACAGCGGGGTTTTCATGGATAGCTACAGGGTCCGTGTAGGGTGGATTAGCGGCGCCAACGAATCCGTAATGACGCTTGGGATGCCGGACGCCGCGTAATCCACCATTGCGATGGCATTGTCGCCGCTTTATCAGTGGGTTACGGCGCTCCAGGTTGCCGTACGGCGTCAAACCGCGACGCGCCTAACGCACCCTTCTACGACTTGGCTCCATCCGGCACGAACACATAGCCCACGCCCCAGACCGTCTGGATATAGCGTGGCTTGGACGGGTCCGGCTCGATCAGCCGGCGCAGGCGCGAGATCTGCACGTCGATGGAGCGCTCCAGAGCGTCCCACTCGCGGCCACGGGCCAGGTTCATCAACTTGTCGCGGGTCAGCGGTTCGCGCGCGTGCTGGACCAGTGCTTTGAGCACGGCGAACTCGCCGGTGGTGAGCATATGCACCTGGTCACCCTTCTTCAGTTCGCGGGTGGCCAGCGACAGCTGGTATTCGCCGAAACTCACGCTCTCGTCCTCGCTGCCCGGCGCACCCGGCACCACCGGCGCCTGGCGACGCAGCACGGCCTTGATCCGCGCCAGCAGTTCGCGCGGGTTGAAGGGTTTGGCCAGGTAGTCATCGGCGCCCAGCTCCAGGCCCTGGATACGACTGGCCTCGTCGCCCTTGGCGGTGAGCATGATGATCGGCACCTGGTTGTTCGCCGCGCGCAACCGGCGGCAGGCCGACAGGCCGTCCTCGCCCGGCAGCATCAGGTCGAGGACCACCAGATGGAACAGCTCGCGGGCCAACAGGCGATCCATCTGCTCGACGTTTTCCACCGTGCGCACGCGGTAGCCCTGCTCCTCGAAGAAGCGCTCGAGCAGGCGCCGCAAGCGACCGTCGTCGTCGACAACCAGAATTTTCTCGCCTTCAAGCGGAAGTGCAGTGCTGCTCATAGAAGCTCCTTGACCGAGAATATGCGCCGCCCATCGGGCGTGAACAGTCTTCAATGCCGGCATTATGGCTCAGCCGCCGCGATCACCGGTGCAGCCATTGTTAGCAGATTTGTCGTCGAGCGCCGGGGGCGGGAGGGAATGGGGGATGAGGAATGGGCCGTGGTGCGGCCCGGATCATCTTCCGCCCTGCCAATGCCCTCATTCCTCCTCCCCCATCCCTCGTAGCGGCTAACGGTTATAATGCCGTCCTTTTGCGGCAGGCCCGGCCTGCCTTCATTCCCCTGTCAGGTGGCTCTATGGACAGCATCAACAACCGCATCGCCGAAGAACTGGGCGTGCGCCCGCAACAGGTCGCCGCCGCGGTGGCGCTGCTCGATGAAGGCTCGACCGTGCCTTTCATCTCCCGCTACCGCAAGGAAGTCACCGGCAGCCTGGATGACACCCAACTGCGCCACCTGGAAGAGCGTCTGCGCTACCTGCGCGAGCTGGACGATCGGCGCGCCAGCATCCTCGCCAGCATCGAGGAACAGGGCAAGCTGACCACGGAGCTTGCCCGCGAGATCAACCTGGCCGAGACCAAGACCCGCCTCGAAGACCTGTATCTGCCCTACAAACAGAAGCGCCGCACCAAGGGCCAGATCGCCCTGGAAGCCGGCCTCGGAGAACTGGCCGACGCGCTGTTCAATGACCCCAGCCTGGCCCCGGAACGCGAAGCCGCACACTTCGTCGATGCCGAAAAAGGCTTCGCCGACATCAAGGCGGTGCTCGAAGGCGCCAAGTACATCCTCATGGAGCGCTTCGCCGAAGACGCCACCCTGCTGGCCAATCTGCGCAGTTTCCTCAAGGACAACGCCACCCTCAGCGCCCGCCTGATCGCCGGCAAGGAGCAGGAAGGCGCCAAGTTCCGCGATTACTTCGAACACGACGAGAAGCTGAAAAACGCCCCCTCGCACCGTGCCCTGGCGATTTTCCGCGGACGCAACGAGGGCTTCCTCAGCGCCAGCCTGAAGATTGGCGAAGAGCTGCCCGGCACCCTGCACCCTTGCGAAGGCATGGTCGCCGAGCGTTTCGGCATCAGCAACCAGGGCCGCGCCGCCGACAAATGGCTGGACGAAGTGGTGCGCTGGACCTGGAAGGTCAAGCTCTACACCCACCTGGAAACCGACCTGCTCGGCGAGCTGCGCGAAGGCGCCGAAGACGAGGCGATCGCGGTGTTCGCGCGCAACATGCACGACCTGCTGCTGGCCGCCCCGGCCGGCCCGCGCGCGACCCTGGGCTTCGACCCGGGCCTGCGCACCGGCTGCAAGGTCGCTGTGGTCGACAGCACCGGCAAGCTGCTCGATACCGCCACTGTCTACCCGCACGCGCCGCGCAATGACTGGGACGGCACCATCAACACCCTGGCCAAGCTGTGCGCCAAGCATTCGGTCGACCTGGTTGCCATCGGCAACGGCACCGCCAGCCGCGAAAGCGACAAGCTGGTGATCGAACTGATCAAGAAGCACCCGGCGCTTAAGCTAACCAAGGTGATGGTCAGCGAAGCCGGCGCCTCGGTCTATTCGGCCTCGGAGCTGGCGTCCAAGGAATTCCCCGACCTCGACGTGTCGATTCGCAGCGCCGTGTCCATCGCCCGCCGCCTGCAGGACCCGCTGGCCGAACTGGTGAAGATCGACCCGAAATCCATCGGCGTCGGCCAGTATCAGCACGACGTGTCCCAGCTCAAGCTGGCGCGCTCGCTCGATGCAGTAGTGGAAGACTGCGTAAACGCGGTCGGCGTCGACGTCAATACCGCCTCGGTCGCCCTGCTGGCACGGATCTCCGGGCTGAATGCGACCCTGGCGCAGAACATAGTCGCGCACCGCGATGCCAACGGCGCCTTCAAGACCCGCGACGCGCTGAAGAAAGTGTCGCGCCTGGGCGAGAAAACCTTCGAGCAGGCCGCCGGCTTCCTCCGCGTGATGAACGGCGATAACCCGCTGGACGCCTCGGCGGTGCACCCGGAAACCTACCCGCTGGTGCAGCGCATCGCCGCCGACACCGGCCGCGACATCCGCTCGCTGGTCGGCGACGCGATCTTCATCAAGCGTCTCGACCCGAAAAAATTCACCGACGAACGCTTCGGTCTGGTGACCGTCGGCGACATTCTCCAGGAGCTGGAAAAGCCCGGCCGCGATCCACGCCCCGAGTTCAAGACCGCCGAATTCCAGGACGGCGTCGAAACCCTCAAGGACCTCGAACTGGGGATGATCCTCGAGGGCGTGGTGACCAACGTCACCAACTTCGGCGCCTTCGTCGACATCGGCGTGCACCAGGACGGTCTGGTGCACATCTCGGCGCTGTCGGAGAAGTTCATCAAGGACCCGCACGAGGCGGTCAAGGCCGGCGACGTGGTCAAGGTCAAGGTGATGGAGGTAGACATCCCGCGTAACCGCATCGCCCTGTCGATGCGCATGGGCGACACCCCGGGCGAGAAGATCGAGGGCGTGCGCAACGGCCCGCGTGGCGGCGGCAAGCGCGACGCCAGCCCGCGTCCGCCCGCCAGCACGCCACGCGCCGAGCCACAGCCCGCCAGCAACGCCGCCATGGCCGCGCTGTTCGCCAACGCCAAGCAGTTGAGGAAGTAAACCATGAGCCACACGTCCCCGGTCGGCCAGGACAGCGCCTTCAGCAAGCTGCTCGGCATGACCATCGACAAAGCCGAGAACGGTGAATCCCAGGTGCGCATGAGCATGCAGGACCACCTGCTCAATCTGCACGGACGCATGCACGGCGGTGCGCTGTTCTCGCTGATCGACACGGCGCTCGGCCAAGCCAGCCACAGCCTGTTCGATGGCCAGGCCGGCAGCATGACCCTGGAATGCAAGGTCAACTACATCCGCGCGGTCAGCGAAGGCGAGATAGTCTGCAACGCCCGCGTGCTGAATGCCGGACGCAAGGTGCATGTGCTGGAAGCGCGGGTGCAGCAGGGCGACAAACTGATCGCCACGGCCCAGGCGACCTTTATCTGCAAGTGACCCGCCAGGCCCGGCGGCGCCGACAGCAACCGCCGGCCCCAGGTGCTAGAAAGAGTCCCCTAGCGACAAACGGGTCGCAAAGGCACAAGCAGCCTTCGCCAGCGTGTAGTCGCCTGCGCCCAAACTGGGCTAGGGTAACCAGGCCGTGCTGCGCCCAGAATGGACAGCCGCGGCGCAATTCGCCGTTACCGGCCCCCTTGTAGAGCAATCGATTCGACCCCATATTGAGGCGACCGATGCGTGAAGGAATGCAATCTTGAGCGACCTGTTCTCCCGCCGCCTGGCCCTGCTCGGCGAGCGCGCCAACCTCTCCCTGCTTTCCAAGTGCTTGCACGGCATCGAGCGCGAATGCCTGCGCGTCGACGGCGATGGCCAACTGGCCCTGACCCCGCACCCGCCGGCGCTGGGTTCGGCGCTGACTCACCCGCTGATCACCACGGACTATTCCGAGGCCCTGCTGGAGTTCATCACCCCGGCCGAGCCCGACCCGGCCACCACCCTGGCCGATCTCGAACAGATCCATCGTTTCGTCTACAGCCAGCTCGACGGCGAATACCTGTGGAGCCCGTCAATGCCCTGCCCCCTGCCGGACGAAGAGACGATTCCGATCGCCGAATACGGCAGCTCGCATATCGGCAAGCTCAAATATGTCTACCGCAAGGGCCTGGCGCTGCGTTACGGCAAGACCATGCAGTGCATCGCCGGCATTCACTACAACTTCTCCCTGCCCGACAGCCTGTGGCCACTGCTGCAGCAGGCCGAGGGCAATACCCGCGACGCGCGCGACTACCAGTCGGCGCGCTACATCGCCCTGATCCGCAATTTCCGCCGCTACAGCTGGCTGCTGATGTACCTGTTCGGCGCCTCGCCGGCGCTGGATGCGGGCTTCCTGCGCGGCCGCCCGCACCAATTGCAGCAACTCGATGGCGAGACCCTGTACCTGCCCTACGCCACCAGCCTGCGCATGAGCGACCTGGGTTATCAGAGCAACGCCCAGGCTGGCATCACGCCCTGCTACAACGACCTGACCAGCTACACCGACAGCCTGCGCCAGGCGGTCGCCACGCCCTACCCGCCCTATGTCGAAATCGGCAGCAAGAAGGACGGCGAATGGCTGCAACTCAACACCAACATCCTGCAGATCGAGAACGAGTACTACTCGAACATCCGCCCGAAACGCGTGACCCACAGCGGCGAACGACCGATCCAGGCACTGATGGCCCGTGGCGTGCAATATATCGAAGTACGCTGCCTGGACATCAACCCCTTCCTGCCGCTGGGCATCGACCTGAACGAAGCACGCTTCCTCGACGCCTTCCTGCTGTTCTGCGCCCTGCAGGAAAGCCCGCCACTGGGCGGCGACGAATGCCACGCCTGTACCGACAACTTTCTCAAAGTAGTCAAGGACGGCCGCCGTCCCGGCCTGCACCTGCAGCTGCGGGGCAAACCCGTGGCGCTGCAGGCCTGGGCCCACGAACTGCTCGACAGCATCCAGCAAACGGCCACTTTGTTCGACCAGAGCCATGGCGACGACGCGCACAGCCAGGCGTTGCAGGCCCAGCGCGCCAAGGTCGACGACGCCAGCCTGACCCCGTCAGCCCAGGTGCTGGCGCGCCTGCAACAGGGCGAAAGCTTCAGCCAGTTCGCCCTGCGCCAGAGCAAGCAGCACGCCGACTACTTCCGCAGCCAGCCATTGAGCGCGGAGCAACAGGCCGCCTTCGAAGCCGCGAGCGGACGCTCACTGCGTGAGCAAGCGGAGCTGGAAGCTCAGGAAGAAGGCGATTTCGACAGCTTTGCCGCGGCCTACCAGGCGAGCATCCTGGCCCCGGGGATTTAGGCTGGGAAAATATCGAAGGCCGTCGCGAGAGCGTCGTCTGGCGAGCGAAACAAGGCGCGCTACGTGAAAACGAGGGAGTTTGGCGAGCCAAATGACCGAAGTTTTGGCGTAGCGCAACGCAGTTGCAGCCGCCCGGCGACGGTCGCAGCAGGCAAGCGCTTTTTTCTCAGCCTCTTAGTCGAGCCGATCACAAAAGCAAGCAATGCAGCGAAAGCTGTGACCGGCAGCCCAGCCAGGCAAGCCGGGCGCAGCTAGCATAGGCACAGAGCGATCAACACGAGCCGTGCCCATGGAGTCCGCCGCCCATCCCGAGGACGACCACCACTGGAGCCTGGAAAGTCTGAACAAGGCTTACCAGCAGGGCTACATGGCGGGCCTCACCGGCCACCCCAATAGTCGCCACGACCACCGCGCCGAGGTGCTTGCCGCTGCCTGGGAGGCCGGCTGGGACGACGGCCATGGGCAACTGCTGCGCCAGCAGAAAAGCGCCTGAGGCTTGGCTATGCCTTTGTAGGAGCCAGCTTGCTGCGGTCCGGCGTCCCGGCGATCTTTGCAGGTCAAAAGCATCGCCAGCAAGCTGGCTCCTACACACTTTACTGCGCAATTGGCGGCTACAACGCCTTTTCGAACACCTTGGAGTTGCGCTGGAAGTTGTACAGCGAAACGCGCGCCGCGGGCAGGCGGTCGACGCTGCTGGGTACGAAGCCGCGTTCGCGGAACCAGTGGGCGGTGCGGGTGGTGAGCACGAACAGGTGCTTCAGGCCCTGGGCCCGTGCGCGCGCCTCGATGCGTTCGAGCAGTTCGTCGCCGCGGCCGCCGTGGCGATACTCCGGGTTGACTGCCAGGCAGGCCAGTTCGCCGTAGTCCGAGTCATCGATCCGGTACAACGCCGCGCAGGCGATGATCAGGCCCTCGCGCTCGACGATGCTGAACTGCTCGATCTCGCGCTCCAGCACCTCGCGCGACCGGCGCACCAGGATGCCCTGTTCCTCCAGCGGACTGATCAGCTCGATCAGGCCGCCGACATCCTCGATGGTCGCCTCGCGCAAGGACTCGAACTGCTCTTGCGCCACTAGGGTGCCGTTGCCCGCACGGGTGAACAGTTCGCTGAGCAGGGCGCCGTCCTCGGTATAGCTGACGATATGGCTGCGCCGCACTCCGCCGCTGCAGGCCTGGGCGGCGGCATCCAGCAGTTCGGCCTGGTAGCTGCCGCCCAGGCGCTGCAGGTGCTGGGGTACTTGTTGCGGGCGCAGTTCACGCACCAGCTTGCCTTGCTCGTCAAGCAAACCGGACTCGGCACCGAACAGCAGCAGCTTGTCGGCGCACAGGTCGATGGCGGCACGGGTGGCCACGTCTTCGCAGGCCAGGTTGAAGATTTCCCCGGTCGGCGAATAGCCCAGCGACGACAGCAGCACGATGCTGCGCTCGTCGAGCAGGCGGCCGATGCCCTTGCGATCGACCCGGCGCACTTCGCCGGTGTGGTGATAGTCGACGCCGTCGACCACGCCGATCGGCCGCGCGGTGACGAAGTTGCCGCTGGCCACGCGCAGGCGCGCGCCCTGCATCGGCGAGGCGGCCATGTCCATCGACAGGCGCGCCTCGATGGCGATGCGCAGCTGGCCAACCGCGTCGATCACGCACTCCAGGGTCGCCCCGTCGGTGACCCGCAAATCGCGGTGAAAGTGCGGGGTTATGCCGCGCGCAGTCAGGCGCGCTTCGATCTGCGAGCGCGAGCCGTGTACCAGCACCAGGCGTACGCCGAGGCTGTGCAGCAGCACCAGGTCGTGGACGATATTGCCGAAATTCGGGTGGGCGACGCCCTCGCCCGGCAGCATCACGACGAAGGTGCAGTCGCGGTGGGCATTGATATAGGGCGAAGCGTGGCGCAGCCAATTAACGTAGTCGTGCATTGCAGAGAGAACCTGTGAGTCGTGGAGAGACACATGAATAAAGCGCGGCAACGCGCCGGACGAAGCAGCCATCGTTACCCGCTTTATCGTCGCAGTTGGGGCATCACGCGTTCTCTCCTCCGGTTGGCAAGGGCCGCATGCAGGCTCATGGGGCCGGACTCAGGCAGTAGTGTTGAATCAGTTCACGTAACAGACGCACGGTCGGCTCGAGACGTGACATTTCCAGGTACTCGCCCGGCTGGTGGGCGCAATCGATATCGCCTGGGCCAAGCACCAGGGTCTCGCAGCCAAGTTGCTGAAGATAAGGCGCTTCGGTGGCAAACGCCACCGAAGCCGCGCTGTGCCCGGTCAGGCGCTCGGCCAGGCGCACCAACTCGCTGTCGGCGGCCTGCTCGAAGGGCGGCACGCTGGGAAACAGCGGGGCGAAGTCGATCATGACCTGATGCCGCTCGGCCAGCGGTTGCAGCTTCTGCCGGATCGCCGCACGCAGCAGTTCCGGCTGCATGCCCGGCAGCGGGCGCAGGTCGAATTCCAGCGAGCACTGGCCGCAGATGCGATTGGGGTTGTCGCCGCCATGGATGCAGCCGAGATTCAGGGTCGGTACCGGCATGCCGAACTGCGGGTTGTTGAACTCGCGCTGCCATTGGCCGCGCAGGCCGCGCAGTTCGGTCAGCACGTCCTGCATCGCCTCCAGGGCACTGTGCCCGAGGCTGGGGTCGGAGGAATGACCGCTCTGGCCGAGAATGTCGATGCGCTCCATCATGATGCCTTTGTGCAGGCGGATCGGTTTGAGCCCGGTCGGCTCGCCGATCACCGCGGCCCGCCCCAGGGGCCGCCCGGCCTCGGCCAGAGCGCGGGCGCCGGACATCGAGCTTTCCTCGTCGCAGGTGGCGAGGATCAGCAGCGGCTGCTGGAAGCGCTGTTCCAGCAGGGGTCGCAGTGCCTCGATGACCAGGGCGAAAAAGCCCTTCATGTCGCAACTGCCGAGGCCAACCCAGCGGCCATCGACCTCGGTCAGCTTGAGCGGATCGCTCTGCCACAACGCCGCGTCGAACGGCACGGTGTCGCTGTGCCCGGCCAGCACCAGGCCGCCGGGCCCGCTGCCGTAACTGGCGAGCAGATTGAACTTGCCCGGTTTGACTTGCTGCACCTCGCAGGCGAAACCGAGGTCACCGAGCCAGCTCGAGAGCAGCTCGATCACCGGCCGATTGGACTGATCCCAGCGCGCCTGGGTGCAGCTCACCGAAGGCGCGGCGATCAGCGCGGCGAATTGCTCTTTGAAGGAAGGCAGGGGCATTGGCGGTCTCCGCGGACGTTGCCGCCATCATAGGGGCAACGCCGGTGCGGATGAAACCGTCGGGAGCGGCTAGCAGGTCATTGAAAAATGTAGCGAGCGACGGCTAGGCAAGGCGAAATCAGCCGAGGAAGCGGAGTGTACGAGCTGTACATGAGCATTCCGAGGCTGATTTCAACGCCGCATAGCCGAGCGCAGTAGTTTTTCAACGGCCTGCTAACTCAGAGGAAGATGCCGCGCAGGATATAGAAAAACACGATGGCCAGGGCAGCACCGGCCGGCAGGGTGATCAGCCAGGACATGAAGATCTTGCCGACCACGCCCAGGTTCAGCGCGCCGATACCCCGCGCCAGGCCGACGCCCAGCACCGCACCGACCAGGGTGTGGGTGGAGGACACCGGCAGGCCGATGGCCGAAGCACCGACCACGGTGGTGGCGGTGGCCAGCTCGGCGGCAAAACCGCGGCTCGGGGTCAGCTCGGTGATCTGCTTGCCGATGGTGGCGATCACCTTGTAGCCGTAGGTGGCCAGGCCGATGACGATACCGATGGCGCCGAGCAGCAACACCCAGGCCGGCAGCGCCGCCTTGGCCCCGACCATCTCTCCACCGGACTGGATCACCCCGACGACGGCCGCCAGCGGGCCGACCGCATTGGCCACGTCGTTGGAACCGTGGGCGAAGGCCATCGAGCAGGCGGTGAAGATCATCAGCACGGCGAAGACCTTCTCCACGCTGGCGTAGTGGAAATCCTTGTCCGCTTCGACGTCGACCTTGATCCGGCTGAGCAGGGCAATGCCCAGCAGCATCACCAGTATCCCGACAGCCGTGGCGAGGAAGAAACCCTCGGTGCTGGAGAGGTTGAGGCCGATATGCTTGAGGCCCTTGGTCAGGGTCATGATGCTGACCATGAAGCCGGTGGCGAACATATACAGCGGCACGAAGCGCTTGGCGTTGAGGAAGGGCTCATCGGTATCGATGATCAGCCGCTGCACGCTGACGAACAGACCGAAGGCGACGGTGCCGGACAGTACCGGCGAGATCACCCAACTGGCGACGATCGGGCCGACGCCGCCCCAGTGCACCGCATCCACGGACACGCCGACCGCGGCGAAGCCGATCACCGCACCGACGATGGAGTGAGTGGTGGACACCGGCCAGCCGCGGGTCGTGGCGATCAGCAGCCAGGTGCCGGCCGCCAGCAGTGCCGACATCATGCCCAGCACCATCAGGTCCGGGGTGATCAACGAAGCGTCGACGATGCCGCTCTTGATCGTTTCGGTGACCTCGCCGCCAGCCAGGTAGGCGCCGGCGAACTCGAAGACCATGGCGATCAGGATCGCCTGTTTGATGGTCAGCGCCCGCGAGCCGACCGAGGTGCCCATGGCGTTGGCCACATCGTTGGCGCCCACACCCCAGGCCATGAAAAAGCCGAAGAGACAGGCGAGCAGCAGAAGTACGAGGCCGTAGTCCGCAATCAAAGACATAAATAATTAATCCGTAGATTCCAGAAAGGACACTGGCGCTTAGCGCGCCAGCAGTTGTTCCAGTCGGTTACCGACTCGCTCGGCACGGTCGGCGACATCGCCGATCCACTCGATGATCTGGTAGAGGAACATCACGTCGACCGGGGGAAGCTCCTTTTCCAGTTTGAACAGGACACGCCGTACCTCGATTTGCATGCGGTCGGTGTCCTGCTCGATCGATTCAAGCTCCTCGACCATGGAGCCGACCAGGGCGGCTTCGCGCCCGCCAAAGCCGGTTTCCAGCAGTTCATCCAGCTCGTTCATGGCCTTGAGCGCCTGGGCACTGGCGTCCACGGTGCGCTGCACAAAGGCGCGCATCAGCGGCTGCAAGCCTTGCGGGATGGTCATCTCGCGTCCCAGCATCAGGCCGGCGATGTCCTTGGCGCGGTTGGCAACTTTGTCCTGTACACTCAGCAGCTCAAGCAGATCCGACCGCGGCACTGGCAGAAACAAACTCTTGGGCAGGTGCAAACGTACGCTTTTCTTGAGTTTGTCGGCTTCGTCCTCCAGCCGCGCCATGTCCTGTTGTACCTGCCCGACCTTGACCCAATCCTCGGCCATCACGGCGTCGAAAAAAGGCACTAGCTGTGCGGCGCACTCATGGGCTTTGGCGAAGTGCTTCTGCATCGGCCCAATGGGCGAGCGACCGAACAGGCTGGCGAATGGATTGAGTGGCATAGGGTGAACCCCGGCTTTAAAGAAGGCGGCAAGTATACGGATCGCTCGAAAAGCTCGCCAGCACGCATCATCAGACTGTCACAATTTCACAGTAGGCGCTTAGCTCACCATCATGGTCAAAGAAACCGAAATCAAATTGCGGGTCAGCCGCGACACCCTGGCAGCCCTGCGCGAGCACCCGCTGCTGAAGAAGCGCAACAAAAGCGGCTGGGAACAGCGCGAGCTGTTCAATCAGTATTACGACACGCCCGCCCGTGACCTGGCCCAGGCCAAGGTCGCATTGCGCATCCGCCGCGATGGCGATGCCTTTATCCAGACCCTGAAAAGCCGTGGTCAGAGCGTTGCCGGCCTGTCCGAACGCAACGAATTCGACTGGTCCCTGGAGCGGGCCGAACTGGATCCGAGCAAGCTCGACGACAGCTGCTGGCCGGCGGCCCTGGCCGAGCTGGACAAAAGCCTGCTGCAACCGATTTTCAGCACCGACTTCGTCCGCCAGCGTGCCGACATCGCCTGGGGTCGCGGCAAGGCCAAGGTGGTCATCGAAGCCGCGCTGGATCTGGGCAAGGTCATCGCCGGTGAAGGCGAGGAAGAAATCTGTGAACTGGAACTGGAACTGCGCCAGGGCGAACCTGCAGCCCTGCTCGAGCTGGCCGCGGAACTCGCCGCCGATCTGCCGCTGATGCCTTGCGACATCAGCAAGGCCGAGCGCGGCTACCGCCTGTTCGATGCCAACAGTTACAGCCTCAGCCTGCCGCCCCCCGAACTGAACGCCGAAATGAGCCTGGACGACGGCTTTGCCGCCATCGCCTGGCACCTGCTCGGCAGCAGCCAGCGCCTGGCCGAGCAATATCGCTTCAATGGCCATTGGCGCCTGCTGGTCGACTGGCTGGAACAACTGGTCGGCCTGCGTGCATTGATCGGCAGCCTCGGCCAAGCCGCGCCGCGCAGCAGCAGCAGCGAACTGCGCCAGACCCTCGACGCCCTGCTCAACGACTGGCGCCCGAGACTGCAAGCGGGTCAACTCGACGACGCCGTGCGCCAGGCCGCACCCGCGCAGTTCGCCGCAGAACTGCAGGGCACACGCTGGGGCCAGTTCTCCCTGAACGGCTCACGCTGGCTGCTGGCCAAGGGCTGGACAGCCGAGCGCAACAACCGCGGCAATCGCCAGGGCGCCGCACCGCTGGGCAACTGGCTGCCGACCTTGCTGGCCGAGGAAGGCCATGACTTGCAGCTGATCCGCTACCAGAAGCAACCGGAAGACCTGGCCGAACAACTGCCGCGGATCGAGCGCCTGCTGGTCTGGCTGCGCATGGCCCGCAGCATACTGGACGTGGCGGAAGTCGACCGTTTGTATGGCGAAATGAGCAAACTCAGCGAACAGGCCCAGCGCCCCATCGACGCCGAGGTGCTGGCCGCACGGCAAGCCCAAGCTCATACGGTGGCAGCGCTGAAAGCCTGGAGAATGCTGGTGAAGTAAGCGCCACACTGATTCGTCAGCGCTTGTGAAAAAATCGAGCACCATATCTAGCACCATAGCGAGGCCGTTTCCAGGCGTTCACGTAGCGCAACGCTGCAACGGGCACTTGGAGGCGGCCGCAGCAGGCAAGAGGTTTTTTCACACCCTCTCAGCGCACCAGCGCTGTTCGTCAGCAACCAAGCGGTTGCCCAAACCACAGTCAATGCGAATTAAACCCGTTTCGGCCGACAGATTCGAGCATACCGCCTACACTGACCGGGACTTGAACAGCGGAGTACTGGTCATGACGGAGCCACTGAAAGGCAAAGGCGAACGCAGCGACCCAACGCCGCCATACACCTTCGAACAGTCCATCTCCCGGAAGCTCCAGCAATGACCAGACCGCCCTATGCCGGCAACCGGCGCATTCTGGTAATCGACGACAACCCGGCGATCCACCAGGACTTCCGCAAGATTCTCGGCGCCAGCCAGAACAGCGAAGCCATGCTGGCCGCCGCCGAAGTGGCCCTGTTCGGCGACGCCCCGCGCGCGGAGCAAGCCTTCGAACTCGACTCCGCCCTTCAGGGCCAGGAAGCCCTGGCCATGCTCACCCGCGCGCTGGCGCAGGGGCGACCCTATGCCATGGCGTTCATCGACATGCGCATGCCGCCCGGCTGGGATGGGGTCGAGACCGTCGAGCGCCTCTGGCAAGCCGACCCCCACTTGCAGGTTGCCCTCTGCACCGCCTACTCCGACTATTCCTGGGAGGAAATGGCCGAGCGCCTCGACCTGGCCGACCGCCTGCTGATCCTGAAGAAGCCCTTCGACGCGATCGAGATCCGCCAGCTGGCCAGTGCGCTGACCGTGAAGTGGCAGATGACGCAAGACGCGGCGATGAAGATGAGCGCCCTGGAGCAGGCGGTCGAGGAAAGAACCAGGGAGCTGTCCGACGCCAACATCATCGTGCGCAACAGCCCGACCATCCTTTACCGCCTGCGCGGCGAGCCGGCGTTCCCCCTGATGTACATCTCGCACAACATCACCAAGTTCGGCCACGATGCCGCCCGCCTGGTGGCCTCGCCGAACTGGGCGCAAGAGCTGATCCACCCGGACGACCTGCAGATGCTCGACGCGGCGATGGGCCGGGTATTGGAGAAGAGCGCCCAGGGCGCCTCGATCGAATTCCGCCTGCTGACCGGCGCCGACACCTATCGCTGGGTCGAGAACCGCTATGTCCCGGTGCGTAACAGCGAGGGCCGGCTGATCGAGATCGAAGGCATCATTCTCGACATCACCGAACGCAAGCTGGCCGAGGAGAAAGTCGCCCTGCTCGCCCGCACCGACGGGCTCACCGGCCTGGCCAACAGGGCGACCTTCATCGAGCGCCTGAGTCAGGCCTTCGCCGCGGCCGAGCGTGGCGCCCCCTCGTTCGCGATTTTCTACCTGGACCTCGACCACTTCAAGGAAGTCAACGATACCCTCGGCCATCCGGTCGGCGATCTGTTGCTCCAGGAAGTCTCCGCGCGCATCCAGAACTGTACCCGCGAGAGCGATGTGGTCGCCCGCCTGGGCGGCGACGAATTTGCGATCCTGCAATTGCACATGGGCGAACCGGCGAACGCGGGCGCGCTGGCGAAAAACATCCAGACCACCCTGGCGCGCGCCTACTCGCTCAACGGCAACGAGGTGCGCATCTCGGCCAGCATCGGCATCTGCCCCTATGCGCCGGGCAGCGCGGGCGCGGATGCCATGCTGATCCAGGCCGACCTGGCGCTCTACCGCTCCAAGGAAGAGGGCCGTAACCAGTACCACTTTCACTCCGCGGAGCTCGACCAGCAGGTGTTCGAGCGGGTAACCCTGGGCAATGACCTGAAAAGAGCGATCGAACAGGACGAGCTGGCGCTGTATTACCAACCCCAGGTCGAGCTGTCTTCCGGAAAGATTCTCGGCCTGGAGGCACTGGTGCGCTGGAACCACCCCACGCGCGGCCTGCTCGCCGCCGAGGTGTTCATTCACATCGCGGAAAGAACCGGCAGCATAGTGGCGCTCGGACATTGGGTGCTGGAGCAGGCCTGCCGGCAAATGCGCCACTGGCGCGACGCGGACATGGCCCCACCGCTGATCGCGATCAACCTCTCGCTGACCCAGATCAAGAGCGGGCAGGAACTGGTTCGCGATGTCAGCGAAACCATCGCCAAGTGGGGGCTGGCCCCCGCCGATCTGGAATTCGACGTGACCGAGGCCACGCTGGCCCAGACCAAATGGACCCGCAACGACGTATTGCCCCAGCTGCGAGAACTCGGGGTGAAGATCGCCATCGACAATTTCGGTACCGAATACTCTTCGTTCGACTACCTCAGGACCTACCGGGTCAACCGCCTGAAAATCGCGCAGTCCTTCATCAACTCGGCCAGCGAGGATCCAGAGGGCGCAACGACCATCCGCGCCATCATCAACTTCGCCCGCGAACTGGGCATTGGCATCATTGCCGAAGGCGTGGAAACCCATGAACAGCGTGCCCAGCTGATATCGACCGGCTCAACGAATCAGGCGCAAGGGTTCTATTTCAGCGAAGCGGTGGACAGCACCTGTGCCGGCGAACTCCTGCGTCATGGCCGCATCCTGGTAAGTGCGCCGAGTGACGAGGCGGGCCTTGTCCCCGCCCGGCCGCTCGAACCGCCGGCGGGTCGCGCGTGAGGCGGACGCCCGACACCCCCTCCGGGGCGAAGTGTGGGGAATTGCAGGAGGACAGGCTAATGGGGCGAGTTGCCACAGATTTGTTCAGGGCCGCATGGCCAGGACGAGGCCAACTGCCCGCCGCCGGGTTGAGCTGCGCAATGGTCCTGCCGGAGCGCTGCAGCGCCATCAGGTCAGGGTGCTCAAGGAGTTCAGCGAAGTGCCTCCGCTGTTGCTGGACAAGCACCGGCTGCTGCTGATTCTGGTCAACCTGATCAGCAACGCCAAGCAGGCACTGTCGGCCCAGGATAACCATGCGCACGCGCTGACCCTGAGCGTGCGGCTGCTGGATGAGTGCAACCTGCGAATCTGCGTGCAGGACGACGGCGAAGGCATCGCGGCGGAAAACCTCACCCGGATCTTTGCCCATGGTTTCACCACGCGCAAGGATGGCCATGGTTTCGGCCTGCACAGCTGCGCATTGGCGGCAATGGAGATGGAAGGCAGCCTGACGGCCCATAGCGAGGGGCCGGGCCACGGCGCCGTCTTTGTCCTGAAGCTGCCTGCCCATGCCGTGTCGGGTAGCTCATGAGACAGCCCCTGCCGCGCCCGCAGGCATCCTTTGCCCGCCGGCAGGGCCGTTGCTACCCAAAGATGCTCAAACCAAGGCGCGCAGACGCGCCATAATGCTCCGCTCACGTTTTGCCACAAGGAGTGTCTGATGGAGCAGCAGACTCACATACGCAAAGCGCAGTCTTGCGCCACCGACCCGCAACAGGCCGCGCAGGAATTCCATGCCGGGGTGGCGCAACCCGACATGGCGCTAGTGGTCTTCTTCTGTTCCAACGAGTACGACCTGGACGTGCTCGCTGGCGAAATGCAGCGTCTGTTCACCGGGGTGCAAGTCGTCGGCTGCACCACTGCCGGAGAAATCGGACCAGCCGGCTGCCTGGAACACAGCCTTACCGGTGCAAGCTTTGCGGCGAGCCATTTCAGTGCGGTCAGCGGCCATCTCGAGCATCTGCAGCAATTCGATGCCGACACCGGCCAGGCCTTCGCCCAGGGGTTGCTGCAACAGCTGCACTCCCAGGCACCACACAGCTCCACGGACAACGGCTTCGCGTTGCTGCTGGTCGATGGTTTGTCGCTGCGGGAGGAACCGCTAACCCGGGCATTCCAGCGCGCGCTGGGCAAGCTCCCATTGATCGGCGGTTCGGCGGGAGATGGCATGCAGTTTGTAAAGACCCATGTCTATTGGCAGGGCCGATTCTGTTCCGACAGTGCCATCCTGGTTCTGCTGACCTCGCGCCTGCCCTTGCGGATATTCAAGACCCAGCATTTCGTGACCACGGAGCAACGCCTGGTTGTCACCGAGGCCGATGCACCCTCCCGCGTCGTCAAGGAAATCAATGGACTGCCGGCGAGCCAGGAATACGCCCGAATGCTCGGCATCGATAGCCGCGATCTCGACCCCGCGCGTTTCGCCGCCTGGCCGTTGGTGCTGACGATCGGCGGCACGACCTACGTGCGTTCCATCCAGAAAGCCAACCCGGATGGCAGCCTGACGTTCTTCTGCGCCATCGAAAACGGGCTGGTACTGCGGCTTGCACAGGGCGTGGATCTCCTGCAGAACCTGGAGCAGACTCTTGCCCGGATACGGGCCGAGATCGGCCCGCCACTGCTGGTCCTCGGCTGCGATTGCATCTTGCGCAAACTGGAAATTGCCCAGAGCCCCGTTAAACAGCGCATAGGTGAAGTCCTGTTGCAGAACAACACCGTCGGCTTCAACACCTACGGCGAACAGTTCCGCGGCGTGCATGTCAATCAGACGCTGGTCGGAATAGCGATAGGCCTGCAAGCCCTGGAGACCCACGATGCCTGAATCAGCCGCGTGCCACGAACCAACAACCGAGCAAGCCACAGAGCGCGAAATCGTCCGGCTCAACAAGATCATCCGCGCTCTGATGGACCGTGCCGAACGCAGCGCCAATGCCCAGGGCTCGGATTTCGACCTGTTCCAGACCACAATCATGCTGGAAGAGCTGGTCCTCAGCCGCACGGCGGAGCTGCAAGCGGTCCTGGGCGAGAACGAGAAAATCACCCAGGAACTGCGTCAGACCCAGAGCGAACTGGTGGCCACGGCGCGCCAGGCCGGCATGGCCGAAATCGCCACCAACGTGCTGCATAACGTCGGCAACGTGCTCAATAGCGTGAACGTCTCCGCCGAGTTGGTCAGCCGCAAGGTGCGCACCTCCAAGGCCCAGGGGCTGGCCAAGGCTGTCCAACTGATCAACCAGCACGCCGCCGACCTCGGCGACTTCATCAGCCACGACGCCAAGGGCAAGCTGCTACCGATTTACCTGAACCAACTGGTCGAGGCCATCGCCGCCGAGCAGCAGAGCATTGTCGAAGAACTCGCAAACCTGACCAAGAACGTTGGCCACATCAAGGTGATAGTCGCCACCCAGCAGTCCTACGCCGGCGCGTCGAGCATGGTCGAACCGGTGCAGCTCGCCGACTTGCTCGAAGATGCCCTGCGCATTCACGCCGAGGCGCTCAGCCGCCAGCGGATCAGCGTAATCAAGGCGTTCGCCGCAACGCCTGCGCTATTGCTCGACAAGCATCGGCTGCTGCTGATCCTGGTCAACCTGATCAGCAACGCCAAGGATGCGCTGTCGGCCCCGGCTGACCAATCGCGCACCCTGACCCTGAGCGTACGGCTGCTGGACGAGGGCAACCTGCGGATCTGCGTGCAGGACGATGGCGAAGGCATCGCGGCAGAAAACCTCACCCGGATCTTTGCCCACGGCTTCACCACCCGCAAGAATGGCCACGGTTTCGGCCTGCACAGTTGCGCGCTGGCGGCCATGGAGATGGGCGGCAGCCTGACCGCCCATAGCGAGGGACCGGATCGAGGGGCGACCTTCACCCTCGAATTACCCATTAGCGCCACACTGGATAGCCTATGAGCACGCTGCATAACCGACGCATCCTGCTGATCGACGATACGCCCTCGATCCATGAGGACTTCCGCAAGATCCTCCTGCTGGATACCCAGACGGAGGCCGAACTGGATGCGGTCGAGGCGGCTCTGTTCGGCGAGGAGGTCAAGGCCGGCGCCCCGCCGTTCGAACTCGACTCGGCCTACCAGGGTCAGGAAGGCCTGGCCATGGTGTGCGCGTCCATGCGTGGCAACCGTCCCTACGCCCTGGCATTCGTCGACATGCGCATGCCGCTGGGCTGGGACGGCGTCGAGACCATCGAGCAACTCTGGCAAGAAGACCCGCGCCTGCAGATAGTCATCTGTACCGCATACGCCGACTACTCCTGGGAAGAGGTTCTCGACCGCCTCGACAGCCGCGATCGTCTGCTGATCCTGAAGAAGCCCTTCGACAATATCGAGGTCTGCCAACTGGCCAATACGCTGACGGCCAAGTGGGAAATGACCCAGCAGGCGGCCCTGCAGATGAGCGACCTGGAGGCCAAGGTCGTCGAGCGAACCCACGAGATCAGGCAAGCCAGCGAAGCGCTGCAAGTGGAAATTCTCGAACGCAAACAGCTGCAGAGCCAGCTGCTGCAAGCCGAGAAACTGGCCTCCATCGGCCAACTGGCGGCGGGCGTCGCGCACGAGATTAATAACCCGATCGGCTATATCTCCTCCAATTTCTGCACGCTCGAGGGTTATTACGCAGGGCTGCTGGAGATGCTGACGGCATACGAGGCCGTGGAGCAGACCGTGGGCTCGGCGGAGGTGGCGGCCCAGCTGCAGAGCCTGCGCGAACGCCTGGAGCTCGATTTCCTCAAGGAGGACATCCCGCAGCTGATGCGCGAATCCAGGCAGGGCATCGCCCGGGTACGCCAGATCGTCCAGGACCTGAAGGACTTCTCGCGAATCGACTCAAACCAGGAATGGCAGTGGGCCAACCTGGAAGAAGGCATCGACTCGACCCTCAACATCGTCGCCAACGAGATCAAGTACAAGGCCGATGTGCTCAAGCAATACGCGGGCATCGGCGAGATCGAATGCCTGCCTGCGCAACTCAACCAGGTCGTCCTCAATCTGCTGGTCAACGCCGCCCAGGCGATGGGGCCCGAGCGGGGTACGATCAGCATTCGCACCGGTACGGCGGCCGAGCAGGTCTGGATAGAGGTGGCGGATAGCGGCCAGGGCATTGCGGCGCAAGTCCTGCCGCGGATCTTCGAGCCCTTCTTCACCACCAAACCCATCGGCCAGGGCACCGGGCTGGGCCTGTCGCTCTCCTACGGCATCGTGCAGAAGCACAACGGCACGCTCAGCGTGGACAGCGAAGTGGGTCTGGGCAGCACCTTCCGCATCGAATTACCCATCCGCCAGCCCGCTCGGTCCGAATCAGCGCAGGCGCTCGCGCCTCAATAGCCTGCGAGCGCCAGGTTGGGTAACCGATCACGCTTGACGCTTCGCCCTCGCCAACGGTTTCGGGCATGCTAGGGTCTGTTGCCGTTTCGATGCGGCCGCGAAACGGCAACAGACCCTATGCCTCGTATGGGAGAACAGGTCTCTGACTACTGCCTGCCGTGCGCCGAGAGAGACCGAGGAGCCCGCATGTCCGCCTTTGCTGCAACCAACCAAGACCGCCCCCTTGACCTCAGCGACCTGCTGCGCGAACTGGTCGCCCAGGGCCGGGTCGACCAGGACAGCGCCGAGCAGTGCCTGGCGATCCGTCGCAGCGCGGTGAACAATCAGCAGCATCCGCTGGAGTTTCTCGCCGCGCAGCAGGTCGACGACCTCAGCCGTCCGGGCAACAAGCTCGACCTGGAAAGCCTCACCCTCTGGCTGGCGCAGTTCGCCGGCCAACCCTACCTGCGCATCGACCCGCTGAAGATCGACGTCGCCGCCATCACCCCGCTGATGTCCTACGCCTTCGCCCAACGGCACAAGATCCTCGCCGTGGCGGTGGCCCCGGATGCGGTGACCATCGCCAGCGCGCAACCGCTGATGCACAGCTGGGAAGCCAACCTGACCCATGTGCTCAAGCGCCCGATCAAGCGCGTGGTGGCCAACCCGGCGGACATCCAGCGCCTGACCGTGGAGTTCTACCGCCTGGCCAAGTCGGTCAGCGGCGCCAGCGCCGGCGACAGCAAGATCAGCGGGGTCGGCAACTTCGAGCAGTTGCTCAACCTCGGCGCCCAGGATCAGGAACCGGACGCCAACGACGCGCATATCGTCAACATCGTCGACTGGCTGTTCCAGTACGCCTTCCAGCAACGCGCCAGCGATATCCACATCGAGCCGCGCCGCGAGCAGGGCAGCGTGCGCTTTCGCATCGACGGCGTGCTGCACACCGTCTACCAGTTGCCGCCGCAGGTGACCATGGCGGTGGTCAGCCGCCTGAAGAGCCTGGGGCGGATGAACGTCGCGGAAAAGCGCAAACCCCAGGACGGCCGGGTCAAGACCAGGATTCCGGATGGCGGCGAAGTCGAACTGCGCTTGTCGACCCTGCCCACCGCCTTCGGCGAAAAACTGGTGATGCGCATCTTCGACCCGGAAGTGCTGCTGAAAAGCTTCGACCAGTTGGGCTTCTCGCCGGACGACATGAAGCGCTGGGCCGACATGACTCGCCAGCCCAACGGCATCATTCTGGTCACCGGCCCCACCGGCTCGGGCAAGACCACCACCCTCTACACCACGCTCAAGCAACTGGCGACGCCGGAGGTCAACGTCTGCACCATCGAAGACCCGATCGAGATGATCGAAGGCGCCTTCAACCAGATGCAGGTGCAGCACAACATCGACCTGAGCTTCGCCAGCGGCGTGCGCGCGCTGATGCGTCAGGATCCGGACATCATCATGATCGGCGAGATCCGCGACCTGGAAACCGCCGAGATGGCGATCCAGGCGGCGCTCACCGGCCACCTGGTGCTCTCGACCCTGCACACCAATGACGCGCCGAGCGCCATCACCCGCCTGCTCGAGCTGGGCGTGCCGCATTACCTGCTCAAGGCCACCCTGCTCGGGGTCATGGCCCAGCGCCTGGTGCGCACCCTGTGTCCGCACTGCAAGGCCCCGCATGAGCTCAGCGAAGACGACTGGCAGAGCCTGACCAAACCCTGGAACGCGCCGCTGCCGACTGGTGCGCACAAGGCCGTGGGCTGCCTGGAATGCCGCGATACTGGCTACCGCGGGCGCGCCGGGGTCTACGAAATCATGCAGCTGGGCGATGCGATCAAACCGCTGATCAACGCCGACACCGACCTCAGCGCCCTGCGCCGGCATGCCTTCAAGGAAGGCATGCGCAGCTTGCGGCTGTCCGGCGCGCAGAAGGTCGCCGCCGGGCTAACCACCATCGAAGAGGTGCTGCGGGTCACGCCGCAGAGCGAACAGAAGTAGCGCACGACCGCCGTGGCCTAACCGTAGGATGGGTAGGCGCTCGAGCGATACTTGATCGAGCTGCAGTCTCTGCGCGGCGTAACCCATCATCGCGATCGCGGATGAACCTGCTGACGCCGTGTCGGGCTAGCGCTCTCAGCGCTGGGCGACGACCGCCTCACCCTGGCGTGACGGGCAGTTGAGGTAGGCGGAGCTCTGCAGCCAGCCTTGGTCCGGATACCAGGCGAAGACGAACTGGCCACCCTTGAGCTGGTCGACCACCATCCGCGCCACCTGCGGACGCACCGCCGGGCAACCGAGGCTGCGGCCGATCCGGCCCTGAGTCTTTGCCAGGCGCGGATCGACGTAGCTGGCGGCGTGGATGACGATGGCGCGCTCGCGGGCACGATCGTTCACCCCTGGCTCGAGCCCGTCCATACGCAACGAGTAGCCGTGCTTGCCGCTGTAGCTCTCCGCCGCGCGGAACAGGCCCAGACTGGACTGATGACTGTCCTGGGTGTTGGAAAAGCGCGTGGCCAGATTCTCGCCAGACCTCCGTCCATGGGCGACCAGGTCGTTCAACAGCAGGCGTTGCTGCTGCAGGTCGAAGATCCACAACCGCCGCGCCGTGGACGGCTGCGCATAGTCGATCACCGCCAGGCGCTGCGCCGGCTCGGCGCCATGGCTGAGCGCACACTGCATGGCCGCCAGCGCATGCTCGAGGACCTGGCGATCGAGCCCGGGCGCGGCACGCGTCAGGCCGTCGAACAGCGGTTGCGGGGCGGATGCCGCCGCCAGCCAGGGCGACGCCAGCAGGCACAACCCGGTCAGGGTGAGGGCGAGCCGGCGGAGTGATTTGATCATGTGCAGGAAGCTCCTGTGTACACTGCGGCAAACACTTGGCGAGCGCTTGCGAGCGCCTGTTGCAATCGCCGCGGGCGTGATACTAACCGACGGCGACCACACCCTTTGACTGCTTAGCGCGATCACGGAACTGGCGAATCATGGACTGCAGGGCGCGATTGTACAAAAAAACCGCACATTACCTGACCGCCGGCTGTCTGCTGGCGCTCACGGCCCAGGCCTACGGCATCGAAGACGGCGCTAGCCAGGCGATCCGCCACAGCTTCGCCGCGCAACCGAGCGCCTGTGCTCCAGCGCTCACGGCCGCAGACCTGCAATTGCCTGGCCTGCTGCACGAACTCTATGCGCGCCAGACATTCAGTCCGCTCTGGCAGGAGCCTAGCCGGCGCGCCGCGTTGCTGCACGAACTGGAGCAACTGGCTGACGACGGCCTCGAGCCGAACGAGTATCGGCTCGACAGCCTGCGCGCCCCGCTGCCGCGGGATCGCCAGCAGCGCGCCTGCACCGACCTGCTGATCAGCCACGGTTACCTGCAAGCGCTGCAGCATCTGGCGCGCGGGCGGCTGGCGCAAGAACCGATAGAACCGTTCTGGCGTGCCCCCGACAGCCTCAGCCCGACCCCACGCCCCAGCGTACTCGGCCTGGCCTGGCAGGGGCTCGCCGACCTGCCGGCAGCCTTCGCCACGGCGCGCCCGGTGCTGCGCGAGTACCAGGAACTGCGCCGCGCCTACGCCGAGCGCCGACGCCTGCCACTCAACCAGTGGACGCCGATTCCCGGCGGCAGCCTGCTGCGCCCGGACATGCACGATGCGCGCGTTCCCTTGCTGGTCGACCGCCTGGCCGCAGAAGGCTATCTGGATGAACGACCCGCGACCGCCAGTGACCACTACGACGCCGCCCTGGTGGCCGCGGTGGAGCACTTCCAGGCTCGTCATGGCCTGCAGGCCGACGGTTTGGTCGGCCCGGACAGCCTGACCGCCCTGAACACCAGCGCGGCCGCACGCCTCGAGCAACTGCGGGTCAACCTTGAACGCTGGCGCTGGCTGGCCGATGACATCGAGGCCGAAACCCTGCTGGTGGATATCGCCGGAGGCCAGCTCAGCTATTACCGCGACCATCAGTTGCTGTGGCAGGGCCGCGCCCAGGTCGGTCGGCCGGCACGCCAGACGCCACAACTCAAGTCGCTGGTCAGCCGCCTGACCCTCAATCCCACCTGGACCGTGCCGCCGACCATCCTGCGCGAGGACAAGCTGCCGCAGATCCGCCGCGACCTCGGCTACCTGCAGCGCCAGCAGTTGCGCGTGCTCGACCGCGACGGCAAGCCGCTCGACCCGGCCAAGGTCGACTGGGAGAAACCCGGGGCGATCATCCTGCGCCAGGATGCCGGGCCGAATAATCCCCTCGGCCAGTTGGTCATCCGCTTCGCCAACCCGTTCTCCGTGTACCTGCACGACACCCCCAGCCAGCACCTGTTCCGCAAGTCGCCGCGCGCCTTCAGCTCCGGCTGCGTGCGCATCGAAGGTATCGTCGAACTGCTCGACACCCTGCTGCCGGCCGCTGACTGTGCCGAGATCGCGCGCCTGCTGGCCAGCGGCAAAACCACGGAATACCCGATGCGCGAGCGCCTGCCGATCGTCCTCGCCTACTGGACCGCAGGGGTCAACGCCGACGGTGAACTGGTCCTGCGCAACGACCTCTATGCACGGGATCGAAAATTGCTCGCCGCCCTGCGAGGCAACACCTACTGATTCACAAGTCCGCCTGGCGCCCGGGCAAAACGCCAGCTATAGGCATACAATCGCCCGTCACCTTACAAGCCCCCGCAAGGAAATACGCCTCATGGAAATCGGCAGTGTGATCTTTCTCTTCGTCGGCCTGGCCGTCGCCGTGGTCTTCATGGGTTTCAAAGTAGTACCCCAGGGTTCCCAGTGGACGGTTGAACGCTTCGGCCGCTACACCAACACCCTGACCCCGGGCCTGAACATCATCGTGCCGGTGATGGACCGCATCGGCCACAAGCTCAGCGTCATGGAAACCGTGCTGGATATTCCGCCGCAGGAGGTGATCACCGCCGACAACGCCACCGTGCAGATCGATGCCGTGTGCTTCTTCCAGGTGATCAACGCCGCCCAGGCCGCCTACGAGGTGAACAACCTCACCCATGCGATCCGCAACCTGCTGCAGACCAATATCCGCACCGTGCTCGGCTCCATGGAGCTGGATGCGATGCTCAGCCAGCGCGACGCGATCAACGAGAAACTGCTGCGCACCGTGGACGAGGCGACCGCGCCCTGGGGCATCAAGATCACCCGCATCGAGATCAAGGACATCAGCCCGCCCGCCGACCTGATGGCGGCCATGTCCGGGCAGATGAAGGCCGAACGCATCAAGCGTGCACAGATCCTCGAAGCCGAAGGCCTGCGCGCCG
>JAUYKV010000015.1 GCA_030699825.1 Pseudomonas sp. | reverse complement strand
CAGGGTCACTTTCAGGCCAGCTTTGCGTAGTTCGCTATTTTCAACCATGGTCTGCTTTCTCGCGGAAGCGGCTTCGCAGCTTCCTTTATTGCGGGTATGATCGGGGTTTACGTTGCCCAGCCAAGATAGTGGAAGTCACCCGCCGATGCAAAAAACCAAGCTACTGCTGACCAGTCTCACCTTCGTGGGACTCCTCACGCTCGCCGGTTGTTCTTTCCCCGGGGTTTATAAAATCGACGTCCAACAGGGCAATGTCGTTACACAGGACATGATAGACCAGTTGCGCCCCGGAATGACCCGCAGCCAAGTGCGGTTTATCATGGGCAACCCGCTGCTGACCGACACCTTCCATGCCAATCGCTGGGATTACCTGTACAGCATCCAGCCAGGCGGCGGCAAACGCCTGCAAGAGCGCGTCAGTCTGGTCTTCAATGACAACGATCAGTTGGCCGGCCTGTCAGGCGACTTCCTGCCAGGCGTCAGCCGCGACGAGGCCATTCTTGGCCAGGATGGCGCCAGCGTGACCGCGCCGCCAACCACTGCGCAACCACAAACCGAAGAGCGACCAGCGCCAGGCTCCCTGCTCGAACAGATCCAGCGCGACGTCGACGAGGTGCAGAGCGTGCCGGTACCGACCCCGGAACCGCTGGACAGCTCGCCGCAGTAATCAGGCACCCATAAAATAGCCCGGAGATTTCCGGGCTTTTTTATGGGTTATGTACCCGTTATCTGTTGAAGCAGAGCACAACCTCGTGGGAGGGGCTTTAGCCGCGAAACATTGCCAGTGTTTCGAATATTTTCGCGGATGAAACGCAACGCCGCCCGGCCGCTCCCACAAAAACGTGATCTCTCATGCAACAGATAACGGGTACATAGCCTTTTTTATGCACGCCAGCTTAACGTCAAGCGCCTTCCTCGTCGGCCTTGGCCTGGGCCGCCCTGGCAGCACGCTGCTTGCGCACCTCTTTCGGGTCGGCGATCAATGGCCGATAGATCTCCACCCGCTCGCCATCCTCCAGCACTCGCTCTTGCGGCTTGGCAACGGCCTTGCCGAAGATCCCCAACGGGCTGTTCGCCAGATCCAGGTCAGGAAAATGCACCTGCATGCCCGACTGCTCGACCGCCTGGCGCATCGTAGTACCGTAAGGCAGGGTCAGGCGCAGCAGCTTCTGCTTATCCGCCAAGGCATAGACCACTTCGACCACGATCATCTTGTTATCCATATAGCTGCTTCGCCCTTTGACAGAAGGCATCCATCAGCGTGTTGGCCGCCTGATTGAACAGCGGCCCCAACGTGACCCGCACCAAGGGGCCGGCATAGTCGAAACTCAGGTCCAGGCTGATCTTGCAGGCCTTGTCGCCCAAGGCCTTGAACACCCAGCGGCCATGCAGATGACTGAACGGGCCCTCCTCCAGAGTCAGATCGATCGACTGCCCCCAGACCAGCGCATTGCGGGTGATGAAACGCTGGCTAACCCCGCCCTTGGCCACGGCCAGGCTGGCCAGCATATGGGTCTGACTGACATCCAGCACTTCGCTGGACGCACACCAGGGCAGGAACTCCGGATAACGCGCCACGTCATTGACCAGCTCGAACAGGGCGGGGGCCGGGTACGGCAGCAGCGCCGAGCGCTGAATATGGGTACTCATGAGCCTGCAACTTGATTCGATAGGGGGACTCTACTCATTTCATCAACTCTGCGACAAACACAACCACTATTCCCAATGGCGCCACCACGCGAATCAACCAATAAACCAGACCGAACAACAGTGGATTATCGATTGCCAGCTCCTCGCGGACCGCTTCGCGCCTGAGCACCCAACCGGCGAACAGCACGAAGGCCAGGCCACCCAAGGGCAAGAGAATGCGACTGGTCAGGTAGTCGATGCTATCGAAGAAATTTCGCCCGCCCTCGGCACCCCACTGGAACAGATGAAAACCGTCGGCAGCGAAGACAAAGAACTTGGCCTCGGCGCCGACATTGAAGGACAACACCGTACCCATGCCCACCAGCCAGCACAACAGTACCAATGCGCTGGTGACCAGCCTCCGGCGACGCTGGGTACGTTCGACCAGATAAGCGACTGCCGGCTCCAGCATCGAGATCGACGAGGTCCAGGCAGCGACCAGCACCAATACGAAAAACAGCGTACCCATGACCTGGCCGAAGGCAATGTTGCCGAAGGCCACTGGCAGGGTGACGAACATCAGCCCGGGGCCGGCACCAGGTTCCATGCCGGCGGCAAACACAATCGGAAACAGTGCCAATCCCGCAGTCAGGGCCACCAGCGTGTCGAGAATCCCAACGGCCAACACAGTGCTGCCAATCGAAGCCCGCCTGGGCATATAGGCGCCGTAGGCCATGATCGAGCCGACGCCCACGCTGAGGGTGAAGAAAGCATGACCCAGCGCCGCCAACACGCCTTCGAGCAACCTGTCCGGCTGGAAATCGAAGAGAAAGTGAAAGCCCTGCATAAAGTGCCCGGTGGTCATGCTGTAACCCAGCAGCACCAGCAGCAATATGAACAGCAACGGCATCATGATGCGCAAACTGCGTTCCAGCCCGGCCACGACACCACGGGCGATGACGAAACCGGTCAACAACATGAACAGCGTGTGCCACAGGGCCAGCCGCCAGGGATCGGCCGTCAGTGCACCGAAGGCAGCGCCTGCCCCCTCGGCACTGATGCCGGCGAATTGACCGTCACCCATAGCGATGATGTAGTCCAGCGACCAGCCGGCAATGACACTGTAAAAGGACAGGATCAGCAAGGCAGCGACCATGCCCATCAACGCGGCCCACGACCATCTCGGCGAGGCGCCGGACTCCAGCGCCAGCGCGCCCAGAGAATGCACCGGGCTCTGCCGGCCGCGGCGCCCGATCAGGGTTTCGGCCAGCATGATCGGCAAGCCGACCAGGAAAATGCACACCAAATACATGATGACAAAGGCCCCTCCGCCGTACATGCCGGTCATGTAGGGAAACTTCCAGATATTACCCAAGCCTACCGCGGAACCGGTCGCCGCCAGGATAAACACCCAGCGACTGGCCCAGGCGCCGTGGATCGAAACCTTGTCACTTACCATGAATACGCCCGATATCTATGCAAAAGACGCGCATTGTCCGGGTTTAGCCCACCGCTCTCAAGATCAGACTGTCGCCAGCAGGCCAACGACTCCCTATAATGCCGGCCCTATGGCTAAACAAAAGAAACACCCTCAAGGCACCATCGCCCAGAACAAGAAGGCGATGCACGACTATTTCGTCGAATCCAGATTCGAGGCGGGCCTGGTTCTGGCCGGCTGGGAAGTGAAAAGCCTGCGCGCCGGCAAGGCCCAGTTGGTCGACAGCTATGTATTGCTGAAAGACGACGAAGCCTGGCTGATGGGCTGTCACATCACCCCACTGAAGACCGCCAGCACCCACGTGATCGCCGACCCGATCCGCACGCGCAAGCTGCTGCTGAACAAGCGCGAGCTGGAAAAACTGTTCGGCGCCGTGCAGCAGAAGGGTTACACCTGCGTGGCATTGTCGGTTTACTGGAAGGCGCATTTGATCAAATGCGAGATTGCCCTGGCCAAGGGCAAGAAGGACTTCGACAAGCGCCACACCGAAAAAGAGCGTGACGCCGACCGCGAAGTGCAGCGCGCCATGCGCAGCAA
Organism: Pseudomonas sp.; assembly: GCA_030699825.1. GTDB lineage: Bacteria > Pseudomonadota > Gammaproteobacteria > Pseudomonadales > Pseudomonadaceae > Aquipseudomonas. Next base: position 7,402 of record JAUYKV010000015.1, on the reverse strand, counting down.
GGGCAAGGACGACTGATAGCGATTATCGGATCGTGCTGGCCCTGTGGCGGGTTACGCCGCCCCTAAACGCGATAGAGCCATAATCCTGCAGGCGGCTAACCCGCCCTACGAACTGCCAGCGGCTCACCCATCCTTGCGTGGAGAAATGAGCCGGCTGCCGCCTCATTCCTCATCCCCGCGTCAGTGCCCCTGCCGGCGCTGCGCCCGCGCCATGCGCTGCGCTTCCTGCTGCACTTCGGCGAGCACTTCCTGCACATAGTCGATATGCCGGTTGGACAGCTGTCGCGCGTCTTCGGCGCGGCCCTCGATGATCGCTTCATACAGCGCCCGATGCTGGCCGATCAGCATGTCGCGGGTCTCGTCGCGCTGAGCGTACATGCCGCCGATATTGGTCACCACGTTGCGCTTGAGCAGGTCGAACAACCCGCGAATGGTGTGCAGCAACACGGCGTTATGACTGGCTTCGGCGATGGCCAGGTGAAAACGCGCATCGGCCGCACCCTCTTCGGCACGGGTCACCTTGCCGCTGCGACTGTAACAATCCTGCAGCGCGGCAAAAGCATCACTCAGGCGCTGACGATCCAGTTCGGTAGCGCGCCGCGCCGCATAGAACGCGCAAGAACCTTCCAGGGTATGGCGAAATTCCAGCAGGTCACGCTGTGTTTCCGGATTGCTCTCCAGCAGCTGCAACAACGGATCGCTGAAAGTGGAACCGAGCGATTCGGCAATATAGTTGCCGCCACCCTGACGGCTGACCAGCAGGCCCTTGGCCGCCAGCTTCTGAATCGCCTCACGCAATGACGGGCGCGACACGCCGAACCGCTCGGCCAGCGCACGCTCGGCTGGCAACCGCTCGCCCGCCTTCAACGTGCCTTCCAAAATCATGACTTCCAGCCGGCCGACAATATCGTCCGACAAACGGCGCTGGCGCACCTGCCCTACTTCCATAACCCGAACCTCACTGGTTTTACCACCTGCTACGCTCTTCTTGGGCACTTACGGGGCAAGCCTATCGTGACGCAATAACCCTTACAAGCACAGGGTATCAGACCAAAGTAGTAAGCCTGCTAATTGACAGTCACACACATCCACTTTTACTCTGGCCACGCCACATTGTAAATTGGTATTACCAATTTGCCCACACTGAAAACAATTCCAATAAGCACATGAGGTTTCCCATGCCGGTCATAGCAAAACCACTTGCCGTATCGCTGCATCCGCATACACCCATGCGCATTGCGCACCGCTAAGGAGAGACCGACATGTCAACTGGTCTTCTTGCTCTACTCGCTTTCTCTCCGATCCTGCTCGCAGCCATCTTGCTGGTCGGCCTACGCTGGCCTGCCAAGCACGCCATGCCACTGGTCTATCTGGTAACTGCCGCCATTGGCCTGTTCGCCTGGGAGATGAGCTTCAACCGCGTACTCGCCTCGACCCTGCAAGGCCTGCTGATTACCCTGGGCCTGTTGTGGATCATTTTCGGCGCCATTCTGCTACTCAACACCCTCAAGCACTCCGGCGGCATTACCGCGATCCGCGCCGGCTTCGCCACCATAAGCCCTGACCGGCGCGTTCAGGCGATCATCATCGCCTGGCTGTTCGGCTGCTTTATCGAAGGTGCTTCGGGTTTCGGTACGCCAGCGGCGATTGCCGCCCCCTTGCTGGTAGCCATCGGCTTCCCGGCCATGGCGGCGGTAATGCTCGGCATGCTGGTACAGAGCACCCCGGTGTCCTTCGGCGCGGTGGGTACGCCGATCATCGTCGGGGTCAACACCGGCCTGGACTCGGCCACCATCGGCGCACAACTGGTTGAGCAAGGCTCGTCCTGGGCGCAGTTCCTGCAGCTGATCACCAGTGAAGTTGCAATCATTCACGCCATCGTCGGCACCGTGATGCCGCTGATCATGGTGCTGATGCTGACGCGCTTCTTCGGCACCGAAAAAAGCTGGAAAGCCGGCTTCGAAGTCCTGCCGTTCGCGATCTTCGCCGGCCTGGCCTTCACCGTTCCCTACGCCCTCACCGGCGTGTTCCTCGGCCCGGAATTTCCGTCGCTGGCCGGCGGCCTGATCGGCCTGGCGATTGTCACCAGCGCCGCGCGCATGGGCTTCCTGCTGCCGAAAACCACCTGGGACTTTGCCCCGGCGGACAAGTGGCCGAGCGAATGGCTGGGCACCATCGAAATGAAGCTGGACCAACTGACCGCCAAACCCATGAGCTCCCTGCGCGCCTGGCTGCCCTATGTACTGGTCGGTGCCCTGCTGGTGATCAGCCGCGTGGTTCCGGAAGTCGGTGCAGCCCTGAAAGCCGTGGTGATGAACTTCCCCGACCTGCTCGGTGAAACCGGAGTCAGCGCCAACTTCATGCCGCTGTATTTGCCAGGCGGGATTCTGGTGACGGTAGTCATCGCCACCTTCTTCTTCCACAAGATGAAGCTGCGCGACCTGGGTTTGGCGGTCAAGGAATCTTCCGGAGTGCTGCTCAGCGCCGGTTTCGTCCTGCTGTTCACCGTGCCGATGGTGCGCATCCTGATCAACTCGGGCGTCAACGGCGCCGAACTGGCGAGCATGCCCATTCTGATGGCACGCTGGGTGGCCGACAGCGTCGGCGGCATCTATCCGCTGCTGGCACCGAGCATCGGCGCTCTGGGCGCCTTTATCGCCGGCTCCAACACCGTCAGCAACATGATGTTCAGCCAGTTCCAGTTCGGCGTAGCCACTAACCTGGGCATTTCCAGCGCATTGATTGTCGCGGTGCAGGCGATTGGCGCCGCTGCCGGCAATATGGTCGCCATCCACAACGTGGTGGCCGCCTCCGCCACAGTCGGCCTGCTCGGCCGCGAAGGCAGCATCCTGCGCAAGACCATATGGCCTACGCTGTACTACGTGCTCTTTACCGGCGTGATCGCCCTGATCGCGATCTACCTGTTGGGCGTTGGCGATCCGCTGCTCGCCAGCTGACAAACGCGCTAACCCGCGCTCCGGTGCAAACCGGGGCGCATACCATTCACGTCCCCGTATATCCTGGCAGACCGGCGCTCAAGCACGTGGGGCCGGCCACCTGACGAGAACAGCCTGCTCCTGGTACGAAGGTTAATCCGATGATCATTTCCGCCTCCACCGACTACCGCGCAGCGGCACAACGCAAGCTGCCGCCGTTCCTGTTCCACTACCTCGACGGCGGCGCCTACGCCGAGCACACGTTGCGGCGCAACGTCGAGGATCTGGCCGACATAGCCCTGCGTCAGCGGGTTCTACGCAACATGTCCGAGCTGAGCCTGGAAACCCGTCTGTTCAACGAAACCCTGTCGATGCCCGTGGCGCTCGCACCGGTCGGCCTGACCGGCATGTATGCGCGCCGCGGCGAAGTGCAGGCGGCCAAGGCAGCAGCAGACAAAGGGATCCCCTTCACCCTGTCCACGGTATCGGTGTGTCCGATCGAAGAGGTGGCGCCGGCCATCGACCGACCGATGTGGTTCCAGCTCTACGTGCTCAAGGATCGCGGCTTCATGAAGAATGCCCTGGAGCGCGCCAAGGCCGCCGGGGTGACCACACTGGTGTTTACCGTAGACATGCCGGTACCGGGCGCCCGCTACCGCGATGCCCACTCTGGCATGAGCGGGCCGAACGCACCGTTGCGGCGCATTCTGCAAGCCATGACTCACCCAAGCTGGGCCTGGGACGTCGGCCTGCTGGGCAAGCCCCACGACCTGGGCAATATCTCCGCCTACCGTGGCAGCCGCACCGGTCTGGCGGACTACATCGGCTGGCTCGGCGCCAACTTCGATCCGTCGATCTCGTGGAAAGATCTGCAGTGGATCCGCGAGTTCTGGGACGGCCCAATGGTAATCAAGGGCATCCTCGACCCGCAGGATGCGAAGGATGCGGTGAGTTTTGGCGCCGACGGCATCATCGTCTCCAACCACGGCGGCCGCCAGCTCGATGGTGTGCTGTCGAGCGCGCGGGCACTGCCGGCCATCGCCGACGCGGTCAAGGGCGACCTGGCGATCCTCGCTGACTCGGGCATTCGTACCGGCCTGGATGTGGTGCGAATGATTGCCCTGGGAGCCGACACGGTACTCCTCGGACGCGCCTTCATCTATGCCCTGGCCGTCGCCGGCGGCGCGGGGGTGAGCAACCTGCTCGACCTGATCGAGAAAGAGATGCGCGTGGCCATGGTCCTGACCGGCGCCAAGTCGATCAGCGAGATCAGCGCCGACTCACTGGTGCGTGAGCTGGGTCGCTGAGCCATTAACCACCCAACTGTAGGAGCGGGGGGACGCCCAGTCATTCAGCCGCGAATTCTTCGCGGCACCGCCAAGCCTCGCGACTGAAGCGGAACGCCGCCCGAGCGCTCCTACACATGCGCCATTGCGTCATGAAACCCGACGCGCGCCCAACGTACTGAGAATAATCCGGAGCGCCCATGAGTCTGCCCGTCGCCTTCCTCGCCGCCGTCGAGCGCCTGATCCCCCAAGAACGGCGTTTCGACGATGCCCTCTCGACCCTGGCCTTCGGCACCGACGCCAGCTTCTATCGGCTGATTCCGCAACTGGTGATCCGGGTCGAGTCCGAACTGGAAGTGGTCGCCCTGCTCAAGCTGGCTAGTGCCGAACAGGTGCCGGTGACCTTCCGCGCCGCCGGCACCAGCCTGTCCGGCCAGGCGATCAGCGACTCGGTATTGATCGTGCTGGGCGATAACTGGAACGGCCGGGAAATCCGTGGCCAGGGCCGCCAGATTCGTTTGCAGCCGGGGGTGATCGGCGCCCAGGCCAACGCCGTGCTGGCGCCCTTCCAGCGCAAGATCGGCCCCGACCCGGCCTCGATCAATGCTTGCAAGATCGGCGGCATCGTCGCCAACAACGCCAGCGGCATGTGCTGCGGCACTGCCCAGAACAGCTACCACACCCTGGCCGGCATACGCCTGGTGCTGGCCGACGGTACGGTGCTGGATAGCGAAAACCCGCAGAGTGTGGCGGCATTCGAAACCAGCCACGCCGAATTGCTCGGACAACTGGCCGAACTGGGCCAACAGACCCGCGCCAATGGCGCACTGGCCGCCAGAATTCGGCACAAATACCGGCTGAAGAACACCACCGGCCTGTCGCTCAACGCCCTGATCGATTTCGATCAGCCGCTGGATATCCTCAGCCACCTGATGGTCGGCTCCGAAGGCACCCTGGGCTTTATCAGTGCGGTGACCTACGACACCGTGCCCGACCATCCGCACAAGGCCAGCGCCCTGCTGGTGTTCCCCGATGTGGAGAGCTGCTGTCGCGCGGTGACCCTGCTCAAACAACAGCCGGTATCCGCCGTGGAGCTGCTGGACAGACGCAGCCTGCGTTCGGTCGAGAACAAGCCGGGCATGCCGGACTGGGTAAAGGGCCTGTCCGCCAGCGCCTGCGCCCTGCTGATCGAATCCCGCGCCGCCAGCCAGAGCCTGCTGCACGAGCAGCTTGGCCAGGTGATGGCGTCGATCGCCGAGTTCCCCCTGGAAAAACAGGTCGATTTCAGCGAAGACCCGACGGTGTACAACCTGCTGTGGAAGATCCGCAAGGACACCTTCCCGGCTGTCGGCGCGGTGCGCCAGACCGGCACCACGGTGATCATCGAGGACGTCACCTTCCCCATCGAACAGCTCGCCGAAGGGGTCAATCGCCTGCTCGCGCTGTTCGACAAGCACCACTACGACGAGGCGATCATTTTCGGCCATGCCCTGGAAGGCAACCTGCATTTCGTCTTCACCCAGGGCTTCGACGACCCGCTGCAAGTCGCCCGTTACTCGGCATTCATGGATGATGTGACGCAACTGGTGGCAGTCGAGTTCGGCGGCTCGCTCAAGGCTGAACACGGCACCGGGCGCAACATGGCGCCGTTCGTCGAGCTGGAATGGGGCGCGGACGCCTACCAACTGATGTGGCAACTCAAGCGCCTGCTCGACCCCCAGGGCATTCTCAACCCGGATGTGGTGCTCAGCGAAGACCCCGATATCCACCTGAAAAACCTCAAGCCATTGCCCGCCGCCGACGAGATCGTCGACAAGTGCATCGAGTGTGGCTTCTGCGAGCCGGTCTGCCCGTCCAATGGGCTGACCCTGAGTCCGCGCCAGCGCATCGTCATCTGGCGCGACATCCAGGCAAAAAAGCGCGCAGGCATCGACACCACGGCCCTGGAGCGCGACTACCAGTACCACGGCATCGACACCTGCGCCGCCACCGGCATGTGCGCCCAGCGCTGCCCGGTGGGGATCAACACCGGCGACCTGGTACGCAAACTGCGCGCCCGCACGGCGACTCACCAGAGCAGCGCCACCTGGCTGGCCGAACACTACGCCACCGCCCTGAAGGGTGCCCGCCTGAGTCTGATGGCGGTCAACACGGTACGCAAGGTGCTCGGCGCCCCCTTGCTGGCGAAGACCTCGGCGGGCCTGCGCAAGGTTTCCGGCAACCGCCTGCCGCAATGGACGCCGGCCATGCCGCAAGACGTCAAGCCGATCCGTTTCAGCCCACCGGTCAGCGACGCGCGCCCGCGGGTGGTCTACCTCGCCGCCTGCGTGTCCCGCGCCATGGGTCCGGCAGCAGGCGACGACGAACAGATGCCGCTGCTCGCCAAGACCCGCGCGCTCCTAGAAAAAGGCGGCTTCCAGGTGCTCTTCCCGGACGGCCTGGACAACCTCTGCTGTGGTCAGCCCTTCGCCTCCAAGGGCTATCCCGCGCAAGCCGAGCAAAAACGCCAGGAGCTGATAGACGCGCTGCTCAAGGCCAGCCGCGGCGGCCTCGATCCAATCTACTGCGACACCAGCCCCTGCACCCTGCGCCTGCTACAGGACGGGCTCGACCCGCGCCTGAAGCTGCATGACCCGGTGAAATTCATCCGCGAGCACCTGCTCGATCGCCTGGACTTCCAGCCACAGGACAAACCCGTGGCGGTGCACGTCACCTGCAGCACCCAGCATCTGGGTGAAGCCCAGGGGTTGATCGATATCGTGCGCCGCTGCACCCGCGAGGTGGTGGTTCCGGAAGGTATCCACTGCTGCGGCTTCGCCGGCGACAAGGGCTTCACCACCCCGGAACTCAACGCCCATTCGCTGCGCAGCCTGAAGGACGCGGTGCAAGTCTGCGAGGAAGGCATCAGCACCAGCCGCACCTGCGAGATCGGCCTGAGCCAGCACGGCGGGATCGATTACCACGGGCTGGTCTACCTGGTGGACAGAGTGACCCACGCCAAGCCCTGATTACCTTGCCCCGCCCTGCGGGGCTTTTTATTGGCTATGTACCAGTTATGTGTTGATGGCAATACGTAGGGTGGGCTTCAGCCCACCAAGGCGCCAATTTAGCGGCGGTGGGCTGAAGCGGATCGCCGCCCGGCCCACCCTACAAATCGACTTACAACAGCTAACGAGTACA
>JAUYKV010000014.1 GCA_030699825.1 Pseudomonas sp. | reverse complement strand
CGGGCATCGACAGCCCAGGTTGAAACTGAATTCGGTTCATCGCCATGATTCCACCCCTCACCGAAATAACTGTACGCATATACAGCATAGGCCCGGTGACCACGGGCGGCCAGCTTGGCTGATCATCATTGCTAATCAGGTGACTAGTTGAGTTCGAAAAAGGCTGAACCATACAGCAGCTCTCAAAGCACCGTAAGCATGTGCCCGACCATCCCCAGCATAAACCCCAGCAAGGCACCCAGCGCTGGTGCCCAATGCTTCTTCAGCTGGGCCTGGGGCGCGATATCCTGAAACACCGAGTAGAGAATACCGCCTGCGGCGAACAACATGATTGCCGCCACCCACTGCGGCGAATCCGCCAACCACAAATAGCCCGAGATGCCTGCCAGCGGGCCAAGCAGCGCCATGACGCTGAACGTCAGCACTATTCTTGCGCGGCTGTAGTCCGTCGAACCGCGTAACTCCCGATAGGCATTGAAGCCCTCCGGCAGGTTCTGCAGCGCCATCAAGCCGGCCAGCAGGAACGCACCACGACCACCAAGGGCAAAAACGGCACCCAACGCCAGCGACTCCGGAATAAAATCCGTCAACATGGCGGCCAACTGACTGCCCGAGGTACTCATCCGGTACAGCAGAATATCCAGCGCCATAAACGCGGCACCGCCCGCGAAGAACCACAGCGCAGCCGGCAACGGCTGCATTTCGATAATGGCTTGCGGCACCAACACCAACGCCACCGCAGCCAGCAGCGCGCCACCGCCGAAAGCGATCACGCCGTGCCTGAACTCGGCCTCCAGCCAGCGCGGTCGAATTCGTTCGACACTGGCCAGCGCCGCCCCCAGCGGCATGGCAATGCCAGCCAACAGGGTAAAAGCCGCAACCATTATCAGCGGGGGCACAGACACCTCATTCAATGGGAAACATGCAGTAGGGCGGCCGACTTTAGCCCAAACCACCAGCTGCGTGGTGCATCGGCGCTGGACAATATTCATTCGGCCAATGGCAATATCCCCGACTTGCCGGATCAACAGACAGATGCGGCATAGCCCATACGGCGGTTTATCATGCCTCGAATCCGCTCTTGCCCAGGACGCCCCCATGCCCCTCGCCCAACTGCTCACCGCCGACCAACTCCAGGCCCGCCTGGGTCAACCCGAGCTGCTCATCCTCGACTGCCGCTTCGCCCTGGATGATCCGGCCTACGGTCGGCGCAGTTACGCCGCAGGGCATATCGCCGGCGCCCAGTTCGCCGATCTCGAAGGCGACCTGTCCGGGCCGATCCATAAGGGCATCAGCGGCCGTCACCCCTTGCCGGAGCCCGCCCAACTGCTGGCGCGCCTGCGCGCATGGGGCTTGAACGACAGCAGTACGGTGGTGCTCTACGACGACGGCCCCGGCACCTTCGCCGCCCGTGCCTGGTGGCTGCTGGCCTGGCTGGGCAAGCGCGAGGGCGTTTACCTGCTCGACGGCGGTCTGCAGACCTGGCGCCAGGCCGGTTGCGAACTGAGCCAAGCGCTGCCGAGCCTCGCGCCCGGCACCTTTGCCGGCCAGGCCGATGCCAGCCTGCTGGTCGACGCGGTTGAGCTGCAACAACGCCTCGCCGACCCGCAACTGACCCTGCTCGACGCCCGCGCCTTGCCGCGTTTTCGTGGCGAGGTGGAACCGCTCGACCCGGTCGCCGGGCATATCCCCGGTGCCCAGTGCGCGCCCTGCACCGACAATCTGGACAGCAGCGGGCGCTTCCTGCCGGCGGCCCAACTGCACCAGCGCTTCGCCGCGCAGCTCGGCGAGCGCCCGGCCAGCGCGCTGGTGGCTTACTGCGGCTCCGGCGTCACCGCCTGCCACAACCTGTTCGCCCTGTGCCTTGCCGGCTACCCGCTGGCGCCGCTGTATGCCGGTTCCTGGAGCGAGTGGATTACCGACCCGGCACGGCCTGTAGCGACGGGCGACCAGGGGGCCGGTCCGAGCATATGAAACGCCGCGGGTAGGGCTGAGAGGCTGTGAAAAACGCTCGCCTACTGCGATCAATTACCTCAAGCAACCCGTGATCCGCAGGCTGTCACTCGCCGCAGGCAGTGCACCGTGGTTTATCGGCACGACACAAATCCGGCGGACTGTCGCTGCGCTCCGAGCGGATCGCGGCCAGAACCGTCCTAAGCACCAAGCGGAATATAGGTAATAACCGAAAGCACAAAACAATTTAAAAACAGTTCATTACACGAGAAAGCTCGCACTACACTTTAAATCAAGCGGCTAAACCCGCTTCCGGTGGGGCCTTTTCAAGAATGACCACAAGCTGCCACGCGCCCCGGCCCCATCGGCTATTTTTTCGCGAGGGCTATATGGGAATTGCAGCCTGCGAGTTGATCCAGCACGTCATACGCCCCACGCTGATCTATCTGGGACGCCACTCACCTGCTGCCGAAGTCCTGCTCCTGGGCGCTGCCGCCTGCCAATCGGCGCTGGGTTCGGCGCTGGACGCTCAGGGCGGCCATGGCCTCTACCGCATCGCCGAACTGCGCCATCAACAGCTATGGGACCAGTACCTGGCGCTCGATCCGGACCTGGCCAGCCAGGTCCGCGGATTGGCCAGCCAGCACGCCTTTCTGGCGGCGCCGCACCTGGAGCTGACGGTCAACCTGCGTTACGCCACCGCCATCGCCTGGATGCTGGTCGAGGTGGAACAGCGCGAACTGCCCGCCGCCGACGACCTGCTCGGCCTGGCTCGGGTCTGGCGCCGGGTCTTTCACCCGCAGGGTCACCCACGCGACTTCATCGAAGCCTGGCACCGCTGCATCGGCAGTTTCAGCGCGGTCGCCTGACCCGGCAGCCTGCTGTGATCCGGCATGCCAGAGAGCCGGATCGCCAGCAAGAACCAGGCGTCCCCCTGGCTCCTACAAATCCGGCTCCCCTCCCCTCTCCTCCCCCATTAGTGACCCAGCGTCCTAAACCAGTCAGCGCATTGGGTTACACTCGGCTGGCGACCATAACCACAAAAAACCGCGTGAAACTACCATGACAGCACTCTGTACTGCCTTGCCCAACCAGCTTCGCCTGTTGCTGGTGGACGACCATCGGATCTTTCTCGACGGCCTCAGCCTGGCCCTGGCGCCGCTCTGCGCGAATCTGCAGATCCAGACCGCGCAGAACGCCGCCGAAGCCGAGGCGTGTCTGCGCCAGCACGATTTCGACCTGATTCTCCTGGATTTGCGCCTGCCGGACGTAGCCGGCCTCGAACTGCTGCAGCGCTGGCAGCAGCAAGGACGCATGACCCCGGTGGCGATCCTCAGTGCCAGCGACTCCAACCTGGATGCTCAGGCGGCGTTGGCCGCAGGTGCCTTGGGCTTTATCCCGAAAAGCGCCAACGGCGACGACCTGCGCCAGGCGGTGACCCGCGTGTTGCTCGGGGAAACCCTGCCGGCGCCGGGAACCGGGGAAAAACCACCGCTCACGCCCCGGCAATTGCAGATTCTCCTGCTGCTGGCCGACGGCTTGCCGAACAAGGCCATCAGCCGCCAGTTGGGGGTTTCCGAAGACACGGTAAAAACCCACCTGAAGACCCTGTTCCAGGAACTCGACGTGCACACCCGCACCGCTTGCGTCAGCACCGCGCGCCAGCGTGGATGGCTGTAGAACTGATGAATGAAAAAGGCCTGATCCACACCGCTCTCGTAGCCCGGATGAAATCCGGGAGCGGTCAAACAGGCGATGAACTTCCCGGATTTCATCCGGGCTACGGGACGGCAAAAAGCATCGCGGGCATGGGCTAGGCGCCCCCGCCGCTCCTACGATTTCTATGTCCTGCGAGGCTTGTGCATAAACATAGGATCTACCTGGCTGTAGGAGCGGCCGGCCGGCGTTCCGCTTCTAGGTTTTTTCAATAACCGGCAACAGCACCGCCAGAGCCTGGCGCAAACGTGCCGGCAGCAGGGGTTTGCCGAGCAGGGTGACGTGTGCGGGCAGGCAGCGTTCCTGTAACTCGGGGCTGATATCGGCGCTGATCAGCAGGGCCGGGAGCATGCGCCCGGCCTCCTCGCGCAAGCGCTCGATGGCGCGCAGGCCATCTTCGCTGGCGGCCAGGCGGTAATCGCTGATCAACAATTGCGGCGACGCCTCTGCCAGGCATTCCAGGGCCGCCTGCAGATCGGCGCAGGCCCAGACCTCGCAGCCCCAGCGGCGCAACAGCCCGGACAAGGCCTCGCGCCCGGCTTCATCGTCCTCCAGCAGCAAGACCCGGCCGCTCAACGCGGCGCCCACCGGCTTGGCTGGCTGCCACTCTCCCACGGCAGCGCGCGGCAGGCGCAATGCGAAGCAGCTGCCCTGGCCCGGACTGGAGTCCAGCTGCAGCGGATGCTCCAGTAGCGCGGCCAGCTGCTGGACGATGGCCAGACCGAGGCCCAGGCCGCGCTCGGCATGGCGCCCGGGGTTGTCCAGTTGGCGGAACTCCTCGAAGACCTGCGCCTGCTCTGCCGCGCTGAGACCACGACCGTCGTCGGCGACGTGCAGCAGCACGCTGCCCCCATCCTCCCGGGCGCTTAGCGTCACGCGCCGTGCCTGGGCATGGCGCAGGGCGTTGTTGAGCAGGTTGCGCAACATTCGTTCGAGCAGCAACGGGTCGCTGCGCACCCACAGATCCGCGCATTGCAGGTCCAGTTCGACTCCCTGCAACTCGGCTTCGCGGCGGGTTTCGCCGCTCAGGCGTTCGAGCAGCGGACGCAGGGCGAACACTTCAAGCTTGGCCTGCACTCCGCCTGGCAAGGTCAGGCGGGTGTAGTCCAGCAGCGATTGCAACAGACGACTGAGTTGCTCCACCGAGGTCGCCAGACGAGCGCTGACCCGACGAATGCCCGACTCCTGGCTCTGTTCCAGCAAGTGCTGGGCGTACAGGCCCATGGCGTTCAGCGGCTGACGCAAATCATGGCTAGCCGCCGCGAGCAGACGCAGCTTGCGCGCGTCATCGGCTTCGGCGCGCTGGCGGGCCAGATCAAGCAAGCGCAGGTTGAGCCAGGCACCGCGCTGACCGTGCTCCTGCAGATAGGCGCCGACACTGCCGATCAGGTTGGCGAAGATCAGGAACTGGCCCTGATAGGCCAGCACGCCGTCTGGCTCGGTCAGCAACAACCCAAGCGCCAGAAACAGCAGACAGAAACCCCAGGCCGCTACGCTCACCGCGCGGAACGAGACGCCAAGCAGCACATAGCCGAACAACAGGATCAGGAACAGCCCGTCGTAGGGCATGGCCACGCCCTGGGCCCAGCACATATGGATGATCACCGCCACGCAGGCGCCGTTCAGCGCGTAGGCGCCGATGTAGGCGAGCAACACGCGGCGCGGCGGGCTCTGCGGACGCCGGCAATAGACGAACGAGACCAGCACAGCGAGGATACCCAGCACCCGCAGGGGCATCACCGACAGCCCCATCACCAGCGGCATCAGTAACAGATCGAGGACGCTGTAGAGCAGCTGGAAGACAATCGCGGTACTGACGATCAACAGCAAGCGGCGGTGGATGCGCTGCACCCGGTGCTCGACGAAGCCCTGCTCCAACTGCGGGACAAAGCACAAGCGCCGGTAACCACGGCGCTGTTGTGCCAGCAGCAGGCGTTCTTCCTCTTGCAGATTCATCGGTGACAGGCCGCCCGCGCGAGCGCCAGGCTATGGAAGCTCGGCGGCTTCGCGGTCCTGCTGTTTGGCGGCAATCGCATCATAGGTGTCGACTCGGTGTTGGTCGGCGGCGCCGAACAAGCGCCGGCGCAAACGCTGCTGTTCATGTTGCCGGTCCGCCGGACTCAGGCCGTCGCTGTGCAAGCCGGCCAACTGTTCGCGATAGGCCCTGTAGCGCTGCTGCCAGCCGCGCTCGTTGCGCTGCTCGAGCAGCAGGCGCTCGACAGTCGCCGGATCATAGGCCAAAGCCAAGGCCTGGCGCACCTGTTCCTCGCTCGCCCCCTCGCGCCACAACCGCTCGCTTTGCGCCTGCTGCGCCTGGGCCTGGCTCTGCCGCTCCTCACTGGCGCGCATGGCGGCGGGCAATTGTTCGCGCAGGCGTTGCTGAGCATCGGCTTGGCCCTGCTCGCTCAACTCGTCGCGCGCGACCAGCGCCAGACTGTCGAGGGTGTAACGCGCGTAGGCCTCTTCGGCGCCGAACAAGGCCTCCACCGCGCCCGGTGAAAAGTGGCCGCGGCGCAGCTGGGCCAGGCTGGCGAAGGCCTGCTGCAACGCCACCAACTGTGCTTGCGGCTGGGCTTGCTGGTGGGCGCCCAGCGGTTGCTGCAGCAACGCCAGGCTGGCGCGTTTGTACTCCAGATAGTCGCCCAGCAGGCCGACTAACTGCCCCAGCGCCGGCTCCTGCAAGCGCCCGCTGGCATCCGCCAGCAAGGCCTCGACCGAGGTATCGAGCCCGGCCTGGTCGACAGCGCTGAGGAAATAATCGAAATAGTCGCGCAGCGCCAGGTCGAGCTGCAGATTGCCGGCGCTGTCGGTCTTCAGCGCGCCGTCGACCTCGGTACCGCGCAGGCCCGGCAGCAACGCCGACGGCGCGGCCGGCGCGACAACCGTGGGCGCAGGCTGACGCAGTACAGGGCCGGCGATGACTGCGGCGACAGGAGGAACCAGGCGTGCCGAATCAACCTCGACCACGAGCTGCCGCGGCCATTGCCAGTAGAGGATCAGCCCGGCAGTGGCGAAACCCAGAACAGTCAGCAGGACCAGGGAACGGATCGGCAAGGGCATGCGACCTCCAGGGCGGGCTGTCTGGCAGCCCGCGAACGTGGCAAGGATCAAACGCCTTTGTTCTTCAGGCGGTTGGCATGCTGGCGATACAGCGAGACCGGCTCGGTCCAGCCGCGGATGCCGAACAGGTGGTTGATCGCATCGACGTGGTTCATGTGGTAGCTGTCGCCGAGCACCTGGCCCAGGTAGGTCGCACAGACCCCGACCAGGCCGTCGTTCTTCTCGCTGCCGAAGGCCAGGCCGGTGATGGCCAGGAACGGGTCGACCGCATCGAAGATGTTGGTGTAGGACGAATTGCCGGTCCAGGAGAAGTAGCGGATGTTGTAGCCGCGCACGTTGTGCATTTCGCTGGATTTGGCGCAGTAGCTGGCGTTGTTCACCCCCCACGGATGGCGACTGTTGAGGGCCGTGGTGCCGGGGGTGGTCAGGGTTTCCAGGGCGGCCAGACCGTTCTGCGGATTGCTGCTGCCGGACAGCAGGTTGATCACCGCGCCCAGGGCATTGGCGATGGCACTGGCACCGCCTTCGATGGCGCTGTCCGGCGGCACCACGCCGCGCACCACATCGGCGACTTTCGAGCCCTTGTTGACGCCATTGATCGAGGTCACCGAGGCCACCAGATCCGGGCGCAGGGAAGCGGCGACCCGCGCGGTCGGCGAGCCCTGGCTATGGCCGATCAGGTTGACCTTGCCGCCATTGGCACCGGCCCAGGGCACGATCTGCCGGGCCAGTTCGGCGCCGCGCTGCTCGCTGTCGTTGAAGGCGGCGACGCTGGCGACATAGACCTTGGCGCCATCGCGCTCGAGATTCCAGGGAATGGTGTGAAAGTAATTGACCAGGCCGCCGATGGTGTCGAAGCCGGTGATGCCGTGCACCAGCACGATCGGGTACTTGGTCTGGGTGTAACCGGCCTGGGCCAGGGCGGCGCCGACCAGGGCCGCTGCGGCCAGGGCGGTAGTAATGACACGACGCATGGGTGCCTCCTTATTGTTCTTGTGGGCACGCCGGGAGACTGCGTCCGGCGTACCCACACTCTAAGGAAGCGCAGCCGCCCAGCCCATCGCCCAGATGGGTGAAGGGCGCGATCGCCTGCTGGACTGGCGATTCAGGGCGCCGGGGCGGCCGACTGGGTGCGACTGGAGAAGCTGGCGCTCAACACACCCCGAGGCCCAGCTGCATGAATGCCAGCCCACCCTGCCCCCAGCCCCACCAGGCCAGGGCCAGCAGCGTGGCAACCAGCATGAGCAAGGCACTGCTCAACCAATACTCGGTCTTCATGCGCCAACTCCCGCACCGGCGCCTTGCAGGCGCGCTACCGGCTGCTCGCGTACCGGCCAGTTCAACGCCGCGGCGAGCAGGCTGAGGAGAATCGCGATCAGCCAGACCAGATCGTAGCTGCCGGTGCGGTCATACAGGTAGCCGCCCAGCCAGCCACCGAGAAAGGCGCCGATCTGATGAAAGAGAAAGACGATACCACCGAGCATCGACAGGTTGCGCACGCCGAACAGGGTCGCCACAGTGCCGTTGGTCAACGGCACTGTGGACAACCACAGCAAGCCCATGGCGATGCCGAAGGCATAGGCACTCCAGGTGGTCAGCGGAGTCAGGATGAAGGCGCTGATCACCACCGCCCGGGCCAGGTACAGGGCGGTCAGCAGGCGCGGCTTGGACATGCGCCCGCCGAGCCAGCCGGCGGTGTAGGTGCCGAACACGTTGAACAGGCCGACCAGGGCCAATACCGTGGTACCGACCAGCGCCGGTAGATGCTGATCGACCAGGTAAGCCGGCAGGTGCACGCCGATGAACACCACCTGAAAACCGCAGACGAAAAATCCCAGCCCCAGCAACCAGAAGCCGGGATGCACGCAGGCCTCACGCAGCGCCTCGCGCAGGCTTTGTTCGTGACCCTGAACCGGTAACGGCACGTCCTTGACCATCGCGGCCAGGGGTACGATCAGGGCCACCAGTAAAGCGAGGGCGAGCAAGGCGGCGGACCAGCCGAGCCAGCTGATCAGGCCCAGAGTGCCCGGCAGCATGGCGAACTGACCGAGCGAGCCGGCCGCCGCTGCGATGCCCATGGCCATGCTGCGCTGCTCCGCCGGCACGGCGCGGCCCACCACCCCGAGGATCACCGAGAACGAGGTGCCGGACAGGCCGATGCCGATCAACAGGCCGGCACTCAGCGACAGTGTCCAGGGCGAGTCGGCCAGGCCCATGCACAACAAACCGGCGGCATACAGAATGCCGCCGACGATCACCGTACGCTGCGCGCCGAAGCGATCAGCCAGGGCGCCGGTGAACGGCTGGGTCAGGCCCCAGATCAGGTTCTGCAAGGCGATGGCGAAGGCAAATACCTCGCGCCCCCAGCCGAACTCGGCGCTCATCGGCGGCAGGAACAGGCCGAAGCCGTGACGAATGCCCAAAGACAGGGCGAGGATCAACGACCCGCCCAGCAGAATCCACAGTGTTGCCCGCGCTTTCATTCCCTGCACTCTCCTCCAGACCACGACAGAAACCAGGCGCTCGCACGGCACTGGCGAAACGACCAGAGGGCGTGCCTGCTTGTTCGAACCTAACCGGGAAGAAGGCACTGCAGACCTATCTCTGCGGTTTGACTAGCAGCACCCGATTTCCCGCAGAAAACCGCCCCTGATGTATCTGTCGGAAAAATTATGCCAAGCAGGATGCGCCACCCAGAACCCGCCTGGCAATCAGACCATTGCACAGCAACCGGGACAGCAACCCATTCACGGACAACAGCATTCGTTGGCGGATGGGGCGGCATTGCGCAAGATCACCATCGATTTGCAGGAGCGGTCCATGGCCGCGGACAGGGTTGTGAATCGCGGCATATTCGTTCGTGTGCAGGGTTTGTGAATCGTGGTGAATTCATTCGCGGACAAGTCCGCTCCCACAGGTGCAGTGGTGTGGCTTGGGGCCGGGCGGTTAGCGCTTGCGACACAGCGTCAGGCCGTCGCCTACGGGCAGCAGCGACAGATCGAGGCGCGGATCGTCTTTCAGGGCCAGGTTGAGGGTCTGGATGGCACGGGTGTCGGCGCTGTCCGGGTTCTGCTCCAGCACCCGACCGCTCCACAGGGTGTTGTCGAACAGAATCAGGCCGCCCCGGCGCGCCAGCTGCAGGGCATGCTCCAGATAGGCCGGGTAGTTGGCCTTGTCGGCGTCGATGAAGATCAGGTCGAAGCTGCCTGCCTGCCCTGCGCGCTCAAGCGCGGCCAGGGTATCCAGGGCCGGCGCCAGGCGCTGTTCGATGCATTCGTTGAGGCCGGCTTCGCGCCAGTAGCGCTCGGCGATGGCGTTGTAGTCGCCGGCAATATCGCAGCAGATCATCCGCCCCTCGGCGCCCATGGCCTGGGCCATGCAGATGGCGCTGTAGCCGGTGAAGGTGCCGACCTCGAGGATCCGCCTGGCACCGGTCAATTGCACCAGCAGCGCCATGAACTGGCCCTGCTCGGGGGCGATCTGCCAGTTGGCATTGGCCAGTTGCGCCGTCTCATCGCGCAGACGCTTGAGCAGCGGCATCTCGCGCAGGGAGACGTCGAGCAGGTACTGGTAGAGGTTGTCGTCGAGGGTCAGGGTGCGGTTGGTCATGGGGTTCTCCATGGGTTAGCGCAGATCCGCTCTCAGGGATTGCGCGCCAGCTCCGGGCTGAATACCCGCCTGGCATCCAGGTAAGTGCGCTGCCAGTAGCTGTTGCTGAGGCTGTCCAGGCGCACGGTACCGCCGCTGGAGGGGGCATGCACGAAGCGCCCATCACCGACGTAGATGCCGGCGTGACTGACCTGACTGCCACCGCTGGTGGCGAAAAACACCAGGTCGCCGCTTTGCAGCGCCTTACGACCAACGGCTGGCGCACGCATGCCGATCAGCTCACGGGTCGTACGCGGCAGGCTGACGCCGGCCGCGTCGCGGTAGACGTAGCCGATCAGGCCGCTGCAGTCGAAACCGCCCGCCGGAGTATTGCCGCCGTAGCGATAGGGCGTACCGACCAGCCCGAGGGCGCGAAACAACACGTCCTCGGCGCCACCGTCAAGGCTGGCACGGGGAACCTGAACGATGGGCTGTGGAGCAGGCGCTCGGCCGGCGCAACCAATCAGCAGCGCGGCGAGCAAGAGCAGGGCAACAGGGGTCGTGACATTCATCAGAGCAGCGATCCAGAGCCTGAATGTGCCCTACTCTGCCGGCTCGGGAGAAACCGTGCAACTTTTTGGCTACGCCGGGTATTCGCTACGCCGGGTGTTGGCTGCGTCAGGAGATCAGGGATGGCGGGGGAGCGACTCGCTTGGCGCCAGGGCCAGGGCCCGTTTGGCCTCGATAAAGGTGCGGTTCCAGTAGCGGTCTTCCAGACTGTCGACCCGCACACCACCGCTGCGGCTGCTGGAAGAATGGATGAACTGATCGTCACCCAGGTAAATCCCGGCGTGACTGACACGGCCACGGCCGTTGGTGCTGAAGAACAGCAGATCGCCCGGCTCCAGCGCGTCACGCTCGACCAGAGGCGCGTCGATATTGATCATTTCGCGGGTCGAACGCGGCAGCTGCAGACCGAGCTCTTCCTTGAACAGGTAACCGATGAAACCGCTGCAATCGAACCCCGACTTCACCGTGCTACCGCCGTAGCGGTAACGGGTACCGACCAGCGACAGGCCATGGGACAGCATGCTGTCGGCCAATTGCGGCAGTTCGTAGGGTTTGTCGGCGGCGAAATCGACGGCTGCTTCGGCTTCGGCTTCCGCCTCATCAAGAAAAATCACATGCTCGGCCGTCTTGGCCTTCGCCACTGCAGCGGTCGCCGGCGTTTGCGGTGCATGACTGGCACAAGCGGCCAGAACCAGGCTGAGTGCGAGAGGCACGAGGGGTGCGAAGCGATTGAGCATGGGCACAACGTGTCGTAGTTTCACAAGGGCGCGACTATGCCTTTCATGCGCTTCATTTGCAAATTCTATGGCTCTCGACGTGACTCAGTAGTGCCGGCAAAACATCTAAGGCCCGCCCCTGCACATGCACATCGACGACAGCGCTCAGGTCGCCGCGGGCGGGATTGATCTCGGCAGTGAAGCCACCCGCCTGGCGGGTGCGCAGCAGCGGTTCGACTATGTAGGGGAAGCTGGCGCTGGTGCCGATACTGATGACCACCTCGAAGCCCTTGCCCACCTCTGTATAGAGGCTGTCGATCGCCCGCTCCGGCAGCATCTCCTCGAACAGCACCACCGGCGGGCGCAGGATGCCGCCGCACTGCCGGCACTTGGGCGGTAGCGGCCGACTCAGGTGCTCGGCCAGTTGCGCATCGATGGCGCCGCAGGACTGGCAATACAGCGGCGCCAGCTCGCCATGGATCTCGATCAGGCGCTCGGGCGGGCTGCCGGCGGCGCGGTGATAACCGTCGATATTCTGGGTCAGCACCCAGCACTGGGGTTTCAACCGCTGCAGTTCGGCGATGGCGTAATGCCCGGCATTGGCCCGGGCGCCGAGACAGGCCTTGCCCAATTCGGCCAGGTACTTCCAGCACAGCGCCGGGTCACTCTGCAGCATGGGACCGGAAAGCGCCGCCTCGATCGGCAGGCCTTCGGCGGTCTGGCCGTTGTACAGACCGCCGATACCGCGGTAGGTCGGCAAGCCGGAGTCGGCGGACAGACCGGCGCCGGTGATGATCAGGATGCGCTCGGCCGCTACGATGGCCTGGGCGACTCGTTCGATCTGTTGCATCGCGACCCCCAAGGCTACAAGAGTAGGGTGGGCCTTACGATCTCAATGATTGACCGTATACGCCAGCATCATCGACAACTGGCACAACGGCCGGCCGCTCTGCGTGTGCCACTGATTGAACGCTGCCTGCACGGCTGCACGGTCTTTCAGACTGGTCGGTACCTTGTCGATGATGTTCTGCGCCTTGAGTGCGGCAACCATGTCGTCGCTGGGGATAAAGGTATCCTTGCCAACCATGCGCAAAAAGCGCGGCGCCGACAAACCGCCCAACTGGCTGCCGTGCTTGGCCAGGTAGCGCCACAGGCCGACGATATCGGTCACCGGCCAGTCGGCGATCAGCGCGCCGAAACTGCCCTTCTCCCTGCGCACATCGAGGACGAACTGGGCGTTGCGCGGCACGCTCTTGAGCTTGCCCAGATGGCGGATGATGCGCGCATCCTGCATCAGGTTTTCCAGGTGTTCGGCGCCCATCAGCACGACTTTTTCCGGATCGAAGCCGAAAAACACCTGCTCGAAAACCGGCCACTTGGCATCGACCAGACTGTGCTTGAGGCCTGCGCGGAAAATGCGCAGGCTGATGGTGGAGAGATAGCGGTCATCGCCCAGCGCGCGCAGCTCTGCAGCGCTGCGCGGTTGCGACAAGCGCGCCTCGAGGGCGGCGGCCGAGCCGAAACGATTCAGGCAATACTCATGGAGCCATTTGTAGTCGCGCATCGTCCCTCGCCTTTGTTTATCGCTTGTCACTGTCCCTACAGATTCATCACATTGACGAAACGCGATGCAGCATTTTCGTCGATTTTCAGGTTCTTGAAGTCGAACAGGTTGCGGTCGGCCAGCTGCGAGGGCACCACGTTCTGCAACGCGCGGAACATGATCTCGGTACGCCCTGGCGTCTTGCGCTCCCACTCCTGGAGCATCTCCTTGACCACCTGGCGCTGCAGGTTTTCCTGGGAGCCGCAGAGGTTGCACGGAATGATCGGGAACTGCTTGAGCTGGCTGTAGGCTTCGATATCCGCCTCATTGCAATAGGCCAGCGGGCGGATCACCACATTGCGCCCGTCGTCGGCGCGCAGCTTGGGCGGCATGGCCTTGAGCGTGCCGCCGTAGAACATGTTGAGGAAGAAGGTTTCCAGGATGTCGTCGCGATGATGACCCAAGGCCATCTTGGTCGCGCCGATTTCGTCGGCGAAGGTATACAGGGTGCCGCGGCGCAGGCGCGAACACAGCGAGCAGGTGGTCTTGCCTTGCGGAATCATCTCCTTGACCACCGAATAGGTGTCTTTTTCGACGATGTGATAGGCCACGCCTATGGACTCCAGGTAGGCCGGCAGCACATCTTCGGGGAAGCCCGGCTGTTTCTGGTCCATATTTACCGCGACTATCTCGAACTTGATCGGCGCGACCTTCTGCAAATAGAGAAGGATGTCGAGCATGCTGTAGCTGTCCTTGCCCCCGGACAGGCAAACCATGACCTTGTCGCCGTCCTCGATCATGTTGAAGTCGGCAATGGCTTCGCCGGCCTGACGGCGCAGACGTTTTTGCAATTTGTTCTGATTGACCGAGAGGCTACCCATGGTGCGCTGGAATCCGGAGGCTTACTAAAGTGCGGCATTTTACCCAGAAAGAGCGACGTGCCCCACCCCAATCACGCTGAAATGCTAGGCTCGGGTGATGAACGACGACCTTGATCCCTCTGCCGATCTGGCAGATCAATTGCACCAGTTACTGCAGGCGGCCCCCGCAGGGATTGGCGAATACCAGTTGATCCAACAGCTGAAAGATCGCCACTGCACGCACATCCCCCACCTGCCCTTGACCGACAAACTGGTGCTGTTTCGCACCCACTTCCTGGTATTCAACGCCCTGTACCGTCTGCGCGAACGCTTATGGGGCGAACAACTCGGCTTCGTCCAGATCAGCCCGTTGCTCATCCAGCTGCTGCCTTACCGGGCCGGCAACGCCGGACTGAGCGAGCACGACCCGTTGCGCGACTATTACCTGGACCTCAGCCAGTTGAGCGACACCGACGAACAGGATGTGGAGGAGCTACTGGCCAGTTTCTGGAAACGCATGCAGGGCGGCGAGGAAAAGCGCGCAGCCCTGGAACTGTTCGAGCTGAATGACAGCCAGCAGGTGCTCAGTATCGGGCTTATCAAGCATCGCTACCGGCAACTGGTCAGCCTGCATCATCCTGATCGTGGCGGCAGCACCGCGCGCCTGCAGTCGATCAACAAGGCCATGGAAATTCTGGAACGCTATTACAACTGACTTTCAGAGACTAATTTGCTCTAAGCCCAATCGCCTCAGGAGCGCCGGCCTCTGCCTATACTGCGACATACGGTCGCAGGTGTTCGGCCCAGTACCCGGTGGCGCTGCCTACGCACGCCGGGCACTTCGCTGGGGGGCGATCGCATAACAAGAGGAGGTGTCTGGCATGATCCATCACGTTTGGGGGCTCTTCACCCATCCCGATCAGGAATGGCAGGAAATTCGTGGCGAAGAAGAAACCATCAGCCACATGTATCTCAGCCACGTACTGGTGCTCGCGGCGATTCCGGCGATCTCGGCCTTTATCGGCACCACCCAGGTTGGCTGGTCCATCGGTGATCGGGCACCGGTAATGCTGACCGAAGCCAGTGCATTGCAAATGACCATCATGACCTATCTGGCGATGCTCGCCGGTGTTGCGGTGATGGGCGCCTTCATTCACTGGATGGCACGTACCTACGACGCCAGCCCCAATCTGACCCAGTGCATCGTGTTTGCCGCCTACACCGCGACGCCCTTGTTCGTCGGTGGCCTGGCGGCACTCTATCCGCACATGTGGCTGGCCATGGTGGTGGGAACACTGGCCATCTGTTACACCGTCTACCTGCTCTATGTGGGCATACCAACCTTCATGAATATCCCCGCGGACGAGGGCTTCATGTTCTCCAGCTCGGTACTCGCGGTCGGCTTGGTGGTACTGGTGGCGATGATCGCCAGCTCGGTGATTCTTTGGGGGCTTGGGGTAGGCCCGGTCTACACCAGCTAAACGACTCAACTGGCACTACACGAAACCACCTGCCGGTGGTTTCGTCGTTTTGGGGCTGCCGTAGCGCTTCGGCTTGGGCATAATCGCGCCGTCATCCTTAGGTTACGCCCATGCCCGAACACCTCCACGCCCGTGTCGAAACCTGCTACCAGCAGGCCGAGGCCTTTTTCAAGCAGCGTTTCGTCCGTGCCGAAGTGAGCTTCAAGCTGCGTGGACAAAAGGCCGGAGTGGCGCATCTGACGGAAAACAAGCTGCGTTTCAACCCGCAGCTGTACCGGGAAAATCGTGAAGACTTCCTCAGGCAAACGGTGGCCCACGAAGTCGCGCACCTGATCGCCCATCAGCTGTTTGGCCTGACGATCCAGCCGCACGGCGAGGAATGGCAACTGATCATGCGCGGCGTCTATGAACTGCAGCCAAACCGCTGCCATAGCTATGACGTCAAGCGCCGCAAGGTCAGCCGCTTCATCTACCGCTGCAGCTGCCCGCAGGGCGACTTCCCCTTCTCCGCCCAACGTCACGCCCTGGTCGGCAAAGGCCGGCGCTACTTCTGCCGGCGCTGCAAGGTGACCCTGAGTTTTACCGGCGAACAGCGGGTGGTGTGAACGGCGCTCGCCTCTGCGAAATTGATCACGAACGGCTAGTAGGCTGTTGAAAAACTACCTGCGTGGCCGATCCTGCGTTAAAAATGGCGCTGTAACAGTTACGTGTTGTACGACTTGCGCTGACAGCACCTCAGGAGAGATGACCAGTAAAGAAGAGCACACGATCTGTCGGAGCCCATGGCCGCGACCGCTGTTTCGCGGGCATGGCAACTGGGCGCCCCCTGGTTTCTCCAGTTTGCTGCGCGACAGCGCGGCGTCTGGACGACAGGGGATCTCTCATCAAATAACCCGTATATCATTGATTTTATGAACTATTACGTTCTATGTGGGAGGGGCTTTAGCCGCGAATCCTTCGCGGCATAGCCAAAGCTTCGCGGCTAAAGCCCCTCCCACAAGTGCCCGCAAGCCGACAAGCGTGAATTGCCTCCAGTTTGCTACGCGACAGCGCGGCGTTTGGACGACGAGGGGTCTCCTACGATGTGTATCTATCGCCAGCGCCGAACAAGCAACCCCATTTCGTGTAGCGAGACGATAGCCGTAGATACCGTCAGGCCGCGTAGCCTGAGGAGCAAGGCGACGAAGCCCCAGGCTTACAGATGATTTACACCTGTAAAGAATCTCGCTTTACAGGTGCATTACGCTACAGCGCAAAAGCTGCTTTTACAGCCCTTACAAATCGTTAATAAACAATAACTTAAACAAACAAAACAGCATTGGCACGCAAGCTGCTCAAGGGTTATCGAGAGAGGAAGAACAGTCCTCTCGGCACATAACAATGAGCGCCGGTCACACCTGATCCCACAGCAGGCTGTGCCGGCACATAGCCTGGAGCACTGCCATGCATGACTCTCCCAGCCTCGACACCGGCCTCTCGCGCCGGCGTTTCATGTCCCTTTCCGGCCAGTCCCTGCTCGCCCTCGGCGTCACCGCCGTCGCCGAGCAGCTGATCCCGGTCACCCTGCTTGCCGACGAGGCGCAGCCCGCCCTGCCCCAGGGCCTGCTGCGCATGGGCCGCGACATCTACCCCCACGACCGCCTGAATGACCTGCACTACGCCAAGCCACTGGCCGAACTGGTGGCCAAGCAGCCCGAGCTGATCGCCGACGGCCTGCGCGAACTGCAAACCAGCGCCGAGCGGCGTCACGGCCAGCCCTTCGAAGGTCTCAGCACGGAAAACGACAGGGTCGCCCTGCTGCGCGAAATCGAAACCGGGCCGTTCTTTCGCGCCGTGCGCAACGCCCTGATGTTCGGCCTCTACGACAACCCGGCGCTGTTCCCACTGTTCGGCTACGAAGGCTCCTCGGTGGAGAAAGGCGGCTACCTGGCGCGCGGTTACAACGACCTCGACTGGCTCTGACCCACACCTGACCAATCGCAGCTCATCCAATTCCAACAATGAGGGGAACACCCCATGGCAGCGAAATTCGCACAAGACGACGGCGACGTCGTGGTCATCATCGGCTCCGGTGCTGGCGGCGGCACCCTGGCCCATGCCCTGGCCAAGCAGGGCATCCGCAGCGTAGTGCTGGAAGCCGGCAAACGCTTCGAGCTGAATGATATCGAGAACGACGAATGGGCCATGTTCAACAAGATCTCCTGGCTCGACAAGCGCATCGCCACCGGCGGCTGGGACGTGGCGCAGAACCACCCCAACCTGCCGGCCTGGATCGTCAAGGCGGTCGGCGGCAGCACCGTGCACTGGGCCGGTGTGGCCCTGCGCTTTCGTGATTTCGAGTTCCGCATGCGCACGGAAAATGGCGAGATCAAGGGTGCCAACCTGCTCGACTGGCCGCTCAGCTACGAGGAACTGGAGCCCTGGTATGTGAAGGCGGAAAAACACATGGGCGTGACCGGCCCCTCCACCGGCATGCCCTACCACCAGTGGCACAACTCCTTCAAGGTGCTGGCCGAAGGGGCCAAACGGGTCGGCTACCAGGAAATCCAGTCCGGCCCCATGGCGATCAACACCCAGGCCTACGACGGCCGGCCGGGTTGCATGCAGATCGGTTTCTGCATGCAGGGCTGCCGCATCGGAGCCAAGTGGTCGACCCTCTACACCGATATCCCACGCGCCGAGGCCACAGGTAACTGCGAAGTCCGTCCGCAGTCCATGGTCCTGCGCATCGAGCACGATGCCCGCGGCAAGGTCAATGCGGTGATCTACGCCGATGCCCAGGGCCGCCAGCAGCGGCAAAAGGCTCGCGTGGTGTGCGTGGCCGGCAACTCCATCGAGTCGCCACGGCTGCTGCTCAACTCCGAGTCGTCGACCTTCAAGGACGGCCTGGCCAACTCCTCCGGCCAGGTCGGGCGCAATTACATGACCCACACCACCGCCGGCATCTACGCCACCCTGCCCAAGCCGGTGCACATGTACCGCGGCACCACCTGCGCCGGAGTGATCTCCGACGAGTCGTACAACGACACCTCCCGCGGCTTTATCGGCGGCTACCGCCTGGAGGTGCTGTCGCTCGGCCTGCCCTTCATGTCTGCCTTCCTCGACCCGACGCCACAGGGCTGGGGCCGCGGCTTCGCCTCGAAGATGGAGCGCTACGACCATATGTCCGGGGTCTGGCTGTGTGGCGAGGACCTGCCCATGGAGGGCAACCGCATCACCCTGCACGCCAGCGAGAAGGACCAGTACGGCTTGCCGGTACCGGTGGTGAACAAGGACGACCATGCCTTCGACATCGCCATGCGCGAGCACGGCGTCGAGCAGACCCGCAAATGCTATGAGGCGGTCGGAGCCACCGAGGTGATCCGCCTGCCCTCCTACCCGGCCAGCCACAACATGGGCACCAACCGCATGAGCGCAAGGGCCGCCGACGGGGTGGTCAACAAGTGGGGGCAGAGCCACGACATTCCCAACCTGTTCGTCTCCGATGGCAGCCAGTTCACCAGCAGCGGCGGCCAGAACCCGACCCTGACCATCGTCGCCCTGGCCCTGCGCCAGGCCGAGTACATCGGCGCGCAGCTCAACCAACGCGCCCTCTGATTGAAACAATGGAGCCCAGCACATGACCGTACCAAGCAACGCGCAGCGACTCTGGATGTTCGAGCAGATGCTCGTCAGCCGCTATTTGGAGGAGTCCATCGAGCGCATCTACATGGAAGGCAAGACCCCGGTATTCAACATGGCCAACGGGCCGATCCCCGGCGAAATGCACCTGTCCAACGGCCAGGAGCCCTGCGCGGTCGGTGTCTGCGCGCACCTGAATGCCGAGGACATCGTCACCGCCACCCACCGCCCGCACCATATCGCCGTGGCCAAGGGCGTGCATCTCAACGAGATGGTTGCCGAAATCTTCGGCAAGAAGACCGGTCTGTCCGGCGGCCGCGGCGGCCATATGCACCTGTTCGACCCACGGGTGAATTTTGCCTGTTCCGGGATCATCGCCCAGGGCATGGGCCCGGCCGTGGGCGCGGCGCTGTCGCGCCAGCTGCAGGGCAAGCCCGGCGTGGCCGTGGCCTTTATCGGCGAGGGCGCGGCCAACCAGGGGGCCTTCCACGAGACGCTGAACCTCGCCGCCCTGTGGAAGTTGCCGGTAGTGTTCGTCATTGAGGACAACGCCTGGGGCATCTCGGTGGCCAAACAGGCCTCCACCGCGATCGAGCGCAACTACCTGCGCGCGGCGGCCTACGGCATGCCCGGGGTGTTCGTCCCCGGCAACGACGCCGACGCCATCTTCGCCGCTGCGGCTGCTGCCATCGAGCTCGCCCGCGCCGGTGGCGGGCCGAGCCTGATCGAGATCGAGACCTCCCGTCTGGCCGGCCACTTCATGGGCGACGGCGAGCAGTACCGCCCGGCCGGCGAGAAGGAGGCGCTGCAGGCCAAGGACCCGATTCCCGCCTACCGCCGGCGGCTGCTCGAACTGGGCGTGCTGGATGAGCGCGCCGCCGAAGAGATCGCTGCGCGCGCCCGCGGGCGAGTCGACGAGGCGGTGCTGTTCGCCCGCGAAAGCCCCTACCCGGCCCCCGAAGAAGCGCTGGAAAAGGTATTCGTTTGAACGTCGTGCCCGCACGCCCATACAAACAGATAGAAAGGATGTGTTTATGAATCAGCAAGCCAGCATGACCGCCGCGGTGTGGCATGGACGCCGCGACATCCGCCTGGAGCAGGTCGCTCTTCCCGGCACGCCACCACCCGAGTGGGTGCAGATCAGGGTGCACTGGTGCGGCATCTGCGGCTCCGACCTGCACGAGTACCTGGCCGGGCCGGTGTTCATCCCGATGGACAGCCCGCACCCGCTCACCGGGCTGCAGGGGCAATGCATTCTCGGCCATGAATTCAGTGGCGAGATCGTCGTCCTGGGCGAAGGCGTCAGCGACTTTGCCTGCGGCGAGCGGGTGGCGGCCGATGCCTGCCAGCACTGCGGCCATTGCCTGTTCTGCCAACAAGGCCAGTACAACCTGTGCGAGAACCTGGCCTTTACCGGGCTGATGAACAACGGTGCCTTCGCCGAATTCGTCAATGTGCCGGCCAACCTGCTGTACCGCCTGCCCGAGGGCTTCCCCAGCGAGGCCGGCGCGTTGATCGAGCCGCTGGCCGTGGGCATGCATGCGGTGAAAAAGGCCGGCAGCCTGCTCGGCCAGACCGTGGTGGTGGTCGGTGCCGGCACCATCGGCCTGTGCACCATCATGTGCGCCAAGGCCGCGGGGGCCACGCGCATCATCGCCCTGGAGATGTCCGCCGCACGCAAAGCCAAGGCCCTGGAAGTCGGTGCCAGCCACGTTATCGATCCCAGCGAGTGCGACGCCATTGCCGCCGTACGCGAGCTCAGCGAAGGCTACGGCGCCGCGGTTTCCTTCGAGTGCATCGGCCACAAAGCCACGGCCAAGCTGGCCATCGATGTGATTCGCAAGGCCGGTCGCTGCGTGATGATCGGCATCTTCGAAGAGCCCAGCGAGTTCAATTTCTTCGAGATCGTCGCCACCGAGAAACAGATCATCGGCTCGCTCGCCTATGCCGGCGAATTCGCCGACGTGATCGCCCTGATCGCCGACGGCAGTATCGACGTCACGCCCTTGATTACCGGGCGGATCGGCCTGCAGCAGATCATCGAGCACGGTTTCGAAGAGCTGGTAAACAACAAGGATCACAACGTCAAGATCATCGTCAGCCCCAGCGCGCTGGCGAGCTAACCGGCCAAGAAATCCAGGAGACAACCATGACCACAGCAGTCAAACAACGCAAACTCACCGTCGCCCGCGCCATGGCCGAAGCGGTGGCCCAGGAAATGCGCCTCGATCCCCGGGTGTTCGTGATGGGCGAGGACATCGGCCCGCTCGGCGGGGTATTCGGCAACACCCGCGGCCTGCATGAAGAGTTCGGCAGCGCGCGGGTGCGCGACACGCCGATCTCCGAAACCGCCTTTATCGGCGCGGCGGTGGGCGCGGCCTCCGATGGCATGCGTCCGATCGTCGAGCTGATGTTCGTCGACTTCTTCGGCGTGTGCATGGACGCCATCTACAACCTGATGGCGAAGAACACCTACTTCTCCGGCGGCAAGGTCAGGGTGCCGATGGTGCTGATGGCCTCCACCGGTGCCGGCTACTCCGATGCCGGCCAGCACTCGCAGTGCCTGTACGCCACCTTCGCCCACCTGCCGGGGATGAAGGTGGTGGTGCCGAGCAACGCCTATGACGCCAAGGGCCTGATGACCGCGGCGATCCGCGACGACAACCCGGTGATTTTCCTATTCCACAAGGCCCTGCAGGGCATGGGTTGGCTGGGCACCGAGAAAGGCGCAACGGTGGCCGTGCCGGAGGAACCCTACTGCCTGGAAATCGGCAAGGCCAAGACCGTGCGCGAAGGCACCGATGTGTCCATCGTCAGCCTCGGCGTCGGCGTGCACCATGCCCTGCGCGCAGCGCAGCAACTGGAACAGGACGGCGTCAGCGCCGAGGTCATCGACCTGCGCAGCCTGGTGCCGCTGGACCGCGCCCACGTGATCGCCTCGGTACGCAAGACCGGTCGGCTGATCGTGGTCGACGAGGACTATCACAGCTTCGGCGTCAGCGGCGAGATCATCGCCAGCGTGGTCGAGCACGACATCGGCATGCTCAAGGCAAGCCCGCAGCGGGTGGCCTTCCCGGACATCCCGATCCCCTTTACCCCGGTCATGGAGCAATGGGCCCTGCCCAATGCCGAGAAAATTGTGGCCGCCTACCAACAAATGCACGAGGAACAAAACCGATGAGTACCCCCATCCTGATTGCAGACGACCTCTGGGACGGCGACGCCGAGGCGGTTATCACCGCCTGGCTGGTCAGCGACGGAGCCGAGGTCGGCCGGGGCGATCTGGTCGCAGAAATCATGTCCGAGAAGGCCCAGTTCGAGATCGAGGCGCCCTGTGCCGGGGTGCTGAAGATTCTCGAGGAAGAAGACGCGGTGATCGCCAAGGGCGCGACTATCGGCCTGGTGGAGTAGCCCATGACGGCCATGACACAAACAGTGGATTGCCTGCCGGGCACGACTAGAGTGCCGCTCAAGGGCATGCGCAAGATGATCGCGGCGAAGATGCACGAGAGCCTGCAGAGCGCCGCCCAGCTCACTCACCACGCCGAGTGCGAACTGACCGCGCTGCAGGCGCGGCGCGCGCGCTTGAAGGCCGCCGGCAGTGTGGTGTCGTTACAGGATCTATTACTGCACGAAATAGTCCAGACCTTGGCCGCGCACCCGAGTCTCAACGCCACCCTGCAGGACAACCAGATCACCCGCTACCAGGCCGTGCACCTGGGCCTGGCCATCCCGCTGGCCGGTGACCTGCTGGTGGCACCGGCGCTGTTCGACGCCGAACGCCTGAATGCCGAGCAGTTGGCCGAGGCGCGCCGCGCCTTGGTCGACAAGGCCCAGGCCGGCAAGCTGTCGGTCAGGGAGCTGACCGGCGCCACGATCACGGTATCCAACCTGGGTCTGTCGCGGGTACGCTTCTTCACCCCTATCCTCAATGTGCCGCAGGTGGCCATCATCGGCATCGGCGGCAGCCAGCGGCGCTTGCAGCGCGAGGCCGACGGCACGCTGGTGGAACGGGACTTTATCGGCCTGTCGCTGACCTTCGATCACCGTGCGGTGAACGGCGCACCGGCGGCGGACTTTCTCGATGATTTGTGCAGACGACTGGAACATCACGAGGTGACATGACAAGCATACAGCGACTGCCGGTCGAAGCCGGTCTGGATGCGGAGCGGCAGTTGCTGGACCAGGTGCATGCCGGCGCCCTCGACTGCGGCCTGCTGTTCTGGCGGCCGCTGGATGCGGCGCTGGTGATGCCGCGCCGGCTGGGCCGCCTGAGCGGCTTCGCGGCCGCCCAGGCGGCCTGCGTAGCGCAGGGCTGGCCGGTGGCGCTGCGCGACACCGGCGGCGAGCCGGTGCCGCAATCGGCAGCGGTGCTCAATGTGGCCCTGGCCTACGCCGTGCCGGCGAGCGACGACGAACAGAAACGCATCGAAACCGCTTATCTGCGCCTGTGCGAACCGCTGCGCGCCTGGCTGCGCGACCTGGGCCTGGACCCCGGCCTGGGCGAAGTCGACGGTGCCTTCTGCGACGGCCGCTACAACGTCACCCTGGAGCAACGCAAACTGGTCGGCACCGCGCAACGCTGGCGTCGGCAACCGAGCGATGGCCGTCACGTGTGCCTGGCCCACGCCGCGGTGCTGCTGGAGAACCAGCGCCAGTCGATGGTCGAGGTGGTCAATAGCTTCTATGCAGGCTGCCAACTGTCGACCCATTGCCGGGTCGCCAGCCATGTGGCGCTGGACGAGCTGGTCGAGGATGTCTGGTCGGCTACCGATAACCTGCTCGATTGCTATCGGCAGCAGCTTCAGACGGCGGGATTGGTGCTGTCACCGTAGAAGGGCCCCACGCACCCTACAAAACTGCCCCCTCACCCTCTCCTAGCCGGCCGCCCCAAAGGGGCGAGAGGACTCATCAGCGTAAGCCCTGCAATCTGTAGGAGCGGTCCATGACCGCGAAAGTGTCTGGCCTCGCGTGGTTCGCGGGCATGGGACTGCGCGTCCCGCCCGTTCCTACAAGGAATTGCTGCATACAACAGCTAACCGGTCCATAGCCTACAAGAATCCGCTCCGCGGCCAAGCCAGCGGCTCATTCCCAGGCCTTCGGCGGCACTATGTTGTAGACCTTCATCCAGCGGTAGATGGTCGGCCGCGACAGCGACAGTTCGCGCGCCGCGGCGCTGACATTCCAGCGGTGCCGGCGCAGGGTTGCCTCCAGCTGCGCAGCCGGATCGGCGCTCAGGGTGCGGGGCTGTTCTGCCGGCGCATGCAGGCGCGGCCCCGGGCTGGGCAGACACTGCTCGGGCAGGTCGTCGACGGTGATTTCGTCGCCTTCGCAGGTGGCCAGGGCGTACTGCAGCGCGTTGCGCAGTTCGCGGATATTGCCCGGCCAGGCATAGCCCAGCAGCGCACTCATGGCATCGCCGCGCAGGCGTGGCGGACGCTGGCGCTGCTCGCTCAGCTCGATGAACAGCCGCTCGATCAAATAGCCCTTGTCGGCCCGCTCGCGCAACGCCGGCAGCTTCAGGGTGGCACCGTTGAGGCGGTAGTAGAGATCCTCGCGAAATTGTCCGGCCTCGATCATCTGGCGAATGTCGCGGTGGCTGGCGGCGATCACCCGGATGTCCACCTTGATCGGCTTGTCCGCGCCCAGCGGCATCACTTCCTGCTCGGCCAGCACGCGCAGCAGGCGGGTCTGCAGGTGCAGCGGCATGTCGCCGATCTCGTCGAGAAACAGGGTCCCGCCATCGGCCTGCTGGATCAGCCCGCGCATGCCCTTGCCACGCGCGCCGGTGAAGCTGCCCGGCTGGTAGCCGAACAGCTCGCTCTCGATCAGCGACTCGGGCATGGCCGCGCAATTGATCGCGACGAAGGCGGCCGTGCTGCGATTGCCGCTCTCGTGCAGGGCACGGGCCAGGCGTTCCTTGCCGGTACCGGTCTCGCCATTGAGCAGGACGTTGAGCGGTTCGCTGCACAGGCGCTTGGCGCGGGCCAGCATCTTGCGCATCAGGGGGTCGTCGTCGGCCAGTTCATCCAGGGCGCAGCGAGGCAGTTCGCGGCTGCTGGCCAGCGCTTGTACAGGCGCGCGGCGCGGCTCCATCAAGGCGGCGAAATACAGCGCATTCTGCCGATGGGTACGGAAGGCGCGCACATGGTCGGCGCTGGCATAGGGGATATTGAAAACATCCTCCAGCTCGCAATCGAACAGCTGCTGCACACCGACCTTGGGTGCCAGCGCCGAGGGCCGCAGCGGCAGCTCCAGGGCGCACTCGGCGAGCAGTTGCCGGCCGGCGGTGTTGGCCGCCAGCAGGCTGCCATCCTCGGCCATCGCCAGCAGGTAGTGACGGTTGATCAGGACGAACTCGCGCGAGCTGTCCAGGCAGAGAATGTGCGTGTCGCGGTAGCGCCTGAGGAAGTAGGCGTCCTCGATCATCCGCGCGTACTGCTTGACCAGTTGCAGGGCAAAGGTCTGCGAATCTTTCGACGGCGGCGACTGCAGGGCGGAGATATCCAGCACGGCGAGCAGCTGGCCCTGGGGATTGAAGATCGGCACCGCGGTGCAGGTGAGGCTGACATGGTGGGCGCTGAAGTGGTCATGGTGGTGACAGGTCAGCGCCTGCTGCTCCTTGATGCAGGTGCCCACCGCGCAGGTGCCGGCATGATCCTCGCTCCAGTCGGCCCCCAGGTAGAGGCCGGTCTTGCGGTGCGAGGCCTTGTCGTCCGGGTCGCCGAGAAACTGCACGGTGATCCCGCGGTTGTCGGTGAGCAGCACCACGTAACCCAGCTCGGCGATATGCCGGTACAGCTGTTCGACGCCGGCGCGGGCCACGTTGATCAGTTCGTCGGCCTGATCCTGGTGATCGAGCAGCACCTGGCGCGGGACGAAACGCGGCGGAGCCGGATTGGCCGGATCCAGGCCGTAGTCCTGGATGCAGCGTTGCCAGGAGCGCGAGATCAGCGGGTCGAAGCCTTGCCCCAGCGGTGCCAGTGCCGGGTCGGCGGCATGGGATAAAACAGTGTCGATATGCACACTGCTGGGCGGGATGATGCGCATGCAGCCTCCTCGGACGCGCGACGCAGCATGCTCAGGCAGCAAGCGTCGGGATCCGCTGTGACGATCTTGTTTTTGTTGCGCCCCGGCCTGCTCGCTGGCAAGCCGGGCGCATCCGTCTATGGGCCAGAGTCTACTCCCCGCCGCCTACCCTGCGAAGCCTGTAATGCCTGTAACGACGGGCATTACAGCTGTAAGCGGCGTGACAGTCGGCGGCCTGCCTCTGGTTGCCGAAAGCTGACTCGTATTTATAAAAAAACATTAAGAATCAATCATATGCAGCAAAAACAAAGAGCCGCAACGGGGTTGGCATGGGTCCTGCCATCTAGTCGATGAGCCCGGCAACGGGCCCCATAACAACAAGACGAGGATGCAGCATGCCCGCCATTACCCCGATGCCTTTTATCCACGACAGCCGCAGCCCCGAGCGCCAGCCCTGGCCCTTGCTTCGCCGTCCCGACTTGCCGCTACGCCAGCAAGCGCCGCGGCGACCACCTCGCCGCTGAGCCCTGCCCGCTTCGCACTATCTCAGTCGACCGACATTGCAGGCGCGCAAGCCTGCGGCGGGCGACCGCTTGCCAATCCTGTACCAGGAGTATCGCCATGACTTTCCAAGCAGCAACCCACCTGTTGCGCCGTTTCCTTCTCGCCCTCGCCGCTGCCGCGCTGTCGCCATTGGCGCTGGCGGGCGGACTTCCCGGCATGCAGGGGCTGCAGCACATCGGCATCACCGCACCCAGCCTGCGCCAGGCGACGGAATTCTTCGTCGAGGTGCTCGGCTGCGAAGCCTACTTCACCTTCGGCGAGTTCAAGTTCGCCGACGACTGGATGGAGCGCCACCTCAACGTGCATCCGCGCGCCGTGATCAAGGACTTCCAGATGGTTCGCTGCGGCAACGGCACCAACCTGGAAATCTTCGAGTACGGCGCGCCGGATCAGAATCGCCGGCTGCCGCGCAACAGCGACATCGGCGGCCACCATCTGGCGTTCTACGTGGACGACATGGACGCGGCAATCGCCTACCTGAAATCGAAGCAGGTGCGGGTGCTCGATACGCCCAGCACCTTCAGCGAAGGCCCGGCTGCCGGCCTGACCTGGGTGTACTTCCTGGCCCCCTGGGGTTTGCAACTGGAGCTGGTGAGCTTTCCGCGCGGCATGCAGTACGAGCAGGGGCTGGATCGGCTGCTGTGGGATCCACGCCATCCGCAGCAATAACCCGGTCAGCGCAACTGCCGGCGAGACCTACACCGTTCAAAGCAAACAAGAAAACGAGGAAGCAAGATGCTGTCAAATACGCCAATGCCGCTGCACGCCAGTGCCCGGCAAGTCGATGCGAAAATCTGGATAGCGCTCTGGGGCCTGCTGCTGTTGGGAGCGCTGCTGTCCTGGGGCAGGTCCGCGCAAGCTCTGGACCTGGATGCCGGCGACTATGTGCCGGCTGCCGCCGACACCACCCTGGGACTGCTCTACCTGCAGTACGCGGAGCGCGACCATCTCTATCGGGACGGCGACCAGCAGACCGGCTCGGCCGGGCTCGATTCGCAGATCGGCATCCTGCGTCTGGTGCACTACACCGACCTGGGCGGCTACCGCATCGCACCACAGATCCTGCTGCCATTCGGCCGCCTCGACGGTCGTCACGATGGCGGCGCCCTGGGCGACAGCAGCGGCCTGGCCGCCCCAATCCTGGCGATGCCGATCTGGCTGCTCAACCAGCCGGAGAAACGCCGCTTCTTCGGCATCACGCCCTACCTGTTCATCCCGCTCGGCAGCTACGACCACGACCGGACACTGAACCTCGGCGAGAATCGCTGGAAGTTCAATCTGCAGGCCGGCTATGTCACCGGGCTCGGCACCAAGCTGGCGCTGGATCTGGCGGCCGATGTGACCTTCTACGGGCGCAACCACAGCTACGGCACACACCAGTGGAGCCATCGGCAGAAACCCAGCTACCAGTACCAGGGTTTCCTGCGCTATCCGCTGCGCGACAACCTCGACCTGCGCGTCGGTCTGTCCCACCAGAGCGGCGGCGAGAACCGCATGGAACAGAGCTGGCTGGACGACAGCCAGCGCAGCAGCAAGTGGTCGGCGGGCTTCGCCTGGTTCTTCCTGCCCGGCACCCAGCTGGCGGCCACCGTCGGCCGGGATATCGCGGTGGAGCACGGCTTTCGCGAGGATAGCCGGCTGAATATCCGGTTGCTTCAGGTGTTCTGAGCGGTGTGGCGTTCGGCGGCCGGTGCGAAGCGTATGCGTTCAGGCTAAAGCCGAACGTCGCCCGGCCATCACCCGCTTACGCCACGACTTTCGCCGCCTTCAGCTCGGCGATCCGTTCGGCCGAGCAGCCCAGCTCCGTCAATACCTCATCGGTATGCGCGCCCAAGGCTGCGCCGATATGCCTGGGCGCGGGCAGGCCGGCGGAGAATTTGATCGGGCAGGCGATCTGCCGTTGCGCAGCGTAATCGGCGCGCGGTACTTCGCAGACCAGCTCGCGGGCGACGAGCTGGGGATGCTCGACCGCCTCGCTCAGCGTAAGCATGGGTTCGACGCAGGCATCCAGCTCGGCGAACGCCAGGCTCCACTCGGCGAAATCGCGTTTCTCGAATTCGATCTCGATCTCGCGCTTGAGCGCCTGCTGGTCTTGTGGGTTGGGCGACAGGCCGCACGCGGCCAACTCCGGGCGGCCGAGGGCAGTACAGAACTGCTGCATGAATTGCGGCTCCAGGCTGCCGACCGAGAACCAGCGGCCATCGCGGGTGCGGTAGTAGTCGTAAAAGCTGCCGCCGTTGAGCACCTGGTTTTCCATCTGCGGCTCGACCCCGGCAGCCAGGTAGCCCGCGCCGGCCATGCCGTGCAGGCTGAAGGCGCAGTCGGTCATGCTCACATCGACCTGCTGTCCTTCGCCAGTGACCTGGCGCTGGATCACTGCCGCCAGCAGGCCCACCACCCCGTGCAGCGAACCGCCCGCGATGTCCGCCAGTTGTACACCGAGCGGCAGCGGCCCGCGGTCGCGGCGCCCGGTGTAGCTGGCGACCCCGGCCAGGGCCAGGTAGTTGATGTCGTGACCGGCGCGATCCCTGTAGGGGCCGGTCTGGCCGTAGCCGGTGATCGACACGTAGATCAGCCGGGGGTTGATCGCCTTCAGCGCCTCATAGCCGACCCCGAGCTTGTCCATCACCCCGGGACGAAACTGCTCCAGCACGATGTCGTACTCGGCCACCAGCTGTTTGACTAGCGCCACCGCCTCGGCCTGCTTCAGGTCCAGGGCAATGCAGCGCTTGTTGCGGTTGAGGTAGGCGTGGCAGGCCGATACGCCGCCGTCGTGCGGTGGTAGTACACGGAGCAGATCCATACGGCTGGGCGACTCGACGCGCAACACCTCGGCGCCCATGTCGGCCAGCAGCAGCGAGGCGAACGGCCCCGGCAACAGGGTGGAAAAATCCAGCACTTTCAGCGAGGACAGCGGGCCTTGCATAACAGCTCCTTTGGGTATTCAACCCCGTAGCCCGGATGCAATCCGGGGAAACCACGCAACTTCTGGATTGCATTGGGCGACGCAAAGCCTCGTTGCAGGGCCGACGTTCACAGATTGAACACCCGCCGAGAGTTGTCGTCGAGAAACTTGGTCTGCACCGCGGCGCTCAGCCCCAGCTTCTTGAGCTGATTCATGCAACGGCCGTGCGCCCGGCTGGCGGGTTGCATGCAGGCGTGCTCCCTGGGCTGAAGTCGTCCGGCAGGGTAGGCCCCGCAGCCCCGTCGCCTCAATGACCCCAGCGCTCAGCTGCAATTGACTCAATCGCTCGGCCGACTTGTCCTGCCCCCGTCAAGCTGCCTACCATCGGCGTACCTTCAAGGAGCCATTATGCGCGAACGCACCATCGCCAGCCATTTCGTCCGCGCCGCATTGCGCGGCGCCGAGCGCCAGGGCCATGACTGCGCGCCGCTGCTGCGCCAGGTGAACATCCAGCCGGCGCTGCTCGACGAGCCACGCGCGCGCATTGCCCCGGAGCAGTTCACCCGCCTGCTGCAACTGTTGTGGGAGGCCCTGGACGACGAATATATGGGCTTTGGCCGTATCCGCAGCAAGCGCGGCAC
Source organism: Pseudomonas sp. (assembly GCA_030699825.1). Taxonomy (GTDB): domain Bacteria; phylum Pseudomonadota; class Gammaproteobacteria; order Pseudomonadales; family Pseudomonadaceae; genus Aquipseudomonas. The sequence continues at coordinate 9,199 of JAUYKV010000014.1, read as the reverse complement.
CTTCGCCATGATGTGTTACGTGATCATCCACTGCCGCACCCTGGAAAAGGCCCTGAGCCGTGGCGCGCTGTTCTATAGCCTGTTCCCCGAGGCACCGGGCATCCGCCTCGAACGCGAAGGCGACCGGGTCAGGCTGAGCGTGGACGATAGCAGCCTATGGGATCCTGATCATTTTCTCCTGGAAAGCCTGCTGGTGATCTGGCACCGCCTCGGCAGCTGGTTGATCGGCCAGCGCATCCGTCTCGAGGAAGCCACCTTCAGCTACCCCGAGCCGGCCCACAGCGGCGAATACGACCTGCTGTTTCCCTGCCCGCGGCGCTACGCGACCGACAGCACCAGCCTGCTGTTCCAGGCGCGCTACCTGGCCATGCCCCTGCTGCAGGACGAACGCACGCTCAAACAGTTTCTCGAACATTCGCCGGCCGATCTGCTCGCTCGCCCGGATGGCGGCGACAGCCTGATCAGCCAGATCCGCCGTCTGCTCGGCCGCGATTGCAGCGCCTGGCCGGACCTGGAAGCGGTCACCCGGCAGCTGCACATGAGCCCGCAGACCTTGCGCCGCCATCTGCGCGAAGAAGGCTCGAGCTTTCAGGAACTAAAAGATCACCTGCGTCGCGACCTGGCGATCTACCACCTGGGCCGCGACGACCTGCCGATCCAGGACATCGCCGAGCAGCTCGGTTTCTCCGAGCCCTCGGCGTTCCACCGCGCGTTCAAGAAATGGACCGGGCTAACCCCGGGGGCCTATCGCGCCCAGGAAAACTGACCCTGCGCGGTCGTAGCCCAATGCAACCGGGGAAACCGGGGAAACCTTACAAGCGTCTCGCCCAGCACCCCGCCAACACGAACAGGCTGGCCAACACCGCCAGCAACGGCAACCAGCCGGCATGCTCCCAGACATAACCGCCGGCATAACCGACCACGCTGGAGCCCAGGTAATAGGCGCACAGATACAGCGCCGAAGCCTGTGCCTTGGCGCCTTTGGCGTGCTGGCCGACCTGGCCACTAGCCACCGCATGGGCGGCGAAGAAACCCAGGGTGAACAGCGCCAGGCCAAGCACCACAGCGCTCAGCCAGGGCGTGGCGCAGAGCGCGACGCCGAGCAGCATGATGCCGATACCGCCCTGCAGCACCTGGCGCGCACCGAAATGCGGCACCAGGCGCCCGGCCCAGCCGGCACTGAAAATCCCGACCAGATACACCGTGAACAGCAGGCCGATCAGTGTCGACGACAAACCGAACGGCGCCGCCGCCAGGCGAAAGCCGACATAATTAAACAGCGCGACGAAGCCGCCCATCAGCAGGAACGCCAGCAGAAACAGCGCGCGCAGCTGCGGGTTGCCCAGGTGCTGGGCGAAGTTGCCGAGCAATCCGCGCAGCGACAACGGCTGGGCACGGAAATGCCGCGACGGCGGCAACAGCCAGATAAACAGCGCCAAGGCCAGCAGCCCCATGCCGGCGATGCCACCCAGCGCCAGCGGCCAGCCGCCGATATCGCTGAGCAGACCGGCGAGCAAGCGTCCGAGCAGACCGCCCAGCGCGGTGCCGCCGATATACAGGCCCATGGCCGCCGGCAGCGCTTCGGGGTCGAATTCCTCGCCGACATAGGCCATGGCCAGCGCCGGCAAACCGCTCAGCGCCAGGCCGAGCAAGGCGCGCAGCAGCAATAGGGAGTCCCAGGTTTCGACCAGCGCACAGGCGATGCCGAGTACACCGGCCAGGCCCAAGGCCGCGACCATCACCGGCTTGCGTCCCCAGCTCTCGGCCAGGGCGCCAGACACCAGCAGGCACAGCGCCAGGCTCAGGGTGGTCAGCGACAGCGCCAGGCTGCTGCCGGCCGCCGACACCGAGAAGTGTGCGGCCAGCAGCGGCAATAGCGGCTGCACGCAATAGAGCAAGGCGAAGGTGGCGAAACCGGCGCAGAACAGCGCCAGGGTGGCGCGCCGGTAGGCCGGGGTGCCGCGTTTGAGGTGTGTACTGACAGCAGAGGAAGACATCGACGCCACTCGTATAAGGCCCGAACAGGCCGGCACAGAGCCTAGCACGCGCTCTGGCCCGCTGGCTCACGCCGCAGCGCACAAATGTTATGCGTCTGGCGAACAAGCACAGGCCATTGCCCTGCTTGGCGGGTTACGAGACGGCGAATACCGCAGTAGCTTGTAAACCCCGGCCATGGGCCACACCTTCCCTACCATTCAAGAGCGGCCGAGGAAATCCATCTTGCCGAGATCCAGGCCGTTGTGGCGCAAGATCGCGTGGGCGGTGTGCAGGTGAAAATGGAAGTTCGGCAGGTAGTTTTTCAACAGTCTGTTAAAGCTTGGGTCAACAGTCTGCTAGCTTAGCTAGAGAACCCGCTGCAAGGCTCGATGCACATGAAACAACAGGAAATAGCGGCTTTTTGCCTGCAACTGCCCGGCGTCCGTGAAGATTTCAAGTGGGGCAACAACCAGGTATTTTCCGTGGTGGGCAACAAAATGTTCGCCATCCTCAATTTTCTCGGCCACGAGCTGGCGTTCAAGGTCGACAGCGATTTGTTTCTCGGTTACGTCGACCGCCCCGGCATTCGCCCGGCGCCCTATTTGGCGCGGGCGCACTGGATCAGCATGAGTTGTGCGCATCCGCCCCTGGGCGACGACGAACTCTGGCATCTGCTGACCCGCTCGCACCAATTGGTGGTACGTAAGCTACCCAAACGCCTGCAAACTGGCCTGCTGCTCGACCTTTGACCCCTAGTGCTACAGATAGACGCGCAGCACTTCGCCGAAATAGGCACCGTCCCGCTGCACTGGTCGACTGGGCGGACCGCGGCTTGCGCCGGATGGCCGGCTGATCGAGCGCCAAATCGCCCGCCAGACGTATATGCTCGGCGCGCGCGCGCCCGTGTCGGTCCTTGCCGGCGATATACAACACCTGGTCGCCGGCCACGGGACGCCGATCGCCACGCAGCACCGAGATATGCGCAAAAACCTCTGTCCCTTTCTGCTGCGTCTGGATATAGCCGAAGCCCTTGTCGTCGTCCCAATTGCGCAACAGCCCGCGCGGCTCCATGACGGCCAGTCCTTAACTGAAAAGGACCCATTCTAGCGGGCTCAAGCGGTGTAATGCCGCCTGAGAAACGCCAACAATAGTCGATTCACCTCGGCGGCCTGCTCGTTCTGGATCCAGTGGCCGCAATCGCTCAGCAGGTGTTGTTCCAGGTTGGCGATGCGCTTGGGCATCTGCTTGAGGGTATAGGCTTCCAGGGTGCCGACCGGGTCCTTGTCACCGAGCAGGAACAACGCCGGCTGTTCGATGTGCTTGTCGGCCAACGCCTCGGTGCGCTGCCAGTTGCGCTCGAAGTTACGGTACCAGTTGAGTGCGCCATGGAAACCGCGCCCAGTGAAGGTCTCCAGGTAGTGGCTGAATGCCTCGGTATCGCACCAAGCCGGCAATACGCCCGGGTCTTGCAGGCCATCGAACAACCCGGCACCAGCCGGTTTTTCCTGAAGAAAGAAGTCCTTGGGTACGGCGGCAGAGGTGTTGTGCATCATCATGCGCAGGGTGCGCGGGATATCGGCGTTCATTTCCCGCTCGGCAACCCCGGGTTGCTGGAAGTGCAGGATGTAATGGAAGCGCTCGGCATAGTGCTGACGCATCATGTCGATCGCGGGCTGCCTCGGCCGCCCGCCGAAGGGCACGGCCATGCCAACCACCGCCTTTACCCGCTGCGGCGCCAATAACGCCAGTTGCCAGGCAACCGGTGCGCCCCAGTCATGGCCGACCACACAGGCCTCGCGGTGCCCAAGCAGATCCATGGCTGCCTGGATATCGCCACACAGGGTAATCAGGTCATAAGCCGCGGGCTCACGCGGCGCGCTGCTTTGCCCATAGCCACGCATTTCCGGGATCGACACTCGATAACCGGCCGCCGCCAAGGGGCCGATCTGCTGACGCCAGGAGTGCCAGCATTCGGGAAAACCATGCAGCAACCACAGCGGGCGGCCATCCGCAGGACCTGTGCTGTAGAGGCTGAGAGTGATGTCGTTGACGTCGAGCAGTTGGTGTTCCAACGAATTCATAACACCTCCATGAGCGGGCATCACTATGACAAAGGCGCGCCAAGCAGCGCGCCTTTTATCAATCCGCCGAATAATGCCTCACTCGCTCAACCTTGGGCGGTACTCCAGTCGATCAGCTGCAGTTGCCAGGTCGCCAGAATCAGCAAACCGAAACCGATGCGATACCAGGCGAAGACCGCATAACTGTGATTACCGATGAACTTGAGCAGGGCGCGCACGGCAATCATGGCGAAGATGAACGAGGTCACGAAGCCGATGGCAAACACTGGCAGATCCGCTGGCAGGAATAGCTCACGGTACTTGTAGCCGGAGTACACCGCTGCGCCGACCATGGTGGGCATCGCCAGAAAGAAAGAGAACTCGGTAGCCGCCTTGCGTGACATGCCGAACAACAGGCCGCCGATAATGGTCGCGCCCGAACGCGAGGTACCCGGAATCATCGCCAGACATTGAGCAAGGCCGACTTTCAGCGCGTCCTTCCAGTTCATGTCGTCGACGCTTTCGGCATGGATTACATGCTCACGCCGCTCGGCCCAGAGCATGACCACGCCCCCCACTATCAGCGCGGCAGCTACGGTAATCGGGTTGAACAGGTATTGGTGGATCAGGTCGGCGAAGCTCACACCGAGAATCACCGCAGGCATGAAGGCAATTAACAGGTTAGCGGTGAAACGCTGCGCCTCAGGTACCCGTGGCAGCCCGACCACCACCTCGATGATCTTGCGCCTGAACTCCCAAACCACCGCGAGGATGGCGCCCAACTGAATAATGATATTGAAAGCCATCGCCCGCTCACCGGAAAAATCGATGAGATCGGCCACTATGATTTGATGACCCGTACTGGAAATCGGCAAAAACTCGGTAATACCTTCGACAATACCCAAAATCAACGACTGCACGGCGATCCAAAGATCCATTAATACTCCTAAGGCGCGCAGCATGTGCTGCACATACATGTGTGAATAGCCAACAACGCTTGAGCGGCAATCAGACCCAAGCGCTGCGCCATGGTTTAAAAACGCAAAAAAAGTGAGAAACCCTCAGGTTTCCGCTGCAAGGGCCGAAATGCTATCAGAGACACGAAACTATTGCTGTATCAGAGCCTGCCGTCGGCCGTGTGCAACCACGGGAACATCGTCGCCCAACACCTAGATCCAATTGGCAAATGGTCTAAGTACAGCGGGTGGCGCATTCCGTATATAAGAACCGCGTCCCTAAACCCAGAACAAGAATAGAGAGAGCCTTTCTATGAACAGCCTACGCAGCCTGCCCATCAGCCGTCGCTTATGGCTTATTCTGGTTGTCGCCATTCTCATGTTGTCCATATTCGGCGCATTGATGCTGCAACAGATCCATCGTGGCCTGTATGCCGCCAAAGAAGAGAAGATCAAGCATGTGGTTCAGAGCGCGGCAGGCATTCTCGCCCATTACCACAGCCTCGAAACCGCCACTACGCTCAGTCGTGAGGAGGCGCAGAAACAGGCCAAGGAGGTGATCCGCGGCCTGCGCTACGACCGCCAGGAGTACTTCTGGATCAATGACCAGACGCCAATCATGGTCATGCATCCAACCAACCCCACGCTCGAAGGACAGAATCTTTCCGGCCTCAAGGATCCGGACGGCAAGGAACTGTTCAATGAAATGGTGCAGATCAGCAAAACCAAGGGCGCCGGTCTGATTAATTATCGTTGGCCCAAGCCGGGTTCGAGTGACCCCATAGCCAAGGTTTCCTACGTTAGCCTATTCCAACCCTGGGGCTGGATCATCGGCTCTGGCGTATACGTCAATGATGTGCAAGAGGAGTTCCAGGCACAAGCCTTGCGCGCGCTCGCTATCGGTATTGCAATCACCTTGCTGATGACCCTGCTGGCGATCCTGATCTCACGCAGCATTGCCCGCCCCCTGCAGGAGGCTGTAGACGCCATGGCCAACATCGCCAGCGGTGAAGGCGACCTCACCCACTCCCTGGATACCAACGGCAACGACGAGCTTACGGCTCTGGCCAGGCACTTCAATGCCTTTACAGAAAAGTTACGCCATGTGATCCGCCAATCGCTCGAGTCTGCCGGGGCACTCGATAAAGCCGCACGAGCGCTCGGTGGTATTGCCAGTGAGGCCCAGCAGCACGGCCAACAGCAATCCCAACAGATGGAGCTCGTGGCCACCGCGATCAACGAAGTAACCTACGGCGTACAAGACGTCGCGAAAAATGCCGAACATGCGTCGAGCGAAGTGCATGCCGCCGAAGCCCAGGCGAGCCAAGGCCAGCAGAACATTGACGCAAGCTTGCGGCAGATAGGCCAACTCTCCGGCACTATCGATCAGGCGGTTGAGGTAATTCAAAAGCTGGCCCTGGAAAGCACGCAAATAGGCAGCGTTTTGGAAGTGATTCGCTCGATTGCCGAACAGACCAACCTGCTCGCCCTCAATGCGGCGATCGAAGCCGCCCGCGCCGGCGAGCAAGGGCGCGGGTTTGCCGTGGTCGCCGACGAAGTGCGCCTGCTGGCTCAACGTACCCAGCAATCGACAGCTGAAATCCAAGGCATGATCGAACGTTTGCAAGGCAACTCAGAAGCCGCGGTGAAAGTCATTAACGAAAGCAGCCGCGCGTCGCAACTCACCGTCGAACAAGCCAGCCAGGCAGGTGAGAGCCTGGGGCAAATCGCTCAATCGCTGCGTAATCTGACTGGCTTGAATGCCTCGATTGCCAGTGCCACACTGCAACAGTCGCAGGTTGTCGAAGATATCAACCAGAATGTCACCCAGGCTGCCAATTTAGCCCACAGCAATGCTCTGGCCGCCGAACAGTCCAGCGAAGCCAGCCAACATTTGAGTCAACTGGCTGAGCAGCTCCATCGGCTGCTAAGCCAATTTCACATATGAGGAATCAATGAGCGGCATGGAACACCAGGAAGTCAATCTCGACCGGCCACAGAACCAGGATCTGATCTGGGATCTGGACAGCATGGCCCGTCGCGAACTGGCTGAGCGTTTCATCAAACTGTTCGAAAACCGCTTATGCGTCTATTCCGAATCCGTGCGTCAGCTCTATACCAACTATAACCTGCACTTCCCCCACGACCAGGGCCGCAAGATGGTGGTGCTGCCCAACCCCTATGCGTTCCATGACACCTTGCACGGTATCGAGGCGCACGCCGTGCGCAAAACCGGACTCTGCGTACTGCCGGGCGTGGTACTGGGGAAACCGGGTCTGCTGTTGACTACCCAGATAAAAGACGGTGGCCCAGCACCTAAAACCATGCCGTTCAAACGTGCGCTGGCACAGATCATCAGCAATCAGAAGAAAGCCGGTGACGTCTTTCTACCGATCATGATGAAGGGTGATCTGCGTGAATTCGATCAGCAGATGCCTTATATCCACCTGCACCGCCTGCAAGTAACCCGCCTCAGCCGGCTGTCTTCGTTCGAGCGCGACGACATTCAGCAGACCATTACCCGCAAACTGCTGATGCTCTATCGCCAGGCTGACAGCCTGGCGTGTTAGCACAGTTCACTCCCGTAACCATAAACAATCACAAACAGCTGCTGACTCTAATGACCAAGAGCAGTACCTCAGGGGCGGCGAACGCTATAAGGGTATTTCCGTGACTTGGCTGCAACAGCTCGAATCGCTCCGACCCGAATCGGTGATGGTCCGTACTCATGCGACCAGCACACTGGCCCAGGCCAATAACAAGCTGAGTGAAACAACCACGGTTAACGGCATACGCAGGCTCGAATACCAGCGGGGGGCCAGTCCCAACTTGACCGCATGCACATCAGCAAAATGGAGGCCTACGAACGCGACCAGGAGCATCGGCAAGGCCAAGCCCATCGGCAACCCTGCAGAAATAGCCAACCAGCCAAGCAATGGAGGAATCACCGACAAGCCTAACTGAATCTGCGCTTGCTCATCGTTCTCCTCGGCCCGCATCGCCAAGCCCCAATGGATTGCCCCCATAAAAGCCAGGATCAAAGCTGCAAAATCAAGCAACGCCTCTAGCACGAAAGGACGCCAACCCAATGGAATCACCCAGATTCCCAACGCCCCACTGACAAAGGGCAGCAACCCGGCGTAACCGAGCAAATTTGCCAGCTGCGGTGGCTTTTCGGCCTCAAAGGGGTGCATTGTCTACTCCTGATTCTCGGTTTAATACCACGACAGCCTGCTATTTATTTACGTATTGGGCAAAGGTCATGGATTAAAAATGGAACAGCTTATGCTTTTCAGCCAACGGGCTGACAACTATCCTGACACCAGGGTCTGTCGGTCGCGCTATTCGAGACAGTCACCAAAATCAGACTGCTGGCACAAGACTTCGATAGCCGCGAGCAAAATCTGTTTTGCGATAATCTGTCATTCAATCCCCTGGCACTCGCTACCGGAGCATCGCCCATAGGCGCGATCAACCACCTGAGGAAAGCAGCATATGAAGCGGTCAGCGTGTAAACCGACAAAACGCTATCAAGCTGCAGAGTGCGCCAGGGGCCCCTGCACGACCAGCACAGGGCACACCGCTACGTTGACCAAGCAGAACTGGTAATATCACGCTTTATCGAAGCGGTGCGTGCAACCGCGTATTTTCAGAGAGACAACCCGTGGAACTGTTCAAAGAGTTTATTTTCGAAGCGGCCCACCGCCTTCCCCATGTGCCCGAGGGGCATAAATGTGGACGCCTGCATGGCCATTCCTTCCGCGTTGCCGTCTATATCGAAGGCGAGATCGACCCTTACACCGGCTGGATTCGGGATTTTTCAGAGATCAAAGCGATCTTCAAGCCACTCTACGAGCAACTCGACCATAACTATCTGAACGAAATCCCCGGCCTGGAAAACCCCACCAGCGAAATCATCGCAAAATGGATCTGGCAACAACTCAAGCCTCTCCTTCCCGAACTATCCCGCATCCGAATCCACGAAACCTGCACCAGTGGTTGCGAATACCGCGGCGACTGATCGGGCCGCAACAATTAAAAAGCCACCTGCAGGTGGCTTTTTAATGGCTATGTACCAGTTATGTGTTGATGGCAATACGTAGGGTGGGCTTCAGCCCACCAAGGCGCCAATTTAGCGGCGGTGGGCTGAAGCGGATCGCCGCCCGGCCCACCCTACAAATCGACTTACAACAGCTAACGAGTACA
>JAUYKV010000007.1 GCA_030699825.1 Pseudomonas sp. | reverse complement strand
ACTCGCCGAAGGCAGTGCACCATTGGTTCGTCGGTGCGGCACAAAAGCTGGCGGGCTGTCGCTCCGCTCCGAGGCCGCCCTACGAACTGGGCCCCGACCCATTACCTCGAGCAAGCTGCGATCCGTAGGGTGTCACTCGCTGAAGGCAGTGCACCATTGGTTCGTCGGTGCGGCACAAAAGCTGGCGGGCTGTCGCTCCGCTCCGAGGCCGCCCTACGAACTGGGCCCCGACCCATTACCTCGAGCAAGCTGCGATCCGGGTGTCACTCGCCGAAGGCAGTGCACCATTGGTTCGTCGGTGCGGCGCAAAAGCTGGCGGGTTGTCGCTGCGCTCCGAACGGAACGCCGCCCGAGCCGCCCTACCTCCGAGCGGAGCGCCGTCAGGGCCGCCCCTACAATCTGGCCTGAGGCTTTAGCGGTAGCAGCAGGCTGGCGCTGAAGCCGCCTTCGGGGTGGTTGTTCAACTCCAGTCGGCCGCCGTGACGCTCGGCGGCGCGGCGGGCGATCGCCAGGCCGAGCCCATGCCCGGGGGTGCTTTGTCCGGGGGCGCGGAAGAAGGGTTCGCCCAACCGGGTCAGGTATTCGGCGGCAACGCCCGGTCCGTGGTCGCGTACGCTGAGGCACAGTTCGTCGGCCTGACGCTCGACCTTGAGTTCGATCGGTTGGCCTGCCGGGTTGAAGCGCAAGGCGTTGCGCAGCAGGTTGTCCAGCGCCCGTTCGAGCATGTCCGGCCAGCCGTGCAGGCTCACGCCGGGTTTCAGTTTGATCTCCACCCGCTGCTCCGGGGTGTCGAGTCGTGCCTCTTCTTGCAGCTTGCGCAGCAGCGCGGCGAGGTCGACCGGTTGTGCTGCGCCAGGATCGGCGTCGAGGCGGGCGAGGGCGAGAATCTCGCTGATCAAGGCCTCGAGGCGGTCACACTCGCGCGCCAGGCGTGGCCAGAGTCTTTCCCGCTCGGCGGCGTCAGCGCGTTCGGCCAGGGCCAGTGCCACGCGTAAGCGCGCCAGTGGCGAGCGCAATTCGTGGGACACATCGCGCAGCAGCTGGCGCTGGCTGCCGATCAGCCCTTGCAGGCGTGCGCCCATGCGGTTGAAGTCGCGGGCCAGCACGCCCAGTTCGTCGCGTCTATTGGCCAGGCGGGCCAGGCTGTTCTGCTGGTAGGCGGTCTGGCCGAGGTCGTGCACGGCGCCACGCAGGCGATTCAGCGGGCGGGTGATGGACAGGGTCACCAGCAGGCTGAACAGGGTCAGCACTACCAGGGCGATGGCCAGTGCGCTGAGCGGCCAGAGCAGGCTGTCGCGATGCCAGGCGGCCAGTTCGCGGTGCGGGATGCGGTAGATGAACAGGTAGGTTTCGCCGGTCTGCGGGCTGCTGTAGTCGGTGGTCAGGCGGCGCCAGGGCAGGCGTTTGTCATTCTGCTGGCGCGCCTCGAAGGCGGCGGCGCGTGGCGAGAAGGTGCCCCTGACCAGGGCTTGGCTGTTGTCGTCGAGCACTTGCACGTTGAGGCGCGAGGTTTTTTTGCGTTGTTCGAGAAAGGCCTGGGCGGCGTCGGCGCCCCGCTCTTCATAAAGGCTGGTCCAGGTTTCGGGCAGGCTATCCAGGGCGGGGTGCTGGCTGAGAATCCAGGCGTCCTGGTTCAACGCTCGTCCCAGCAGCATGGATAGCCCGGCAACCAGGGCAAGGGCCAGCCAGAAGCTGGCGAAGATGCGCCAGAACAATGAACGCACGAATTGACTCCTTCCCGGTCGCGAAAAAACCCATCAAACCAGGGCTTGATGGGTGGGGTTGTGCTGGCATGTACGGCTGGCGGGGCCAGCCTGCCGCGGTTATTCGGCCTTGTTGGGCTGCTCGGCCTTCCAGGCGTTGAAGGCTGCACGTTCGGCGCGGCGTTCCTGCATTTTCTTCTGGTGCTCGTCGAAGGCCTTCTGTTGTTCAGGTTCGAGCAGGTCGCGGATGGTGCTGTGCTGCTTGTCCCTGGCGGCTTTCAGCTCATCCTGCATGGCCTTCTGTTCGGCAGCCGGCAGTTTTTCCAGATAGCGCCGGGTGATCTCGTGGCGGCTTTTCATCTGTTCGCCCATCAACTTGCGGATTTCGCGGTGCTGCTCCCGGCTCAGGTCGAGGTCTTTGAACATCCGCGAGCCATGTCGGTCACCGTGGCCGCCGCCGTGGCCATAGCCGTCGCCGTGGTGCGGGCCGCTTTCGGGCATGGCCATGGCCAGCGTCGGCAGAGTCAGTGCGAGTAACAGGGCGGTAAGGGTCTTGCGCATCATGCTGTGTCTCCTTGTCTCGGGCGGGAATGCCGCGAGAGGCACCCCGAATGATTAAAGCCTTCGCGGCATATCCGCCCCCCCCTCATCCGGCGCTTCGCGCCACCTTCTCCCGGGGGGAGAAGGGCATCAGGAGGTCGCCGCTGCGCGACTTTCACGTTAAACCGGTCAGTTACCGGATGTGCCTAGTCTAGAGCGGTCAAGGTCAAGGGCCGTCAGGCAAGGGTAAAGCCTGGGTAAAGACGAGCTGGACTCAGGCGCTGTAGTAGTAGCCGCGGCTGCGCAAAGCGAGGATGCGCGGGCGTCCGTCCGGGTGCGGGCCGAGTTTCTTGCGCAGGTTGCTGACGTGCATGTCCAGGCTGCGGTCGTACAGGGTCAGCTTGCGGCCCAACGCCAGTTGCGCCAGTTCCTGTTTGTCTACGGGTTCGCCGGGTTGCTGCAGCAGGGCTTCGAGCAGGCGACTTTCCGACAGGGTGAGAACGACCTCGTGCTCGTCGATCGTCACCACGCCGCGCGTCTGACTGAAACACAGGTCGCCCAGCTGCAGTTGGCTGGATACGGCAGGGTGCAGGCTGCGCCGCAATACGGCGCGCAAGCGGGCGGTCAGCTCGCGGGGGTCGCAGGGCTTGGCCAGGTAGTCGTCGGCACCGAGCTCCAGGCCGAGGATCCGGTCCAGCGGCTCGCCGCGGGCAGATAACATCAATACCGGCAGTCCGGGATGGTCGCTGCGCAATTGCTTGAGCAGTTCCAGGCCGCTGCCGTCGGGCAGCATCACATCGAGCACCACCGCGTCGGGAGCCTGGTCGGCCAGGGCGCGGCGTGCGCTGTTGCCATCATGGCAGGCGCTGACCTGGAAACCTTCCTGGGTCAGCCAGCTGGTCAGTAGCTCGCACAGCTCGATGTCGTCGTCGATTAACAGGAGAGTGCTCATACGGGTTTCAGTTTATCCACTCACGCCGCGAGCGGCGTTTGCCGCGCAGCAATCCGCCGAGAATGACGCCCAGCAATGCTGCCCCGGCGCCGACGGCAAACCATTGTTGCCGATCGTCGAGCAAAGGTCGGGGCGCATCGGCCTGGGTTTTCTTCAGCTGCAGCTTGAGGCGTTGGTTTTCCTGGCGCAGGCGCTGTATTTGTGCGTTTTCGTCAGCGCTGGCCTGCAGTTTTGCGCCCAATGCTTCGCGCTGTTGCTCGCTGGTGGCCAGGCGCTGTTCGAGGGCATCGATCTGCGCTTGCTCCGCGGTGGCCGGCGGGGTTTGCTCGGCCTGCAGATCAAGCGACAGCAACAGTGCAAACAGAAAAAACCACGGACCTGGACGCATCGGAGCTCCTATGTCTCATTAGGTTGTTGTCGGCAAGCAGCGACTCACGAATTAAGGCAGAACCAGCTTGAACGGCTTGACCAGCACCGAGGCGTAGACTCCGGCAGCGCGATAGGGATCGGCATCGGCCCAGCTTTGGGCGGCATTCAGCGATTCGAATTCGGCAACGATCAGGCTGCCAGAAAAACCTGCCGGGCCGGGATCGTTACTGTCGATCGCAGGGTGCGGGCCGGCGAGCACCAGGCGGCCCTCGCTTTTCAGTTGCTCCAGCCGAGCGACGTGCGCGGGGCGAGCAGCCATACGGTTTTCCAGGGAGTTTTCGACATCGGTGGCGATAATGGCGTAGAGCATCTCAATCCTTAATGGCGGGTGGGTCAGTCGGTATCAGCGCAGAAAAGCAGTACGGGCTGGCAAAGTCGAGGAGTTGTTTATTGCGCTGTAGGAGCCAGCTCACAGAAGAAAGCATCGCCGGAGTACCGGGCCACAGCAAGGGCTAGGCGTCCCCCCTGGCTCCTACAGGGCATTGCTACATGCAGCCCCAAACCGGGTATGGCCTTACAAATTACTGCGCTTGGCCATGTTGCGTTGCGGTCATTTTGATCAGCCTGCGGCTGTTACTAGGTTGCGCCTTGTCCCGGCTACTTCGTCTACATTTCTCAACGACCTGTTAGTCATGTCAGCAAGAGTTCGCCGGTGTCGGCATAATAACAAACATAAATTACCGAGAAAGCGTTGCTTATGGATGTTGATTTGCATTGTCACAGCACGGCCTCAGACGGTGCGCTTGCGCCTGCCGTAGTGGTCGCGCGGGCGTACGAACGGGGTGTGCGGCTGTTGGCGCTGACCGATCATGACACCCTGGAAGGCCTCGAGGAGGCGCGCACCGCAGCCCAGGCGCTGGATATGCAGCTGGTCAATGGCATCGAGCTGTCCTGTATCTGGGGTGGCGCCACCATTCATGTGCTCGGTTATGCCTTCGTCAGCGATGCGCCAGCGTTGCGCCAGTCGATTGCCGAACTGCATGAAGGGCGCTGGCTGCGTGCCGCCGAAATCAGCAAGCGTCTGGACAACAAAGGCATGCCCGGCGCACTCGAGGGCGCGCGGGCCGTGCAGCAGGAGTTGGGCGATAGCGGCAACGCCCCGGCCCGCCCGCACTTCGCCGAGTTCCTGGTGCGCGCCGGTCACGTCAAGGATCGCGCCGAAGCCTTTCGCAAGTGGCTCGGCTCGGGCAAGTTGGGTGACGTCAAACAACATTGGCCGACATTGCAGCAGGCCATTGCAACCTTGCAGCAAGCAGACGCCTCGATCAGCCTGGCGCACCCGTGGCAGTACGACTTTACTCGTAGTAAGCGACGCAAGCTGATCGCCGATTTTGTCGCTGCCGGTGGCCATGCGCTTGAGGTGGTCAACGGCATGCAGCCAGCCGAACAGGTTGGTGGTCTGGCGATCCTGGCCCGCGAATTCGGCCTGCTGGCAAGTGCCGGCAGTGACTTTCATGCACCTGGTGACTGGTCTGAACTGGGTATGTATCGCCCTGTACCCGTAGACTTGTCGCCCCTTTGGGCGCGTTTTCAGCATGTCCAGCAGCCTACTGCAAGATGAACAGGGAGTTAGCGTGAGTCAATTTTTCCAGGTTCACCCGGAAAACCCACAGCTGCGCCTGATCAAACAGGCGGTGGAGATCATCAAAGCCGGCGGCGTGGTGATTTATCCCACCGATTCGTCCTATGCGCTCGGTTGCCATATCGGCGACAAGAATGCGGTGGAGCGTATCCGCCGTCTGCGCCAGTTGGACGACAAACACAATTTCACCCTGGTCTGCCGTGACCTGTCGCAGATCGGCCTGTTCGCCAAGGTCGATACCGGCGCCTTTCGCTTGCTGAAGAACCATACGCCGGGGCCTTACACTTTCATTCTCACTGCCACTCGCGAAGTGCCGCGCATGTTGCTGCACCCCAAGCGCCGCACCATCGGTCTGCGGGTACCGGGTCACCCGATTGCCCAGGCGTTGCTCAGCGAACTCGGCGAGCCGCTGATGAGCGTCAGCCTGATTTTGCCGGGCGAGACGCTACCGATGAGCGATCCCTACGAAATGCGCCAGTTGCTCGAACACCAGGTCGACCTGATCATCGACGGCGGTTTTGGCGGGTTGGAGGCCTCGACCGTCATCAATCTGGTTGACGACGAGCCGCAAATCATACGAGTCGGCTGCGGCGATCCCGCGCCTTTCGGCGAGGCGTGAGGGCCTCGCACGAAAGACACGAAATTCCGCGAGTCTGATCGTCAGCGCTTACAGAATGAGCACCACCAGCAGAGCCACCAGCAGGATGATGACGAAGTCGGTGCCGCTGAGTGCCCCTGCAGCCGGCAAAGCGTCGATCCGTTGGGCCAGGGTGGCGACTTCCGCGGGCGTCAGCGCATCCACCCGGCTGTTGGCCAGGGCGGCGGGGACATCCATGGCTTGCAGGCGCTCTTCGACATCGGCACGGTTGAGGAACTCACTGACTTTGTCGCGATCGACCTGCAGCGTTTGTTCGGCGATGACTTCTTGGGTGCCGATCATGCCGGCCTGGGCAGTTAGCGGCGGCAGGAACAGCAGTACTGCTGCGAGCAAAGCGACAGCGAACGTTAGGTTGGGAGTTTTCATGTTGTGACCCTCGACGAATGGTCGGGATTCGCGTCAAATCGTGCACTGCTGTTGGCGCGCAGTTCTGCTGCCGATACTGGCTGGACAGCTTCATTATTTATGACTGGCCTTTTGCCCGAACGGTTCCGCGGTCGTTTTTTCCGCGGCAGCGTCTGGCCTCGCTATACTCCGCGTCTTGTCGATTCGCTTAGGTAACCTGGTTTGAGTCTTGTTGATTCCGAACGCCGCGTGCTGTCCGGCATGCGCCCCAGTGGTCGTTTGCACCTTGGCCATTATCATGGCGTGCTGAAGAACTGGATCAAGTTGCAGCACGAATACGAATGCTTTTTCTGTATCGTCGACTGGCACGCGCTGACGACCAACTACCAGGATGTCGGGCAGATATCCCAGCATGTCATGGACATGGCGGTGGATTGGCTGGCTGCCGGGGTCAGCCCCAGTTCCGCGACCATCTTCATCCAGTCGCAAGTGCCGGAACACGCCGAGCTGCATCTACTGCTGTCGATGATCAGCCCGCTCAGCTGGCTGGAGCGGGTGCCGTCCTACAAGGAACGGCAAGACCGGCTGCCAGGACGGGAATTGGCCACCTATGGTTTTCTGGGTTACCCATTGCTGCAGGCGGCGGATATCCTGCTGTACCGGGCCGGGGTGGTACCGGTTGGCGCCGATCAATTGGCGCATATCGAATTCGCCCGCGAAGTGGCCAGACGCTTCAATCATCTCTATGGCCGTGAGCCCGGCTTCGAACTGAAAGCCGAGGCGGCGATCCGCAAGCTCGGCAAGAAAACCGCCACGCTCTACAACAATTTACGCAAGGCATACCAGCAGCAGGGTGACGTCGAGGCCCTGGAAACCGCCAAGGCGCTACTCAAAGAGCAACAGAGCATCACCATCGGCGACAAGGAGCGCCTGTTCGGCTACCTGGAAGGCGGCGGCAAGGTGTTGTTGCCCGAGCCACGACCGTTGCTCAGCGATGCGCCCAAGTTGCCAGGGCTGGATGGCGGCAAGATGTCCAAATCCAGCGGCAATGCAATTTTTCTGCGTGACAGCAATGCCGAAGTCGAAGAAAAGATCAGGCGCATGCCCACCGATCCGGCACGGGTGCACCGGGATGATCCCGGTAATCCTGCCCAGTGCCCGGTATGGCCGCTGCACGAGATTTACACCAATGCAGAGACGCGTGCTGCGTTGCAACAAGGTTGCAAGAGCGCCGGTATCGGCTGCCTGGATTGCAAGGGATCATTGATCGAGGCCGTGCAGAAAGAACTGCAACCCCTGCAGGCGCGTGTTGCCGATTACCAGGATAACCCCGAGTTGCTGCGCCGGATCCTCGCCGAGGGCGCCGAGCGCGCGCGTAATGAAGCCCGGGAAACCCTGACCGAGGTGCGTTTGGCCCTGGGTCTGAATTACCGCTGAGCAGGGGTTGGGTAAATCGATATGCACAGTCAGTCACCTGAAACGCAGTCACCTGAACCGCCCGCCGACAGTCAGGCAGGCGCGCAGCAAGAGCTGCCGTTCGCCTTGGTGTACGGTCGGGCGGTGACCGAGATGCCGTTGGATCTGTATATCCCGCCGGACGCACTGGAGGTGTTTCTCGAAGCCTTCGAGGGCCCCCTGGATCTGCTGCTCTACCTGATCCGCAAGCAGAATATCGATGTGCTGGACATTCCCGTGGCGGAAATTACCCGGCAGTACATGGGCTATGTCGAATTGATGCAGTCGGTGCGCCTGGAGCTGGCCGCCGAGTACCTGGTGATGGCGGCGATGCTCGCCGAGATCAAGTCGCGCATGCTCCTGCCGCGATCGAGCGAGGCCCCGGAGGAAGAAGACGATCCGCGCGCCGAGCTGATCCGCCGTCTGCAGGAATATGAGCGCTACAAGGCCGCCGCCGAAGGTCTCGATAGGCTGCCCCGGGTCGGCCGCGACCTGACGGTGCCACGCTTGGAGGCGCCGCAGGCGCAGGCGCGCAAGCTGCTGCCGGAGGTCGCTCTGGAGGAGCTGTTGTTGTCGATGGCGCAGGTGCTGCGCCGCGCCGATATGTTCGAGAGTCACCAGGTCAGCCGGGAGACGCTGTCGACCCGCGAGCGCATGAGCGAAGTACTGGAACGCCTCAAGGGTGGCGCATTCGTACCCTTTGTCGAGCTCTTCACGGCCGAGGAAGGGCGTCTGGGCGTGGTGGTGACCTTTATGGCGGTGCTCGAGCTGATCAAGGAATCGCTGGTCGAGCTGGTGCAGAATGAAGCCTTTGGGCCTATCCACGTGCGTGCGCGAGCCGAATGAGCATGAACCTGAACGATCCCCGTGAACTGGCCAGCCTGCTGGAAGCCTTCCTGTTCGCCTCCGGCAAACCGCAATCGTTGGAGCGTCTGTTCGAGCTGTTCGAGGAGGCGGAGCGTCCGGCGCCTGCGGTGTTCAAAAAGGCTCTGGAGCGACTGCGCCAATCCTGCGAAGGGCGTGCCTTCGAGCTGGTCGAGGTGGCTTCCGGTTACCGCCTGCAGGTACGCGAGGCCTACGCGCCCTGGGTCGGACGCCTGTGGGAGGAGCGTCCGCAGCGTTATTCGCGGGCGATGCTGGAGACCCTGGCGCTGATTGCCTACCGCCAGCCGATTACCCGCGGCGAGATCGAGGATATTCGCGGCGTGGCGGTCAACAGCCACATCGTCAAAACCCTGCTGGAGCGCGAGTGGATTCGCGTGGTCGGTCATCGCGACGTGCCGGGCAAGCCGGCGATGCTGGCGACCACCAAGGCGTTTCTCGATCACTTCAACCTGCAGAGTCTCGACCAGCTACCGCCGCTGGCGGCCCTGCGTGAGCTTGAGCCAGAACCCATGCTGGCCTTCGATGACGAGCTTGCCGCGCCGCAAAGCCTGCAGGCCCGCGCCGATCAGGCCCTGGCCGATGAACAGGCCGATGAGCAGATAGTGGAGGCCAGCGAGGAAACCAGCTTCGGCAGCCTGCTGGCCGAACTGGACTCCATGGAACAGGGCTTGAAGACCGATTTCGATGATTTTTCCGTCGCCGACGGCGACGAACTGACCGAGACGGCGGATGAGGAGGGGCTGCCGCGTCATAGCTAGCCTGGATGCACCGGTCGTCGAAAAGCCCGGGCGTCGCTCGTCTGCCGGCTAGTCTAATGCCGTGCGGACAGATCGCGTTTCGCGTATGATCCGCGCCCATTCGACGACTTGCTGTCGTCCATCACTAGAGATACACCGGGAGGTGCCCAGATGAGTGAGTCCGAAGAATACAGTCCAGCCGGCGAGAAACTGCAGAAAGTCATGGCGCGCATGGGCCTGGCTTCACGCCGCGAAATCGAAGGCTGGATCAGCGCCGGCCGGGTCAAGGTCAATGGCGCGGTTGCCGGCCTCGGCCAGCGTGTCGACCTGCACGATGCCATCGCCATCGATGGCCGTCTGATCAAGCGCGAAGAAGCCGCCGAAAGCGTGCGCCGCGTGATCATCTATAACAAGCCCGAAGGCGAGATCTGCACCCGCGACGACCCAGAAGGTCGCCCGACCGTGTTCGACCGCCTGCCGCGGCCGAAAGAGGGCCGTTGGATCAACATCGGCCGCCTCGACATCAACACCACCGGTTTGCTGATGTTCACCACCGATGGTGAGCTGGCCAACCGCCTGATGCATCCTTCCTACCAGATGGACCGCGAGTACGCGGTGCGCGTGCGCGGCGAAGTCGACGAGGAAATGATCGAGCGGCTGAAAGCCGGCGTGATGCTCGAAGACGGTCCGGCCAAGTTCACCGATATCAAGGTGGCGCCGGGCGGTGTGGGCTTCAACCACTGGTATCACTGCGTGGTGATGGAAGGTCGTAATCGCGAAGTGCGCCGCCTGTGGGAGTCCCAGGGTCTGGTGGTCAGCCGCTTGAAGCGTGTGCGTTTCGGCCCGGTATTTATCACCTCGGATCTGACCATGGGCCGCTGGCGCGAAATGAGTCAGCGCGAAGTGGATATTCTCAGTGAGGAGGTCGGTCTCAAGTCGGTCGCCTTGCCGGACATGAAAGAGAAAACCCGCGACAAGCTCGACCGTCTGCAGCGTAAATCGGCCAAGCCGGTCGGCCGCGGCGAGCGTCCGCAGCGCACTTTGCGTCCGGCTCATGGTGCTTCGGTGACCGCTGAACGTAGCGGTTCCGGGCGTACGCAGCGCAGCGAAGCTGGCGAGCGTACACCGCGTGGCGAAGGTGGGGAGCGTGTTGTACGTACCCCGCGCAGCGAAGCTGGCGATCATGCCGTGCGTACCCCGCGCCCACCACGCGCAGACAAGGGCCAAAGTCGTCCGGCTCCGGGCAAGGGGACGCCAGTCGCCGAACGGCCGCGGGATGTCAACAAGAAGACTCCGGGCAAGTCCAAGTCTGTGCGTCCGGGCGTCGAGCTGAGCGAGCGCCCCGGGCGCAAGCCGGCCGCTCCAGCCAAGCGTCGCAGTCAGCCGACAGGCGAAGGGCAGCGCCCCGGTTTTGGTCGTGGTCCGCGCAAACCGCAGTAATGGGCTGAGGTGTCGCGATCTTGGAGGCATAAAAAAGGCGATGCCTCCGTTAATCTATTGAGCCAGATCGCAACCTCGTGGGAGGGGCTTTAGCCGCGAAACATTGTCAGTGTTTCGAAGATTTTCGCGGATGAAACGGAACGCCGCCCGGCCGCTCCTACAAAAACGTTATCTCTCATCCAGCAAATAACGGGTACATCGCCATAAAAAAGGGACTCGATTGAGTCCCTTTTTTATGGGCTGTTTTTAACCGGCCATGCTCAGGCGGTTGCGTCCGTCGCGCTTGGCTACATAGAGTGCGCTGTCGGCGCGGCGCAACAGGCTTTCCGCGGATTCGCCCGCCAGCAGGCTGGCGCAGCCGAGGCTGATGGACACTCCGATCGGACGGCCTTGGGCCAGGCATTGCAGTTCTTGCACGGCATGCCGCAGGCGTTCGCCGACCATGGCCGCGGCTTCGCGACAGGTTCCCGAGAGCAGTACCAGAAACTCTTCGCCGCCATAGCGAAACACCATGTCGACATTGCGCAACTGGTTTTTCAAGGTGGCGGCAACGTCGATCAATACCTCGTCGCCGATGCTATGGCCGTGGTTGTCGTTGATCCGCTTGAAATGGTCGAGGTCGAGCATCAGCAGCGAGAGCGGTTGATGGTTGCGGCGCGCCAGATCGATTTCACGCTGCAGAATTTGATCCATGGCAATACGGTTGCCGGTGTTGGTCAGCGGGTCGCGCAGTGCGCTCTGGACTGCTGCGCGGTAGAGCAGGGCATTGCGCAGCGGGAACAGCAGGCTGGCCAGCAGGGACTCCAGTTGGCCGAGTTCCTCGTCGCTGAAACGCTGCTGACGGCGGAAAATCAGCTCGCCGAGGTATTCGCCCTCATGGCTCAACCGGTAGCCGGCCGAGTGGTTGGCGCGTTCGCCCAGCTCCAGGCGCAGGTCGGCGGCAGGCTGTTGATAGGTCAGGGCATTGAGCGGCATCAGGCTTTGCACGGTAATGAAGAACAGCTTGAGAATGCGCTCGGCATCCAGGCTGGTCTGCAGTTGCATGCCGAGTTGCTGACGCAGTTGCGCCAGGCTGATCGGGTGCGGTGACGGTGCGCGATTGCCGGAAAAACCCAGGCGCTGAAGCTTGGCCGTATCGAAATCGATGGTGTTGGTCTGGCTGGGGGTAACCATAAATGCTGAGCCTCTGGCGCATTGATGCGGCAACACTGGCTATAGAGCGAATTTCATGCCAGAGGGTTCAGAAAATATGAAAATTATTTGAAGTCAGTCACTTACGCCGGTTTTGCGCGGCAAATGGCCAGTATCGGCAATTCCCTTGCCTGGTCGGCCGGCAAGCTGTTGCCGGTCTGTGGACGTGCCGTCATTTTTTTGCCGCTTCAGCCAGTGGTTGCGCGTCTTACTGGGCGTCGAATGCCTGGCCATTGACGCCGCTGCTGTCAGGGCCCATCAGGTACAGATAGACCGGCATTATTGCCTCGGGTAGCGGATTGTTCGCCGGGTTTTCCCCTGGATAGGCCTGGGCGCGCATATCGGTGCGGGTTGCGCCCGGGTTGATGCTGTTGGCGCGTATCGGTGCCATGCCGTCGACTTCATCGGCCAGCACTTGCATCAAGCCCTCGGTGGCGAACTTGGAGACCGCATAAGCGCCCCAGTAGGCGCGGCCTTTGCGGCCGACGCTGCTCGAGGTGAAGACCACCGAGGCGTCGCTGGAGAGTTTCAGCAGCGGCAGCAGGGTGCTGGTGAGCATGAAGGTGGCGTTGACGTTGACCTGCATCACGCGCATGAAGTTGTCGCCGGAGAGCTGCTCCAGCGGTGTGCGCGGGCCGACGATCGAGGCGTTGTGCAGCAGGCCGTCGAGCTTGCCGAATTCGCGCTCGATCATTGCGGCCAGTTCGTCGTACTGGTGTGGCAGGGCGGTTTCCAGGTTGAACGGGATCACCGCGGGCTGCGGGTGGCCGGCGGCCTCGATGACGTCGTAGACCCTGCTGAGGTTTTCTTCGGTCTTGCCCAGCAGCAGCACGGTCGCCCCGTGGGCGGCAAAGGTCTGTGCGGCGGCAGCGCCAATCCCGCGGCCGGCGCCGGTGACCAGAATCACCCGATCCTTGAGCAGGTCGGGGCGGGCAGAATATTGGAACATGGGTAAAGCCTCGTTTATTCGTGTGTTGGATCGGGCCGCGCAGGCTGGGTCCCATGCGTAGGGCGGGTTAGCGCAGCGTAACCCGCCATAGTCGTTATCGGTATCGCTGGCGGGTTACGCCGTTTCGCGGCTAATCCGTCCTGCGGGGCTGCCGGGTTAGCAGCTGCATAACGCCTGATCGAGCACTGCGCGCAATTCCAGCGGATGCTCGACCACCACGTCGGCGCCCCAGTTTCTCGGGTTGTCCTGCGGGTGAATATAGCCATAGGTCACCGCCGCGGTGCGGGTGCCGGCGGCGCGTCCCGACTCGATGTCGCGCAGGTCGTCGCCGACGAACAGGACGCTGGCCGGGTCCAGGCCCAACCGGCTGCAGGCAAGAATCATCGGCTCCGGATCGGGTTTGCTGTTGGTCACATGATCCGGACAGATCAGGATGGCGGAGCGTTCAGCCAGGCCCAGTTGCTGCATGATCGGTTCGGCGAAGCGTAGCGGCTTGTTGGTCACCACGCCCCAGAGCAGCTTGGCCTGCTCGATATCGGCGAGCAGCTCGGGGATACCGTCGAAGGGGCGGGTCAGCACTGCGCAGTGATCCTGGTAGCGCTCGAGAAACTCCAGGCGCAGCGCCTCGAACTGCTCGGCCAGCGGGTCCATGGCAAAGCTCGCGGCAACCATGGCGCGGGCGCCGCCGGAAATCTGATCGCGGATCAGTTGGTCATCCACGGCCGCCAAGCCGCGTTCGGCACGCATCGCCTGGCAGATGGCGATGAAATCCGGAGCACTGTCGAGCAGGGTGCCATCCATATCGAAAAGAACTGCGCGCAAACGCATCAGGCCTCCTTGAGCGTCTGGAGCATGTAATTGACGTCGACATCCGCTTGCAGTTTGTAGTGTTTGGTCAGCGGGTTGTAGGTCAGGCCGATGATGTCTTTGACTTGCAGGCCGGCTTCGCGGCTCCAGGCGCCCAGTTCCGAGGGACGGATGAACTTCTTGAAGTCATGGGTGCCGCGCGGCAGCAGGCGCAGCAGGTATTCCGCGCCTATCACCGCGAACATATAGGCCTTGGGGTTGCGGTTGATGGTGGAGAAGAACACCTGGCCGCCGGGTTTGACCAGGGTGTAGCAGGCGCGGATCACCGAGGCCGGATCGGGGACGTGTTCGAGCATTTCCAGGCAGGTGACCACGTCGAACTGCTCGGGCATTTCCGCAGCCAGGGCTTCGGCGGTGATCTGCCGATACTCCACCGAGACGCCGGACTCCAGTTGGTGCAACCGGGCCACGGCCAGGGGCGCTTCGCCCATGTCGATGCCGGTTACCTCGGCGCCGCGCTGGGCCATGGCTTCGCTGAGGATGCCGCCGCCGCAGCCGATGTCGAGTACCTTCTTGCCGGCCAGGCTGACGCGCTCTTCAATCCAGTTGACCCGCAGTGGATTGATGTCGTGCAGGGGTTTGAATTCGCTTTCGCGGTCCCACCAGCGGTGGGCGAGGGCTTCGAATTTGGCGATTTCGGCGTGATCGACGTTGCTCATAAGTATCCCTGGATAGAACTGGAGGCGGGAAGCCTGATGCTTTAAACGCCTATGGTGCCAGTTTCACGTTGTGGGGTGGGTGCCTGCGGGCGAATCAATGTATGTCAGTTTGTCGCACTAATTAGGTGTTGGTCGGTGTTGGTTTAGTGTTGGTCGGTATTGGTGGGAGGGGCTTTAGCCGCGACTGGTCAAGTGAGCTGCCAACTGATCGCGGCTAAAGCCCCTCCCGCAAGCCTTCCGGCTGGTGTTTTGCTTGCTAGCGCCGGGCGATTTTCGCTCCCCAGGCGCGGGCGTTGGCGATGATCCGTTGTTCGTCCAGGCGCGTCAGCCGGCCGCCGTCGAGCAGGTGCTTGCCGCCGACCCAGACATCTTCGACGCAGTCGCGGTTACAGGTGTAGATCAGTTGCGAAACCGGGTCGTAGATCGGCTGCTGGGCCAAGCCTGACAGGTTGAATGCCACCAGGTCGGCGGCTTTGCCGACTTCCAGCGAGCCAATCCGCTCGTCCAGGCCGAGGGCGCGTGCGCCGTTGAGAGTCGCCATACGCAACGCGCGATGCGCGTCCAGGGCGCTGGCCGAGCCGGCCACGGCTTTGGCCAGCAGGGCGGCCGTGCGGGTTTCGCCGAGCAGATCCAGGTCGTTGTTGCTGGCGGCGCCGTCGGTGCCGATGGCCACATTGACTCCGGCCTGCCAGAGCATTTCTACCGGACAGAAGCCGCAGGCCAGCTTGAGGTTGGACTCCGGGCAATGGATCACGCTGCTGTTGCTGGCTACCAGCAGGGCCAGATCCTCATCATCGATCTGGGTCATGTGCACGGCCTGGAAGCGCGGGCCGAGCAGGCCGAGTCGCGCCAGTCGCGCCAGTGGTCGTTCGCCATGCAGCTGCAGGCTCTGCTGCACTTCAAAAGCAGTCTCATGCACATGCATATGAATGCCGGCATCCAGTTCCTCGGCGAGTTGGCGGATGTTTTCCAGCTTGTCGTCGCTTACCGTATAGGGGGCGTGGGGGCCGAAGGCGACGCTCAGGCGCGGGTGGTGCTTGAGGTCGTCGAACAATGCCAGCCCTTTGTGCAAGGCTTCGTCGGCATCGCGGGCGCCGGGAATGGGAAAATCCAGTACCGGAATGCTTATCTGGGCGCGAATACCGCTCTTGTGCACCATCTCGCTGGCCACTTCGGGAAAGAAGTACATATCCGAAAAGCAGGTGATGCCGCCCTTGAGCTGCTCGGCAATGGCCAGCTCGGTGCCATCCAGGATGAACTGCTCGTCGACCCACTTGGCCTCGGCGGGCCAGATATGTTGCTCCAGCCAGTCGCCCAGCGGTAGCTCATCGGCCATGCCGCGAAACAGACTCATGGCGGCATGGCCATGGGCATTGACCAGTCCCGGTGCCAGCAGTCGCCCGGGCAGTTCACGGACTTCCAGGGCCTTGTGCTTGAGCGCTTCGGCGCGCGGCGCGATCAGGGCGATGCGTCCGTCGCGGATGCCCAGGCCATGCTCGTGCAACACCACTCCCGCAGGCTCGACCGGCACCAGCCAGGTAGGGAGGAGGAGGAGGTCGAGAGGAACGTGGGGCATGACGGGGGTTTCCAGCGGGCTTTAAATGGCAGAGTTTATAGGGGAACGGCGTGCGCTTGAAGCTGCGTTGTTATAAGACGTGAGCCCTAAGCTGCAAATGAAAGCGAGAAAGTGTGACCCGGCTCGGCTAGCGGGTCGGGCACTGATTCGCTTACAGCTTGCCGCTGCTTCTCAGCGTATAATGCTCGGCTTTTTCGGGTGCGGGGTAGGTCATGCGCGAGCAATTGCTAGCGGCGGAGAAGGTTCAGGCGATTGCTTGGCGCGATGGTGCTCTGCATCTGCTCGATCAGCGTGTGTTGCCGTTTGAGGAAACCTGGCATGCCTGCCATTCGGCCGCGGCTGTGGCCGAGGCGATTCGCCTGATGATAGTGCGCGGGGCGCCGGCCATCGGTATCAGTGCGGCCTATGGCGTGGTGCTCGGCGCGCGCGCGCGGCTGGCCGAGGGTGGCGACTGGCGCGTGGCCCTGGAGGCGGACTTTAAAGTGCTGGCCGACTCGCGACCGACCGCGGTCAATCTGTTCTGGGCGCTCAATCGAATGCGCGAGCGCCTGGCACGGATTAAGGAAGGTGACGATCCGCTTGCGCTGCTGGAGAGCGAGGCGCTGGGTATTCATCAAAGCGACCGTGACGCCAACCTGACCATGGCGCAGCTAGGTGTCGACCTGATTCGCAAGCATCAGGGCAATCAGCAGAACCTGTTGACCCACTGCAATGCCGGTGCCCTGGCCACTGGCGGCTTCGGCACGGCGCTGGGGGTGATTCGTGCGGCCTATCTGGAAGGCTTGGTCGAGCGCGTGTATGTCGACGAGACCCGGCCTTGGCTGCAAGGCTCGCGTCTGACCGCCTGGGAGTTGGCCGGCGAAGGCATCCCGGTTTGCCTGAATGTCGACTCGGCTGCCGCGCACCTGATGAAGACCCGTGGCATTACCTGGGTCATCGTCGGTGCCGACCGGATTGCCGCCAATGGCGATGTGGCGAACAAGATCGGCACTTACCAGTTGGCGGTCAATGCCATGCACCACGGCGTGCGCTTCATGGTGGTGGCGCCGAGTTCGACCATCGACATGGCGCTGGAGAGTGGTGACGACATCCCGCTCGAGGAGCGTGATGCCAGTGAGTTGCTGGAGCTTAATGGGCAGCGCGTGGCGGCGGGGGTGGATGCGCTCAATCCGGTGTTCGATGTGACGCCGGCCGACCTGATCGATTTCATCGTGACCGAGAAGGGCGTGGTCGAGCGGCCGGACCTGGCGAAAATGACCAGGCTGATGTGCCGCAAGCGTCTGCATTGAGCGTGTCGCGGCTGGTTGGCGGGTGTAGTTGCGGCGGCTGGCTTGGGATAGGTACGGGGCGCCGGTTGTGGTAATATCCGGCCGTTTTCAGGGGCGCTGGCAACGGTCGCCTTAACTGCGCAGATACATGGCATAACTCATTGATTTGTCGTGAGTCGCTGCTGGCCTAGGGCCGCGCGGCACGCTTCGCCTCGTTCGGGATGAATGGCGCGGAGAATCACCAGAAAAAGGAACCAGGCTACTCATGGGCGAACTGGCCAAAGAAATCCTCCCGGTCAATATCGAAGACGAACTCAAGCAATCCTACCTCGACTACGCGATGAGCGTGATCGTCGGGCGCGCCTTGCCGGATGCACGCGATGGCTTGAAGCCCGTGCACCGTCGGGTGCTCTTTGCAATGAGTGAGTTGGGCAACGACTGGAACAAGGCATACAAGAAGTCCGCCCGTGTGGTCGGTGACGTCATCGGTAAATATCACCCGCACGGTGATACTGCGGTGTACGACACTATCGTGCGCATGGCTCAGCCGTTCTCCCTGCGTTATCTGCTGGTCGACGGCCAGGGCAACTTCGGTTCGGTGGACGGCGACAACGCCGCCGCCATGCGATACACCGAAGTGCGCATGACCAAGCTGGCCCACGAGCTGCTGGCCGACCTGCATAAAGAAACCGTCGACTGGGTGCCAAACTACGACGGCACCGAGATGATTCCGGCGGTGATGCCGACCAAGGTGCCCAACCTGTTGGTCAACGGTTCCAGCGGTATCGCCGTGGGCATGGCCACCAATATTCCGCCGCACAACCTGACGGAAGTGATCAACGGCTGCCTGGCGCTGATCGACAACGCCGAGCTGACGGTCGATGAACTGATGCAGTACATCCCCGGGCCGGACTTCCCGACCGCGGCGATCATCAACGGCCGCGCCGGTATCGTCGAGGCCTATCGCACCGGTCGTGGGCGCATTTATATGCGCGCGCGGGCGATCATCGAAGACATCGACAAGGTCGGCGGTCGCCAGCAGATCATCGTCAGCGAGCTGCCGTACCAACTGAACAAGGCGCGGCTGATCGAGAAGATCGCCGAGCTGGTCAAAGAGAAGAAGCTCGAAGGCATCACCGAGCTGCGTGACGAGTCCGACAAGGACGGCATGCGCATCGTCATCGAGCTGCGCCGCGGTGAAGTGCCGGAAGTGGTGCTCAACAACCTCTACGCCCAGACCCAGATGCAGAGCGTGTTTGGCATCAACGTGGTGGCGCTGATCGACGGCCAGCCGAAAGTCCTCAATCTCAAGGACATGCTCGAAGCCTTCGTCCTGCACCGGCGTGAAGTGGTCACCCGACGCACCGTGTTCGAGCTGCGCAAGGCGCGTGAGCGTGGGCACATCCTCGAAGGCCAGGCCGTTGCGCTGTCCAACATCGATCCGGTGATCGCCCTGATCAAGGCTTCGCCGACTCCGGCCGAAGCCAAGTCCGCGCTGATTGCCACCGCCTGGGAATCCACTGCGGTGGAAGCCATGGTCGAGCGCGCCGGCGCCGATTCCTGCCGTCCGGAAACCCTCGAGCCACAGTACGGTCTGCGCGACGGCAAGTACTACCTGTCGCCGGAGCAGGCCCAGGCCATCCTCGAGTTGCGCCTGCACCGCCTGACCGGTCTGGAACACGAGAAGCTGCTGGCCGAATACCAGGAAATTCTCGCCCAGATTGGCGAGCTGATCCGCATCCTGACCAGCGCCGTGCGCCTGATGGAAGTGATCCGCGAAGAGCTGGAAGCGATCAAGGCCGAGTTCGGCGATGCCCGCCGTACCGAGATTCTCGATGCCCGTCTGGACCTGACTCTGGGCGACTTGATCACCGAAGAAGAGCGGGTGGTGACCATCTCCCACACCGGTTACGCCAAATCGCAGCCGTTGAGCGCTTATCAGGCGCAACGTCGCGGCGGTAAAGGCAAGTCGGCCACCGGTATCAAGGATGAGGACTACATCGCTCACCTGCTGGTCGCCAACAGCCACTCCACCCTGTTGCTGTTCTCCAGCAAGGGCAAGGTGTACTGGCTGAAGACCTACGAAATCCCCGAGGCCTCGCGTGCCGCCCGTGGTCGTCCGCTGGTCAATCTGTTGCCGCTGGATGAGGGTGAGTACATCACCACCATGCTGCAGATCGATCTGGAAGCCCTGCAACAGAGCGCCGGCGACGATGAAGAGCTGGACGACGCCGAGGGCGCGGTGATCGAGGGCGAGCTGGTCGAAGCCGATGATGCTGGCGATGTGGTCGAGACTGAGGAAGTCGACGGCGATACCGCGGAGCTGGTGGCCGAGCCCACCGGTGCCTACATCTTCATGGCCACCGCTTTCGGTACGGTGAAGAGAGCCCCGCTGGCGCAATTCAGTCGGCCACGTTCCAGCGGCCTGATCGCCCTGAAGCTCAAGGAAGGCGACACGCTGATCGCCGCCGCCATCACTGACGGCTCCACGGAGGTCATGCTGTTCTCCGAGGCTGGCAAGGTGATTCGTTTCGCCGAGAGCGCGGTGAAGGTCAGGAACCGTGTCGCGGGCGGTATTCGCGGCATGCGACTGGGCAAGGGCAAGCAGTTGATCTCCATGTTGATTCCCGAATCGGGGGCGCAGATTCTCACCGCTTCCGAGCGTGGTTTCGGCAAGCGCACGCCGTTGAGCAAGTTCCCCCGGCGCGGACGCGGTGGCCAGGGCGTGATCGCCATGGTCAGCAACGAGCGTAACGGCAAGCTGGTGGGCGCCGTGCAGGTGCTCGACGACGAGGAAATCATGCTGATTTCCGATCAGGGCACCCTGGTGCGGACCCGTGTCGGCGAAGTCTCCAGCCTGGGCCGTAACACCCAGGGCGTGACCCTGATCAAACTGGCCAAGGATGAAAAGCTGGTCGGTCTCGAGCGGGTGCAGGAGCCTTCGGCCGAGGACGACGAGGAGCTGCTGGAAGGTGACGAGGCGCTGGGTGACGGTGCCGTCGAAGCTTCGGATGCTGGCGCTGACGAGAGTCCAGCCGGCGAAGAGTGATCTGTGTGAGCGAGGTTCAACCTCGCTCGTTGCAGCGTTGGATTCGACGACTGACCGGCAGTGGTCAGTCGTCCAACATTTGAGCGAGAGTGGATGTGAGCAAGCGAGCCTATAACTTCTGCGCCGGCCCGGCCGCGCTTCCCGAAGCTGTTCTGCAGCGCGCCCAGGCGGAACTCCTCGACTGGCACGGCAAGGGCCTGTCGGTGATGGAGATGAGCCACCGCAGCGACGACTACATGACCATCGCGGCCAAGGCCGAACAGGACCTGCGCGACCTGCTCGCCATCCCCTCCGACTATAAGGTGCTGTTCCTGCAGGGCGGCGCCAGCCAGCAGTTCGCCGAAATCCCCCTCAATCTGCTCCCGGAAGACGGCGTCGCCGACTATATCGACACCGGCATCTGGTCGAAGAAGAGCATCGACGAGGCGCGTCGCTACGGCACCATCAACGTCGCCGCCAGCGCCAAGCCCTACGACTACTTCGCCATTCCCGGGCAGAACGACTGGCAGCTGTCGAAAGATGCCGCCTACCTGCACTACACGCCGAACGAGACCATCGGCGGTCTGCAATTCGACTGGATTCCCGAAGTCGCCGGCGTGCCGCTGGTGGCGGACATGTCTTCGGACATCCTCTCGCGGCCGATCGACGTATCCAGGTTCGGCCTGATCTACGCCGGCGCGCAGAAGAACATCGGCCCGTCCGGCCTGGTCGTCGTCATCGTCCGCGAGGACCTGCTCGGCCGCGCCCGCAGCGTCTGCCCGACCATGCTCAACTACCAGGTCGCTGCCGACAACGGCTCGATGTACAACACCCCGGCGACCTTTTCCTGGTACCTCTCCGGCCTGGTGTTCGAGTGGCTGAAGGAGCAGGGCGGCGTCGAAGGCATGGAGCAGCGTAACCGCGCCAAGAAAGACCTGCTCTACGGCGCCATCGACAGCAGCGGGTTGTACAGCAACCCGATTGCGCTCAACGCCCGCTCCTGGATGAACGTGCCCTTCCGCCTGGTCGATGAGCGTCTGGACAAGCCGTTCCTCGCCGGTGCCGAGGCGCGCAGTCTGCTCAATCTGAAGGGGCATCGTTCGGTCGGCGGCATGCGTGCCTCCATCTATAACGCCGTGGGCCTGGATGCCGTCGAGGCGCTGGTCGCTTACATGGCGGAATTCGAGAAGGAACACGGCTGATGACGGATGTGATCACGGATGTAATCTCCGAACAAGAACTGCAAGCGCTACGCCTGCGCATTGATAACCTCGACGAACGCATTCTCGAGCTGATCAGCGACCGCGCGCGCTGCGCCGAGGAAGTGGCGCGGGTCAAGATGCTCGCCTTGCCGCAAGGCGAAAAGCCGGTGTTCTACCGTCCCGAGCGCGAAGCCCAGGTGCTCAAACGCATCATGGAGCGCAACCAGGGGCCGTTGGGCAACGAGGAAATGGCCCGGCTGTTCCGAGAGATCATGTCGTCCTGCCTGGCCCTGGAAAACCCGCTGAAGGTCGCTTACCTCGGTCCGGAAGGCACCTTCAGCCAGGCCGCGGCGATGAAGCATTTCGGCCATGCGGTGATCAGCGTGCCCATGGCGGCGATCGACGAGGTGTTCCGCGAGGTGACCGCCGGTGCGGTGAACTTCGGCGTGGTGCCGGTGGAAAACTCCACCGAGGGCGCGATCAATCACACCCTCGACAGCTTCCTCGAGCATGACATGGTGATCTGCGGCGAAGTCGAGCTGCGCATCCACCATCATCTGCTGGTCGGCGAAACCACCAAGGTCGACAAGATCACCCGCATCTATTCTCACGCCCAGTCCCTGGCCCAGTGCCGCAAGTGGCTGGATGCGCATTACCCGAACGTCGAGCGCGTGGCAGTGTCGAGCAATGCCGATGCGGCCAAGCGGGTGAAGAGCGAGTGGAACTCGGCGGCGATCGCCGGCGATATGGCGGCCAGCCTATACGGCCTGACCAAACTGGCCGAGAAGATCGAAGACCGTCCGGACAACTCCACGCGCTTTTTGATCATCGGCAGCCAGGAAGTGCCGCCAACCGGCGACGACAAAACCTCGATCATCGTCTCCATGCGCAACAAGCCGGGCGCTCTGCACGAGTTGCTGGTGCCGTTCCATAACAACGGCATCGACCTGACTCGCATCGAGACCCGCCCCTCGCGCAGCGGCAAGTGGACCTATGTGTTCTTCATCGACTTCGTCGGCCATCACCGCGATCCGCTGATCAAGGATGTGCTGGAGAAAATCAATCAGGAAGCCGTGGCGCTGAAAGTGCTGGGTTCCTACCCGAAAGCGGTACTTTAAAAGCAGTTATGGCCGCTTGGGTTATGCATGAGCGGGAATGCTTTTTTGTAGGTGCGGCTAAAGCCGCTCCTACAGGGAAAGCAGGCCTTAAACCTCTGCAAAACCTGCTTGGGCGTAACCTGCAGTTCGAGGCTTGTGTATGACCGATTTCCTCGCCCTGGCCCAGCCAGGCGTGCAAAAGCTGTCGCCCTATGTGCCGGGCAAACCGGTGGATGAGTTGGCCCGCGAGCTGGATCTGGATCCGGCGACCATCGTCAAGCTGGCCAGCAACGAAAATCCGCTGGGCCCCAGCCCCAAGGCGCTGGAGGCGATCCGCGCCGAGCTGGCCGAGCTGACCCGTTACCCCGATGGCAATGGTTTCGCCCTGAAAAGCCTGCTGGCCGAGCGCTGCGGCGTGCAGCCCGGCCAGGTCACCCTGGGTAATGGCTCCAACGATATTCTCGAGCTGGTGGCGCGGGCCTATCTGGCGCCCGGTCTGAATGCGGTATTCAGCGCGCATGCCTTCGCCGTGTACCCGATCGCTACTCAGGCGGTCGGTGCGCAAGGCAAGGTGGTGCCGGCCAAGGGCTTCGGTCATGACCTGGACGCCATGCTCGCGGTCATCGACGCCAACACCCGGGTGGTGTTTATCGCCAACCCGAACAACCCCACCGGCACCTGGTTCGGTCCGCAGGCGTTGAGCGATTTCCTCGCCGGTGTGCCGGAGAATGTCCTGGTGGTGCTCGACGAGGCCTACATCGAGTACGCCGAAGGCGATGAGCTGCCTAACGGCCTCGACTATTTGGCCAAACATGAGAACCTGCTGGTCTCGCGCACCTTCTCCAAGGCCTATGGCCTGGCGGCGTTGCGCGTCGGTTACGCCATCAGTTCGGCGCAGATCGCCGACGTGCTCAACCGAGTGCGTCAGCCGTTCAACGTCAACAGCCTGGCCTTGGCCGCCGCCTGTGCGGCGTTCGACGATGCCGAGTACCTGGCACAGAGTCGGCGAGTCAACACAGCCGGCATGGCGCAGCTGGAAGCGGGTTTCCGCGCGCTGGGGCTGGGCTGGATCCCGTCCAGGGGCAACTTCATTGCCGTCGACCTCGGTCGCGAGTCCAATCCGCTTTATCAGGCGCTGCTGCGCGAAGGCGTGATTGTGCGGCCGGTGGCCAATTACGGTATGCCGACCTACCTGCGTGTTTCCATCGGTTTACCCGCAGAGAATGAGCGCTTCCTCGAAGCGCTGGCCAAGGTGCTGGGCGCGTGAGCGAAGCGAAAAGCGCTGTCAGCAAGGCGCAACCCGGCAAGCCTATGATCGGTCGCCTGGTGGTGATCGGTCTCGGTCTGATCGGCGGTTCCTTCGCCAAGGGGCTGCGCGAGCGCGGCCTGTGCCGGGAAGTGGTGGGGGTCGATCTCGACCCGCAGTCGCGCCGTCTCGCTGTGGAGCAGGGGGTGGTCGACCGCTGCGAAGAGCAGTTGGCCGCCGCCTGCCAGGGCGCCGAGGTGATCCAGCTGGCGGTGCCGATCCTGGCCATGGAAAAACTCCTGGTGGAGCTGGCTAAACTCGACCTGGGCGATGCGGTGCTCACCGATGTCGGCAGCGCCAAGGGCAATGTGGTGCGCGCCGCGCGTCTGGCCTTCGGCGAGATGCCTGCGCGCTTCGTGCCGGGCCACCCGATTGCCGGCTCCGAGCAAAGCGGGGTGGAGGCCGCCAATGCCGCGCTGTTCCGCCGGCACAAGGTGATCTTGACGCCGCTTGCGCAAACCGATCCGCAGGCCCTGCAGCTGGTCGACCGGCTCTGGCGCGAACTGGGGGCCAAGGTCGAGCATATGCAGGTCGAACACCATGATCAGGTGCTCGCCGCGACCAGTCATCTGCCGCATTTATTGGCGTTTGGTCTGGTCGACTCGCTGGCCAAACGCAACGAAAATCTGGAAATATTCCGCTACGCCGCCGGCGGTTTTCGTGATTTCACGCGGATTGCCGGCAGTGACCCGGTGATGTGGCACGACATCTTTCTCGCCAATCGCGAGGCCGTGCTGCATACCCTGGATCTATTTCGCGGCGACCTCGACGCCTTGCGCGACGCGGTCGACGCTGGGGATGGCCATCAGCTGCTGGGGGTGTTTACCCGCGCTCGGGTGGCCCGCGAACATTTCGGCAAAATTCTAGCCCGACGGGCCTATGTGGACGCTATGCACTCGAATGATCTGATTTTTCTGGCTAATCCCGGTGGCAAGCTGTCCGGGCGGATTCGTGTTCCGGGCGACAAGTCCATTTCGCACCGCTCGATCATGCTCGGTTCACTGGCCGAAGGCACGACCGAGGTCGACGGTTTCCTCGAGGGCGAAGATGCCCTGGCCACCCTGCAGGCTTTCCGCGACATGGGGGTGGTGATCGAAGGCCCGCACCATGGCCGGGTGACCATTCATGGCGTCGGCCTGCACGGCTTGCAGGCGCCGCCCGGGCCCATCTATCTGGGCAACTCGGGTACCTCCATGCGCCTGCTCGCCGGCTTGCTGGCCGGGCAGACGTTCGACGCCGTCCTGACGGGCGATGCCTCGCTGTCCAAGCGGCCGATGAACCGGGTGGCCAGGCCGCTGCGCGAGATGGGCGCAGTGATCGAGACCGCTGCCGAAGGGCGTCCGCCGTTGACCATTCGCGGCGGCCAGCGCCTGAGTGGCATGCACTACGAGATGCCGGTGGCCAGCGCCCAGGTAAAATCCTGCCTGTTGCTGGCTGGCTTGTATGCGGCGGGGCAGACCGCGGTGACCGAGCCGGCGCCGACCCGCGACCATACCGAGCGCATGTTGCGCGGTTTTGGCTATCCGGTGGCGGTCGACGGTAGTACGGCCAGCGTCGAGTCGGGCCACACGTTGACGGCTGGCCATATCGAAGTCCCGGCGGATATTTCCTCGGCGGCCTTCTTCCTGGTCGCCGCCAGCATTGCCGAAGGCTCCGAGCTACTGCTCGAGCATGTCGGCATCAATCCGACGCGCACCGGGGTGATCGACATCCTTAAGTTGATGGGCGGCGATATCAGCCTGGAGAACCAGCGTATCGTCGGCGGCGAGCCGGTGGCGGATATTCGCGTGCGCAGCGCCAGGCTCAAGGGCATCGATATTCCGGAGCACCTGGTGCCGCTGGCCATCGACGAATTCCCCGTGCTGTTCGTGGCGGCTGCGTGTGCCGAGGGCCGTACCGTGCTGCGTGGTGCCGAGGAGTTGCGGGTCAAGGAATCCGACCGCATTCAGGTCATGGCCGACGGCCTGCTGGCGCTGGGCGTCAAGGTCGAGCCGACGCCGGACGGCATTATCATCGACGGGGCTGGCAGCGACGGCGCTAGCATGGGCGGTGGCGAGGTCTGGAGTCATGGCGACCACCGGATCGCCATGGCCTTCAGCGTGGCATCGCTGCGCGCCACGGCGCCGATCCGCATTCATGATTGCGCCAATGTCGCGACCTCGTTCCCGAACTTTCTCGCCCTGGCGGCGCAGGTCGGTATCCGCGTGACTGAGGAGGCCGCGTCATGATTGCTCTGGCACCGATAGTCGCGATCGACGGCCCAAGCGGCTCGGGCAAGGGCACGATCGCCGGTCTGTTGGCGCAGAAACTGGGCTGGAATCTGCTGGATTCCGGCGCCCTGTATCGCCTGCTGGCCTTTGCCGCGCGCAACCATGGCGTCGACCTGACCAACGAGGAGGCCATGAAGGTGCTGGCCGCACACCTGGATGTGCAGTTTCTCGCCGGTGCCCAGGGGCAGGGTCAGCGGATCATTCTTGAGGGCGAGGAGGTCACCGAGGCCATCCGCAACGAGGGGATCGGCGCCGGGGCCTCGCAAGTGGCGTCGTTGCCCGCAGTGCGCGAGGCCTTGCTCCAGCGTCAGCGGGCATTTCAGGAAATGCCCGGGTTGGTTGCCGATGGCCGCGACATGGGCACCGTGGTATTTCCCGACGCAGCGCTGAAGATTTTTCTGACCGCCAGCGCCGAGGAACGTGCTCGGCGACGTTACTTGCAGTTGAAGGCCAAGGGCGATGATGTTAATCTCGCGAGTCTTCTCGATGAGATCCGGGCGCGTGATGAACGCGATACCCAGCGTGCAGTGGCTCCGCTGAAACCAGCGGCCGATGCGATCCAGCTGGATTCCACCGAACTCTCCATCGAGCAGGTAATGGAACGTATTCTGGGTGAGATCGCCAATCGCGATCTAGCCGGATGACAAGAGCCCCGGCTGCTTAAGTCGGTCAGCTCACAAGGAGGCATGCGGGAATCCAGTCCTAGACCCGTAGGCCTCTTTTTATATGAACGTACCCACGTTGTCTGGAATGTGGTTTGGGCGGATTTCCCGCCCGGAATCAACAGGAATTAAAATGAGCGAAAGCTTTGCTGAACTATTTGAAGAAAGCCTAAAAACCCTGAATCTTCAGGCTGGCTCGATCATCACCGCTATCATCGTCGACATCGATTACCAGGCTGGTTGGGTAACCGTTCACGCTGGTTTGAAGTCGGAAGGCCTCATCCCGCTGGAGCAGTTCCACAACGACGCTGGCGAGCTGACCATCAAGGTCGGTGACGAAGTTCACGTTGCCCTGGACGCGGTTGAAGATGGCTTTGGTGAAACCAAGCTGTCCCGCGAAAAAGCCAAGCGTGCCGAGTGCTGGATTGTTCTG
>JAUYKV010000005.1 GCA_030699825.1 Pseudomonas sp. | reverse complement strand
TCTCGCCGCTTTCACCTATCGCTTCAATCGCCGATTCGATCTCAGCACACTGCATACGCGCCTGATCGTCGCCGCTGCCCGCTGTGGGCCGCACCCGCAGCGGGTGATTCGGACGGCTGAGGTTCATTGCTAATCAGGACTAGTCATGAGACAACCATGAAGCGCTTTGTATTGCTGGATACTGCCCAGATTCCCGATGGCTCGGGGGCGCTCTGCCTGTTCGAGTACGGCGAGGACTTCGTGATCAAGATTGCCGGTGGCGATGGCGGTCAGCTGATGAACACGCGCATGCACGGCTCCGAAGATGCCCTGGCGGCGATTCCCTGCAAGAAAGTCGCCGGCCGCCCGGACTCGCGGGTCTTGATCGGTGGCCTGGGCATGGGTTTCACCCTGGCGGCGGCGCTGCAGAACCTGGGCAAGAGCGCCGAAGTGGAGGTGGCCGAGCTGGTGCCGGGGGTGATCGAGTGGAACCGCGGCCCGTTGGGGGCCAAGGCCGGTTACCCGCTGCTCGATCCGCGCACGCGGGTGCTGCAGGAGGATGTGGCCAACAGCCTGAAGACGGCGGACAAGCGTTACGATGCAATCATGCTGGACGTCGACAACGGCCCCGAGGGCCTGACCCAGAAACGCAACGGCTGGTTGTATAGCGCGCAAGGCTTGCAGCGTTGTCACCAGGCATTGCGCGCCAAGGGCGTGCTGGCCGTGTGGTCGGCCAGCGCCGACAGCAAGTTTGCCGACAAGGTGCGCAAGGCCGGCTTCAAGGTCGAAGAAGTGCAGGTTTATGCCCATGGCAACAAGGGCATGCGCCATACCATCTGGATCGCCGACAAGCTGTAGGCGGGTGCGGGCCACGTTGGTCGGGCGGCGTAGCGTCGGATGGGTTAGGCGCAGGCAAATTGGCTTGTTGCCACAAGAGCAAGCGCGCGGTAACCCATCAGCGATAGTGGCCATGACACCGAGTACAGGCATGACTCGGTGTCATGGGTATCGCTGCGCTCAACGCCATCCTGCGATCTGCTTCGCAGCTCCCACCGACGTGTCTCCCAGTAGACCGCGAAGCGCGCTGCAATCCGGAGCCATCACCCCGGATTGCGCTGGCGCTTATTCGGGCTACGAGGCCGAAGACCGGCCGTGCACTCGATGCAGTCAGCGAATCCGGGTCGCGCCAGGCGGCCGATGGCCCGGCCCTGCGTCAGTTGGCATGTGGGTAATACCCGGCAAAGGGCCGGGGCGATATATACTGCGCGGCATTCTTCATGGGAGCGCCGCGTGGCTATTGATATTCACTGGATTCGTGACAACGCCAGCCTGGCGCAGCACTGCGTCAGCTGGCGCAACCTGCCGTTCGTGGCGGTAGACACCGAATTTATGCGGGTCGACACCTTTTACCCGATCGCCGGCCTGCTGCAAGTCAGCGAAGGCGAGCGTGCCTACCTGATCGACCCGCTGCTGATCGACGACTGGGCGCCGTTCGCCGAGTTGCTGCAGGACCCGGCCGTGGTCAAGGTGTTGCATGCCTGCAGCGAGGACCTGGAAGTCTTCCTGCGCCTGACCGGCAGCCTGCCAGTGGCCCTGTTCGACACTCAACTGGCCGCTGCCTACCTCAATCTCGGCTTCTCCATGGGCTATTCGCGCCTGGTTCAGGCGGTGCTGAACATCGAACTGCCCAAGGGCGAAACCCGTTCGGACTGGCTGCAGCGTCCGCTCAGCGAAACCCAGGTCAGCTACGCCGCCGAGGACGTGCTGCACCTGGCCGAGGTCTATAGCCTGCTGCAGCAACAGCTGTCGGCCGAGAAAAACGCCTGGGTGCTGGAAGATGGCGCCGAGCTGGTGGCCAACCTGGGCCGTGAAATCGCCCCGGAGGATGCCTACCGCGAGGCCAAGCTGGCCTGGAAACTGTCCCGCGCGCAACTGGCGGTGCTGCGTGAACTCTGCGCCTGGCGCGAGCGCGAGGCGCGGGCGCGCAACCAGCCGCGCAACCGCATCATCCGCGAGCATTCGCTGTGGCCGTTGGCCCGCACCCAGCCGGACAACCTGGTGGCGCTGGCGCGGATCGAGGACATGCACCCGAAAACCGTGCGTCAGGATGGCGAGTTCCTGCTCCAGCTGATCAAGCACGCCGCC
The DNA here is from genome assembly GCA_030699825.1 of Pseudomonas sp. Classification (GTDB taxonomy): domain Bacteria; phylum Pseudomonadota; class Gammaproteobacteria; order Pseudomonadales; family Pseudomonadaceae; genus Aquipseudomonas. Next base: position 39,771 of record JAUYKV010000005.1, on the reverse strand, counting down.
GCCACGCCGTCGGCCGATTGGCCGGAGGCGGTGCCCGAGCCCCTGCCGCTGGAAGCATCGAGCTTGTTGAAGAAACTGCGCGCCATCGGCCAGCGTGAAGGCGAACGGCTGAACATCGCCCCGGAGCTGATGCTGCGCAAGAAAACCCTCGAGGCCCTGCTGAAAACCGGCTACCCCAATGGCCCTTACCAGTTGCCGGACTCGCTGCGCGGCTGGCGCCGTGAATTGATGGGCCAGACGCTGCTCGATTGCCTGGCCGGCGAAGGAGAATCCGCGTGAAGCGCATCTGCTCGATCTACAAAAGCCCGCGCAAGAACGGGATGTACCTCTATGTGCTGAAAAGCGATGCACTGGAGCGGGTGCCGGAACCTCTGCTGGTCGCATTCGGTCCGCCGACCCTGGCCTTTAGCATGGTGCTCACGCCGGAACGCGAACTGGCTCGCGAGGATATCCACAAGGTGCTGGAAAACCTCGAAACGCAGGGCTATCACCTGCAGATGCCGCCACCGGATGATGACTATATCGAGCACCTGCCGGACGAACTGCTGCGCCGCAACGACCCGATGTGACTGCCATGCGCGTACTGATCGGCGAAGCCGAACATACCCGCTATGCCGAGTTGCTGCGCCAGGCGGTGCCTGAGCTTGAGCTGCACGGCAGCGCCGACCCGCTCGAGCTGGCGCACTGGGCGGGCCGTTGTCCGCTCTGGCTCGGCCAGCCGGATCTGCTCGCCGTCTTGCTGCGCCAGGGCTACAAGCCGCAATGGCTGCAATCGACCTGGGCCGGCATCACGCCGCTGCTGGCCGCCGATCTGCCGCGTGATTACTCGTTGAGCCGCGCGGTTGGCATCTTCGGCCAGGTGATGGCCGAGTATGTGTTGTGCCACCTGCTGGCCCACGAACGCCAGTTGTTCGCCCGTTTGGCTGCCCAGGTCGAACAGCGCTGGGACAACCGTCTGCCGCAGAGCCTGGTCGGGCGTCGGGCGCTGATTGTCGGCAGCGGCGATATCGGTCTGAGCGTGGCACGCTTTCTCGCCCCATTCGGCATCGAGCTGTACGGCGTGGCCAGTCACGCGCGCGTGCTTGCGCCTTTTCTCGAAGTTGCCGGGCTCGATGAGTTGCCGCGCCTGGCCAGCCAGGCCGACTACCTGATCAACCTGTTGCCGGATACCCCGGCCACCCGCGACCTCTACGACGCCGCGCTGTTCGCCCGGCTCAAACCCGGGGCGCTGCTGATCAACGCCGGGCGTGGCGTGGCGGTAGTCGATGCTGATCTGGTCGCGGCACTACAGCAGGGCCGGTTGGCCGGCGCGGTGATCGACGTCTGCCGCCAGGAGCCACTGCCCGCCGGCCATCCGTTCTGGAATGCACCGCGCCTGTTGCTCACCGGGCACAGCGCCGCACCCACCGAGCCACGGCTGATGGTGCAGTTGTTCGTCGGCAATCTGCGGCGTTACCAGGCCGGCAGCCAACTGCACGGCGCCGTGGATTTCGCCCGCGGTTATTGAGTCCTGCGCAATGCACAACTTGTCGGCAACGCGTTCACGGAAAGGGCAGGTTAGCGGCGAACGCTTATCCTGAGTCGCCAGCCTCGAGACGCCGGCTAATCTGACATGATGTCGGTCGTCAGGGTGCAACCCCGGATTGCGCTGGGGCTTATCCGGGCTACGGATTGCCAGATCTTCAGTCAGCGCACGAATTTATAAAGGGCGCGATCTGAAGAGGCGGGAGCCGGTTTTGTCACAAGTTGTCTTTTGCTCCTGCAAATCTTTCTGCTTCGCGCTACTCTGCACTCGACAGCTTCGCGCCATTCGCTCTGAATGGCGCATCGTCGACCAGCCCTGTCCTCAGGTCTGGCTTATGACACATCAAGCAGCTCCTTGCTTGAATCTCGGGCGACATGGTTACAGGTGTCGCAACGCCGTCGCAGTTATGGCGGTTGCAATGGGAAAGCAGTTAATCCTTCCATCGCTGAGGAGATCACTTCATGAGCACAGCCTTGCACGATGATGTCAGTAACGGAGTTTTGCGGCGGATGAAAGAGGGTGGTTTCGACTTCACCAGCTTCCATCCCATCGAGTTCTACGCCATTTTCCCGGATGAGGAGCGGGCACGCATGGCGACCAGAAACTTTCGTGGCGAGTCCTTGCATGCCTTGGTCACCGAACGGGATGACGGCGCCTGGCACCTGCAAGTCAGCAAAGTGATGTATGCGACCTACCACGGCATTGGCGACTTCGAGCATGACCTGGAGTCTGTCGTGGCCCCGCTTGGCGGCAAACTGGACGGTTGGGGTGTGACGCAGGAGGTCAAAGGCCTGCAACCTTGATCGCCATGCGCTTGCGGTAACGGGCATCGGCCGGTCTCTGGCTGGCCGATGTGTCTCTCTTCTCCCGCTATTGCCGCCTGGTCCCGAGGATCTCAATCGCGCCCGTTGCAGCCTTTACGGCTGCAGCGGGCGCTTTGGTTCTACAAGCTGAGGCCTGACCTGCTGGGTTGCCATGAACCTGGCCCTGTTGTTCGTTTCCGTCTTGCGCGCCAATGCCGGGGTCGATCCGCGTAGGCTGGTATTCACCAGCGGTGGCACAGACGATCTGCTCGCCGCGCAGGCGGCCACGGCGTCGATTCTGACAGCCTGCGGATAGTGGATTGTCCGCGCCAGGCTGATCGCCCGAGCCACCAGCCTGGCGCGGGAGGTGGGCTAACCGACCAGACGGGTCAGGTTGGGAAGAATCAGGATCAAGGTCGTGGCGAAGACGATCAGGCTTGCTTGCCGGATTTTGGGCTGTTTGAACATGGCCATCTGCCTTTTGTTTTTGTTGGTGTGGCGTCGAATACCCGCTCTAAAGACCTGTCGGGCTACAGCGTCACGCCTGGGCGTGGACTGAAAAACCACCCCGGCAAACCCCGGCGGCGGCATCTACTTTTGTAACTCTATTTCCGTGTAGTCATGCTAACTCTAGGGGCATGTCAGGGGGCGCTTAGATGACTTGGTTGCTAACCGTTGCGAACTCTGAACATTGAGTTATGCCCGGTACTGCCAAGAGCCTGAGCAACCCTTGACCCAGGGCCATTAGGCCAGCCTGTGCCTGCATAAGGCCAGTAGATGACCGTTCGTCTGAGCGGCTCGGTCAATGTGCCTGAGCACTTCGGTCATTGAGCCTGCCCCGTCTGGGGGTAAGGTAGAGCAGTCAAGCAGAATAGGCGCAGCCAGGCAGCAATGCGCCGCCATCCATACCTGAGGACGCCATGACCGAAGCATTCATTTTCGATGCGGTGCGCACGCCCCGCGGCAAAGGCAAGAAAGACGGCGCGCTCTACAGCGTTAAACCAGTCAACCTGATCGCCGGCCTGCTCAAGGCCCTGCAGGCGCGCAACAACCTGGATACCAGTCAGGTCGACGACATCGTGCTCGGTTGCGTGACCCCGGTGGGCGACCAGGGCGCCGACATCGCCAAGACCGCCGCCATGGTCGCGGACTGGGATGTCAGCGTTTCCGGCATGCAGCTCAACCGTTTCTGCGCCTCGGGTCTGGAAGCGGTGAACCTCGGCGCGATGAAGGTGCGCTCCGGTTTCGAGGACCTGGTGGTCGTGGGTGGCGTCGAGTCGATGTTGCGCGTGCCCATGGGTTCCGATGGTGGCGCCTGGGTCATGGACCCGGAAACCAATATGCACAGCCATTTCACCCCGCAGGGTATCGGCGCCGACCTGATCGCCACTCTGGAAGGCTTCAGTCGCGGCGATGTCGACGCCTATGCCTTGCGTTCGCAGCACAAAGCCGCGCGCGCTAGCGCCGACGGTTCGTTCGCCAAATCATTGATTGCGGTGACCGATCAGAACGGCATCGTGCTGCTCGATCACGATGAGTTCATTCGCGCCGACAGCACCCTCGACGGCCTCGGCAAGCTCAAGCCGAGCTTCGAGGCGATGGGCCAGATGGGCTTCGACAGCACCGCGCTGCGGGTCTACAGCCATGTCGAGCAGATCAACCACGTGCACACCCCGGGCAACAGCTCCGGCATCGTCGACGGCTCTGCGCTGATGCTGATCGGCTCCGCCGCCAAGGGCAAGGAGCTGGGTTTGCAGCCCCGCGCGCGCATCGTTGCCACTGCGGTGATCGGCACCGACCCGACCATCATGCTCACCGGCCCGGCACCAGCTACGCGCAAGGCGTTGGCCAAGGCCGGGCTCAAGGTCGAGGACATCGATCTGTTCGAGGTCAACGAGGCCTTTGCCTCGGTGGTGATGAAGTTCATGAAGGACATGGGCGTGAGTGAAGACAAGGTCAACGTCAACGGCGGCGCCATCGCCATGGGCCACCCGCTGGGCGCCACCGGCTGCGCGATTCTCGGCACCCTGCTCGACGAGCTGGAGAAACGCCAGTTGCGTTACGGCCTGGCCACCCTCTGCGTAGGCGGCGGCATGGGCATCGCGACCATTATCGAACGAATCTAAGGAGCTATCACGGGCTACTGCGCTCGGCCATGCCGCGTTGGAAATCCTCCTGGAATGCTCATTTGCAACAGCAAACTCCGCTTCCCGAATGATTTCCGCCTTGCCTGACCTTCGCTCGTGACGCCCCTGAAGCGCTCCCCCGACATTTGGCAAGAGAATTTAAAATGACTGACGCCATCCGTTACGAAAAGGGCCAGGACGCTATCGTCGTGCTGACCATCGATATGCCCGGGCAGAGTGCCAACACCATGAACGCGGAGTACCGCGAGGCCATGGGCAAAGTCGTCGCGCGCCTGGAAACCGAGAAGGACAGCATCGCCGGGGTGATCGTCACCTCGGCGAAGAAGACCTTCTTTGCCGGCGGCGATCTCAATGAGCTGATCAAGGTCAGCAAGGCCGATGCCAAGCCGTTCTACGACATGATCCTGACGATCAAGGGCCAACTGCGCCGCCTGGAAACCCTGGGCAAACCGGTGGTGGCGGCGATCAATGGCACCGCTCTGGGCGGCGGCTGGGAAATCTGCCTGGCGTGTCACTACCGCATTGCCCTGGACAGTTCCCGCGTGCAATTCGGCCTGCCGGAAGTGACCCTCGGCCTGCTGCCCGGCGGCGGCGGGGTGGTGCGCATGGTGCGCCTGCTGGGGCTGGAAAAGGCTCTGCCGTATCTGCTCGAAGGCAAGAAGGTGCGCCCGGATGCCGCGCTCAAGGCCGGCCTGATCGATGAACTGGCCAGCGACAAGGATGATCTGCTGGCCAAGGCGCGGGCCTGGATTCTGGCCAACCCGGCGCCCAAGCAACCCTGGGATATGCCCGGTTACAAGATCCCCGGCGGCACCCCGGCAAGCCCCAATGTGGCGCAGATGCTCGCCATCGCCCCCTCCATTCTGCGCGACAAGACCAAGGGCTGTTTCCCCGCTCCGGAGAAGATCCTGTGCGCCGCGGTCGAGGGCACCCAGGTCGACTTCGACACCGCGCAGATCATCGAGGCGCGCTACTTCACCGAACTGGCCACCGGCCAAGTGGCGAAGAACATGATTGGCACCTTCTGGTTCCAGCTCAACCAGATCAACGCCGGTGGCTCGCGGCCCCAGGGCTTCGAGCCCTACGTAACGCGCAAGGTCGGCGTGCTCGGCGCGGGCATGATGGGCGCGGGCATTGCCTATGTCTCGGCCGTGGCCGGTATCGAGGTGGTGCTCAAGGACGTCTCGCTGGAAGCGGCCGAGAAGGGCAAGAGCTATTCGGCCAAACTGCTGGAGAAAAAGGTCGGCCGCGGCCAGATGAGTGCCGACAAGCGCGACGGCATCCTGGCGCGGATCAAGGCCAGCGACAAGGATGCCGACTTCGCAGGCTGCGATCTGATCATCGAGGCGGTATTCGAGGATCGCGACCTCAAGGCCAATGTCACCGCCGCCGCCGAGCGGGTCGCGCTGGCGGATGCGTTGGTCGCGTCCAATACCTCGACCTTGCCGATCACTGGCCTGGCCACTGCGGTACAGAAACAGGAGAAATTCATCGGCCTGCATTTCTTCAGCCCGGTGGACAAAATGCCGCTGGTGGAAATCATCAGGGGCGAGCGCACCAGCGACGAGGCACTGGCGCGCGGCTTCGACTACGTCATGCAGATCAACAAGACCCCGATCGTGGTCAACGACAGCCGTGGCTTCTTCACCTCGCGGGTGTTCGGCACCTTCACCAACGAAGGCATCGCCATGCTCGGCGAAGGCATCAACGCGGCCATGATCGAAACCGAGGCGCGCAAGGCCGGCATGCCGGTCGGCCCGCTGGCGATCAGCGACGAAGTGTCGCTGAGCCTGATGAATCACATCCGCCAGCAGACCCTCAAGGACCTGGCCGAGGAGGGCAAGAGCATCGCGCCGCATCCCGCCTTCGCGGTGATCGAGCAGATGCTGGGTGAATACAAACGACCGGGCAAAGCGGCCGGTGCGGGTTTCTACGAGTACCCGGTCGGCGGCAAGAAGCACCTGTGGCCGCAGCTCAAGACCCGTTTCGAAAAGCCTGAGGCGCAAATCTCGCAGCAGGATGTGCGCGATCGCCTCCTCTTCATCCAGGCCATAGAAACCGTGCGCTGCGTGGAGGAGGGCGTGCTCGAGTCGGTGGCAGACGCCAACATTGGCTCGATCTTCGGCATTGGCTTTGCCGCCTGGACCGGTGGGGCGCTGCAGTTCATCAACCAGTACGGCATCCGCGATTTCGTCGCCCGCGCCCAGTACCTGGCCGAGCAGTACGGCGAGCGTTTCCTGCCGCCGGCCTTGTTGCTGGAGAAAGCCGCCAGGAACAAAATTTTCTGACTCCGAGTGAACCGCAGGGAACACGCAAGCGCGCCGATCATGCTGCGTCGCTGCGCGAACGCCCTGCGCTGGTGGTGAGAGCTTGTTGCTGTATCGGGGGTGTTGATCGAGTGCCTGTCCGTCGGTCCGTCGCGCCGATCACCTGTGTACGGGGTGACAGGCGCGAACGGGCGATAGGCGGACTATCGAACCCGCTGATACAGGCGCAGACTTGGCAATCGGTCGACTTTGTGCCGGGCTGGCAACTCGTCCTCTTGCCTTGCCGTCCGGCCACAGGCAGGCTTGAACACCCTACCAACCACCACCCGCGTTTCAGGTATTTGCCCCATGCCGTTGCAGATTTGCATTCTGGAAACTGACATTCTTCGCCCCGAACTGGTCGACCAGTACCAGGGCTATGGCCGGATGTTCGAGCAGCTCTTCGCTCGCCAGCCGATCGCCGCCGAGTTCACCGTGTACAACGTGATGGAAGGCCGCTACCCGCCGGACAGCGAACACTACGACGCCTACCTGGTCACCGGCAGCAAGGCCGATTCGTTTGGCAGCGACCCGTGGATCGAAACCCTCAAGAGCTATCTGCTCGAGCGCTATGCCCACGGCGATAAGCTGCTCGGCATCTGCTTCGGTCACCAACTACTGGCGCTGCTGCTCGGCGGCAAGGCCGAGCGTGCCGAACAGGGCTGGGGCGTGGGCACCCATCGCTACCGCCTGGCCCACCAGCCGGCCTGGATGAGCCCGGTGCTGGAGGAGCTGACCCTGCTGATCAGCCACCAGGATCAGGTCACCAAGCTGCCGGAAAATGCCACGCTGCTGGCCTCCAGCGACTTCTGCCCGATCGCCGCCTACTGCATCGACGACCAGGTGCTGTGCTTCCAGGGCCATCCGGAGTTCATCCACAACTATTCCAAGGAGCTGCTGGAGATTCGCCAGCAGCACATTGGCCAGGAGGCCTATCGCAAGGGCGTCGACAGCCTGCAACACGAGCACCAGGGCCACACGGTGGCCGAGTGGATGATGCGCTTCGTCGCCCACGGCCGCGCCGGCCTGAATGACTGAGAGCTTGTGAAAAAACTCCGCCTACTGCGACCGCTTCAAACATCGGTAGTCCGTTCGGAGCGTAGGGCGGCCGGGGCGCCGTCCGTTCGGAGCGCAGCGACAACCCGCCAGCTTTATGCCGCGCCGGTGAACCATGGTGCACTGCCTGCGGCGAGTGACACCCTACGGATCGCCAAAAACGCCCGCTGCGGCGTTGCGCTACGAGCGGCCTGGAAGCGGTCGGGTGAAGCATGCCGTTGCAGCGATCGGCGGTTGCAGCCCGTAACCAGTACATCGTGATAAAAGTGCCCGGCGCAAGGCCGGGCCGGAGAGCGATCGTGACCCTGAGCGTCAGACCAGGTGCTGCTTGTCCAGCTCGATGGCCTGGTCGAGGGTTTCCAGTAGTGCCTTGCGCACCTTCAGCTTGGTGTTCTTGTGCGCGTTCATGTTGATTTTCTTCAGCTGCTGGGCGACCGCCTGGGCTGTGGCCAGCAGTTGCTCGGCTGGCACCACCTTGTCGAGGAAGCCGGCATCCACCGCGCCTTGCGGGTCAAACATCTGGCCATTGATCACCGAGCGCTGGAACGTCGACTTGTCCAGGCGATCACGTGCCAGCTCGATGCCGACGTTATGCATGGTCATGCCGATCTGCACTTCGTTCAGGCCGATGCTGAACGGCCCTTCGACGCCGATCCGGTAGTCGGCCGAGAGCAGGAGAAAGGCACCCTTGGCCACAGCATGGCCCGGACAGGCGACGATGATCGGGAAGGGATGGGCGAGCATGCGCCGAGCCAGGGTCGAGCCCGCGGCAACCAGGGCGACCGCGTTCTGCGGGCCGGAGGTCATCACCTTGAGGTCGTAACCACCGGACAGAATGCCCGGCTGGCCGGTGACGATGACGATGGCCTTGTCCTGCTCGGCACGATCCAGTGCGGCATTGAAGGCTGCGATCACGTCCGGCGAGATGGCATTCACCTTGCCGTTGCACAGGGTCAGAGTGGCAATACCGTCTTCCAATTGGTAGCTGATCAGGTCGCTCATGGCGGGTTCCTTGGACTGAAGTGCAGCAGAAGTTACCCACCCGCAGCGTCCAGGTAAAGCGCCGTGGCTGACTGGTGAGTCAGCTGTGGCGGGTGTTTGCAGCCTATCGGCTTGAAATGGACGATAGGCAGACGATCATTCTGCCCGCGCCGGTGCTGCTGGCAAGCACGGCACGCAGCCAAGGCCCCTGCTTGCCGGGCGGATACCGAGCATTCGGCTTAAGCGCATGAATCTTCTGAAAAAAACTTTTGCCTTTGGCGAGCTCTTCGGCTAGATTAGCGCGCCTCGACAGACACCCAGTGTCAGCCGAGATCCGGTGAAGTGTCCGAGTGGTTGAAGGAGCACGCCTGGAAAGTGTGTATACGAGAAATCGTATCGTGGGTTCAAATCCCACCTTCACCGCCACTTTCGAAATGCTAAAGCCCTGATTTCTAACAAGATTTCAGGGCTTTTTGCTTTTTGGCTTTTGCTGGTGTCGATGAGGTGTCGAAAATGTCGGTCAGTCGTAGTGCGACCAGAGCCGCAGCACCTTCACCACCTGTTCGTCTTGCAGCACCTGATATACCAGCCGGTGTTGAATGTTGATGCGCCGCGAGTAAGCCCCGGCAAGATCACCGACCAGCTTTTCATAGGGCGGCGGGTTCTGGAACGGGTTTTCCTGCACAACGGCGAGCAATCCTTTCGCTTTGTCCTTCAGACCTGCTGCCGCGAGCTTCTGTGCATCTTTCTGAGCCTGTTTTGTGTAGACGAGCTGCCAAGTCACCAATCCAGTTCCTTATTGCATTCCTCGACCGGCTCGGCCATGCCTTCCTTGATCGACTCGCGCATGCCCGGAACAGACAGTAGGTAGAGAGTCTCCTGGATGGCGTCCCAATCTTCGGCTGACACCAGAACAGAGTTAGTCCGCTTGCCCGAAATCAAAATGGGCTGGTGTGATTCGGCTGATTGGTCCATGAGCCGGTACAGGTTTGTGCGTGCTTCACTTGCGGTTAGGGTTTGCATGGGGCTGAGCCTCCTGGATCCAGATGGCTAGCGTACGACAAGTCGTACGTTTTGTTAATGCCCCGCATCGATCAGCGGGTTGAGGGGCAGCGCGTCTTGCAGGTGATCGGGTGACAGCTGCGCATCCCAAGGCCGGCTTTTGAGTGATGAGCCGAATAGTCATGCCGCCACCCTCACACCACGCCCCCGATAGAGTTGCAGGGCGTGTTCCTGGGTCAATCCGAAGTGACGGCCAGGGGGCCGGATGGCAGATCGGCAGCAGCTTCTTAATCCAGCGCTGACAATCGGCTTTGTCCTGGCCGAAATACACGCGACTCCAGCGGCGTTGGAAGGTCTTGCCGTGAAGGGTGCACGGCTCAGTGGGTAGGGGTATCGCTCAGCCAAGCAGGAATATCCCTCATCCCGTGGAGTACGCGCCACACGTCAATGTGATCGTCGCGCTCTACATAGAAGACGATGTGGGGGTAGCGCTTCAGTGGCCAGCAGTGCAGCCCCGGCAGGTCGAGTTCGTGGGCGTAGCGGGTTGAGCCAGCCGATGGGTGACGGCCAATGCGGGCATAGGCCTTTTCCAGGGCATCAATGAAGCCAAGCGCGGCCTGTTCGGCGCCTTCGCTCAGGTAGTAGCTGATCGCGTCATCAACATCCTGGCTTGCCAGTGCTCTCGGGATAACCAGTTTGGCCTTCATCCCTGAGCGTTCCGCACCTTGGCGCGTAGCGATTCGAAGTAGGCGCCATCGGCAGGCGCAGTGGGGGCGGATTCCGCTCCAGCCAGGAGCAGGCCACGCAGGTGTTGTCGATCATGATCCTTGCGAATCAGCTCGCGAATGTACTCGCTACTGGTGCTGTAGCCATGCTGGCCAACCTGCTCATCGACAAAGCTTTTCAAGGCTTCGGGTAGTGATATGTTCATGGTGCTCATGGAGTTCGCCTTTGGCAAAAATTGGCAAAGAGGCTACATCCTACCGCTAATGACCGTGTCGATAAAGTGTCGAAACCACTGCGCCAGATTGCGCCGAATCGACACTTAGGGGAGGGCGGAAGCCCCCGTATTGCAACGGTTTTCGACGAATCGAAAGCAAAAAATACAGGGTTCGAATTCCACCTTCACCGCCACTTTTGCAAGCCCCCTGAGAGAGCCATCTTGCAGGGTTCTTTTGCTTTCGGCGTTCAGGTCGCAACTGGCGTACTGCTGCGCGAGTACGCCCTATGGGGTGGTGCATTAAGGGGGGGATGTCGCAAGTGGCGTGCCGGCGGCGCTGCTTAGCGCGGGTAGAGCGGCGGCAGTGGGCTGGTTTCCTGGGTGCTGGGGTTGCCGCCGGCTGCGTTGTTGGGCAGGGTGCGGATGGCGAGCCAGAGGTCTTCGCCTTGCCAGTGCTGGCCTATTTCGCTGTAGAGCGCGCCATTCAGGCCGTCGAGGGCGTCGGACAGGGGCACGAAGCGGGCGGCCATTTCGGCGAGGGTTTCCGGTTGCTGGCGGGCCCAGGCGTCGAGGGCGTGGCGGGTGGCTTGCGAGTCGTTGGCCAGGCAGGCGCGTTTGAGGTCGTCGAGCAGGGTGCGCGGGCTGGGGCCGGTCTGGTTGGTGCGGGCGATGGCCGGTTGGCGGCGGGCATGCCACCAGAGGCCGAAGCCGAACAGGGTGCTGAGGCTGAGAATGGCGCTGCTCAGTTGCCAGGGCCACAACGGCGGGCCCTGGACCCAGGCCTGGGTCGGCGTGTCGCTGGCTAGCGGCTCTGCTTCCAGTCCGGGGGCGGGCGCGACTGCGAGGCGGCGGGCCGGCAGGCTGGTGCGTTCCAGGCGATCTTCGTGGGTATTCCACCAGACGATTTCTATCGCCGGCAGTTCGAATTGTCCGCTGCGATTGGGCACCAGGGCTTCGCGCTCCTCACGACTGCCGATCACGCCGTTGTCGCTGACCTGGTTGGCCAGTTGCGGTTGGTCCGGGTAGCGCCGCAGACCTTCTACCTCGGTGGCGGGCAAGGGATTGAGTTGGGCGCTGGACAGTCCGTCGGCCTTGAGCATCAGGTTGCGCGTCAGCGAGTCGCCGACTTTGGCGTCGTCCGGTTGCGGGCTCCAGCTTTCCGCCAGGCTCAGCGCGCGGGCCGGTAGCCAGGGTGCATCGCTCGGGTAGTCGGCGGGCTTGGCTTTGACCGTCAGGGGGATTTGCGGCGACTTTACCCGGGCGACCTTGCCGGGGCGCGGGCCGAATGGCTGGAAGTCTTTGCGGCTGGAGCGGTCGACCAGGGTGGCGGTGAACGCCTGGGCGGGAATGGTCAGTTCGCCGCTGCGCTGGGGGAAGATCGCGTAGCGCAGTTCGATCACGCCATGGCGGATGCCGTTGATGTCTTTTTCGTAGGTGCGCGGTTTGCCGAGTTGTTCGATCCGTGCGTCGGGCATTTCCAGCGGGCTCAGGCTGCTGTCGTCATACAGCGAGACGGAGTGGTAGATGCGCAGGGTTAGCACGCTTTGTTCCTGGACGTAGACGCTCGACTGATCGAGGCTGGCGTCGATGAATACCGGTGCCAGTTTGCTGGCCGCGCTGTCGCCGTTGGCTTCCTCCACGTGCAGGGTGATCGGCAGGGTCTGCAGGTCGCCCAGGGTCAGCGGCGGGACCACCACGTAGCCGCTCTGTTTCGGTTGCAGGGTGACGATCCAGCGGGTGATGGCGCGGGACTCGCCGTTGACCGTGGTCAGGCGGTTGACCTGGCGGGTGCCGAGCACCTCGAACAGGGTGTCGAGTGGACCGAGGTCGGGTTTGCCGAATTGGGTGGCGTCGTCGGATTCTAGGGTCAGTTCGAAGGTTTCGCTGGCGCTCAGACGGGCGCGGTCGATGCTCGCGCTGAAGCTTTGCGCGCTGGCCTGGAATGCCAGCAGGCTGAGGAAAAGGGTGCAGAGCAGGCGGGTCATCGAGTTAGTTCCTGACGCTGTTGCTGTTCGTACCAGAATTTACGCCGCAACAACTCGCCCGGTTCATCGGGAATTTGCCGCAGCCACTGTTCCAGGGCCTGGCGCCGCTCGTCATCGAGGGGTTGTGCGGCTCTGGCGATCTGTTCTTCGCCCTGCTGATCATCGTCCGGTTGGCTGGGCGTCGGCGTGTCGCCGTCGCCGGGCGTGGGTTGGCTGGGCGCTTGCTTCTCGTCGCTCGGGCTGGATTGGCCGGCGGCGGGCGCTGGCTTGTCGGCATCGGGCTCGGCCGACCCTGCCTGTGGTTGTTGCGGCGGGGTTGGCGCCTTGTCTGCTTGTGGCTCCTGGTTTTGCTCCTGGTTCTGTTGTTGGCTTTGCTGCAGCAGTTGTTCGATCAGGGCCTTGTTTTTCTGCGCCGGGAGCAGCTCGGGCTGCAATTCCAGGGCTTGGTTGTAGGCCTCCAGGGCGGCCTCCAGTTCATTGCTGCGGGCCAGGGCGTTGCCGCGATTATAGTGGGCGACCGCGTTGTCGCCGCGGGCGAAGCGTTCGGCCGCGGCCGGGTAATCGCCGGCCTGGTAGAGTGCCAGGCCTTGCCACTGCGGATCGGCGAAGCGTGCGGCGGCTTCGCCGGGGCGCTGCGCCTCGAGCAGACGCTGGCCCTGTTGATCGGCGCGCCACCAGAGGTCGTCGAAGCTGAAGGCGTAGCTGGTCTGCGGTACGCCGAGCATCAGCAGCGGCAGGCAGAACAACCAGCCCCGGCGGCCGGCGCAGGCGGCCAGCAGTAACAGCGGCAGGAGCAGCCAGTGGCCCTGGTCGGCCCAGGTCTGCAGACGGGTCTGTTCGCCGTCGCTGTGCAGTTGCTGGGGCGCGGCGAGCAGGCCCAGGTCATCCAGGTCGCGGTCATCCAGGCTGGCTTGGCGATAACGCCCGCCGATCTGCCGGGCGAAGCGGGCTAAGCCGGCGCTGTCGAGACGGGGAATCAGAATCGCGCCCTGGGCGTCTTTGAGCAATGAGCCGTTTTCCTGAACGATAGGCGCACCCTCGGCACTGCCGATGCCGAGCATATGCAGGCGTGCGCCGCGCTCGCCGAGGGCCTGGCTGATGCCGAGGCGTTCCTGCTGATCGAGGCCACTGCCGATCAGGAGGATGCGGCCCTGGCCTTGGCCGCCCTGTTCCAGCAGTTGCAGGGCCAAATTCAGCGCCAGGTCGGCGCGCCGGCCCGGCTCGGGCATGATTGAGGGCGTGAGCGCTTCGAGCAGGTTGCGGCTGGTCGCCAGGTCGTCGGATAGCGGCACCAGGGTGTGGGCGCTGCCGGCGAACACGACGATGGCGGTCTGTGCATCGCGGCGGGCCTGGAGCAGGTCGAGCAGCTTGCGTTTAGCCAGCGCCAGGCGGTTGGGCGGGGTGTCGCTGGCGAGCATCTGCGGGGTCAGTTCGAGCAGGACCACCAACGGATCGGCGGGTTTCAGGTTGCTCTGCTCCAGGCGTTGCCAGCTGGGGCCGAGCAGGGCCAGCAGCGCCAGCAGCCAGGCCAGCCCGAGGGCGATCCAGGGCAGGCGACTGGCGTGACCCCGACCGCCGCTGAGCAGCGCCGCATGAAACGCCGGCGGCAGCAGCAGTTGCCAGCGACCGGCACGCTTCTCCCGGTGCCAGAGTTGCCAGAGCAACCCGGCCAGCAGTGGCACCGCCAGCAGCCAGTACAGGCGCAACCAGTGCGGCCATACAGCCTGTAACCAATCTTCGATCATGGCTGTCTCCGCCAGGGACGTTGTGCCAATAGGCGCAGCCGTTGGCGCAATTGCGGCCAGTGTTCGCGGCCCACCAGCAGCACGCTGAGCAGCAGCGCGGCGCTCAGTGGCCAGGCATACAGGGCCTGGGCCGGGCGCGCCAGGGTCGGCTGCTGCGCCACCGGTTCGAGGCGGTCGAGCTGTTGCTCGATAGCGCGCAGTTCCTGGCTGTCGCGGGCGCGGAAGTATTCGCCGCCGGTCACCTCGGCTATTGCACGCAGACTCGGTTCGTCCAGATCCAGCCCCGGATTGAGGCCGAACAGACCGGCGATCCCGCCTTGTTGCGGATCCGCGCCAATGCCGATCGGGTAGATCTTGATCCCTTCCTCGGCGGCCAGGCGCGCCGCGATCAGCGGCTCGATCTCGCCGCCCGTATTGGCGCCATCGGTCACCAGCACCAGCACGCGGCTGTCCGCCGGACGTTGGCGCAGGCGCTTGACCGACAGGCCAATGGCATCGCCGATGGCGGTGTTCTTGCCGGCGATGCCGATCACCGCTTCGTCGAGCCAGGTGCGCACGGTGCGCCGGTCGAAGGTCAGGGGCGCCTGCAGGTAGGCCTTGCTGCCGAACAGGATCAGGCCGACGCGGTCGCCCTGGCGGCCTTCGATGAAGTCGCCGAGCAGGTGTTTGACCAGGGTCAGGCGGTCGACTTCCTCGTCTTGCCAGCGCATGTCGGCGTAGGCCATGGAACCGGACACATCCACCGCGAGCAGCAGGTCGCGGCCGCTGGCGGGAATCGGTAGCGGCTCGCCGACCCACTCCGGGCGGGCGGTGGTCGTGAGCAGCAGCAACCAGAGCAGGGCGAAAGGCGCCTGTTGGCGCCAGGCCGGCAGATTGGCCCGGGCGCGGCGTCCGGCCAAACCCTCCAGCTCGCCGAGGAAGCTGACTTTCAGCGCCGCCTCGCCGCTGTCCGCCGCTGGCAGCAGCAGGCGCAACAACCAGGGCAGCGGTGCGAGCAGGATGAGCCAGGGCCAGGCGAACTCAAACATGCTTGCGAATCCAGATGGCGACCGCCTGGTTGAGCCCGTCGATGGCCTTGTCGTCGAGCGTGCAGTGCGGTTTATAGGCGCCTTCGACCAGAATCATCCAGCGGGTCAGCCCGGCCGCCGGGCAGCGGCTGTCGAGAAACGCCAGCCAGCCGCGACTGCTCAGGGTGTGGCTGTGGCTCTGCGGATGGTGTTGGCGGCACAGGCGTTTGAGCAGGCCATTGAGCTGCTGCAACCAGGGGCCGGCGGGCGCGCCGCCGTAGGGTTTGCCCAGTTGTTCGAGTTCCGCCAGGGCGGCCAGCCGCAGCGGATCGAGGGCGTTGTCGCTGACGCTTGCCGTGCGCCTGCGCTTGAGACGTTGCAACAGGCGCGTGAGGCCCCAGGCCATGAGCGGCACGAGCACGGCCAGCAGCCACCAGCCGGGCGCGGGCGGCCACCAGTCGATCGGCGCCGGAGCGATCAGGGGCTCGAGTTGGTCCAGCGGGTTCATAGCCGTTTACCGGGACGTTGCGCGTTGAGGTGGTCGCGCAGTTGTTCGATCATCTCACGCTGGGTGCTCAGCGCCAGCAAGGGCACGCCGAGCTTCTGCGCCAGGCGTTGCCAGCGCGCTTGACGCGCCTCGCCCTGGGCGCGATAGGCCTGGCGCAGGTTGGCGTCATGGGTGTCGAGTTCCAGTTGCGCGCCGCGCTCGGCAAAGCGCAGCAAGCCGGCGGCCGGCAGGGCATGGTCGAGCGGGTCGGAGATTGGCAGCAACAGCAGGTCGGTGTGCCGGGCCAGCAGGTTCAATTGTTGTTCGCTGCTGTCGCCGAGGGTGCGTTCGTCGCAGATGATCACCGCCAGGCTGCCGGGGCGCAGCACTTCGCGGGCGCGGCGCAGGGCCAGGCCGAAACTGTCATGGCTGGCTTGGCCGTCGCTGGACAGCGCCTGATTGGCGCGGGCCAGGCGATTGAGCAGCTGCAGCAGACTCTGCTTGCTGCGCCGCGGTTTGATTTCGTGCTGCTCCCCGCCGAATACCAGGCCACCGATGCGGTCGTTGTGACCCAGGGCGGCCCAGCCGATCAGGCTGGCGGCCTGGGCGGCGAGCACCGATTTGAACATCAGCCCGGAGCCGAAGAACAGCCGCGGACTCTGCTCCACGAGGAGGTAGATCGGCCGCTCGCGTTCCTCATGGAACAGCTTGGTGTGCGGCTCCTGGGTGCGCGCGGTGACCCGCCAATCGATGGTGCGCACGTCGTCGCCAGCCTGGTACACCCGCACCTGGTCGAAATCCACGCCGCGTCCGCGCAGCTTGGAGTGGTGCAAGCCGATCAGCGGACTGCGCTGCGCCGGCGTGGAAAACAGCTGCACCTCGCGCACGCGGTGACGCATCTCGATCAGTTCGGCGAGATTGACCCGGACGCCGGGTTGGCTGGGCAGGCTGTGCACGTCGGCTCAGCAGGACGCCCGGAGGCGATCCGGGCGCATTATTCGCTGATTCCCGGAGTGCATCCGGGCTGCGTGGGCGCTGGGCATCAGGCGACCGCCACCACATCGAGAATGCGCTGGACCACGCGGTCCTGGTCGATCCCGGCCGCTTCGGCCTCGAACGACAGGATGATGCGGTGGCGCAGCACATCGAACAGCACGGCCTGGATGTCTTCCGGGCTGACGAATTCGCGCCCGGCCAGCCAGGCGTGGGCGCGCGCGCAGCGATCCAGGGCAATCGAGCCACGCGGGCTGGCGCCATAGGCGATCCATTCGGCCAGTTCCGGGTCGAACTTGGCCGGCGTGCGCGAGGCCATCACCAGCTGCACCAGGTATTCCTCCACCGCATCGGCCATGTATAGGCCGAGGATTTCCCTGCGCGCAGAGAAGATCGCCTGCTGGCTGACCCGGTGCTCGGGCTTGGTTTCGCCATGCAGCGCTTCGCCGCGGGCCTGGGCGAGGATCTTGCGCTCGACGTTGGCATCCGGGAAGCCGATCTTCACGTGCATCAGAAAGCGGTCGAGCTGGGCCTCGGGCAGCGGGTAGGTGCCTTCCTGCTCGATCGGGTTCTGCGTGGCCATCACCAGGAACAGCGGCGACAGCTCGTAGGTGCTGCGGCCCACGCTGACCTGGCGCTCGGCCATGGCTTCGAGCAGCGCCGACTGCACCTTGGCCGGCGCGCGGTTGATCTCGTCGGCGAGCACCAGGTTGTGAAAAATCGGCCCCTGCTGGAACACGAAACTGCCGGTTTCCGGACGGTAGATCTCGGTGCCGGTGATGTCGGCGGGCAACAGATCCGGGGTGAACTGGATGCGATGGAACTCGGCCTCGATGCCTTCGGCCAGTTCCTTGATCGCCTTGGTCTTGGCCAAACCGGGCGCGCCTTCGACCAGCATATGACCGTCGGCAAGCAGGGCAATCAGCAGCCGATCGATGAGTTTTTCCTGGCCGAGGATCTGGGTGGAGAGAAAGGTTCGCAGCGTGAGAAGCGCTTCACGGTGTTCCATCGTTGGCTATTCCTGGCGGGATTGGCGCGTCGGGCTACGGTCGCCACAGCAGGGTGACACTTTAATGCATAAGGGGAAGGGCCTGCTATGCGCGACAGCACAGGCTGGATTGCGGGGCGCAGACCAATCAGTAGGTTCAGGGTTTTTGCAGGATGAGCGCAGCGATACCCATCGGTTGTAGCAATTGTCGTGATTATCCGCTTTCGACTGCATTTTTTCGGGGCGGGTATCTGGGTTGAAAGAAAATGTCGCAGCGTGGCAAGCGCTGCAAGGCGTTCCCTCGTTAAGCTCATGCGGCAAATGTGACCAGCGAGTCGCCGATGGCGCCATAACCATGGGGCAAGCATTTTGAACGCAGCAATTGCCATGTGGACTAACGTTGTGGCGTAAGCGCAAGACTCGTAACAGCCCTAAGCCTGCTAATCGATTCTCAAGCCAACCGGAGCATATTAAACATGGCGTTCTTTACGGCGGCCAGCAAAGCCGACTTCCAGCATCAACTGCAAGCGGCTCTGGCGCAGCACGTCAGCGAACAAGCATTGCCACAAGTCGCGCTGTTCGCCGAGCAGTTTTTCGGCATCATCGCGCTTGAAGAACTGACCGAGCGTCGTCTTTCCGATCTGGTCGGGTGCACCCTGTCTTCCTGGCGCCTGTTGCAGCGCTTCGATCATGCCAAGACTGAAATTCGCGCCTTCAATCCCGATTATGAGAAGCACGGCTGGCAGTCCACCCATAGCGCCATCGAAATTCTGCGCAGCGACATTCCGTTTCTGGTCGATTCGGCACGCATGGAGCTGAATCGCCGCGGTTACAGCATCCACACCCTGCAGAACAGCGTGTTCAGCGTGCGTCGCAACAAGCAGGGCGAGCTGCTGGAGATCCTGCCCAAGGGCACCCAGGGCAAGGACGTGCTGCAGGAAGCGCTGATGTTTCTGGAGATCGATCGCTGCGCCAGTGCCAGCGAGCTGCGCATTCTGGAAAAGGCCCTGCACGACGTCTTCTCCGAAGTGCGTTTGAGCGTCACCGATTTCCAGCCGATGAAGGCCAAGGCCCAGGAGCTGCTGACCTGGCTGGACAAGAGCAAGTCGGGCCAGGCCGGTCTCGGGGTCGAGGCCGCCGAGCTGGAAGAAATCAAAGTGTTCATGCGCTGGATGCTGGATGACCATTTCACCTTCCTCGGCTATGAAGAATTCAGCGTGGTCGATGCGCCGGACGGCGGCACCATCGTCTACGACGAGCAGTCCCTGCTCGGCCTGTCCAAGCGTCTGCGTAGCGGGCTGAAAAGCGACGACCTGCATATCGACCCGGAGGCGCTCAGCTACCTGCGCGAACCGCTGCTGCTGTCCTTCGCCAAGGCCGCGGTGCCGAGCCGCGTGCACCGTCCGGCCTACCCGGACTTCGTCTCGGTACGCGAATTGGACAGCAAGGGCCGGGTGGTCAAGGAATGCCGCTTCATGGGCTTGTACACCTCGGCGGTGTATGCCGTGAGCGTGTGGAACATTCCCTATATCCGCCGCAAGGTGGCGGAGATCGAGCAGCGTGCCGGTTTCGACAGCAAGGCGCACCTGGGCAAGGAACTGGCCCAGGTGCTGGAAGTACTGCCGCGCGACGACCTGTTCCAGACCCCGGTGGAAGACTTGTTCAACACCGCCATGGCCATCGTGCAGATCCAGGAGCGCAACAAGATTCGGGTGTTCTTGCGCCGCGATCCTTATGGCCGCTTCTGCTACTGCCTGGTCTATGTGCCGCGCGACGTCTACTCCACCGAGACCCGTCAGAAGATCCAGCAACTGCTGATGGAGCGCCTGCAGGCCGCCGATTGCGAGTTCTGGACCTTCTTCTCAGAATCGGTACTGGCGCGGGTGCAGTTCATCCTGCGCGTCGACCCGAAGAACAAGGTGCAGATCGATCCGGTTCGCCTGGAAAAGGAAGTGATCCAGGCCTGCCGTTCGTGGAAGGACGATTACACCAGCCTGATGGTGGAAGGCTTCGGCGAGGCCCAGGGCACCAATGTGCTGGCGGATTTCCCCAGTGGTTTTCCGGCCGGTTACCGTGAGCGCTTCGCCCCGCATTCGGCGGTGGTCGACATGCAACACCTGCTTAGCCTGAGCGGCGAGCACCCGCTGGTGATGAGCTTTTACCAGCCGCTGACCCAGGTCGGCCAGCAACTGCACTGCAAGCTGTACCACGCCGATACGCCGCTGCCGTTGTCGGACGTCTTGCCGATCCTGGAGAATCTCGGTCTGCGCGTGCTCGGTGAGTTTCCCTATCGCCTGCACCAGCGCAGCGGCCGCGAGTTCTGGATCCACGATTTCGCCTTCACCTACGCCGAAGGCCTGGATGTGGATATCCAGCAGCTCAACGACACCCTGCAGGATGCCTTCATCAATATCGTCGGCGGCAATGCCGAGAACGATGCCTTCAACCGCCTGGTGCTGACCGCGGCCATGCCCTGGCGTGACGTGGCGCTGCTGCGCGCCTATGCACGTTATTTGAAGCAGATTCGCCTGGGCTTCGGCCTCGGCTATATCGCCAGTACCCTGGTCAACCACGCCAATATCGCCAAGGAGCTGGTACGGCTGTTCAAGACCCGCTTCTATCTGGCGCGCAAACTCGGCGCCGAAGACCTGGAGAGCAAGCAACAGAAGTTGGAGCAGGCCATCCTGGCTGCGCTGGACAACGTGGCGGTGCTCAACGAAGACCGCATCCTGCGGCGCTACCTGGACCTGATCAAGGCCACCCTGCGCACCAACTTCTATCAGGCCGATGCCAGCGGCGCGGCGAAGTCCTACTTCAGTTTCAAGCTCAACCCACGGGCGATTCCGAATATTCCCAAGCCGACGCCGAAGTTCGAGGTATTCGTCTATTCGCCGCGCGTCGAGGGCGTGCACCTGCGTTTCGGCGATGTCGCCCGCGGCGGTTTGCGCTGGTCGGATCGTGAAGAAGACTTCCGCACCGAGGTGCTTGGTCTGGTCAAGGCGCAGCAGGTAAAGAACGCCGTGATCGTGCCAATGGGCGCCAAGGGCGGCTTCCTGCCGCGGCGCATGCCGATAGGCGGCTCGCGTGACGAGATCATGGCAGAGGGCATCGCCTGCTACCGGATCTTCATCAGCGGCTTGCTCGACATCACCGACAACCTCAAGGAAGGCGTGGTGGTGCCGCCGGCCAACGTGGTGCGCCACGATGCGGACGATCCCTACCTGGTGGTCGCCGCCGACAAGGGCACCGCGACCTTCTCCGATATCGCCAACGGCATCGCCGCCGATTACGATTTCTGGCTGGGTGACGCCTTCGCATCCGGCGGTTCTGCCGGTTACGACCATAAAGGCATGGGCATTACCGCCAAGGGCGCCTGGGTCTCGGTGCAGCGCCACTTCCGCGAGCGCGGCATCGACGTGCAGAAAGATCCAGTCACGGTGATCGGCATCGGCGACATGGCCGGTGACGTATTCGGCAACGGCCTGCTGCTGTCGGACAAGCTGCAACTGGTCGCCGCCTTCAACCACCTGCACATCTTCATCGACCCCAACCCGGATGCGGCCAAGAGCTTCGTCGAGCGCAAGCGCCTGTTCGACCTGCCGCGCTCGAGCTGGTCCGATTACGACACTGCGCTGATTTCCGCCGGCGGCGGTCTCTTCCTGCGCAGCGCCAAGAGCATCGCCATCAGTGCGCAAATGCAAGAGCGTTTCGATATCAGCGCCGACAAGTTGGCGCCGACCGAGCTGCTCAATGCGTTGCTCAAAGCCCCGGTGGACCTGATCTGGAACGGCGGCATTGGCACTTACGTCAAGTCGAGCAAGGAAAGCCACGCCGATGTCGGCGACAAGGCCAACGATTCGCTGCGCGTCGACGGTTGCGAGCTGCGGGCGAAAGTCATCGGCGAGGGCGGCAACCTCGGCATGACCCAGTTGGGCCGCGTCGAGTACGGCCTCAACGGCGGGGCGAGCTTCACCGACTTCATCGACAACGCCGCCGGGGTGGACTGCTCCGACCATGAAGTGAACATCAAGATCCTGCTCAACGAGATCGTCACGGCCGGCGACATGACCGGCAAGCAGCGCAACAAGCTGCTGGTCGAGATGACCGATGCGGTGGGCGGCCTGGTGCTGGGCAACAACTACAAGCAGACTCAGGCGCTGTCGCTGGCCGAACGCCGCGCTCGTGAGCGCCAGGGCGAGTACAAGAGGGTGATGGCCGGGCTGGAGGCGGCGGGCAAGCTGGATCGTGCCCTGGAGTTTCTGCCTACGGACGACGAACTCAACGAGCGCGCTGCCAAGGGCCAGGGACTGACCCGTCCGGAACTTGCGGTGCTGATCTCCTACAGCAAGATCGACCTGAAGGAGTCGCTGCTCAAATCCCTGGTGCCGGACGACGAGTATCTGGCCCGCGAGATGGAGACCGCCTTCCCGCCGTTGCTGGCGCAGAAGTTCGGCGAGCCGATGCGTCGCCATCGCCTCAAGCGCGAGATCGTCAGCACGCAGATCGCCAACGACCTGATCAACCACATGGGCATTACCTTTGTGCAGCGCCTGAAGGAATCCACCGGCATGAGTTCGGCCAACGTCGCCAGGGCCTATGTGGTTGTGCGCGATGTGTTCCGTTTGCCGCACTGGTGGCAGCAGATCGAGGCGCTGGACTACCAGGTGCCGGCCGAGCTGCAACTGCAGATGATGGACGAACTGATGCGCCTGGGCCGCCGGGCCACCCGTTGGTTCCTGCGTAACCGGCGTAATGAGCTGGATGCCGCGCATGACGTGGCGCATTTCGCTCCGCGTATCGAAGCGCTGGCCATGGGCCTGGACGAGCTGCTTGAAGGCCCGGCCCGCGAGCAGTGGCTGGCGCGCTTCCAGGCCTATGTCGAGGCAGGTGTGCCTGAGGTGCTGGCGCGCATGGTGGCCGGCACCAACCATCTGTACACCCTGTTGCCGATCATCGAGGCCTCGGATGTCACCGCCCAGGAGCCGGCCAAGGTGGCCGAGTCCTACTTCGCGGTTGGCGGTTCGCTGGAGCTGTCCTGGTACCTGCAGCAGATCACCAATCTGGCGGTGGAAAACAACTGGCAGGCCCTGGCCCGGGAGGCCTTCCGCGACGACCTGGACTGGCAGCAGCGGGCGATCACCGTTTCGGTGCTGCAGATGATCGACGGGCCGGCGCAGATCGAGGAGCGGGTGGTGGTCTGGCTGGAGCAACATCGTCGTATGGTCGAGCGCTGGAAATCCATGCTCGCCGAGTTGCGTGCGGCGACAGGTACCGATTACGCCATGTATGCGGTCGCCAATCGCGAACTGATGGACCTGGCACAAAGCACCCAACCTGGCGTCTGCGTGCTCTGAGACGCGCCTGAGCTGAACCCGAGCCCCGCCTAGTGCGGGGCTTTTGGCTATGTACGGGCTGCGTTGGCGACCGTTGTTCGAGCCAGGGACGGTCCGTTCGGCGCGCCGCGACAGCCGACGATTTTGGCGGCGCGCGGAGATAGCAGGGCTTTTGTAGGATGGCGTTGAGCGCAGCGATACCCATCGGCAATCGGTAGATCACCGCGCAGGTCGATCATGGCGAGCTGCAGATTCGGATGGGGCGGGCCGCGCAGGTTAGCCGCCACGCTAAATCCCGGGCAAGACCACCGCTCAAGAACGGCGTAACCCATCACTGCGGTTGCCGTCACACCATTGGTGTTGGGTTGCGCCGCCAGCATCCAGCAGACCTATCCGGGTTCCGTGCCTCTATATCGGCTCCAGCGGGCACTCGCGCTGCGGCAGCTTGAAATGCTGCAGGTTGTCGGGCAGCCAGCGGTAGTAGAAATAGAATTCGAAGAGCGCGGGGTGGCGGCAGGAGCAGAGGGTGAGGGCGGGGGTGTGAGCGTTGGGCCTGAAGCTTACATAACCGATCGCCGAAAAGGGTTCGAAGACGACGCGTTCTTCCGCTTTCAGGTGGATAATCTTGCCCCGCACCAGATCGGCGGCATGCAGGCACACTTGTGACAGGCAGACGGGCTTCATCCCGGCGTTCCTTCAGCTTGGTCGAGGCGCTGGAGCAGCGCCTGGATGTCGATCAGTCGGTGCCGGCCGAAGCGGCGCGAGGGTAAAATCCCTTCCTCGATCCATAGGGCCAGCATCTGCTCTTGCTCCTGCAGCCCCGCCAGTTTGGCGAAGCGTTCCTGAGTGAGGTAGCGAGGGCAGCCAACGAACAGGTCGGGGGCCAGTTCTTCCACTTTCATGTGGCTTCCTGCACCATTACGACCTCCTCGACTAGCCTGTTACTGTGGGCGGTCTTCATTTGCTTAGCGTGAATTACTAGCAGTTAGTAATTTAGTGGCGTACTGGTTTTCCGTCAAGGCTGGATTAACGATGACGAAGAAACGTTTTCTGTTCACTGCTGGCGAACGGCTCCGAGGCTTGCGTGAGCTGATGGGGCTGAGCCGGCCCGCCTTCGCGGAAATCGTCGGGATAAAACCCAAGCGCCTGGAGAACATCGAGAACGGCTGGCAGAAGATGCACGACGAGGACTTCGAGAAGGTCTGCAGCGTGTTCGAGGAGTTCAGCCGCTGGATCGCCTACGAAGGGCCGGTCGATCGGCAGCCGCTGGAACTCAAGGTGGCGGATTCCGCGCAGAAGGCGGCGGTGTACCTGGTCAAGTGCAACCCGGAACTGCTCAAGAGCAGCGGCATCTCCCTGGAGGACTGGCAGAGCCGCCACCAGGCAGTGCTGGATGAGTTGAGCGACAGCGAAGATCCCGCCGGCTGAGTCTGCCATCGGTGCGCTGCAGCTGACGTAGCCTGGAACCCACCCACATCCGGCGGGCTGTCGCTGCGCTCCGAACGGAACTGCGCCCGGGCCGCCCTGCGGATCTTGAGTCATTCGCGATCCGTGTCACTCGCCACAGGCAGTGCACCATTGGTTCGCCGCCTCCCTGTAGGAGCGGATTTATCCGCGAATTTCGTGGCTGGGCGGCCGCTGCCAGGCGAGTGCCGATGCCTTTGTGTTTGCGTAGCCGACTATGCCCGGCGCCATTCGGGATCGCTCTCCCGGATTGCACCGCGTCCCGCGGTTTATCCGGGCTACCCAAGGAAATTCGATATGCCGGTGATCACGACCGCTGGAAGCATCGCGTCGCGGTCAGGGCGCGGCCAGCCGGCTGCCTGAGGCGATTTCCGCTAGCAGCACGTAATCGCGGGTGCTCGCCATCTTCGCCGGAGCGCTGGCGCGCGCCAAGCCTTAACCAGCAGGGCTAGGTGTCCCCTGGCTCCGACAAGGCGTGGTGCGGATATAAAAACACAAGCCAAACAGCCTGTGCTTCTACAGCCCAGGCTGCCTGGCTCAGGCGATCAGGCCCTGGCTGCGCAGGTAGTCGTCGTAGCTGCCGCTGAAGTCGATTACGCCGCTGGCGGAGAGTTCGATGATGCGCGTGGCCAGGGAGCCGACGAACTCGCGGTCGTGGCTGACGAATATCAGCGTGCCCGGGTAGTTCTCCAGCGCCAGGTTGAGCGCCTCGATGGATTCCATGTCGAGGTGGTTGGTCGGTTCGTCCATCACCAGCACGTTGGGCTTTTGCAGGATCAGCTTGCCGAACAGCATGCGCCCTTGCTCGCCACCGGAAATCACCTTGACCGACTTGAGGATCTCGTCGTTGGAGAACAGCATGCGGCCGAGGGTGCCGCGCACCAGTTGCTCGCCGCCCTGGGTCCAGCGGCCCATCCAGTCGAACAGGTTGCTCTCGTCTTCGAAGTCGGAGGCGTGATCCTGGGCGTAGTAGCCCAGTTCGGCGCTTTCGGTCCATTTGACCGTGCCGGCGTCCGGGTACAGCTCGCCGACCAGGGTGCGCAGCAGGGTGGTCTTGCCGATGCCGTTGGGGCCGATGATGGCCACGCGCTCGCCGGCTTCGACGGTGAAGCTGAAGTTTTCGAACAGCAGCTTGCCGTCGAAGCCCTTGGCCATGCTGTCGACGATCACGGCCTGGCGGTGCAGCTTCTTGTTTTGCTCGAAGCGGATGAACGGGCTGATCCGGCTCGACGGCTTGACCTCGGCCAGCTGGATCTTGTCGATCTGCTTGGCGCGCGAGGTGGCCTGCTTGGCTTTCGAGGCGTTGGCCGAGAAGCGGCTGACGAAGGACTGCAGCTCGTTGATCTGGGCCTTCTTCTTGGCGTTGTCCGACAGCAGTTGCTCGCGCGACTGGGTGGCCGCAGTCATGTATTCGTCGTAGTTGCCCGGGAACAGGCGCAGTTCGCAGTAATCCAGATCCGCCATGTGGGTGCACACACTGTTGAGGAAGTGACGGTCGTGGGAAATGATGATCATGGTGCTGTTGCGCTGGGTCAGGATATTTTCCAGCCAGCGGATGGTGTTGATGTCCAGGTGGTTGGTCGGCTCGTCGAGCAGCAGCACTTCCGGGTCGGAAAACAGCGCCTGGGCCAGCAGCACGCGCAACTTCCAGCCGGGGGCGACTTCACTCATCGGGCCGAAATGCTGGGCCAGCGGAATACCCAGGCCCATCAGCAGTTCGCCGGCGCGGGATTCGGCGGTGTAGCCGTCCATTTCGGCAAAATCGGTTTCCAGTTCGGCCACGGCCATGCCGTCGGCTTCGCTCATTTCCGCCAGCGAATAGATGCGGTCGCGCTCGGCTTTGACCGCCCAGAGTTCTTCATGACCCATGATCACGGTATCGATCACGCTGAACTCCTCGTAGGCGAACTGATCCTGGCGCAGTTTGCCCAGGCGCACGTTAGGCTCCAGCATCACCTGACCACCGCTCGGCTCCAGGTCGTCGCCGAGAATTTTCATGAAGGTCGACTTGCCGCAGCCGTTCGCCCCGATCAGGCCGTAGCGGTTGCCGCCGCCAAACTTGACGGAAACGTTCTCGAACAGGGGTTTGGCCCCGAATTGCATGGTGATGTTTGCGGTGGAGATCAAGGGTCTTTCCTATCAATAACTTAGGGCGGGCTGGATTGCGCTGATACCGATTGGATATCAATGTGCAGTTTTTTCAGCTCGCCCCAATCGGAGCTTGAGTTGAGCCAGCGGGCATAGGTCGAGAGCAGCATTTGCACGCTGTGACCCAGTTGCTGGGCAATAAATGCGGGATTGAGGCCGGACATTGAGCACATTGTCGCATAGGTGTGGCGGCAGTTGTATGGAGGCCGATACCTGGCGTCAAGGGCGGACAGTCTGGGCCGCCACTGGTGACGCTTATCTGGGCGGGGAGCGACCGAGAAAGCGCGGCCGCGGATCGGAGAGCACGATTTTCTTTGTCGCGATGGTGCAGGCGGCGCCCTCTCTGTTTTTTCGAGTGTCATCAGGCCGTTCAGGCATGCAAAGCACCTGCCTTGCCTTCGGCTGGATTCGATGCAGTACAATAGGAGTTATCAGCAATTTTATTGAATTTAAGCGCCGCAATGGACATCGATCTCGCCCGTACCTTTCTGGATATAATCCGCAGTGGCAGTTTTATCGCCACAGCGGAGCGCCTGCATATCACCCAGACGGCAGTAACGGCGCGCGTCCATAACCTGGAAAACCAGCTGAGCTGCCGGCTTTTCATACGCAATCGTGCCGGCGCGCGGCTCACCCCCGACGGTGAGCGCTTCGTCGCCTATGCGACTCAATTGGTGCAGACCTGGGAAGCGGCACGCCGGAATCTGCCTCTGCCTCATGGTTACGGCAATCTACTGACACTGGGTGCGGAGGTAAGCCTGTGTAACCCCTTGATGCTGGCATGGCTGCAATGCTTGCGCCAAGCCATGCCTGCGCACGCGGTGCGCAGCGAAGTCGCCAGTGGCAGTTTGCTGCAACAGCAGCTCGACCTCGGCATAATCGACGCCGCCCTGGTACATCAGCCGGAATACTGGCCGAGCCTGCAGGTCGAGCAACTACTCGAGGAAAAGCTGATACAGGTGGGGCAGAGTAACAATCCAGATCCCTATGTGTATGTTGACTGGGGGCCGGCCTTTCGTGAACTGCACGACATCGCGCTACCCGAGCACACCCGCGCAGCGCTCTCCTTCAACCTTGGACCACTTGCCCTGCAATACCTGTTGCAATGCGGTGGTCGCGGTTATTTACGTGCCCGTGTCGTGCAACCTTACATCGATGAAGGCATTCTGACTCGAGTGGAAAAGGCACCGGAGTTCTCCTACCCAATCTACCTGGTCTATTCCAGAGCAGTTGACAGCCCCGCGCTGCACAATGCCCTGAAGCTCTTGCGCGAGGTGGCTCAGGACAATTTCGACTGGTCGCGCTGGGATTATGAAATATGAAACCCCTCGTTACCTGGCAGAGTCAGGCGCGACTAAGGATCATCGCAACGGTCTGCAGCAACTCAGCCCGGCAATTGCTTTAGCCAATTGCGGTACAGCGCGGCGATCAAGTCGGTCTGCGTGATCATGCCCACCAACCGCTCTTGTCGATCCACCACCGGCAAGCAGTGCAGCCCGCGGTCGGACAGCATGAACACCAAATCAACCATGTGGGTGTCCTGCGGCACGGCAACCACTGGCAGGCTCATGATCGAGCGCAACTTGGTTCCACGCAGATACTTCAACTGGCCAAAATTGACTCGTGCTTGGCTGGGCTGGAACTGTTTGAGCAGGTCGATCAATGTGATGATGCCGACCAGCTTGCCGCCGTTTTCCTCCACAACGGGCAAGGAACGTAAACGGTGTTCCTTGAGCGTCTGCCAGGCCTGTTCGATAAAAGTGTCGGGAGTGGCATAGCAGAGATCACGAGACATGATGTCCGCCGCACTAATCTCGCCCATGCTGCGGCGCAAGGCATGCTTTTCAGTTTGCCTGATCAGGTGTTCGAGATCGTCATTAGTGACGTCGACATACTCGCCGAACTCCTTGAGCGCCTGATCCACGTCGTCCCGGGTGAAACTCATGCGATCTCCCGGCAGTGGGTCTCGGGTGTTATGGCTATTGTCCCTGGATCGGCGCGATTTCGGGTATGTATGGCCGGTGAGATTGTTATAGACCAGGGCTATTGCCAACAACAGCAGCGAGTTGATTGCCACTGGCCAAAGCAGTTTGTAACCCATCTCTGCGACCCCCGCGCCTCCACTGACCGCCACCACGGCCAAGGCACAGCCTGGAGGATGCAGACAGCGCAAGGTCAAAAGACAGACCAGCGCGAGGCCGGCAGCCAGCACCGTGGCGGGCGGAGTATCCAGCCCGCTCAGGCCAACACTGACACCTATCAGAGTGGCGAGCATATTACCGGCGAGAACCGACCATGGCTGGGCGAAGGGACTGGACGAGGCGGCGAAAAGCAACACCGCCGAGGCGCACGCAGGGGCGACGATATGCAACGTGACCAACGCTCCGAACAGCCAGACACCGAGCGACACCGTCAACGACATGACGATACCAACCCCGATGGCAGCGCGCAGCCACTCTCTTGGATGAAAGTGGAACTGGACGGGAGCCAGAATTCTGAACCAGTCGAGAAAGTACTCGTACATTGTTCTTGCTTAGTCTCTGTATGGTTGTAAATAACGAGTTAAACGGCCGGCAGAAAAGTGGCGACCACGGGCAAGATAAGAACAATGCGGCAATGAAATTGACCGGCACTTATCCGAGACGACTGTGAAGTCAGGGCATCACGCCTGTATCAGGTCACCCTTGCCCAGGCGAAATCCAGGAGGGTGCCGACTCATGCCAACATTCCGGGACGGGTCGCCTGGGGTGGTATACCCGGGATATTGTGGAGGGGTGGAATAGTTGACTCTAATGAACAGTGTCGCTTCCAACGTGCAATATCATTTATATCAATCTGGTATTTCATCAATCTGTCGTTTCGCCGCATGACCCACCTAACCGATTGAGTTAGAAGGTAAACATCGAATAATGATAGCCGTCATTGTCTGATAGCGCCGCTATAACTGGATCATGCCGCATCAATACAATGACGAACTACCGCCTGCAGTGGCGCAGAAGAACATAGCCTGCTGTCCGACACAGGCTATTCGCTAAGGTTTGGAGTAACTGCCAGGATGGATCATGCCATCATGGCCAGCTGCCGAGTTAGATGGGCACCGAGACCATGCCTACGTGCCCGAGGAGCAGGAAGCCAGATACGAGCACGGCGTTGAGAGCCCAGGCGACGGTGAGGTAGCGCGCAGCATGGCCGTACGTCTCGTTGCCGACATTGAATGCGTTCACCCACACCGAACGCATGATCCAGGCGGTGTATAGAACGAAGCCCGCCAGCAGCGCACCTAATGGCAACGTTCCCAGTGCGCGATAAAAATAGAGAATCGAACCAAAATAAATTTGGCTGGCGAGCACGCCATAGATCCAGAAAGCGATCCATAGCGGCGTATGACCGCGTGTATCCGGGGAAAGCAATTTGCTGATCATTAACCTACCTCCTTGAGAAATGCCTGTCGGACTGGCTGTTAGCCTCTAAAACAGGTTGATCGATTGGACATCAGGCGAACGCGACAAGTGCGCGTGTAGCACGTAGAGCGACGTGGCGAACAGTGCGCCGCCGGCAAAGACGAAGATCACAATATCGGCATGAGTCGGTCGAAAACGACCAAGGCGGGTCCAGGCAAGGTCAAATTTCAGCGCTGGCCAAGCCGGTTGAGCAGCAATGAATACACCCATACTCATCCCGGAAATACCTCGGACTAGGTTGGTCAATGTGAGTTGGCGAACAACATCATAATTGTAGAAGGAATTGGTATCAGGATCGTAAAAATTAGCCATAAGTGCTCTATTGCGCAAAAGGAATTGTATATTTGGTCTCTCTTTGCATTTCGAATCGACAAGCGTTCTCTTTGCGTGGACAAGCACTCAATTCCGGCTGGCTATCTCCGTCAAGCGTTGCATGGCGGAGCCAAGGGATGGCCAGTTTGCTGCCCAATCAAGTCAATTACAAAGTCATATTAATGATACTTGAATGCATTTTTATTGATGTTGGCGTGAGCTTCTGCTCTTGGCGTAATTTGAGGCGGCCCCGTCTGATCCGGCGGAATGAATGCCAGCGTGCAGCAGGCCTGCAGCAAGGCTGAGAGGCTGTGAAAAAACTCTCGCCTACTGCGAATGCTTCAAACATCGGTAGTCCGTTCGGAACGTAGGGTGGCCGGGGCGCCTTCCGTTCGGAGCGCAGCGACAACCCGCCAGCTTTATGCCGCGCCGCTGAACTATGGTGCACTGCCTGCGGCGAGTGACACCCTACGGATCGCCAAAAACGCCGGCTGCGGCGTTGCGCTCGATATTTTCACAACCTCTGAGGATTGACCTGCAAGCGCTAGCCAGACGCCGTCCATGCCTCCCAGTCAAAACCTTAGTAAATCCATATAAATAAACAAGGTAAGCGCATTGCTTAGCCGGGGGCTTCTTGAGGTTTGAGCCTGTGATGCGGTCAGCGGGAACCTTCCGTCTCGACCAGGAGATAGGGGATATCTGCTGAGAGACTATCAGGGCAGTTGCGTATGCGAAGTGGGGCTGTAAGTACCACGTTGTAGGCATTCCGAAACGGCGCAAGAAGGCAATTTCCGGGGCAATCTGCAAGTATCTGGAACAGGTGTCGCATGGGCTGGAGAGACCGCGGAGGGGGCGGTTTTATCCGCTTATCTGCCGGCATCAGTCGCGGTAAAACACCTGCACCAGGTGATAGCCGAACTGGCTCTTGATCGGGCCATGCACTTCGCGCAGCGGTTTTTTGAAGATGACCTGATCGATTGCCCGTACCATCTGCCCCGGGCGCACTTCGCCAAGGTCGCCGTCGCGCTTGCCGGACGGGCAGGTGGAATACTGCCGTGCGAGCAGGTCGAAGGCCTCGCCGGCGGCGATGCGCTTCTTCAATGCGGCGGCTTCTGCTTCGGTTTTCACCAGAATATGGCGGGCCATTGCTTTTGCCATGACGAGTTCCTCATTTCTACCGGGCGTGTATTGTGCCAGTGTTTGCTGCGCCATCAGAATGACGTCACTTTTTAGTTTTCGCCGATTCGCTAGAGATATGGGCGAATCCTGGCCTAAGGTATTAAACCCACTCGACGGAAGCGCTGTTCATGGATATCCACTCAATGCTGAAAATCCTGGCCAGCCAGGATGGTTCCGATCTCTATCTGTCCACCGGCGCGCCGCCGTGCGCCAAGTTCAATGGCGTGCTCAAGGCGCTCAGCCAGGAGCCCTTGAAACCCGGTGAGGTGGCCGCCATCGCCGACGCGGTGATGGATGTCGCCCAGCGTGAAGAGTTCGAGCGCGAGTTGGAGATGAACCTGGCGATTTCCCTGGCCGGCGTGGGGCGCTTTCGCATCAATATCTTCAAGCAGCGCAACGAGGTGTCCATAGTCGCGCGCAACATCAAGCTGGATATTCCCAAGTTCGAAGACCTGAAACTGCCCGAGGTGTTGCTCGGTACCGTGATGGAGAAACGCGGCCTGGTGCTGTTCGTCGGCGGCACCGGTTCGGGCAAGTCGACCTCCCTGGCGGCGCTGATCGACTACCGCAACCGCAACAGCGGCGGTCATATCATCACCATCGAAGACCCGGTGGAGTATGTCCACCGGCACAAGAAATCGATCATCAACCAGCGCGAAGTCGGTGTGGACACCCGCAGCTTCCACGCGGCGCTGAAGAACACCCTGCGTCAGGCACCGGACGTGATCCTGATCGGCGAGATCCGCGACCGCGAGACCATGGAGCACGCTCTGGCCTTCGCCGACACCGGCCACCTGGCGATCTCCACCCTGCACGCCAACAACGCCAACCAGGCGCTGGACCGCATCATCAACTTCTTCCCGGAAGATCGCCGTCCGCAGTTGCTCAACGACCTGGGTAACAACCTCAAGGCCTTCGTTTCCCAGCGCCTGGTCAAGACCGTCGACGGCAAGCGCCGCGCCGCCGTGGAGGTATTGCTGGGCACCCCGACTATCCGCGACCTGATCAAGCGCAACGAGTTTTCCGAGATCAAGGAGATCATGGAAAAGTCGAAGAACCTCGGCATGCAGACCTTCGACATGGCACTGATCGACCTGGTCAACCAAGGCGCCATCGACGAAGAGGAGGCGGTGAAGAATGCCGACTCGGCGAACAACGTGCGCTTGAAGCTCAAGCTCTATCGCGACAACCCGGCGGTTGTGGCGCCAGTGGCTCCGGCGGCACCGGCCCCGACCGCCAAACCTGCTGACTGGGGGCTTGAGTTGAAACTGGAATCCATGGACGAAGAGCAGTTGCCGGAGGAACCGGGTCGCCAGGGCATTTAAGCACGGCTGGCAGTTGGCTGAGCCTGTTGCCGTTACTCACCCTGGCGGCGAATATCCACACGCAAGGCATGGATGAGGGCGCGGCCAGTACTTACGCGAAATAATGCTTGCTCGTGGAGTTCCAGCACTTGTGGCGCATTGCTGCTGCCCAGGTGCTCGGTGATGATCGAGAAAACCAGGATGCCATCTTCTGCAGCCAGCAGCTCTGGCTCGGTACGTCGATAGCGGTAGTTCTCGACGCGGTCGAAGGTTGCTTGCCAGAGCGCTGCCCATTCCGAGTGGCTCAGGTTGTTCCAGGCAGAACTGCCGGGGAGGCGGACACGAATCTGCGCCTCGGGGCTGAGCATACCGACGATGCCCTGCGCATCCTGTGCTTGTGCGGCGTTGTCGATGGTCGAGAGAGTCTCGAATATCGCCGTCTTGTTGACTGCACTTGGCGCCAAGGCAGACTTCGCCGAACCTTCGAGGGTGCCGAGAAATTGCTGCGCCGATTGCTCTTCTTGCCGGGCGGCGCTGCGAATCCAGCTGAGCCCCTGCAGTTGCTCGCCTTGCTGGTAAAGCTGTTGCCCCAGCAGCCATTGCGCGGTGCTGTTGTCCGCCTCGGCCGAACGGCGGTACCAGTCCATGGCGGTTGCCTTGTCGGCTGGGGTGCCCAGGCCCTGTTCATAGGCCCTGGCCACCTCGAACATGCCGGTGGCATCGCCGGCCTCGGCGGCGCGCTGATACCACTGCAGGGCTTTTGCCTGATCCCGAGCGACGCCCTGACCGGCAGCATGCATATTGCCAAGGTTGAGCATGCCTTGGCGGTTGCCGGCCTTGGCCAGCTTCAGATAACGGGCATAGGCCTCATCGTATTGGCCCATTTTATAAACCGCATAGGCCTCCAGCACCTGGACCATTTCCTTGGCGACCCTGTCCTGGGGCGCGGCCAGGCTTGAACCCGAGCACAGCATCAACAAGAGCATGCCGGTGCGGCAATGAAGCAGCGGTGCGCTAAACATGGGCGATCACTTCCTGCATCTGAGGGTGTGCCCCGCGTGGGGGCAGCATGGGTTCGACGCTAGCAAGTACCCGGGTGTGCGTCTCTAGCTCGAAAGTAGTGCGTAGCTACGACTATGGCCGCGAGTGCTGGCCAGACAAGGCTAACTGGCGTCGGACGAAGGGCCGCGGCGATCGGTTCGCAGCGAAGCGAGCGCTTGGCGGATTTGTACCGTGCAGGCGAACCAGGCTGCAGTGCTTTCGGCGACTGACACCCTGTCTATGGATTGCCCGCTCGAGCTAATGGGCCGGAGCCTAGGGCGCCCGGGCCCGCAGTAAGCGAGCGTTTTTCACACCCGCTCAGCGTTGCAGCTGAGCCAGATCGCGGAACAACTCCAGCGCCTCGGGGTTGGCCAGGGCGTCGGTGTTCTTCACCGGCTTGCCGTGCACCACGTTGCGCACCGCCAGCTCGACGATCTTGCCGCTGATGGTGCGCGGGATGTCGGCCACCGCGATGATCTTGGCCGGCACGTGACGCGGCGTGGTGTTGCTGCGGATCACCTGGCGGATGCGCTCTTGCAGTTCGTCGCTTAGCGTCACGCCCTCGCGCAGACGGACGAACAACAGCACGCGCACGTCGTCGTCCCAGTCCTGGCCGATGGCGATGGATTCGAGCACCTCCTCGACCTTTTCCACCTGGCGGTAGATCTCCGCGGTGCCGATGCGCACGCCGCCCGGATTCAATACGGCGTCGGAGCGGCCGTGGATCACCAGGCCGCCGTGCGCGGTCTCCTCGGCGTAGTCGCCGTGGGCCCAGACGCCGGGGAAGGTGTCGAAGTAGGCAGCGCGGAATTTCTCGTCGTCAGGATCGTTCCAGAAGCCCACCGGCATCGACGGGAAGTGCTTGGCGCAGACCAGCTCGCCTTTCTCGCCTTTGACCGCCTGGCCGGCGTCGTTCCACACCTGCACGTCCATGCCCAGGCCCTTGCACTGCAGTTCGCCGCGCCAGACCGGCAGCAGCGGGTTGCCCAGGGCGAAGCAGGAAACGATGTCGGTGCCGCCGGAGATCGACGACAGGCACAGCTCGCTTTTGATCTCGCGGTAGACGTACTCGAAGCTCTCGTGGGACAGCGGCGAGCCGGTCGAGAGGATGGTCTTGAGACGCTCCAGCTGGTGGCTGCTGCCCGGCTTGGCCCCGGCTTTCTCCAGGGCGGCCAGGTATTTGGCGCTGGTGCCGAAGATGCTGATGTTTTCCGCATCGATCAGGTCGATCAGGCGTTCGGCGCCGGGGTGGAAGGGCGAACCGTCGAACAGCACCAGGGTGGCGCCCAGGGCCAGGCCCGAGACCAGCCAGTTCCACATCATCCAGCCGCAGGTGGTGTAGTAGAACAGGCAGTCGGAGGCCGACAGGTCGGTGTGCAGGCCGAGTTCCTTGACGTGCTGCAGCAGCACGCCGCCGCTGCCGTGGACGATGCACTTGGGCACGCCGGTGGTGCCGCTGGAATAGAGGATGTACAGCGGCTGGTCGAACGGCACCGGGGTGAACGCAGGCTCGCCGCCGGGCTGGTAGAAGTCCTGCCAGAGGCTGACTTGGGCCTCGGTCTGCAAGGCCTCGGTGCGGGCCTTGGGGTTGGAGTAGGGCACCAGAAGCAACTGCTGCAGCGACGGCAGGCGCTCGAGGATTTGGTTGAGTTTGCCAGTCAGGTCGAGGTTCTTGCCGGCATAGCGGTAGCCGGCGGCGGCGATCAGCACCTTGGGTTCTATCTGGCCGAAGCGGTCGATCACGCCCTGGGTGCCGAAGTCCGGCGAGCAGCTCGACCAGGTGGCGCCGAGGCTGCTGGCGGCGAGCATGCCGACCACCGTCTGCCAGGTGTTGGGCATGCAGGCGGCGACCCGGTCGCCGGGGCCGACGCCAGCGGCCTTGAGGCTCTGCTGCAAGCCGGCGACATGGGCCGCTAGTTCGGCGTAAGTCAGTTGTTCGCGGCTGCCGTCTTCGCCGATGGCGACCAGGGCAGGGTGACTGTCGCGACGGCGCAGCAGGTGTTCGGCGAAATTCAAGGTGGCGCCGGGGAACCAGTGCGCGCTGGGCATGGCCGGACCTTCGTCGAGAACGCGCTGCGGTTGCGCGCTAAAGCGAATCTCGAAGAATTCGACGATGGCCTGCCAGAAGGCTTCGCGCTGGCTTACGCTCCAGGCGTGCAGGGCCGGATAGTCAGGCAGTTGCAGGCTGTGGCGCTGGTTGACGAAACGCCGGAAGGCGTCCATTCGGGTGGCGGCCACACGTGCCAGGGACGGGGTCCAAAGTGGTTGATTCATCTGTCCTCCCAGCGCCGCCGGATAATCGGCAGCCGCAGGCTACGGATGGCTGCATGAGGTGCCATTACATAATGGCACGCAGCCGCGGACGTTGCCGTGTCAGCTGCCGTCAGCTCTCCTCCGGCGGTGGCCCGACCGGTGGAAGATTCAAGCTGTTCCAGTCCGTGACGTGCAGCAGCACATCGCTCAGGGCCTGGGCCGCGCTCGACAGCTCGTGCCCGGCCAGGCGTAGCAGGCCGACGCGGCGTTCTACCCGCGGCTCGGATAGGGCGATGCAACGGGCGCCGAGCTCTTGCATCTGCTGGATGCACAGGCTCGGCACCGCGCTCACGCCGAGGCCCTGGGCGACCATGCGGCCGACGGTCACCAGTTGGTGGCTCTCGAAGGCCACCTGCAGTTTGCCATGCTGGGCAGCGATGCTTTCCTCCAGCAGCAGGCGCACCGCCGACGGGCGCTGCAAGGTGATGAAACTCTCTTTCAGCAGCTCTGCCCAGCTCACTTCGAGCGACTCGGCCAGCGGACAGTCAGCGGGCACCACCGCGACAAAACGGTCGGTATAGAAGGGAATAAAGTCCAGGCCGTCGAGGGATTCCGGCTCGAAGGCAATACCCAGTTCGACCCGGCGGTTGCGCAGCATCTCCAGCACGTGCTCGTTGATGACGTCATGCACCGCCACATTGACCTTCGGATGCCGGGTACGAAACGCCTTGAGGGCAACTGGCAGCAGGTTGCCGGCGAAGGAGGGCATGGCGGCGATGGCAACCTTGCCTAGCTGCAGGGTGAAATGCTGACGCAGCAATTCCTCGGTGTTGTCCCAGTCGGCCAGCAGGCGTCGGGCGATCGGCAGCAGCAGTTCGCCTTCCGGAGTCAGGTTGACACTGCGGGTGGTGCGCACCAGCAACGGGCCGCCGAGGGATTGCTCCAGATTCTTGATCGCCAGGCTCAGCGCCGGCTGCGACAGATGCAGACGCGCGCATGCCTGGACGAAGCTCAGGCTCTGCGCCACGGCGAGGAAGGCGCGCAATTGCTTGATGGTCATTGGTTTGTTTTTCTGATTAATGGCTTAGAAAAACAAACTTAACAAATCAGTCCGCAACGGTGAAGCTCTTACTTGCTTTCTGGCGGCATGGCTGCCGAACCGACAATTACAAGAGGCGCAGCGATATGAGTGGACTCGACAAGCGGGTAGGCAGTTACGCAGAGGCCCTGGCCGGCCTGACCGACAACATGACCGTGCTGGCCGGCGGCTTTGGCCTGTGCGGCATTCCAGAGAACCTGATTGGCGAAATCCGCCGCCTCGGCGTGCGCGGCCTGACCGTGGTGTCGAACAACTGCGGGGTCGATGGTTTCGGCCTCGGCGTGCTGCTGGAAGACCGGCAGATCCGCAAGATGATCGCCTCCTACGTCGGCGAGAACGCCCTGTTCGAGCGGCAGTTGCTCAATGGCGAACTGGAGGTCGAACTCACTCCGCAAGGCACCCTGGCGGAGAAACTACGTGCCGGTGGCGCCGGTATTCCGGCCTTCTTCACCGCCACCGGCTACGGCACCCCGGTCGCCGAAGGCAAGGAAGCGCGCGAAATCAATGGCCGCCATTACATCCTGGAACCGGCCATCACCGGCGACTTCGCCATCGTCAAAGGCTGGAAGGCCGACCACTTCGGCAACGTGATCTATCGCCACACCGCGCAGAACTTCAACCCTATGGTGGCCACCGCCGGGCGCATCACTGTGGTCGAGGTGGAGGAAATCGTCGAACCCGGCGAACTCGATCCGGCACACATCCACACCCCGGGTATCTACGTCGATCGCATCATCCAGGGCAGTTTCGAGAAGCGCATCGAGAAGCGCACCCTGCGCGCCTGATCAGACCAACAAGAGGATTTCCCCATGGCACTTACCCGCGAACAGATGGCTCAGCGTGTGGCGCGCGAATTGAAAGATGGTTACTACGTGAACCTGGGCATCGGCATCCCGACCCTGGTGGCCAACTACGTGCCGGAAGGCATCGACGTGATGCTGCAATCGGAAAACGGCCTGCTCGGCATGGGCGCTTTCCCGACCGAGGATGAGCTGGACGCCGACATGATCAACGCCGGCAAACAGACGGTAACCGCGCGTAAAGGTGCGGCGATTTTCTCCTCGGCCGAATCCTTCGCGATGATCCGCGGTGGCCACGTCGACCTCACCGTGCTCGGTGCCTTCGAGGTGGATGCCAATGGCAACATCGCCTCCTGGATGATCCCCGGCAAGTTGATCAAGGGCATGGGCGGCGCCATGGATCTGGTCGCCGGTGCCGACAACATCATCGTCACCATGACCCACGCCTCCAAGGATGGCGAGTCCAAGCTGCTCAAGCACTGCAGCCTGCCGCTCACCGGCTGCGGCTGCATCCGCAAGGTGCTGACCGACCTGGCTTACCTGGAGATCGACAACGGCAGCTTTATCCTGCGTGAGCGCGCGCCGGGCGTGAGCATCGAGGAGATCGTCGCCAAGACCGCAGGCCCGCTGATCGTGCCGGACGATGTCACCGAAATGACTTTCTGAGTACCTCCCCGCCCCGCAGGTCGCCACCACGCATGGCAGCCTGCGGGGCGGGTTTTTCATTTATAGGATGGGTCGGGCGGCGTTCCGCGAGCGCAGCGATACCCATTGCTTGGCGCTGCCGCGAACGGCATCGCCGCAACTCGCAGGAGTCTTACCATGCAAGAAGTCGTCATAGTCGCCGCCACCCGCACCGCGGTCGGCAGTTTCCAGGGTTCGCTGGCTAACATTGCGGCCCCCGATCTGGGCGCCGCAGTGATCCGCCGTCTGCTGCAGCAAACCGGCCTGAACGGCGCCGAGGTCGACGAAGTGATCCTCGGCCAGGTACTCACCGCCGGCAGCGGGCAAAACCCGGCACGCCAGGCGGCGATCCTCGCCGGCCTGCCCCATGCGGTGCCGGCGCTGACCCTGAACAAGGTCTGTGGCTCGGGCCTCAAGGCCCTGCACCTGGGCGCCCAGGCGATCCGTTGCGGCGACGCCGAGGTGATCATCGCCGGCGGCATGGAGAACATGAGCCTGGCGCCTTACGTCATGCCCGGCGCCCGTACCGGCCTGCGCATGGGCCATGCCAAGCTGGTTGACACGATGATCACAGACGGCCTGTGGGACGCCTTCAACGATTACCACATGGGCATCACCGCCGAGAACCTGGTGGACAAGTACGGCATCACGCGCTCCGAACAGGACGCCTTCGCCGCCGAATCGCAGCGCAAGGCCTGCGCCGCCATCGAGGCCGGGCGCTTCAGCGA
>JAUYKV010000002.1 GCA_030699825.1 Pseudomonas sp. | reverse complement strand
CGGACGAAAGCCGAAGGACCTGCCCGAGTTCCAGTGGATCAACACCGTACTGGGCAACCTCAAGACCAGTCTGAGCGGGAGTTACCATGCATTCGACTTCCGAAAGTATGCGGCCCGATATCTCGCCGCTTTCACCTATCGCTTCAATCGCCGATTCGATCTCAGCACACTGCATACGCGCCTGATCGTCGCCGCTGCCCGCTGTGGGCCGCACCCGCAGCGGGTGATTCGGACGGCTGAGGTTCATTGCTAATCAGGAAAGACTTTGCAAATACGCCCACAGGCGTTGCCCGGCTATGCGCAGCGAACACCCAGCGCAGGCTGCGGGCGAATCGCAGGGGAGCGCCGAGCTCGGTCTCGGCCTGCTCAGCGGCGACCCCGAGGCTATCGGCACAAAAAAACCGGATGCCCTTACAACAAGGACATCCGGCTCTTTATAACCTTCCGTAGAAGGATGTTTGGTGGGTCGTGTGGGATTCGAACCTACGACCAATTGGTTAAAAGCCAACTGCTCTACCAACTGAGCTAACGACCCGATGCAGGACGCATGATACTGATTTAATTCGGGAAATCAACTCCCGGAGAAAACTTTTAGCGATAACGGGTCGGATCGGCTACGCCCGCCGCAGCAAAACCGGCGGCACGCAGGCGACAGCTATCGCATTTGCCGCAGGCACGCCCGTGCTCGTCGGCCTGGTAGCAGGACACCGTCAGCGCGTAATCCACGCCATGGCGCAGGCCGGCCTGGACGATCTCGGTCTTACTCATGTTCTGCAGCGGTGCCTGGATACGGAAACCCTGGCCTTCGACACCGGCCTTGGTCGCCAGGTTGGCCATGCGCTCGAAGGCTGCAATGAACTCGGGACGGCAATCCGGGTAGCCGGAATAATCCACCGCATTGACCCCGATGAAGATATCGCGCGCGCCCAGCACCTCGGCCCAGCCCAGGGCCAGGGCGAGGAACACGGTATTGCGCGCAGGCACATAGGTGACCGGGATGCCTTCGCTGGGGCTTTCCGGCACCGCGATGCTGCTGTCGGTCAGCGCCGAACCACCGATGCCATCGAGGCTCAGGCCGATCACCTTGTGCTCGACCACTCCCAAATGCCTGGCCACCTGCTCGGCCGCCTGCAATTCGGCGCGATGGCGCTGGCCATAGTCGAAGCTCATGCTGTAGCAGCTGTAGCCCTCGGCCTTGGCCAGTGCCACCACGGTGGCCGAATCGAGGCCACCGGAGAGAAGAATTAGCGCTTTCTTGTCGCTCATATCAATGTCCCGGCTCGTCGTTCCAGAGAATCTTGTGCAACTGCATTTGCAGGCGCACGGGCAGGTTGTCGGCGACGATCCAGTCGGCCAGCAAGCGCGCGCTCAACTCATGGTGGCTCGGCGAGAACAACACTTCACCGGCACGCTCGTGCAAACGGTACTGAATCAGCTTGGTCACCGCCCAGTCATAGTCTTCGCGCGAGCAAATCACGAACTTGACCTGGTCGTTCGCCGTCAACAACTCGATATTCTCATAGCGGTTGCGCGCCACTTCCGCCGAACCCGGGGTCTTCAGGTCGAGCACCTTGCTCACCCGCGGATCGACCGCCGAGACATCCAGCGCACCGCTGGTTTCCAGCGACACCTGGTAGCCGGCATCGCACAGACGCTCGAGCAGCGGGATGCAGTTGGGTTGCGCCAGCGGCTCGCCACCGGTTACACAGATATAGCGCGGCTTGTAGCCGGCGATCTGTTCGACGATGGCGTCCAGGGACATGACTTCGCCACCACTGAAGGCGTATGCGGTGTCGCAGTACTGGCAGCGCAG
The DNA here is from genome assembly GCA_030699825.1 of Pseudomonas sp. Classification (GTDB taxonomy): domain Bacteria; phylum Pseudomonadota; class Gammaproteobacteria; order Pseudomonadales; family Pseudomonadaceae; genus Aquipseudomonas. The sequence goes on along the minus strand of JAUYKV010000002.1, from coordinate 64,286 downwards.
GGGACAGCCGGTCAGGCGAACGAACACGGTCGGCAAGCCGGCGGTGCGCGTCTCGCCCTGCAGCGAGTAGAAAATCTCGGTAATTCGCAGGGTATCTTGCATATCAGCCACGGGCGTGACGGCTAAACAGGCCATCCGCCTCCGTTGCGGGAAAAGGGGCGCGGATTGTAACGAAAAAACCCGCGCCAGGCGCGGGTTTCTTGATCAGCGATTCAGCTTTTACGGTATACGCTGCAAATCCCGCTGCGCCAACTGCGCCGCAGAACTACCCGGATACTTCGCAATCACCTGCTGCAGAATGCCTTTGGCCTTGTCTGTGTTGCCCAGACGCATTTCGACGTCAGCAAGCTTGAACAACGAGTCCGGCACCTTGGCATGTTGCGGATAGGACTGACTGACCTGAGCAAAGGCCCGACCGGCAGCCTGCAGATCACCTTTGGCCAGGTTCACCTCGCCCAACCAGTACTGGGCATTACCGGCATATTGGCTGTTCGGGTATTTACGCACAAAAGCAGTAAACGCCTGGCTGGCCTTGTCAAAATCCTTGGCCTTGATCAGATCGAAGGCAGCGTCATAAAACAGCTTCTCCTTCTCTGGGTCAGCCGGTTCGTTGCTGGCCGGCGCCGACGCCTGGCCGGCAGTTGCTGGCGAACTACCATTGGTGCTGGCAGCACCAGCGGCAGGGGAATTCTGGGTGGCCGCAGCACCTGCTGCCCCACTGCTCAAGCGTCGATCAAGATCCTGATAGCGTTCCAGGCTTTCTTGTTTCAACCGCTGAATTTCATTCTGTTGCTCTTCGAGCAGACCGCGCAGTTGCGCAATTTCTTCCTGCATCTGTTGCAGCTGGGTAAACACCATGCCTTGCGCCGAGGCCGGGGCTTCAGCCCCTCCCCCGACGTAGGCGCCGGACGTGCCGTAACCAGATGCTGGATAACTGCTGCTGCCATTACTGGCATTGTTATCCACCACGGGAACCTCAGCCCAGGCCGCAAACGGCAGGCAGAGGGCCAAAACAGTCAAAGCACGACGGCAGGTATGCATGGCTATTACTTACGCAGTTCTACGCGGCGGTTCTGAGCCCAGGATTGCTCGTCGTTGCCAGTGGCAATCGCACGCTCTTCACCGTAGGAAACCAGTTCCAGCTGAGCAGGGGAAACACCCTGCAGCACCAGGTAGCGCTGAACGGCTTTCGAACGACGCTCGCCCAGAGCCATGTTGTACTCACGGGTACCGCGCTCGTCAGCGTGGCCTTCCAGAACGACGCGAGCGCCATTGCCTTTCAGGTCTTTGGCGTGAACGTCGAGTGCGCGCATAGCTTCGGCTTTCAGGTCGGCGCTGTCGTACTCGAAGTAGAAGGTGGTGATAGCGCGCAGAGCAGCTTCTTCGCTCAGGCTGCCATCTACGGAACCGGTGTCGGCACCATAACCAGCGTTCGGATCTACAACGTCGCCTTCACCAGCAGCATCGCCGCCCTTGGACGAACAACCAACAGCAACGGCCAGAGCCAGACCCAGTGCAGCAAATTTGCCAAACTTCAGCATTTCCATCATGTAACTCCTAATGAACCCCAGTGTGTTAAGCAGTATTTGTAGCGTTAAAACGGTGTAGCGCCGCATCAGTTCAGGTAGGGGGACCAGGAAGGCTCTCGAACTTCGCCTTGAGCGGTAGGAAGAGGGAGCCTCACGCGCCCGTTAATGGACGCCAACATCAAGACTCCCCGACCCTGCTGGCGGGTCGCGTAGATTAGCATGGTGCCATTGGGCGCAACAGTGGGCGATTCATCCAAACTTGTGTCGGAAAGAATGCGCAAACTGCCACGCTGCAGGTCCATCGCAGCTACCTTGAACACGGTGAAACCCTCCTGACGGTGAATCATCACCAGGGTCTTCTCATCCGCCGAGAGCTTCGGATTGGCGTTGTAGTTGCCGACGAAAGTCACCCGCTCCGCTGCGCCGCTGTTGATATTGGTCTTGTAGATCTGCGGCTTGCCGGAGCGATCCGAGGTGAAGTAGATGGTATTGCCATCCTTGCCCCAGAAGGGTTCGGTGTCGATCGAACCCTGATTGGTCACACGCCGGATCTGCCGCGAGCCCATGTCCATCACATAGATTTCCGGATTGCCATCCTTGGACAGAACGAATGCCAGCCGACTGCCATCCGGCGACCAGGCCGGCGCGCCGTTGAGCCCCTCAAAGTTGGTGATCTGCTCGCGGCGTCCGGTGTCGATGTGCTGAACGAAGATGCGCGGACGCTTCTGCTCGAACGACACATAGGCGATACGCCGGCCATCCGGGGCGAACGAAGGCGACAGGATCGGCTCGCGCGATTGCAGCAAGGTCACCGCACGAGCGCCGTCGTAGTCGGAACGCTGCAGGGTATAGCGGGTGTTGTTGACCGAGAAGCGCTCGGCAGTGACATAGAGCATGCGCGTGGAAAACGCGCCCTTGACCCCGGTCAGCTTCTCGAACGACAGATCGGCGATATGGTGCGCCATATCACGCAACTGGTCGGTTCCGCCGCCTACGCTGCCGGTCAGCACCTGCTGCTCGGTGGCCACGTTGAACAGGGCGAACTGCACCTGCAAACGACCACCACTGGGCACGATATTGCCAACCAACACATACTGCGCGCCCAGAGCCTTCCAGTCGCGGTAGATGATCTCACTGGCCTGACTCGGCAAGCTGATCATGTTCTGTCGCGGGATCGGCTCGAACACCCCCGAATTGCGCAGATCATTAGCGGTAATCTCGGCCATGTCCTCCGGCAGCACTGTGCCGCCTTGCCAGCCAAATGGCACTACGGCGATGGGTGTCGCACGGTCGGTACCCGCACTGATCACCAAGGGGTCAGCCGCCTGCAGCGAGCCGACCATCATGGCCAGACCGAGCAAGACGATACGCATAAGGGTATTCACAGACCTAAATCCTCCGGTTTGAAGACGGCACGTCGCTGCCGGTAAAGTCGATCGAAAGTAGCGCGATCCAATTGTTGCATTTCGGCGATACGACCGACGTTACGCACCGCTTGTATTGCGGAGCTGTCGAATGGCCCATCGCCACTGGAGCGGGTGACACTGGCGTTGATGATGGTGCCATCGGGCAACATCTCGATCAGCACTTCTACACTCATACCATTACGCGCCGATGGCGGCCTGCGCCACTGCTCACTGACCAACTTGACGATCAAATCATCGAGACTGCCGGCAACCTGATCGCCGACCTCATCGGCCAGTGCTTGCTGGCGCCCGACATCCTCGGACAATAGTTCGGCCAATGCGGCGGCCTTCTTGTCTTCAGTGGCCTTGCGCTGAGCTGCCTCGGCGGCCTTTTTCTTGGCATCATCCGCGGCTTTTTTCTTGGCTGCTTCGGCTACGGCTTTTTTCTTCGCCTCTTCGGTGGCCTTCTTCTTGGCGTCTGCTGTCGCTTTTTTCTTGGCGTCTTCGGCGGCTTTCTTCTTCGCCGCTTCATCCGCCGCTTTTTTCTTGGCGATAGCGGCTAGCTTTTTTTGCTCCACGGCCTTCTTTTCGGCGTCGGCCTTCTTAGCTGCATCGGCTTTCTTAGCCGCATCGGCCTTTCGAGTCTCCTCGGCCTTCTTTTGTTCCGCAGCCTTTGCCGCCACGGCCAGTTTTTCCTTGTCGGCTTTCTTCTGTTCGAGCTGTTCGGTTTCATAAACCGGCGCGGTGGTTTTCTTCGTCTCACCGGCAATTTTCTGGTTGGTCTGGGTGGTTGCCTGACTCTGCGACTTCAGTTGATACAGGGTCGCCTGGACGACTGGCCGGGCCGGAGGCAAGTCCGGGGCGAAGGCAAAACTGACGAACAGCATGGCGAACATCAGGGCATGCAGCGCCACAGCCCAGAGCACGGGCCAAAACAGGCTTTCCGACGGTGATCGCTCGCGTTGCTGACGCATCAAGGGGCCTCGGTAATCAGCCCGACGTTACCCACGTCGGCCTGCTGCAAGCCACCCATGGCGGCCATCACGGTGCCGTAATCGACCGCTTTATCGCCGCGCACGAACACCTGCACCTGTTTACCCTGAGCGCGACTCTGATTGATGATCGCGGTGACTGCCCTGGTCATTTCGTCCAGGGTCATGGCTTGATCCTGCACGGTATCGACATCGACTTCCGTGCCCATATTCCAGAAGTAGGATTTGTCGGACTTGATCGAAATGGTCAGCACCTGGGCGTTATTGTCTTGCGGCAAGATCTCACTGCTGACCTGCGGCAGATCGACCTTGACCCCTTGGTTGAGCATTGGCGCGGTCACCATGAAGATCACCAGCAGCACCAACATCACGTCGATGTAAGGCACCACATTCATCTCGGAGACCGGCTTGCGTCTGTTGCGAATTCTGGCCATGGCTTGAGAAACCTGTCTTGAAAGCCTAAGGCTTAGTCGTCCGAGGTATGCACTTTACGGTGCAGGATCGCCTGGAACTCGTCGGCAAAGGTGTAGTAACGGCCGATCAACATCTCGCCGCGCGAGGAGAACCGGTTGTAGGCGATTACCGCAGGAATCGCCGCAAACAGACCGATGGCGGTGGCGATAAGCGCTTCGGCGATACCCGGCGCCACAGTGGCCAGGGTCGCTTGCTGCACCTGGGCCAGACCGCGGAAGGAGTTCATGATCCCCCAGACGGTACCGAACAGGCCGATATAGGGGCTGGTGGAACCCACGGTGGCGAGGAACGGCAGGCTCTGTTCGAGCTTCTCTTCTTCACGCGAGATGGCCACGCGCATGCCGCGCGCCACACCGTCCATCACCGCATCGGGGTCGACTCCCTGCTGCTGACGCAGACGGGAGAACTCCTTGAAACCGGCACGAAAGATCTGCTCCAGCCCCGAGTCCGGATCCGGATTACTACCGGCCTGACGATACAGTTTGGACAAATCGATACCGGACCAGAAACGCTCCTCGAAGTTGTCCAGGGCGCGCTTGGCGGCACGCAACAAGGTGCTGCGCTGAAAAATCATGACCCACGAGGTGACCGAGGCGGCCACCAGCGTCAACATCACCAGCTGTACCACCAGGCTGGCATTGCTGATCAAACTCCACATCGACATATGGTCAACGGTGTTGGCTTCCACGCTTACTCTCCTGCTTTGGCCGTGCCCGTGGTGCTCAGGCCGGCAAAGGCCGCACGCAGAGCTTCGGGAATAGCCCGGGGTTTCAAATTGTCGGCGCGCACACAGGCCACCAGGAACTGCCCTTCACAGAGCAGCGCATCATCCGTGGCCCGCCTGACCTGCTGACGAAAACGCAGGCTGGCACGGTTTAATTCCATTACTTGCGCACTTACCAGCAACTCGTCATCCAGCCGCGCCGGCGCGTGATAGCGCGCCTCACTGGAATGCACGACAAACAACAGGCCCTCACCCGCCAGCGTCGACTGGGCAAAGCCCAGGTCGCGCAGCCGCTCGGTGCGAGCCCGCTCCATGAATTTGAGGTAATTGACGTAGTAGACGATGCCACCCGCATCGGTGTCTTCGTAATAAACCCGACAACGATGAGCGAAAGGCTGAACTCCGTTTTGCGCGTGCATACTCTAGTGCTAGCTCCTGAACTTGCCAATCACCGGCAGCAAGTATTTTTGCTTGGCAGGCCGTTGAAAAACTACCTGCGTTGACCCTCTTGATAAGAGAGGGGCGTTAAAAACGGCCTCGGCAAGCCGCTTGCGGCTAACGCGCTTCAGCGCGGCCCGTAGGGCGAGCGAAGCGAGTAATGCTCATGTACAACTCGTACACTCCGCTTCCTCGGCCGTTTTTGCCTTGTCTTGCCTGCCTCGCCTACATTTTTCAACGGCCTGTTACTCGCCATCGGCAGCAAACAAGTCGACGGACGGCATATCCCCCATGCGTTTCGGCATATTCAGGCCGAAATGCAGGTAGGCATGCCGGGTGACCACGCGCCCGCGCGGGGTACGCATGATGTAGCCCTGCTGAATCAGGTAAGGCTCCAGGACATCTTCGATGGTGTGGCGCTCTTCGCTGATCGCCGCGGCCAGGCTGTCGACCCCCACGGGGCCGCCATCGAACTTCTCGATCATGGTCAGCAGCAGCCGGCGATCCTGATGATCGAAGCCGCGCTCGTCGACATCCAGCAGGTTCAGCGCCGAGTCGGCGATCTGCCGGGTGATGTCGCCCTGGCCGCGTACCTGGGCGAAATCGCGCACCCGGCGCAGCAGGCGGTTGGCGATGCGCGGCGTACCGCGGGCGCGCCTGGCGATCTCGAAGGCGCCCTGGGCCTCGATCGGCAAACCGAGAATGCCCGCCGAACGGGTGACGATGGTGGTCAGGTCCTCGGTGTTGTAGAACTCCAGGCGCTGGACGATCCCGAAACGGTCGCGCAACGGGTTGGTCAGCATGCCCGCGCGGGTAGTGGCGCCGACCAGGGTGAAAGCCGGCAAGTCGAGCTTGATCGAACGCGCGGCCGGGCCTTCGCCGATCATGATATCCAGCTGGAAGTCTTCCATCGCCGGGTACAGCACTTCTTCGACAATCGGCGACAGGCGATGGATTTCATCGATGAACAGCACATCACCCGGCTCAAGGTTGGTCAACAGCGCAGCCAGATCGCCCGGCCGCTCCAGCACCGGGCCGGAGGTGCTCTTGATCGATACGCCCATTTCCTGGGCGATGATATTGGCCAGGGTGGTCTTGCCCAGCCCCGGCGGACCGAAGATCAGGGTGTGATCGAGGGCTTCGCTGCGCCCCCTGGCGGCCTGGATAAACAGCTCCATCTGCTCGCGCACACTGGGTTGACCGATGTATTCGGCCAGCTTCAACGGCCGAATGGCACGATCCACCTGCTCATCGCGGTCGCGCGGGGTGGCGGTAATCAGGCGGTCTGCTTCTAACATCTGGGGTTACACCATTCCCTTCAGGGCACGACGGATCATGTCTTCACTGCTCAACCCATCCTGCTTGATCGCGGAGACCGCGCGACTGGCTTCTTGTGGCTTGTAACCGAGGGAAATAAGCGCACTGACGGCATCATTCTCCGCATGTGGGACTGCGCCAGCGCCGCGAGGTTCAACCACCAGGGTCGCCATGCCAGGCACGGCCTCCCAGGCCTTGAAGCGATCTTTCAATTCAACCAGCAGGCGTTCGGCGGTTTTCTTGCCGACCCCGGGGATCTTCACCAGCACCGAGGTGTCCTGCGCCTGCACGCAGCGCACCAGCTCATCGACTTCCAGCCCGGACATCAAGGCCAGCGCCAGTTTCGGGCCGACGCCGTTGAGCCGGATCAGTTCGCGAAACAGCTGGCGCTCGCGCTTCTCGAAGAAGCCGTAAAGCAGGTGCGCATCTTCGCGCACCACCAGGTGAGTGTGCAGGGTCAGCGGCTCGCCGACTGCCGGCAAACGGTACAAGGTTGTCATGGGCACTTCCAGCTCGTAGCCCAGGCCATTCACATCCAGAATCAAATGCGGCGGCTGCTTCTCCGCCAGGGTGCCGCACAAACGTCCAATCACCGCTGTTTTCCTTGAATAAGGCTATAACCGAAGGCGGCCGCCGCGCCGCTTGGCAGCGACCAGGCCGTGTGGAATGAGGCTTTGCCGGTGATGGGCATGGCACAGCGCAATGGCCAGGGCATCCGAGGCGTCGATCTGCGGCTTCTGCACCAGCTTGAGCAAATGCATGACCATCATCTGCACCTGCTCTTTATCGGCACCGCCGCTGCCGGCAATCGCCTGTTTGACCTGGGTCGCGGTGTATTCGGCGATATCCAGCCCCGCCTCGATCCCCGCCACGATAGCCACACCACGGGCCTGGCCGAGCTTGAGTGCCGAGTCCGGGTTGCGCGCCATGAATACCTGCTCGATGCCCATGGTCACAGGCCCGTAGGTTTCGATCACCTCACGTACGCCGCGAAAAACCATCTGCAAACGCTCCGGCATCGAGCCGCTGCCGGTACGAATACAACCCGAGGCGACATATTCGCAACTGCGCCCGCTATCACGCACCACACCATAACCGGTGATACGTGAACCGGGATCGATACCGAGGATCAACGTCATGCCCTACCATCCGCCCGAACTGCCGACCAAAGCCGGCAACCATACTGTTTATCTATCCAGTTGGCGAGTATAGGGCCGGCCTTCGCTGCCGTCACCCACATGACAGCCATAAAAAAGGCTCTGTACTCGTTAGCTGTTGTAAGTCGATTTGTAGGGTGGGCCGGGCGGCGTTCCGTTTCATCCGCGAAAATCTTCGAAACACTGACAATGTTTCGCGGCTAAAGCCCCTCCCACAAGGTTGCTATCTGGCTCAACAGTTAATGGGTACATAGCCATAAAAAAACCGGAAGTCCCGAGAGGTTGTGAAAAAACTCCCGCCTACTGCGACTGCTTCAAACATCGGTAGTCTGTTAGCGTAGGGCGGCCGGGGCGCCGTCCGTTCGGAGCGCAGCGACAACCCGCCAGCTTTATGCCGCGCCGCTAAACCACGGTGCACTGCCTGCGGCGAGTGACACCCTACGGATCGCCAAAAACGTCGACTGCAGCGTTGCGCTCGATATTTTCACAACCTTTGAGCAACACCCTCCCAGCAACTTCCGGTCCTTGGCACTCAACCACCAATCAACCCAGCTGCTCCATGATCTCGTCGGAGATCTCGGCGTTATGGTAGACGTTCTGCACGTCGTCGAGGTCTTCCAGCATGTCGATCAGCCTGATCACTTTCTGCGCGGTTTCCAGGTCGGTGACCGGTGCACTGATCGACGGGATCATCGCCACCTCGGCCTCGTCACCCTTGAATCCGGCACTACCCAGCGCCTCGTTTACCGCATGGAAGTCGGCGAACGCGGTATACACCTCGACCGAACCGTCCTCACCGCTGACCACATCGTCGGCACCGGCTTCCAGCGCCGCCTCCATCAAGGCGTCTTCATCGACCCCCGGGGCGTAGCTGATCTGCCCTTTGCGCTCGAACATATAGGCCACCGAGCCATCGGTACCCAGATTGCCGCCGCACTTGGTAAAAGCATGGCGCACTTCGGCGGCGGTGCGATTGCGGTTATCGGTCATGGCTTCGACGAAGATCGCCACGCCACTGGGCGCATAACCTTCGTAGCTCAGCTCGGCCATGTTGTCGGCTTCGTCCGAGCCGACCCCGCGGGCGATCGCCCGGTCGATGGTGTCACGGGTCATGTTGGCGGTCAGCGCCTTGTCCACGGCCAGGCGCAGACGCGGGTTGTCCGCCGGCAGACCACCGCCCTTGGCGGCGACGGTCAGCTCACGAATGAGCTTGGTGAAAATCTTGCCGCGCTTGGCGTCTTGACGTCCTTTGCGGTGTTTGATGTTGGCCCACTTGGAATGACCAGCCATAACTCACTCCGTCTTCAATTCAATTCAGATCTCATTACATAGCCCCATAACAAAGAAGCCTGGCAATCCAGGCTTCTCGGTAGCGGCTTACTCGGCCTTGGGCTGCTCGCGCAGGCGAATGTGCAACTCGCGCAACGCCTTGGCATCCACCACACCCGGCGCCTGGGTCATGACGCAGGCGGCGCTCTGGGTTTTCGGGAAGGCTATCACTTCGCGGATCGACTGGGCGCCGGTCATCAGCATCACCAGACGGTCGAGACCGAAGGCCAGGCCACCGTGTGGCGGTGCGCCGTACTTCAGCGCGTCGAGGAGGAAGCCGAACTTCTCCTGCTGCTCCTCCTCGCCGATGCCGAGCACGCGGAATACCGCCTGCTGCATGCCCCTGTCGTGGATACGGATCGAACCGCCGCCCAGCTCGGTGCCGTTGAGCACCATGTCATAGGCACGCGACAGCGCGACCGCCGGATTGGCCTCCAGCTCGGCAGCACTGCAACTCGGCGAGGTGAAGGGATGGTGCAGCGAAGTCAGGCTGCCGTCGTCGCTCTCCTCGAACATCGGGAAGTCGACCACCCACAGCGGCGCCCATGCGCAGGTCAGCAGATTGAGATCGTGGCCCAGTTTGATGCGCAGCGCGCCCAGGGCCTCGCTGACGACCTTGGCCTTGTCGGCGCCGAAGAACACGATATCGCCATCGACCGCACCGACGCGATCGAGTATCACGTTGAGGTTGTCCAGCGGGATGTTCTTGACGATCGGCGACTGCAGGCCTTCGACGCCATTGGCACGCTGGTTGACCTTGATATAGGCCAATCCGCGGGCGCCGTAGATGCCGACGAACTTGGTGTAATCGTCGATCTGCTTGCGCGGCATGCTCGCCCCGCCCGGCACGCGTAGCGCGGCAACGCGGCAGTTCGGATCGTTGGCCGGACCGCTGAACACCTTGAAGTCGACGTCCTTGAGCTGATCGGCGACATCCACCAGCTCCAGCGGGATGCGCAGGTCCGGCTTGTCCGAACCATAGCGGCGCATGGCCTCGGCGAAGGTCATGTGCGGGAAATCGGCGAACTCCACGTCCAGCACTTCGCGAAACAGCTGGCGAATCATCTTCTCGGTGATGGCCATGATGTCGGTTTCATCGAGGAAGCTGGTCTCGATGTCGATCTGGGTGAATTCCGGCTGGCGGTCGGCGCGCAGGTCTTCGTCGCGAAAGCACTTGGCGATCTGGTAGTAGCGGTCGAAGCCGGCGACCATCAGCAGCTGCTTGAACAGCTGCGGCGACTGCGGCAGGGCGAAGAAACTGCCGGCATGGGTGCGACTCGGCACCAGGTAGTCACGCGCGCCTTCCGGGGTGGCACGGGTGAGGATCGGCGTTTCCACATCGAGGAAGCCGTTGTCGTCCAGGTAGCGACGGATGCTGGTGGTGATGCTCGAACGCAGTTTCAGCTTGGCCGCCATTTCCGGGCGACGCAGGTCGATGAAGCGGTACCGCAGGCGGGTTTCTTCGCCGACATCGGTGTACTCGTTGAGCGGGAACGGTGGGGTTTCCGCCTCGTTGAGCACTTCCAGCTCATAGCCCAGCACCTCAATGGCGCCGCTGGCCATGTTGGCATTGCGTGCTCCGTCCGGACGCAGGCGCACCTTGCCGGTGATCTTCACCACATATTCGCTGCGCACCCTGTCGGCGACGGCAAAGGTCTCGGCGCGATCGGGGTCGAACACCACCTGGGCCAGACCCTCGCGGTCACGGATATCGAGGAAGATCACTCCGCCATGGTCACGGCGGCGATGGACCCAACCGCAAAGGGTGATTTCCTGGCCGTCCAGGCTCTCGTTCAGTTGGCCGCAATAATGGCTGCGCATCATGGTGGTAATCGCTTCTCTTGAGTCTTGAATTCGTTGGACCGCGTGGAGTGCGGCGCGCTTGTCCGGGGCCATGCCTGTCGGCAGGTTCACGCGGTATTTTCTGCAATTGCAACAATCGGCAGGGCCAGCAATCGACCAACGGCGCGCTTGCGCCAGACCGCCATCAACCCGCGTTTCGCGGCAAAGCGCGGGATTATATATGGTTAAGCCGCCACTTGCAGCCGCCACCCCCTGGAGCCTGTCGGACCAAGAGTGTCTTACCGCAAAAAGCCCGACAAGGCTCCCGACGCGTTTGTCCGGCCGCCTATACTCAGCTCCACCTTTACGGAGATCGCTCATGACCCCATCCAGCCCTGTCGACCTGCCTAATGATGTGCTGGATGATTTTCGCCAGGAAACCGCCGAGCAATTTCAGCGCAGCGAACAACTGCTCATCGAACTGGAGCACTGCCCCGACGATAGAGAAAAGCTCCACGACCTGTTTCGCCAGGTTCACACCCTCAAGGGCAACCTCGGCTATATCGGTCTGAACGCGCTAATGCCCCTGCCGCAGGCCATGGAAGACGTTCTGGCCTGCTTGCGCGAGGCACGCCTGATCTTTGACAGCCTGCTTGGCGACATTTTGCTGGTAACCCTGGATCACCTCAAAGAGCTGATAGCGCAAGGCCTGGATGGCTCCCCTGCACGCCTCGACCAGCTGCAGCTCGACACACTCAGCCAAGCCTTGCGCGCACTGGCGACGGCTCCCGCTGCCCGACAGGCAGAGGTGCGTCGCGCACTCCTGCAGCAGCTCGACCCCAACAACCAGCTACCTGCGCCCACAACGCCCAGCAACTCACTGGCCGTCGAACTGCTCGAGCGGCACGGCATTGCGCCGAACGAAGACCTGCTGTTCTTCATCGAACTGATGCAGGTCAGCGAGCGGCGCTCGCACTATTGGCAGGGTCGCGGCTTGCGCCAACTGGCCCTGACCATCAACCAGCTCGGCAATACAGCGGAACACCCCGCGCAACTGGCGGCTGCCGTTTGCCTGCACGACCTGGGCATGGCCTTTCTGCCCCTGGACACGCTGCACAAGAAAGCCAATCTCAGCCACGAAGAACGCCAGCAGATGCAATCACACCCACGTCTGGCCCATGACCTGCTGATACGCCTGTCTGGCTGGGAGGCAGCCGCCGACATCGTCCTGCACCACCAGGAGCATGCCGACGGCAGCGGCTACCCAGGAGCCCTGCAGGAACGCGACATTCGCCCCGGCGCCCTGATTCTCAATATTGTTGACACCTTCGACGCACGCACCCATGAGCGCGCCCACCAAACCCTGAGCAAGCGTCCGCTACTGCGCGCCATCCTGGAAATCAACGGTTTGGCAGGTCGCCAATTCAGCCCGTACTGGGTCGAGGTCTTCAACCGCACCCTGCAGCAGCATCCGACCCTCGCGCACCGCAAGCAGGCCGCTGAAAACCCCGGGTGAGGCAGCCGAGGCCCATCAAGAACATAACCAACAGCGTCCATGCTAGGCTTTGCGCATCGTGGAGCCAGACAAGCTCCGAGCCACCTGAAAGGAGAATCACCATGGAAATTAACATCGGAATCGCCGAGCAGGATCGCGCAGCCATCGCCGAAGGCCTGTCCCGCCTGCTCGCCGACACCTACACCCTGTACCTGAAAACCCACAATTTCCATTGGAACGTCACCGGCCCGATGTTCAACACCCTTCACCTGATGTTCGAAGGGCAATACACCGAGCTGGCATTGGCGGTCGACCAGATCGCCGAACGCATCCGCGCCCTGGGCTTCCCCGCACCCGGCACCTATGCCGCCTATGCGCGCCTGTCCTCGATCAAAGAGGAAGAAGGCGTTCCGAGCGCTGCCGACATGATCAAACAACTGGTTCAGGGCCAGGAGGCCGTGATCCGCACGGCCCGCGGGATCTTCCCTTTGCTCGACAAGGTCAGCGACGAACCTACCGCAGACGTACTGACCCAGCGCATGCAGGTGCATGAAAAAACCGCCTGGATGCTGCGCAGCCTGCTCGACGCCTGACAGGCCTCCGGGCCCACAGCCCGCTTATCGATTGAACCGACCAGCAGGCAAAGACCACTCGCGGTCTTTGCCTGGAACCTGCACCCGGATCACATCGTGCCGAAATGTACCTAGGCGCAAGGCCGGTGCTTGCTCTATGCTTCAGCCATCCGCAACTTGCCACAGTGACATGCATGAGCAAGCCAAACAAAACCCCGAACATTCTTGAGCGCTACCCGGAAGACACGCGCGAGGCAGCCACCCTGCTGAAGCAGGCCGTACCCCTGATGATGCGTTACGGCATAGCACCCAACCCGCTGCACTATGCGCTTTGGTATACCTACAGCCAAGGCCGGGAACCGGAGCTCAATCGGCGCCTGGACAAGATCGCCGCAGACTTCGACAGCTTCCCGGCAGAAGCAGCGGTCAAATTGTTCCGCGACTACGTCATTCGCCACGAACTCGAAGAAGCCCGCGCCGGCCAGCAACAAGTCATCGAACTGGTCGACGGCATCGAAGACGACGTTTCGCTCAGCGTGGCCGGCAGCCACAACTATCAAGCCAGCCTGGAGCAGGGGCTCGCCGCCCTGCAAGAGCCGATCATCGATGACCTGCCCAACGTATTGAACGACCTGCAACAAAGCACCCAACTGATGCAGGATCAGCAGGAGAAGTTCCTCTACCGCATACGCGCGGCGCAGAACGAGATCCAGCACCTGCGCGGCCAATTGCAACGCGCCCACGTTGCGGCCACCCTCGACAGCCTGACCCAGGTATTCAACCGACACGCCTTTACCCGCCTGCTGGAACAGGCGCTGACCGGCCAACACCAGGGCGTGGCCCTGGTGATGCTGGATATCGACCACTTCAAACAGTTCAACGACCAATATGGCCACCCGCTGGGCGATCGGGTTCTCCAGCATGTCGGTCAATTGCTGCGCGAAGCACTGCCGCCGCGCGCCACCGCCGCGCGTTACGGCGGCGAAGAGTTTTGCGTGATTCTTCGCGACTGCTTCGACACCCAAAGTGCGTACGCCTTCGCCGAACACCTGCGGCAGAAAATCCAGTCGCTACGAATAAAAGTACGCCGCACCGACCAGGTCCTGGACAGCATCAGCGCCTCCTTCGGCTTCGCCCTCGCCAAACCCGGCGACACCCCGGAGAGCCTGCTCACCCGCGCCGATGACGCGCTTTACCAGGCCAAACACAGCGGGCGCAACCAGGTCCACCCCGAGTCCTGCGAAAACGCCCTAAGCGCTTGATTTGAGTCGCTCACCTCTTTGCTGTTAAATACGCCCCGTGCCGCTGCTCCGAGCCATTGGATCAGCGCATAGGCCGATGACGCGCGCACCTACAACGCCCTCAAACCAAGGCAATGCCTGCGCAATCGGCTCTTCCTGGCGATCCTTTTATAAGTGAGCTCATTGAAATGTTGAAAATCGTCCACTTGTTAGCGGGCTTCACCGCCCTGCTGCTGTCCTTTGTGCCAAGCCTCAGCAATGACACCCTGCCATTCCTGCAACAGCCAGAGGCCCTGAGCCTTGCCTTGCTTGGCTTGCTTAACCTGATCCTGGCCCCCCAACTGCCTATCTGGCATGCCGGCCTGCGCCATCAACTGCAAAACCTGGTTTCCGCTCTGTTGATCCTCGGCAGCCTGCTGCAAGCCTTGATCCTGCTGGCCCCATTACCGACGATTGCCGGCCTGCCCGCCACCCTGTTCAGCCTGCTCGCCGTGCTCGCCGCAGTACTGCTGCACCTGGCGACCAACCTGCGCCTGAAAATCCGCGACAACGCCGTGATTCACAACATGACCGACCGGGAAACCGGCACCGTCAAGTGGTTCAACACATCCAAAGGCTTCGGCTTCATTTCCCGCGACTCGGGTGACGATATCTTCGTGCACTTTCGCGCCATTCGCGGCGAAGGGCATCGGGTATTGGTCGAGGGTCAACGCGTCGAGTTCTCCGTAATGCAGCGCGACAAGGGCCTGCAGGCGGAAGACGTGATTGCGGCCTCCCCCGCCCGCCGCTAACCCCTTAGCCGGCCCCTTACCACCCCCTTGAAACAGGAAAGCCCGCAGAACGCGGGTTTTTCTGTCTATAAGGCGGCGGCCTTACAGGGCAGCAGTCAATAACTGCAAAAAACTAGTAATGCGGCGGCGGCACCTCATCTTCGGCCGCGTCAAGCTGCCCGCCTATCTCCTCCTGGCGCCTGGCCAGGGCCGCGAGCTGCAACTGCAAGCGGTCCAACTCCCGCTGCTGCGTAACCAGCACATCATTGAGTGTTTGAATGGTGTCATCCTGAAAAGCCAACCGGCTTTCCAGATCGGTGATTCGCTGTTCGGCATTCATGCTCAGCCCTCGATAAAACAGAAATTTTCGGCCAGCACCAGGCGCAACCTGTCCTTGATCGCCAGAACCTGCTCATCGCTATATGGTTGTGCAGGCAGCCTGCCCCACACCGGCGCCGGCCAGGCCGCATCGTCACGACGCCGCGCGATCACATGCATATGCAGCTGGCCGACCACATTGCCCAGGGTGGCAATGTTCATCTTGTCGGCACCAAAGGCATCCTTGAGCGTCTCTGCCAGCATCGTGGTTTCTTGCCACAAGGCCTGCTGATCATCGGTATCGAGCTGAAACAGCTCACACACCTCCTCGCGCCTGGGCACCAGGATAAACCAAGGGTAGTTGGCATCATTCATCAGCAACAATCGGCACAGCGCAAAATCGCCCACCGGCAGAGTGTCCTGCTGCAAACGCGGATCCAGAACAAACATCGGCCACCCTCCTGCCACACCATTGAATAGACAAAGCTTAGCGTCATAAGCGCAAACCCGACACGCCATGCGCCGGACCGGCAGGATACGCGGGAGCCGCGGCGGATTCACCTGCGCACCGAACACGACAACGGCGCCGCAGCAGCCGCCATGCAGCGGCGCGCGACAACGGAGCACGCACCATTATTGCGCACCGGTTGTTTCCTAGCGTAATGGGGCCCCAGCAAACGTTACCCGCGCAACCCGGACCTCCCCCAGCCGAATGCCGCCAACGTTCCGCCAGCCCCAAGGGAAGTTTGCGGACCGCCCCCCCTTCACCACCTGTACAGTCGGCCTAAGGCGGCTGTAACCCCCATGAAACCTGACTGCAATAGCTTTACAGGGCTGGGCGAGCGCAACCCGGACCAGCAAATAGTCAACATCTATCGAGCAGCATGCCGTTTGAGCACGAGTCTTGCTTTAGCTACTGCGGCACTCGATACCACGGGTGCTCAAGCAACAAAACCCGGTTGTCAACAACCGGAATTGCAGAATTCGCCGGCGCTGCAAAGCACGCGCGCAAAAGCTACAGAATTGCGACATGCTTTATCGTATTTTGCGACATAAGCGTAAACAAAGTGCAAGGAGCAGATCGCAACTATCGCCAACTTTGACCGCGTGCTATAAGTTACCGCCGACACAAAAAAGAAAGAGCTGTCCGAATAACAACTAACTGGACAGCGCAACTCTTCTAAACCAAAGGAGCAATCACGATGCAAGTGATGAAGTGGAGCGTAATCGCCCTCGCAGTAGCAGCGGGCAGTACCCAAATGGCCGCGGCCTCCAGCCAGTCCGAGTCCAAGGGCTTTCTGGAAGACAGCACTTTCAATATTTTCAATCGTATCCTCTATCACAACCGTGACTTCCGCAGCGGCGAACCTAAACGTAGCGCTCAAAGCTATCGTGAAGAAACCGGCCTGGGTATTCGCCTGCTGGCTGAGTCTGGCTTCACCCAAGGCACCGTAGGTGTCGGCGTCGACGCCCACTCCCTCTCCAGCATCAAGCTGGATAGCGGTCGCGGCCGCCACAGCAACGGCCTGTTCGCCACCACCGACGACGGTCGCGGTGACGACACCCAGACCGAAGTCGGCGGCGCCATCAAGTTCCGCATCTCCGACACTGTTCTGAAGTACGGCAACCAGATGACTGCCAGCCCGGTCTTCAGCACCGACGACAGTCGCATCCTGCCGGAAGTCGCCACTGGCACGCTGCTGACCAGCAACGAAATCGCAGGCTTGGAACTGACCGCCGGTCGCTTCACCGCCGTGAGCAGCCAAACTGCAACCGGCCGCGGCAGTGCCTATGACGGCGCCTTGAATTCCATCAACTTCGCTGGTGCGAGCTACAGCTTCACCGACAATTTCAGCGGTGCCATCCACGCCTCCGACGTTGAAGACTATTTCAAGAAGACTTATGTCAACTTGAACTACAACCTGCCACTGGCTGAAGAGCAGTCGCTGAACTTCGACTTCAACGGCTACAGAACTCGTGGCGACGGCAAGGAACTGTGGGACGAAGTCGACAACAATATCTGGAGCCTGGCCGCCGCTTACAACTTGGGCGCCCACACCTTTAGCGTGTCCCACCAGCGCTCCAGCGGGGACGCCGGCTACGCCTACGGCGTGGATGGCGACGGTACCATCTGGCTGTCGAACTCAGTGCAGTACTCCGACTTCAATGCCAAGGACGAGCGTTCCTGGCAGGCTAAGTATGCCGTGGACATGGCTACCTACGGCGTGCCGGGCCTGAGCTTCATGACCCGTTACACTGTTGGCGACAATATTGACGTTGTAGGGGTCGATAGCAGCGCTGAAGAGCGTGAGCTGGATATCGAAGCCAAGTACGTGATCCAGGGCGGCGCCGCCAAGGATCTGTCCTTCCGCATCCGTAACGCCTTCTACCGTGCCGATAACTCGTACGGTGGCGACATCAATGACTTCCGCCTGATCGTCGAATACCCGCTGAGCGTGCTGTAATTCAGCTGTAATTCGTTAGCAATACGAAAAGGCCCGGCTTATGCCGGGCTTTTTTTGTCTGTCACTTAGATATTGATCATTATTTAACCAGCACTCATCACAGTGGTAATGCGTAAGTTCCGGTCACATGCGCGACCAACTCATCTGTATTACCCAGCGAATACAGCGACACTTCGCACACCGCCTGGCGCCGACTCAAACGTAATATCCGCGCCTCGGCCAGCAAGTCCACCGGTTTGGGCTTGACCAGGAAGTTGATATTCAGGTTGGAGGTCACCGCCATTTCCACTCGGCCCAAGCGCCCCAGCACCACCGCATACATGGCCGCATCGGCCAGCGCCATGATGGTCGGCCCAGACAGGGTGCCGCCGGGGCGCACCAACTTGGCATGAAAGGGCACCCGCGCCAGCACGCCCTGCTCGTCCAGCCGGTCGATACACAGCTCGATATCCTCGGCTATGGGCAAACCCGCCCGAATCAGTACCTGAACCTGTTCCGCCGTCAATCCCGTCACACTCACCTCCTCCCGAACTGCCTGCCTGCATCCTGTACGCAACAGTACAGGCACCGTACAATGCCGACCTATCAAAAGCCCTTGCAACCGACAGAACGGCCAATTATGCGCACCAGTCAGTTCCTGCTCTCGACACTCAAAGAAACCCCTTCCGATGCCGTGGTGATCAGCCACCAGCTGATGCTGCGCGCCGGCATGATCCGCAAGCTCGCCTCGGGCCTGTATACCTGGCTGCCGATGGGGCTGCGCGTGATGCGCAAGGTGGAAGCCATCGTCCGCGAGGAAATGAACGCCGCAGGCGCCCTCGAGGTGCTGATGCCGGCGATTCAGCCCGCCGAGTTGTGGCAGGAGTCGGGCCGCTGGGAGCAATACGGCCCCGAGCTGCTGCGCCTGAAGGATCGCCACGGCCGCGAGTTCTGCGTCGGCCCGACCCACGAAGAAGTGATCACCGACCTGGTGCGCAACGAATTGAGCAGCTACAAACAGCTGCCGCTCAACCTGTACCAGATCCAGACCAAGTTCCGCGACGAGATTCGTCCGCGCTTCGGCCTGATGCGCGGCCGTGAGTTCATCATGAAGGATGCCTACTCCTTCCATGTCGACCAGGCGTCGCTGCAGGCAACCTACGACCGCATGCACCAGGCCTACTGCCAGGTATTCACCCGCCTGGGCCTGAATTTCCGACCGGTGCAGGCCGATACCGGTTCGATCGGCGGCACCGGCTCCCATGAGTTCCACGTGTTGGCCGAATCCGGCGAAGACGATATCGCCTTCAGCGACAGTTCCGACTACGCCGCCAATATCGAGAAGGCCGAAGCCGTTCCGCGTGAAACCGTGCGCGGCGATGCCAGCGAAGCCCTGCGCCTGGTCGAGACCCTGAACACCAAGACCATCAACGATCTGGTCAGCCAGTTCGAGGTGGCCATCGAGAAAACCATCAAGACCCTGGTGGTGCATGGCGCCGAAGCCGGCACCCTGATCGCCCTGGTCATTCGCGGCGATCACGAGCTGAACGAAATCAAGGCGGCCAACCTGGAACAAGTGGCCAGCCCGCTGGTAATGGCCTCGGAAGCCGAACTGCGCGACGCCATCGGCGCCGGTGCCGGCTCCCTCGGCCCGCTGAACCTGCCACTGCCGTGCATCGTCGATCGTTCGGTCGCCCTGATGAGCGATTTCGTGATCGGCGCCAACATCGACGACAAGCACTACTTTGGCGTGAACTGGGAGCGCGACCTGCCCCTGCCGATGGTCGCCGACCTGCGCAACGTCGTCGCTGGCGACCCGAGCCCGGATGGCCAGGGCACGCTGGAGATCAAGCGCGGCATCGAAGTCGGGCACATCTTCCAGCTGGGCAGCAAATACAGCGAAGCGCTGAACTGCACCGTGATGGGCGAGAATGGCAAGCCGGCGACCCTGACCATGGGTTGCTACGGCATCGGCGTATCGCGCGTGGTTGCCGCTGCCATCGAGCAGAATAACGACGAGCGGGGGATTCTCTGGAACGACACACTGGCGCCGTTCCAGATCGCCCTGGTGCCGCTGCGTTATGAAACCGACGCCGTACGTGAAACCACCGACCGACTCTATGCCGACCTGACGGCTGCCGGCTTTGAAGTGCTGCTCGATGACCGTGACAAAAAGACCAGCCCGGGGATCAAATTCGCCGACATGGAATTGATCGGCATCCCGCACCGCATCGTGATCAGCGATCGCGGCCTGGCCGAAGGCAATCTGGAATACAAGAGCCGCCAGGAAACCGAGGCCCAGGTGGTTGCCGTCGCCGACATCCTGCCCTTCATCCAAGCACGTATCCGCCGCTGATTTCAGCCTTTGATAAGAGCCATCATGTTCAAACGAAGCACCCTGAGCCTCGTCGGCGCCGCACTCTGCGGCGCCCTCTTTCTGAGTGGCTGCGCCAACCAATTGCCGCAACGTAGCGAGCATGAGGAGCGTGTCGAGCGCAAACTGCTGGATCACAGCCTGCAGATAGACGTGGGCGAGCCGCGCGTACTGGAACTGCCGCAACGGCGGGTGCGGGTGCACGAGCAGAAGACCTTCGAGGTGAGCGTATTCGAGGTCAGCCGTCGTTACGACCGCTATACGCCTTACCAGCCCTGGCGCGAGCTCTACGAAGTGCCGATGGGCGCCGTTGCCGTGGTCGCCGGCATCGGCGCTAATGTACTCAACGTGGTATTGCTCGGCAGCCTGCCGGACAGCGCCACCAAGGACTGGATCAGCTATGGCTTTGCCGGGCTCAACCCGTTCATCAACGTCGAGTCCAACGGCCGCTCACAGCAAAACCTCGCCAGCCTCGACGAGCAACGCCAGGACACCCGCATGGAATACTCCAGCCTGCCCTGGGCCGAGCGCTCGGTCCTGGTCAATGCCAACGGGAAAACCCATGAACTGCTGACCGACCGCAATGGCGTGCTGCGCCTCAACCTGCTCGACAACCCCTTTGCCGAGGAGGATGTCAGCCGCATCGGTACCTTGCAGCTGAGCGTCGCAGACCCACAAGGCTCGCCCCGTGCGGATACCACCTTGCTGGTCAGCCGCACCCTGCGCGGCAAGCTGCAGGAAGCGCACAAGCTGATCTACGACGATCTGGAAAACGATGATGTCGAACAATGGGTGCACCGGGTCAAGCGCCTGTCCGAGCTGGGCCTGGAGGAAGAAGCCAGCGAGCTGGAACAGAGCCTGATCGAGCTGACCCGCAACGATCCCGAACTACAGGAAAGCTTCCTGCTGGCCCTGATGCGCGATGCCGGGCGCCTGGCTGCCGACCCTGGCAACGACTGAACCGGAGCATGGCCTTGCGCCTGTGCCTGACCCTGCTGCTGACCCTGTTGTGCCTGCCCGGCCACGCCAACCTGCGCCAGGCACCCGAGCCGGAACTGCGTGCGCTGCTGCAACGCACGGTGGCCGAAGCCGACAGTTTCCAGGATCGCTTCGATGCGGAAGTCTGGCTGCTGGACATGTCGACCCGCATGACGCGCTACATCGCCGATGCCGAACAACGCCTGACCCTGCTCAGACTGGTACACCGCGAAGCCAGCAAGGCCGGTTTGCGTCCCGACCTGGTTCTGGCCCTGATCCACACGGAAAGCCATTTCGACCGCTTCGCCATTTCCTCGGCCGGCGCCCAGGGCATGATGCAGGTAATGCCTTTCTGGAAAGCCGAACTCGGTCGCCCGCAGGACAACCTCACCGATAACGCCACCAATCTGCGCTACGGCTGCACCATCCTCAGCTTCTATTTGCGTAAAGAGAACGGCAACCTGAGCCGCGCCCTGGCGCGCTACAACGGCAGCCTCGGCAAGCAGACCTACCCGGCCAAGGTCATCGGTTTCTGGCACGACTTCTGGTACGTCAAGCCGTGACTAGCGGGTGGGCGGACGCATCCGCGTAGATCCCGAGTTCATGGGCGAGGTCTGCGGCAGCGCAGGCCCGGCGCATAGCGAGCAGGAGACCCCGCCTCGTCTTAGACCCCGCGCTGTCGCGCAGCAAACTGGAGGCAATTGTGTCTGCTGGAGCGGCCAAGCGGCGATCCGTTTGTAGGGCGGCTTCGGAGCGCAGCGACAACCCGCCAGCTTTTGTGCCGCGCCGGTGAACCCATGGTGCACTGCCTGCGGCGAGTGACACCCTACGGATTGTGGATTACCCCAGATTTGATCGTTCCCACGCTCCGCGTGGACATGCAGCCCGGGATGCACCCGGCTACATCAACACCAGCCTGCACGCCATCAGCGCCGTACGATAAATCCGGCGATCCCTTGCAACGCCTGTTCCTCCAGCGCGACCTCGGTGACCTTGGCCTTTGCCGGCCCCTGCCCCAGCCAGGCGGCCAGCTCGCGCACCGCGGGTTCCTCGCCTTCGAGCAACACCTCGACACGACCGTCGGCGAGGTTACGCACCCAGCCATCCAGCTCCAGGCGCTCGGCCTGTTCGGCAGTGGCCTGGCGAAAGAACACCCCCTGCACCCGGCCACTGACATAACCATGTAAACAAATTCGCTGCATGCCACTACCCTCCAGTACGCAAGGCTTGCACCCGTGCCGTCAAACCGAGCGCCGTTTGTTCGCCGAGCAAGCGTTCGCGCATCTGGCCCTGGTCATCGACGATATAGGTGACCGGTAACACGGCGCTGGCCGGTAAGCCATAACGCGCGGCCGGGTCTTGCTCGAGCACGGTGAATTCAATCCCCATCGCCTGTGACGCCTTGGTCAAATCCGCGCCCTGCAGACCGTCGAAGTTCACCCCCACGACGCTCACCGATTGCGCCTCTAGCTGCACGGCGAGGGCATTCAGCTCGGGAATTTCGTTACGGCAGGGCGCACACCACTCGGCCCAGTAATTAATCACCAACCACTGGCCTTCCAGACGCTCAGCCGGTACCTTTCGTCCATGCTGATCGACGCCGACATCTTCGGCGCAACCAGCCAGAATCAAGCCGGCGCAAATGCCCATTACCGCACGCATCACGATCCGGAATCGCGTTCCCATGCATTCGCTCCTCGTCCACATTGGGTTGATATGACGCTAGATGCCTTGCGCCTTGAAGTGCCGGACATCCTCGAAGAAGATGCGGCGCCTTTGGCCGACCTCAACGAGCGGTTGGCCCAGGCTCGATCGCTGCAGCACGAAGAGGCACTGCAACAGGTACTCAGCCTGCTGTTCAGGCTCAACCGCAGTGCCATGACCTTACTCGAAAGGCAACGCGCACTGCAAAACTGCAGCGATGAATATCGCCACTATGCCGCGATCTACCTTGACGGCCGCCCCCCGTCGCCGCTGTTCGTGCGCCTGTGCAACGAGCTGGCCATCGGTTTCAAACACCTGCTGCTGCAGATCCTCAAAGGCCGGCAACCCTCGCGCCCGCATTTGGCCTGGTGCCTGTACATGGCCCTGCATTTCCTCGCCCAGAACCTGTTGCGCCATTACCAGTTGTATCAGGAGCCGTCGCCCGGCCTGTGGCGCGACAGCCATCTGCTGTACTGGCTCGGCGAACATCAGGAGTGCCTGGATGAGCCGGTCGCGGCCGCCTTCCAGCCAACGCCGGCGAGCACCTTGCGCGGCCTTTACCAGCAAATGCTGCTGCTTGCCTTGAGCAACCCCTTTCATCTGGCCGAGGGTGAATGTCCACAGTTGTTTGGCGCCCTCGCGCCCCTGGCGGGCCTGGCTCGCTTGCTGCCCTGGGATGACGAAGGCGACAGCGAAACCCCGCTCGTCGACCTGACCGAATCGCAGCCTTGCCTCGGCTATGAGCAACAACCCGACGGCAGCCGCGACTGTCTGCGACGTTTCGAACTGGGCGCCTTGCTGGTCGCCCTGCATGATCCCGCCCCACTGCAGAGTACCCACGAGCGCCAACTGCTCGAGCGCGTCCAGCACCACTGGATGGGCCAGCAACAACGCCGCTACCCTCGCGAAGACTTCAATGTGGCCTGCAACCTGCTGGTGGGCTTGCCCGCCATCCATGCCCAACTGCTGGAGCAGCGACCTTCATCCTCGGCAGCCCAGATGCTCGATGCCAGCGCAGGTGGCGCGCGCCTGCTGTGTCACCCCAATCAAGCGGCGCACATAGCCGTGGGGCAACTGGTGCTCTTGCTGACCAGCAGCCCGACACCGCTTCTGGCGCTGGTGCGCTGGCGCCATCTCAATAGCGAGGGCTTGCACCTGGGGCTGCACTATCTGAAAGGCCTGGCGAAGCCGGTCTGGCTGCGCCGCACCCCCAGCGCACAAACTCATCAGGGCGTGCTGCAGAGCACGCCAGCCCCCGGCAATGGCTGGCATCACGGGCTATGGCTGCCCAATGGGCAATTCGGCGAAGGGGAAAACCTCTGGTTGCAGCAGGCCAACGTGCATAACCAGGTGATCATGCCGCTGCCCCCGGCCAACCTCAGCACCGCCTGGGTCACGCGCCATCCACTGCAACTGGCCTGAACAACAAAAAACTGCGAGGCCGATCACAGCCAACGGTGGCCGAGAGCACAGTTTGCTCGGCGCCCCCCTGCTTATAATTCATCGCCAGCGTATCGATACGCTCCGCTATAAGCCCGGGAACAGCACAATGACCAATGCCCACGACAAGTTGATCGGCCCTGCGCCATCGCGCATCGTCGACGCTGCCCGTCTACTGGTCACGCCCTACGAAGGGCGTGTAGCCGAATACAACGTCGCGACCTGGCTACAACTGCCGGGGCTGGCCAACCTGCCGGTATCCCTGCTGGTCAGCTACCGTGATGGCGACAGGCGTCGCGAGGTCAGCGTGGATCACGGCAAAGTCAGCCCGCACAACAAGATCCTGCTGTCCGGGGTTGCCAGGCTCCCGGTCAAACACAAGATCGAAGACATGCAGATACGCCTGCGCTCTGCGGTGCCGGCGGCGACCCTGGTGGTCGAAGAGCTGTTCATACAAGCGGTCGAAGCGACCCGCCAAGACAGCCGCCAAGCTTCAGCCTGAGTCTGTGGAGCGTCGACCACCCCCGCGCAAACCGCGGGGTTTTGCGTTATTCAGACACCAACTCGCGCCGTAGAGTCGCTTTGTCCGGCTAGTGGCTCTTCTGCGGGCTCTGCGGGATGAGGCACCAGCGACTCGGGCCAGCGTGCAAAATGCAGCCCGGTAATCCGATTCAGCCGTTCCAGCGCTTCTTGCGGATCGTGCCGATGCAGGTGGATCACCTTGCCATGACTGGTTTCGCTATAACGTTCAATGGTCATGAAACGCCTTCAATCCCCATCAATTCCAACAACCTGATTGCAATCTGCCAACTCGATAAATTGCCAAAAGCGTGCCAGCCTCCTTTTGCCGCACCGGGGCCAGCCAGTACCAATAGCTATGCGAGCTTGTGAAAAAAACCTCGCCTACTGCGGCCGTCTCCACGCCGCAAACTGACGTTTTTTGTCACTCCGCCTCCGGATTCAGCCAGCCCGCCAAACTGCCCTCGAACAGCACCTCCTGCTCCTCGTACAGCCGCTCCAGCGCCTGGCGCAGCGCTGGATACCAGGGCTCATCGAGCTGTTCCGGCAACTGGCCGAGCTGTGGCAGCGGCCAGGGACTGCGACTCAACAACTGCTGCAGGCTGTAGTGATCGAGATCACGGCTCAGCACCCAGGCGCCCGCGCTGGTCGGCGCCACCAACTGCTGCTGCTCGAGGAATTCGAGCACTTCCTCCCACTCATGCTCAGGCAACTGCCAGCCCTGACGCTGCACATCGCGATGGCGTACTTTCAGACCCGACCGCTGACGCGCATGGAACACCCGCAAGATTCCCATCATCACCAACAACCGTGGTATGGCGCGCTTGCGCCACTGATGCGATGCGCTCAGGTTGCAGACCAATTCGGCGCCAAACAACACGATCAACCAGGACAGGTAGATCCACAGGAGGAACAACGGCACCGTGGCAAAGGCACCGTAAATCAACTGATAGCCCGGAAAACGCTGCACATAAAACCCGAACAGCGCTTTAGCCACCTCGAACAGCACAGCGGTGAACAACCCGCCCAACAGCGCATGCTGCAGGGGCACACGCGCATTGGGCACCGTGGCATAGAGCAGGGTAAAGGCCGCCACACTGAACAGCAGCGGCGCGAAACCCAGCATGGTTTTTGCTCCCATCAGCGCATCAGGCCCGGAGAGCAGCGACAGCGAAGCAATATAGGTACTGACCGCGAAGCCGGTGCCGAGCAGGATCGGGCCCAGGCTCAGAATGGCCCAATACAGCAGAAAACTCGAGACGCCCCGGCGCGGCTGACGAACTCGCCAGATGGTATTGAAGGCTTTTTCGATGGTGACCAGCATCAGGAAGGCAGTAACCGCCAGCAACACCACGCCGATCCAGGTCAATTGACGAGCCTGGGTCGTGAAATTGCGCAGGTATTCCTGGACCATTTCGCCAGCCGAGGGCACGAAGTTACGAAAAACAAACGTCTGGATTTGCTCGCCCGTGCCTTGAAAGGCCGGCACGGCAGAGAGCATGGCGAAGGTCACGGTCATCATCGGCACCACCGCGAACAGCGTGGTGTAGGTCAGGGCGGCGGCATTGTTGGCGCCACGATCGGCGAGAAAGCGCTGCAGCAGAAAGCGCCAGAATTCCAACCAATTATTCAAGCGCTGACGCATGCCCACTCCTTAGCGATTAACCAACTGACCCCATTGCAGACCACAAACACGCCAGCCTTGTTCAGACCAGGGTGTCGACGCGGTTAGAATAGCCGCCACCTGACTCAAGATGCGACCTGCACATGACCGATCTGACGTTCTATCACAATCCCCGCTGCTCGAAATCCCGTGGTGCCCTGCAACTGCTCGAAGCGCGCGGCCTGACGCCGACCATCGTGCGTTACCTGGAAACCCCGCCCAGCGCCGCCCAATTAGGCGACCTGCTCGGCAAACTGGGGATCGGCGCCCGGCAACTGTTGCGCAGCGGCGAAGACCAATACCGCACGCTGAACCTGGCCGATCCCGCCCTCAGCGAGGCGCAACTGATCGAGGCCATGGTGGCCCATCCGCAGCTGATCGAGCGGCCGATCCTGATCGTCGGCAACCAAGCGGTGATTGGTCGGCCACCGGAGAAAGTCCTGGAGATCCTGCCGTGAGCGCAGCCTATATTCTGGTGCTGTATTACAGCCGCCACGGCGCCACAGCCGACATGGCCCGGCAGATCGCCCGCGGCGTGGAAATGGCCGGCCTGGAAGCGCGCCTGCGCACGGTACCGGCAGTGTCCAGCGAGTGCGAAGCGGTAGCCCCGCAGATTCCCGCCGAAGGCGCGCTTTACGTCAGCCTCGACGACCTGAAGAACTGCGCGGGCCTGGCCCTGGGCAGCCCGACCCGCTTCGGCAATATGGCGGCACCGCTGAAATACTTCCTCGACGGCACCAGCAGCCTGTGGCTGAGCGGCGGCCTGGTCGGCAAACCGGCCGGCGTATTCACCTCCACCGCCAGCCTGCACGGCGGCCAGGAAACCACCCTGCTGTCGATGATGCTGCCATTGTTGCACCACGGCATGCTGATCGCCGGCCTGCCCTACAGCGAGTCCGCACTGCTGGAAACCCGCGGCGGCGGCACGCCTTACGGCCCCAGTCACCATGCCGGCGCCGACGGCAAGCGCGCCCTCGACGAACATGAAATCAGCCTCTGCCGCGTACTCGGCCAGCGCCTGGCGCACACCGCAATCAAGCTGGAGACTGTCCGTGGCTAAAACCCGCAAACCCCTGCCGTCGCTCGACTGGCTGAAGCCGCGCATGGCCGTCAGCCGTGCCATCAGCCTGACGAGCTTCCTGGCCCTGGCGGTGTTGCTGCTGGCGTGGAACCTGATGTTCGCCGACCTGCCTGGCAAACTGCTCTGGGTGATCCCGGCCTTCCAGCTGGTCCCTTTGCTGCTGCTCGCCCCCGGCCTGATCGCCGGCAACGCCCGCGCCCACGCCTGGACCTGCTTCGTGGTCAACCTGTACTTCATTCAGGGGGTACTGGCCGCCTTCGATCCGTCCAAGGCACTGTTTGGCTGGGCGCAAGCCCTGCTCAGCGTCAGCCTGTTCTGCGCCGCGCTGCTGTACACCCGCTGGCGCTTCCAGTACGACCGCAAGCTGGCAGGCGAGTAGCTGCAAGCGAACCAGCGTGTTTGCCCGTCCAGACAGTCCCGTAGGATGGCGTTGAGCGAAGCGATACCCATCACAGCGACCTGCGGTAAATCAACAACCTCGGCGGCTGTGCAACCAGTCGATGGGTATCGCTGCGCTCAAGCCTACGCGCCCCGCCACATCCTACAAAAGCCCTGCGACTGCCAGCCCGGATGGGTTTGCCGCCGTATGCCAACCAGGCAACAGCGCGGATATCGGCGCGGCGTAACCCATCAAGCGATATCGGCCTGCCGGCTGCTACCAACCCAACGTTTCTTTAAGAAAGGGGATGGTCAGCTTGCGCTGGGCCTGCAGAGAGGCCTGATCGAGACGCTCGAGCAATTCGAACAGTGCACTCATGCTGCGCTCGCCGCGGGTCAGGATAAAGCGGCCGACCTCATCGCTCAGGTGCAGGCCACGGCGTGAGGCGCGCAGCTGCAAGGCACGCAACTTGTCTTCATCGGACAGCGACTGCATCTGGAAAACCAGCGCCAGGGTCAGGCGCGACTGCAGGTCAGCCAGTTTGACCGGTAGCTCGCGCGGCGAACTGCTGGCCGCCAGGAGCAAACGTCGACCGCTATCGCGCAAGCGATTGAACAGGTGGAACAGCGCCTCCTCCCAATCACTGCGCCCGACCACGGCATCCAGGTCATCGAGGCAGACCAGTTCGCACTGCTCCAGGTTATCCAGCATGGTCGGGCCGTACTCGACCAGCTCGGCCAGCGGCAGATACACCGCCGGCTCACCGCGCTGTTCGAAACGCAGACAGGCCGCCTGCAGCAGATGACTACGGCCCACCCCCGCGCCGCCCCAGAGGTAGATCAGGCTCTCCGCCCAGCCGGCCTCTGCCTCGCACAGGCGCTCGACATAGCCAAGCGCCGCGGCATTGGCGCCGGGATAGTAGTTGGCAAAGGTGGCGTCATCGCGCAGACGCACGCCCAAGGGCAGTTGAATGGGTTTCATGCAGGACTGGTCGGCTCGTCAGAAGCGCTGGGGGGCTCCCCATAAAGAGCCGAAAGTTTATATAGATCATGCGCATGGCGCACTAAAACCATGATCACAGCCGCCACCGGCAACGCCAGCAGCACGCCGGTGAAGCCGAATAGCTGGCCGCCGGCCATGATCGCGAAGATCACCGCCACCGGATGCAGGCCGATACGGTCACCGACCAGCCAGGGGGTCAGCAGCATGCCTTCGAGCATCTGGCCGACGGTGAAGACCGCGGCAATGGCCAGCAGCGGGTAGAAATCGCCGCCGAACTGGAACAGGCCGGCAGTCAAGGCCGCGCCGATCCCCACTACCACCCCCAGGTAAGGCACGATGCTGGCCAGACCGGCCAGCAGGCCGATCAACAGCCCCAGTTCCAGGCCGATCAGCATCAGGCCGACGGCGTACATCATTCCCAGCGCCAGCATCACCAACAGCTGCCCGCGCAGGAAGGCGCCGAGCACTTCATGACATTCGCGGGCCAGTTTCACTACCAGGCCTTCGTGGTTGCGCGGCAACAAGCCACGCAGGCGAGCGACCAGCAGATCCCAATCGCGCATCAGATAGAAACTGACCACCGGGATCAGCAGCAGATTGACCAGCCAGGCCAGCAGGGCCAGGCCCGAGGCAGTGGCTTTTGACAGAAGCATGCCGAGAATGTCGCTGGTTTCGCCCAGGTGTTTGGAAAATGCCGCTTTGAGCTGATCGAATCGCCAGAAACCGTCGCTCAGGCCCAGCTTGGCCTGCACCCAAGGCAGCGCTTGATGTTGCGTCCAGTCGAGCATTTGCGGCGCCAGTTCATAGAGGCGCATCAGCTGCTTGCCGAGCATCGGCACCAGCACCAGCAGCAAAATCGCCAGGATCAGGCTGAACAGGGCGAAGACCACGATCACGCCCCAGGTGCGCGAAAGCTTCCAGCGCTCGAGTCGATCGACCAGCGGATCACCCAGGTAGGCCAGCAGCACGCCGATCAGGAACGGCGAAAGAATCGGTTGCAGCAGATACAGCAGCCAGCCGAGCAGGAGCAGCCCAGCTATCCATAGCCAGCGACGTGAATCAATCATGCTCAACCCTCGATTGGTGCAATCAAACAGCCCGCCGACCTATAAATGAAAGCCTGACAGGGCAACGCGCAAACTGGAGTGCCGCGGCGTATTGGCCGGCAGTTTTCAAGCGGCCCGTGCAGCGGTCCGCATTCGGCGACCTGCGGCAGTCTACCAGCGAAAACGCAGCACATCGTCACGCCGTAACACCTGGGGCGCCGGCTCGCCGTTCGGCGGTGGCATCGACTGGCCGGCATCGATGGGTTGAGCTTCGACCGCCACTTCTTGCAAATTAACCAGCGCCAGCTGCGCGCGCAGCTGCTCGGCATTGGCATTGGCATTGACGCTATAGATCAGACGATCGCCCTCGATCCTGCGCAACTGCGCAGCCAGGGGTTCGAGAATACGCTGCAGCTCGGCATAGCGCGCCAGATCGGTGCCCTGTACTTCCAGGGTCAGGTTGGTCGCCACGCCCGGCGCCACCACGTAGCGCTGCGCCAGCCGCTCGCTCACCAGCAACAGCACGGCATCGGCCAATGCCGCTTGATCGGCGCCCTGGGCCTTGCCTTGCTCGCGCGTATCGCCCAACCACAGACGCCATTGGGCCTGCCACTGACCGTTATCCTCACGCGCCTGCACGGCCAGCAGGGCATCGGCGGCATAGCGCTCGGATGCAGTGCGCAGCGCCTGCGGCTCGACCGCGCCAAGGTTCTCGGGCGTCGCCAGCAACTGCTCGTTCAAGTCGGCAATCGGCAAGCGCAGCGGCAAACCACGGTGCTGCGCCGCCTGACGCAAGGGTGCGGCACTGCCCTGGCCATCGCCGACCAGGCTCGAACCGTCGCTGCCATCATTCAGCCACCAGGTCAGAATCGCCGGGCGATTGACGCCCCATAGCGACAACCCGGCCTGGCGCAGGCTGCGGTCGGTGCTGACGGGATCGAAATCAACCAGCAAGCGGTCCTGTTCATAACCATATCGGCTGATGATCTGCTGCGGATCCTCGCGCAGTTCGGCCAGCGCCGGGTTGTTTACCGCCTCGCCGTCACCGGTCAGACGCAGCACCAGGGTTTGCAGGGCGCGGCCCAGGGCGGCGTCACGCTCCTCCGGCTGCTGGCTGGCGACCGGCTCGCGGACCTGATACAGATCGCTCACCGTCGCCGCCTCGCTGGACAGGCTGAACAGTGGCAGGCTGAGGATTAACAGACGAGCGATCAGGCGCATGACTAGGTTCTCGACAGACGGAAGGCGGCGGACAGGCCGTGGCATACGCTTTATACCTTAAACAGCCGCCCGCGACCCGGCAACCACCGCGCGGTGCGGGTGGCCGCTGCCCGGCAAGCCTGATAAAATCGCGCGCCTTCGCAGACCGACCGCCGCAGCGCCGGTGCACATCCGAACTCCCCCTTAAAGGCCTGGATCTATGAGCAAGCAACCCTCCATCAGCTACAAGGACGCAGGTGTAGACATCGACGCCGGCGAAGCCCTGGTCGAACGCATCAAAAGCGTGGCCAAGCGCACCGCGCGTCCGGAAGTCATGGGTGGCCTGGGCGGCTTCGGCGCCCTCTGCGAGATCCCGGCGGGCTACAAGCAACCGGTCCTGGTGTCCGGCACCGACGGCGTCGGCACCAAACTGCGCCTGGCGTTGAACCTCAACCGGCACGACAGCATCGGCCAGGATCTGGTCGCCATGTGCGTCAACGACCTGGTGGTGTGCGGCGCCGAGCCGCTGTTCTTCCTCGACTACTACGCCACCGGCAAGCTCAACGTCGACGTGGCCGCCACCGTGGTCACCGGCATCGGTGCCGGTTGCGAACTGGCCGGCTGCTCGCTGGTCGGTGGCGAAACCGCCGAAATGCCTGGCATGTACGAGGGCGAAGACTACGACCTGGCCGGCTTCTGCGTCGGTGTGGTGGAAAAAGCCGAGATCATCGACGGTTCCAAAGTCGCCAGCGGCGACGCCCTGATCGCCCTGCCGTCCTCCGGCCCGCACTCCAATGGCTACTCGCAGATCCGCAAGATCATCGAAGTCGCTGGCGCCGATATCGAAACCATCCAGCTCGACGGCACGCCGCTGACCGACCTGCTGATGGCGCCGACGCGCATCTACGTCAAACCGCTGCTCAAGCTGATCAAGGACACCGGCGCGGTCAAGGCCATGGCCCACATCACTGGCGGCGGCCTGCTCGACAACATCCCGCGCGTGCTGCCGGATGGCGCCCAGGCCGTGGTCGACGTGGCCAGCTGGACGCGCCCGGCTGTATTCGACTGGCTGCAAGAACAAGGCAACGTCGACGAAACCGAGATGCACCGCGTGCTCAACTGCGGCGTCGGCATGGTCATCTGCGTGGCCCAGGATCAGGTCGAACTGACCCTCGAGACCCTGCGTGATGCCGGCGAGCAGCCGTGGCTGATCGGCCAGATCGCCACCGCCGCCGCAGGCGCCGAGCGCGTCGTGCTGAACAACCTGAAGCGCCATTGATGCCGACCGCCTGCAATGTAGTGGTGCTGATCTCCGGCTCCGGCAGCAACCTGCAGGCGCTGATCGACAGCAGCCAGGCGGGCGCTGACTCTTCCAAGAGCAGTCCGGTGCGCATCCGCGCGGTGCTCTCCAACCGCGCCGATGCCTATGGCCTGGAACGCGCCAAGGCCGCCGGCATCGACACCTGCGTACTCGACCACAAGGCCTTTGCCGACCGTGAAGCCTTCGATGCCGCGCTGGTCGAGGCCATCGATGCCTTCGAGCCGCAGCTGGTAGTGCTGGCCGGCTTCATGCGCATCCTCAGCAGCGACTTCGTCCGCCACTACGCCGGGCGCCTGCTCAACATCCACCCCTCGTTGCTGCCCAAATACAAGGGCCTGCATACCCACCAGCGGGCACTCGAGGCGGGCGACGGCGAGCATGGCTGCAGCGTGCACTTCGTCACCGAGGAACTCGACGGCGGCCCCCTGGTCGTACAGGCAGTGATCCCGGTACGCTCGCACGACTCGCTGGACAGCCTGGCGCAGCGGGTGCACGAGCAGGAACACCTGATCTACCCGTTGGCCGTGCGCTGGTTCGCCGAAGGCCGCTTGCGCCTGGATGCGCAAGGCGCAATGCTGGATGGCCAGCCGCTGCCGAGCACCGGCCACCTGATCCGACCCTAGGAGATATCATGCGTCGCGCCCTACTGTTCGCCCTCGCCTTATTCAGCCTGCCGGCCCTGGCCAGCGAGCTGCAGCCGTTCTCCGCCAGCTATACCGCCGACTGGAAACAGCTGCCGGTCAGCGGCACCGCACAGCGCAGCCTGCAGGCCCTGGACAACCAGCGCTGGCAGCTCAGTTTCGAAGCCTCCATGCTGGTCGCCAGCCTCAGCGAACAGAGCACCTTCCGTCACGACAACAGTGCCTTTCTGCCCCTGACCTATCGCTTCGAGCGTAGCGGCCTGGGTAAAGGCAAGATAATCGAGCACGACTTCGACTGGGCCGGCAAGCGAGTGACCGGCAGCGACCGCGGCGATCCGGTGAGCTTTCCGCTCAATCGCGGCTTGCAGGACAAATCGACCTATCAGCTGGCGCTGCAATATGACGTTGCCGCCGGTAAGCAAAGCATGAGCTACCAGGTGGTCGACGGCGACGAAATCGAAACCTACGACTTCCGCGTCCTCGGCGAAGAAGTCGTGCGCACCAAGGCCGGTCAGATCGACGCGATCAAGGTCGAGCGCGTGCGTGACCCCACGCAAAGCAGCCGCAAAACCGTGCTCTGGTTCGCCAAGGACTGGAGCTATCTGCTGGTTCGTCTGCATCAGGTGGAGAAGGACGGCAAGGAATACCAGATCATGCTCAAGGACGGCACGGTCGACGGCAAGCCGGTCGAAGGCCGCCGCGACTGAGCGCGACAGGTACAAAAAAACCGAGCCAGTGGCTCGGTTTTTTTTGGCGATGTACCCGTTATCTGTTGCATGAGAGATAACGCTTTTGTAGGAGCGGCCGGGCGGCGTTGCGTTTCATCCGCGAAAATCTTCGAAACACTGACAATGTTTCGCGGCTAAAGCCCCTCCCACAAGGTTGCGATCTGGCTCAACAGTTAACGGGTACATAGCCTTTTTTTGGCCGGTGATGCATCGTTTGCGCACCGGCAACATGGCCTATGCGCCGCTTGTAGCCCGGATAAGCGCCAGCGCAATCCGGGCTACGAATGGGCGTCGTTCGGCTATTACCACATCAGATCATCCGGCACTTGGTAAGCCGCGTACGGATCATCGGCATCCGGGGCTTCGGTCGAAGTATTGAGCACGATCACCCGCTGCGGATCACGCTCCTGAATCTTCAGCGCCGCCTCGCGCGGGATCACCTCGTAACCGCCGCCGCTGCGCACGATGGCCAGCGAGCCGCTGCTGAGTTTGTCGCGCATCAGCTTGTTCACCGACAGGCGTTTGACCTTCTTGTCGTCGACGAAATTGTAGTAATCCTCGGTGGTCAGCTTGGGCAACCGGGACACCTCGATCAGCTGCTTGATCTGCGCGGCACGGGCCTTCTGCTCGACTTTTTCCTGCTGCTGCCGGTTCAGCTCCTGATCGCGCGCGGCCTTCTCGGCCATGGCCTGCTGGGCGGCGAGCTTTTGCGAGTCGTCCTTCTCGATCTGGCCCTTGTGCTGCAGGCGCTGCTGCTTCTGCTTTTCCTTGCTGACCTGCTTGGCCTGCTTTTCGTTGACCAGCCCGGCTTTGAGCAACTGATCGCGTAGTGAGATCGCCATAACCTACCTTTCCGAACAATAAATAATGGATCGATGGATGGATGGAACCAGTCCAGTGAAATCAGCAATCCGGTGTTTGCTGCTTTTCCAGCTTCTTGGCTTCGCCCCAGAGCGCATCCAATTCTTCCAGGTCGCAATCTTCCATGGCCCGCCCCGCATCGCGCAACGCCTGTTCGATAAAACGCAAGCGTTGCTCGAACTTGCCATTGGCGGCGCGCAGTGCCGACTCCGGGTCGACCTTGAGGTGACGGGCAAGATTGGTCACCACGAACAGCAGGTCGCCGATCTCCTCGGCGATCGCCTGCGGGTCATTCTCGCTCATGGCCTCGAGCACTTCGTCCAGCTCTTCGCGCACCTTGTCCACCACCGGCAAGGCCGCGGGCCAGTCAAAACCGACCTGGGCGGCGCGCTTCTGCAATTTGATTGCCCGGCTGAGCGATGGCAAGGCATGGGGCACGTCATCGAGCAACGACAGCTGCTCGGGCGCGGCGGCCTTCTCGGCGCGCTCCTCGGATTTGATCTCTTCCCAGCGCTGCTTGACCGCGGCTTCGTCCAGCCTGGCCGCATCGGGTGCGCCATACAGGTCGCCATCGGCAAACACATGGGGATGGCGGCGCAGCAGCTTGCGGGTGATGCCATCGACCACCTGAGCGAACTCGAAGCGCCCTTCTTCGCGCGCCAACTGGCTGTAATACACCACCTGGAACAGCAAGTCGCCCAACTCCCCCGGCAGGTGCTCGAAGTCGCCGCGCTCGATGGCGTCGGCCACCTCGTAGGCCTCTTCGAGGGTGTGCGGCACGATGCTCGCGTAGGACTGCTTCAAGTCCCACGGGCAGCCATGCTGCGGGTCGCGCAAACGGGCCATCAGATGCAGCAGGTCATCGAGTTTGTACATGACAATTTCCGGTCAGTGCGTATTGCGAATCGTAGGATGGGTTAGCGGCGCGGAGCACGAGCTCCGCAGCCATGATAAAACCTGCGCGCCGCGTAACCCATCGAACCGATGCAGCGCCAATACCGATGATGGGTTACGGCGCATCAGACTCAGCGCTCGTTACCCTGACTGCGACATGCGCCTAACCCATCCTACGAAGCCCGGTGGCGGCGGGCCTCGATGATATTGGGCAACTGCGAGATGCGCCCGAGCAAGCGCCCCAGGGCATCCAGCCCGGGGATTTCGATGGTGATCGACATCGACGCGGTGTTGTCTTCCTTGTTCGAGTGGGTATTGACCGCCAGCACGTTGAGTTTTTCGTTGAGCAGCACCTGAGTCACGTCA
Source organism: Pseudomonas sp. (assembly GCA_030699825.1). GTDB lineage: Bacteria > Pseudomonadota > Gammaproteobacteria > Pseudomonadales > Pseudomonadaceae > Aquipseudomonas. The sequence goes on along the minus strand of JAUYKV010000002.1, from coordinate 28,101 downwards.
CGCAGCAGGCCGGAACGGTCATAGGCGCGGATGATGATATCCACCGGGTAGGTCTGCACCGGCACCGGCCCCCAATTGACCTGGATGATCCGCTCCGGCTCACGGCCGGCCAGTTGCAGCACCGCGGCGCAATCCTGGCGATGGATACTGACCCCGCGCCCCAGGGTGATGTAGCCGACGATCGGATCGCCCGGCAACGGCTTGCAGCAGCCGGCCATCTGCGTCAGCAGGTTGCCGACGCCCTGGATCTGGATATCGCCGCGCTTGCCCGGTTTGAAGCCCGTAGCCTTGCGCGGGATCAGCTCGAGTTGTTCGCTGCCACGCTCCGGCTCGACCAGTTGTTGCGCCAGGTTGACCAGATGGGCCAGGCGCAGGTCGCCGGCACCGAGGCTGGCGAACAGGTCTTCGGCATTTTTCAGGTTGGCCTTCTCGGCCAGCTTCTCGAAATCCACATGGGGCAGCGCCAGGCGTGCCAGCTCGCGTTCGAGCAGCATCTTGCCGGCGGCGACGTTCTGGTCGCGGTCCTGCAACTTGAACCAGTGGACGATCTTCGCCCGCGCCCGCGAGGTGGTGATATAGCCCAGGTTGGAGTTCAGCCAGTCACGGCTTGGCGTGCCGTGCTTGCTGGTGATGATCTCGACCTGCTCTCCGGTTTGCAGGCTGTAACTGAGCGGCACGATGCGCCCGTTGATCTTCGCGCCACGGCAGTTGTGGCCGATCTCGGTGTGCACCCGGTAGGCGAAATCCAGCGGCGTAGAGCCTTTCGGCAGATCGATGGCGTGACCGTCCGGGGTGAACACATAGACCCGGTCCGGTTCGATATCGACGCGCAACTGCTCGGCCAGCCCTCCGATATCGCCGAGCTCCTCGTGCCACTCGAGCACCTGGCGCAACCAGGAAATCTTTTCTTCGTAATGGTTGGAGCCGGACTTGACGTCGGTGCCCTTGTAGCGCCAGTGCGCACAGACGCCCAGTTCAGCCTCCTCGTGCATGGCATGGGTGCGGATCTGCACCTCCAGTACCTTGCCTTCCGGGCCGAGCACCGCGGTGTGCAGCGAGCGGTAGCCGTTCTCCTTGGGGTTGGCGATGTAGTCGTCGAACTCCTTGGGAATGTGCCGCCAGAGGGTGTGCACGATGCCCAGCGCGGTGTAGCAATCGCGCATCTCCGGCACCAGCACGCGTACCGCACGCACGTCATAGATCTGACTGAACTGCAGGCCCTTTTTCTGCATTTTGCGCCAGATCGAATAGATGTGCTTGGCTCGTCCGCTGATGTCGGCCTTGACCCCAGTGGCTTCCAGCTCCAGGCGCAGGTGGCCCATCACATCGTTGATGTACTTCTCGCGGTCCAGCCGGCGCTCGTGCAGCAGCTTGGCGATCTGCTTGTACTGCTCGGGCTCCAGGTAGCGAAAAGACAAGTCTTCCAGCTCCCACTTGATATGGCCGATGCCCAGGCGGTGGGCCAAAGGGGCATAGATGTCGAAGACTTCGCGGGCCACACGCTGGCGTTTTTCGTCGTCGGCATGCTTGACCGCGCGGATCGCACAGGTGCGTTCGGCCAGCTTGATCAGCGCCACGCGCACGTCATCGACCATGGCCACCAGCATCTTGCGCAGGTTTTCCACCTGGCCCTGGGAGCCGAGCACCAGGGAGTCGCGCGGATTGAGGCTGGCGCTGATCGCCGCCATGCGCAACACGCCGTCGACCAGCTTGGTCACCACCGGGCCGAAGCGCTCGTGCACGGCAGCCAGGGTCACCTTGCCCTCGCGTACGCCACGGTAGATGACGGCGGCGACCAGCGAGTCCTGGTCGAGTTTGAGGTCGGCGAGAATCTCCGCGATCTCCAGGCCGGCGCGAAAGCTGGAGGCGCCTTCCGACCACAGATTCTGTGCCGCGTTGGCCTGCTGCTCGGCCTCGCGGGCGAACTCGCAGGCGCCCCGCAAGGCATCGTGCTCCAGCGCCGGGTCGACGCTGAGTACATGGGCCAACCAGGCCTCTAGGTTGATGCTGCCGTCATCGTTGATCGGCTGGTGCGCTCTAACCTGAACCATCTTGCTTACCTTCCCTAAGGTGTGCGCCAGGCACACCGGACAGTCGCCGGACTTCTTCGGCCCGGTCGGTTTAACCATTTAAGGCACACTCCTTGCGCACCCCTGCACAGCGTAGATAAGGGCGGCTGGCGACAAAGCCAAGCGGCTTGGTTTGCCATTCGCTCCTAGCTACACCTTTTCAATCTATTGCCTGACGAACAACGCCATGGCCTCGACATGCGCCGTTTGCGGAAACATATCGAGGATACCGGCCTTTTCCAGCCGATAACCTTGCGCCAGCAACTCGGCGCTGTCACGCGCCAACGTGGTCGGGTTGCACGACACATAAAGCACACGCTTGACACCCAATGCGGCCATTTGCCTGACCACCTGCAACGCGCCGTCACGCGGCGGGTCGAGCAGCACGGCGGCAAAACCGCCTTGCGCCCAGCCGCTCTCGACCAGCGGATTCGACAGGTCGGCCTGGAAAAAGTGCAGGTTGTCGATGCCGTTGCTCGCCGCATTCTGCGCCGCCCGCTCGACCATCGCCTGCACCCCCTCCACCGCCACCACTTCACGGGTCAGGCGGGCCAGCGGCAAGGCGAAGTTACCCAGGCCGCAGAACAGATCCAAGACCCGCTCATCCGCCTGCGGCGCCAGCCAGTCCAGCGCCTGAGCGACCATCGCCTCGTTCACCGGCGCATTGACCTGGACAAAGTCGCCGGGGCGGTAGGCCAACTGCAAATCCCAGCGCGCCAGGCGGTAGCCGAGGCTTTGCTCTGGCTCGAACGGCTGCGGCACGCCGATGCCATGCAGCCAGAGCTGCCCGTCATGGGCCACACAGAACGCCTGCAAGCGAGCCAGATCGGCCTCGTTCAAGGCCGAGGTGTGACGCACCAATACAGCGCTGGCGCTGCCATGAAACAGTTCGACATGGCCGATGGCCCGGGGGTTTTCCAGCGCCCGCAAGACCGTCGGCAATTCGCGCAGGATCGGCTGCAAGGGCTGTACCAGAACCGGGCAATCAGCGATGGCGACGATGTCCTGGCTGGCCGCGGCGCGAAAGCCGACGTCCAGCCGCTTGTGTTTGACGTCCCAGTGCACGGCGATGCGCGCGCGGCGACGGTAGCCGAACTCCGGCCCGACCAACGCTGGCGCCCACTCGTCCGGCTGCACGTTGGCCAGACGACTGAGCTGCTCGCCGAGCATGCGTTGCTTGAGGGCGAGTTGATCGGCATGGCTCATGTGCTGAACGCTGCAGCCGCCGCAGGTGCGCGCATGGGCGCAGGGCTCCTCGCGTCGCTCGGGGCTGGCACTGATAATCCGCTCGCTGCGGGCCTCGACCACCTGACTACGCGCAGCCAGCACCCGCGCTTCGACCTGCTCGCCGGGCAAGGCGCCGCTGACGAACCAGGTGCGCCCTTCGACGAAGGCAATGCCGCGACCATCGTTGGCCAAACGTTCGATGCCGAGCTGCTGCTTCTTGCCCAGCGGAATTTGCGTCGCGCGCACGCCGCCACTGGGCTGGAAGCGCAAGCCGCTGGTTTTCTTGGCCATCAGAGCTCCGGCGTGTCGTACACGCCCGTCGACAGATAGCGGTCGCCGCGATCGCAGATGATCGCCACCATCACCGCATTTTCCACTTCAGCCGACAGCCGCAGCATCGCCGCCACCGCCCCGCCGGAGGACACCCCGCAGAAAATACCTTCTTCACGCGCCAGACGGCGCATCACATCCTCGGCTTCGCGCTGGGCCATATCGATGATCCGGTCGACGCGACTGGCCTGGTAGATTTTCGGCAGATACTCCTCGGGCCAGCGGCGGATACCGGGAATGCTTGCACCTTCCATCGGCTGCAAGCCGACGATCTGCACCTGCGGGTTCTGCTCCTTGAGGTAGCGCGAGACCCCCATGATCGTCCCGGTGGTGCCCATGGAACTGATGAAGTGAGTGATCTGACCCTGGGTCTGACGCCAGATTTCCGGGCCGGTGCCCAGGTAGTGGGCATCGGGGTTGTCGCCATTGGCGAACTGATCGAGCACCTTGCCGCGGCCACCGCGCTCCAGGCTGTCGGCCAGATCGCGGGCACCTTCCATGCCCTCCTCGCGCGACACCAGCACCAGCTCGGCACCGTAGGCGGTCATCGCCGCCTTGCGCTCGGCGGTGGAATTGTCCGGCATGATCAGGATCATCTTGTAACCCTTGATCGCCGCGGCCATGGCCAGGGCAATACCGGTGTTGCCGGAGGTGGCCTCGATCAGGGTATCGCCGGGGCGGATATCGCCGCGCAGTTCGGCACGGGCAATCATCGACAGCGCCGGCCGGTCCTTCACCGAGCCGGCCGGATTGTTACCTTCCAGCTTCAACAGCAAGGTATTGGACGTATTGCCGGGCAGGCGCTGCAAACGCACCAGCGGCGTGTTGCCGACGCAATCGGCGATAGTAGGGTAGTGCAAGGTCATGGCGTCGATCAGGTCCAGATGGCCGGAAGGGTCCCTATGATAGCGGCAAACGGGCAGCGGCCATAACCGGCGATGGCGGGCCTTGTTGCAGCATGCTGCCGGGACGACGCCACTGTTGTTCCGTCAAGCCCAGCCGCTACACTGCCTGCCTGGTTCAGCCGACAGGCAACGAGGAAGGACGTCCGTGTTCAAGGATCTAGGCATAAAAGGCCGCGTGCTCATGCTCACCCTGCTGCCCACCAGCCTGTTGGCGCTGGTGCTGGGTGGCTACTTCATCTGGGCGCAACTGTCCGACCTGCAGGCGCAACTGCTGCAACGCGGGCAGATGATCGCCGAACAACTGGCGCCACTCACCGCGCCGGCCCTGCAGCGCCATGATGCCGCGCTGTTGCAACGCATTGCCACGCAAACCCTCGAGCAGCCCGACGTAAGAGCCGTCAGCTTCCTCGGTGCCGAACGCGAGCGCCTGGCCCATGCCGGCCCGGGCATGCTCGATCAGCCACCCAGCGATGACCCGAGCCAGGCGGGACGACGCAGCAGCCAGGAGGCCACGCGCTTTCTCCTGCCGGTGCTGGCGCAACAGCTGAGCCTCACCGGCGAGCCGCTGACGCAGCCCGACAGCAACCTGCTCGGCTGGGTCGAGCTCGAGCTGTCGCACCAGGGCACCCTGCTCAAGGGCTACCGCAGCCTGCTTGCCAGCCTGCTGCTGATCGGCACCGGCCTGATCGTCACCGCCCTGCTCGCCCTGCGCATGAGCCGCAGCATCAACGGTCCCTTGCGGCAGATCAAATACAGTGTCGCCCAGCTCAAGGATGGTCACCTGCACACCCGCCTGCCACCGCTCGGCAGCCATGAACTGGACGAACTGGCCGCGGGCATCAACCGCATGGCCGAATCCCTGCTCAACGCCCAGGAAGAGTTGCAGCACAGCGTCGAGCAGGCCACCGAAGACGTACGCCAGAACCTCGAGACCATCGAGATCCAGAATATCGAACTCGACTTCGCCCGCCGCGAAGCCCTGGAGGCCAGCCGGATCAAATCCGAGTTCCTCGCCAACATGAGCCACGAAATCCGTACCCCGCTCAACGGCATTCTCGGTTTCACCAACCTGCTGCAGAAAAGCGAACTGACCCCGCGCCAGCAGGATTACCTGGGCACCATCGAGAAATCCGCCGACAACCTGCTGGGGATCATCAACGAGGTACTCGACTTCTCCAAGATCGAGGCCGGCAAGCTGATCCTGGAAAGCATCCCCTTCAACCTGCGCGACCTGCTGCAAGACACCCTGACCATCCTCGCCCCGGTCGCCCATGAAAAACGCCTGGAGCTGCTCAGCCTGGTCTACCGCGACACGCCACTGACCCTGGTGGGCGATCCGCTGCGGCTCAAGCAGATCCTGACCAACCTGGTCAGCAACGCGATCAAGTTCACCCGCGAAGGCAGCATCGTCATGCGCGCCATGCTCGAAGACGAGAGCGCCGACCGCGCTCAACTGCGCATCAGCGTGCGCGACACAGGCATCGGCCTGTCCAGCGAAGACCTGCGCGCGCTGTTCCAGGCCTTCAGCCAGGCCGATAACTCGCTGTCGCGCCAGGCCGGTGGCACCGGCCTGGGCCTGGTGATCTCCAAGCGCCTGATCGAGCAAATGGGCGGCGAGATCGGCGTCGACAGCACGCCTGGCGAAGGCTCGGAGTTCTGGATCAGCCTGAGCCTGCCCAAAGCCCGGGATGACGCCGAAGACCTGCCCCGCCCACCTCTACTCGGGCGCCGCGCGGCAATCCTGGAAAGTCATGAGCTGTCACGCCAGGCCTTGCAACATCAACTGGAAGACTGCGGCCTGCTGGTCAGCGTCTTCGACAACCTCGACAACCTGCTCGAAGCGGTCGCCAGCGCGCACCACAGCAGCCAACCGTTGAGCATCGCCGTACTCGGCGTCAGCGCTCAGCACCTGCCGCCGGAACGCCTTGGCCAGCGTATCTGGGATCTCGAGCGCCTCGCCTGCAAGACCGTGGTGCTCTGCCCGACCACCGAACAGACGCTCTATCACCAAGTCCTGCCCGACGCGCACACCCAGCTGCAGGCCAAACCGGCCTGCACACGCAAGCTGCAGCGCGCGCTGGCCGATCTGGTCAGCCCGCGGCAAGCGCGCACGGAAGCCAACCCGCCCACGCCCAGCCGCCCGCCGCGCGTGCTCTGCGTCGATGACAACCCGGCCAACCTGCTGCTGGTGCAAACCCTGCTGGACGACATGGGCGCCCAGGTCAGCACGGCCAGCAGCGGCTACGAAGCCCTGGAAAAAGCCCGGCAGCAAAGCTTCGACCTGATTCTCATGGACGTGCAGATGCCCGGCATGGACGGCCGCCAAACCACCGAAGCGATTCGCCGGCATGAGAGCGAGCATGACCACCCCCCCACTCCCATAGTCGCCCTCACCGCCCATGCCCTGGCCAACGAAAAACGCGCCCTGCTGCAAAGCGGCCTGGATGATTACCTGACCAAACCCATCAGCGAACGGCAACTGGCCCAGGTCGTACTCAAATGGACCGGCCTGGCGCTGCGCAATCAGGGTCCCGAACAAGACAGCGAAAACGCCAGCGCAGGCCGCGGCCTGCAGGTACTGGATGCAGAAGAAGGCCTGCGCCTGGCAGCCGGCAAAGCCGACCTGGCCGCCGACATGTTGAGCATGCTGCTGGCCGGTCTGCCGGCCGATCGCCAGGCCATCCGCCAGGCTCGCGAGGCGGGCGAACGCAACGCCCTGATCGAACGTGTGCACCGCCTGCACGGCGCCACCCGCTATTGTGGCGTGCCGCAACTGCGCGCCGCCTGCCAGCGCAGCGAAACCCTGCTGAAACAGAATGACCCCGCCGCGTCCAGCGCACTGGACCTGCTCGACGCGGCGATAGAACGGCTGGCCGATGAGGCGCAGATCAGCGCCTAAAGCCAGTGGACAGGGGCAACACACATCCGGCGGGCTGTGGCGTGATAGCATTTGCGCTGACTTGGAGGAACCATGGCCGAACACGATTTTCGCTACAACCTGCTCAACCCCGAGCACACCCTGACCGAATGCCGCGCCCTGGCACCGGGCCGCTATCAGGTGACCGGCAACGGCGGCTCGATGCGCAGCGGCGACAGCCTGCTGGTCACCCTCAAGGGCAGCCGCGAGCTGAGCATGCGCCTTGAGGTCGAGAAGGTGCGCCACCTGATCAACCCTCCCGGGCAATGGGTAGCAGTCGCCAAGGGCCCGGTCTTTGGCGAATTGACGATCTTCAACTGGCAGGTCAACTGCGACGGCTGCGCCGCACAACTCGACTTCGAGTTTGCCGTCGATGCCGCGCTGGGCAAGAAAGCCCAGGCACCAGCGGCCGAAGCACGGATCAACGAACTCGGCTGGCGCAGCCAGAACGGCCAGCACCTGTGCCCGAAATGCAGAAAGCAAGCCGCATGAATCGCGTCCTGGCCGTCGGCCTGCTGAGCGCCAGCCTGCTCGGCTGCGCCAGCGCGCCCCTGCAACTGGAGACCGAACGCAGTTATCGGGTGGAATGGATTGGCGCACGCCCGCTGATCGACCGCAGCCACCTGACCATCACCCTCGGCGCGGACGGTCGCGCCTACGGCAACGCCGGCTGCAATCACTGGTTCGCCAGTTACACCCTGGCGGGCGAACAACTCAGCTTCGCCGCCGCCGGCAGCACCCGCAAGCTGTGCGCCCCGGCGCTGATGAAACAGGAAGCCCGCTTCCTCGACAGCCTGGGCCAGGTGCAACGCTGGGATGTTTCGCCGATCGAGCAACTGCGCCTGTGGCCGGCAGAAGGCAAGCCGCTGCGCGTGTGGCCGGAACAAGGCTGAGACACTTGCCCAACATCGTGGGAGCGGCTTCAGCCGCGAAAAGCTTCACGGATAAAGCGAAGTGCCGCCCAACGGAACGCCGCCCGGCCGTCCCGCCTACGCCTGGACCGTGACACGGTATGCATCCGGGGGCCTCAACGGGCAAACAACTCCAACTGCTCATGCCGCCCGCGCAAGTCGTGCAGGCGCACGCCGACCCCCAACAAACGCACCGGCTTGTTGCCGCGAACGAAGGCGGCACTGAGCAGCACCTTGTAACTGTCCAGATCACGACGCGCGCCGGCCTGCTCCAGGGTGGTCTGGGTAAAGTCGTGGAACTTGATCTTGACGAAGGGCTTGTCCGGCCGATAGCTCGCATCCAGCCGCGTCATGCGCCGCGCCAACTCGTCGAGCAACTGCGGCAGTTGCCCCAGACAGGCCGGCAGATCCGGCAGGTCCTGGTCGTAGGTGGTTTCCACGCTGACTGTTTGCCGGCGGCTATCGGTCTGCACCGCGCGCTCGTCGATGCCCCGGGCCAGCCCCCAGAGGCGCTCGCCGAAGCTGCCAAACTCTTTCGCCAGGCTCAGCTTTTGCCATTCGCGCAGGTCTGCACAGGTGCGGATGCCGCGCCGCGCCAGCTTGTCGGCGGTCACCTTGCCGACCCCATGCAACTTACTCACCGGCAAGGCCGCCACGAATGCCTCGACCCGATCCGGGGTGATCACGAACAAGCCGTTGGGTTTCTTCCAGTCGCTGGCGATCTTGGCCAGAAACTTGTTCGGCGCCACACCCGCCGAGACGGTGATATGCAATTCCTGCGAGACCCGCCGGCGAATTTCCTGGGCAATCCGCGTGGCGCTGCCGGCAAAATGCGGGCTGTCCGACACATCCAGATAGGCCTCGTCCAGCGACAGCGGCTCGATCAGCTCGGTGTAGTCACGGAAGATCGCCTGGATCTCGCGCGACACCGCCTTGTAGGCATCCATCCGCGGCTTGACGATCAGCAGGTCCGGGCACAGCTTCAGCGCATGCCCGGAGGCCATCGCCGAGCGCACCCCATAGGCGCGGGCCTCGTAATTGCAGGTGGCGATCACCCCGCGCCGGTCCGCCGCGCCGCCCACGGCCAGCGGCTTGCCGGCCAGGCTCGGATCGTCACGCATCTCGATGGCGGCATAGAAGCAGTCGCAATCGACGTGGATGATTTTTCTTTGATTCATAAGCTATTGATTTTAAATGGATAAACCAAAGAAACATGCAAACTGATACCCGCTTTAATACCCACCATTTCCTCGGCTGGATTTTCTGCGCGCGCCAGCATTACAGCTGCTCGCCGGCCGACGAGCGGTTGATAAAAATATAGATAAAACCCGAAGCTGTCCGTCGTTGCAGACAAGATTGCACAGACCAATGTGTTCAGCGCGAAACCTTAGGCACGATACCGACCTGCATGCCGAATGGATTAAACACGCTGTTCAACGTCTGAACGGTGGGGTTACTTGCGTCATGCTCCAACTGCCGCAGGGCGCGCAGCGACAGCTTGCACATCTGGGCGAACCTGGCCTGCTGCAATCCAGTCACGTCCTTGCGTAACCGCCGAACTGCCGCCCCGATGGTGATTTCCCCAGAAGCCAACTGCTCCTGCAACTCGCTGAGAATCCGATTGCGCTCAAGGATGTCCATTAGATGAGTCCCCATTTATTGAGCCGCTGAGGGAGATCACGCAGCGCTACGCGAGGGTGGTTCATTGTCGCAGCGGGCAGCCCCGCGGCACTCAGCAAGTCAGGCAAGGCCAGGAAAGTTTGAGCCGCAGCCCTGAGCCGCTGGAATAGCTCATCGGGGTTGAGCCACTGCGCAGCCTCATCGCAGGCGACCCGCCAGGCGACCTCGCCCGCCACCTCAATGTGCTTTGGCCATTTTGTCGTGCGCGTTACGCCTTCATCATCCATGACCATGGGGGCGAGATCATAGATCGGGGCCAGCCTCACGCCCTGCTCATTCCTAAGGATGGAGGTGTTTCGGCCATGATTGTCTGAGTTACCCAGAATCTGATTCAGTAGATCACGCTGCATGTACTCGAAGAGCAAATCACCAACCTGCTCAGCCTGCCCAACGCTTTGCCATAACGCGACCAGGTTTCGTAGCACCACCGAATGCGACATATAGCTGCCAGCCTCAGCAACACCAGACAGTGAGTACATCGACTCAACGGCAACTCGACCCACGCCTGCAGCGCTGACTGCGCGATCAAAGCGATGCACCCACAGGCTGGGCTTATTGCCCTCTTCCAAAGCTAACCCTTCTGCGGCAACTGTATCGAGGCCCAACTGCCGAACCGCTCGATAGAAGCAATACTCACTGCGCAGAATGTCCTGATCCGTCCGACCTGCCTTGTTACGTGCAAACTTCACAAACCAGTGCCGTGCAGCATCTGCATCCGGCAGTACAGCATCAGGGTGCAGGGCACCATGACGATCTTCGGTTAGCAGCAGCTTGGGAGCCTCGCCACCCGCTCCAGTAGCGCCACCAATGGCAGCCCCCTGCTCATAGGCATATTCCAGGAAGCGCGAGTCGCGGCTGACCACTTCATCTCGCGTGAACCCCAACACAGGGCTGCCCGCGATAGCGTCTGCCGACTCCTTGATGCGCAGATTACCAATGGGGGCAGGCGTACAGCGCCCCAATAGGAACAGATCTAGACTCACCCCCTGCGGACGCTCGCCACTCAAGCGTTTCAGTAAAAAGCGCCTGGCCGCTCCTGCTGGCAAAATATCGTAAAGAAAAGCAGGGGCCTGCTTACTCCGCCAAGAGTCCCAGCCCAGAGGTACGGCGGCACTGACCGCGCAATCCAGGCGACTACCGATAGCGTCGAGGGCGCTCACCAGATAGCTCTGCTCGTATCCATACGCACAAGGCCCATCCAGCCCGAGGTCAGACTGCTCGAAAGCAATCCCCATGGCATCCTGCCATCTTCCATCTGCATATATTTGTAGAGTGAGCTTGTGCATAGCGATTACCGGCAACTTAATACCTAAAACTTTAGGCAGGTCACAGTATAAAGGCAATTAAATGCCGATATATATTCTACGGCATCCGTAAATAGGTATTTTAATACCCATTACGGCCTATATTGGTGTTGATCCTGTCCGCCGCGCCATCTCTCCCACCCTTAGAAAGGCTATGTCTGAGTTAACTGTTGCACGGAACCGAAGCTCTTCGTAGGAGCCAAGGGGACGCCTAGTCATTGCTGGCGATCCGGCTGACAGCGAAAGCATCGTCGGAGTGCCGAACCACAGCAAGCTAGCTCCTACAGGGGCTGTATTTTGGCCCGTTAGCCATTGCAACAACCAATTGGGACATAGCCCTTAGAAAAGACCCGCTGCCGACACCCAACACAACAATACCGCGCCCCCTCTTTACGGCATCGGACTGCAGGCTCATCCACAAAACACCATGGTGTTGTTTTCCCGCGATAGCAAAGCACATAGCCTGCTGATCCGCGATTTCGGCGACGGCAGAACCTATGCCCCGCTGCTGGAGGAACGAGGTTATGCGTTACAACCTCATCTACAGCCTGGCATTCTGCCGACGGTTTTCGGCGAGGATATCGAACCGGTACGCATGTTCGTGCTGGACGCGGCGTTCCTGACTCACTTGCACGAAATGGCCCTGTGGCTGACCAAGGTGTCGTTAACTACGGCGCCACCGTCTCGGCCGCTGGTGCTGGCTCGACCGCCTCGGGCTCGGGCTTGTTCATATAGGCCTGAATCACCAGGATCACGATCAGCATGAAGGCCGCCAACGGCAGCAGCTTGGTCTTCTTTGGCGCGAGCGGCGGCACTTCTGCGCCGCAGGCCGGGCAGGTCGTTGCCTGGTTCGGTAGCGACGCACCGCAGGCTTTACATTCGAGTCCCATCATCATTCTCCAACTGAATAGCCGCCGACTCTAGCCCAACAGCGGGTTGCTGGGCTATGCCAGCGATGATCGGCCGACGCAGAACCCTGCCTGGCAGTCCAACCCCAATCCCCTGCTCACCCAGCCTTATCCCTCGCCAAGCCCCGGCCAGACGGGCCTGGAGCCTGATTCAAGCCCCCGTCACAACGCTAAGCGCCTGAACAAACAACAGTTTTTCCCAAGACAAGCGTTGACAGACGGTTTTTTGGCGATAGAATTGGCGCCGCGGGATGGAGCAGTCTGGTAGCTCGTCGGGCTCATAACCCGAAGGTCGTAGGTTCAAATCCTGCTCCCGCAACCAGTTTTCCGAAAAGGCCACTCAATCGAGTGGCCTTTTTCGTTTGCGCCTTCCATACCGACTTAAGCAATTGATTAAAAAGCAGAAATCAGTTGACAAGAATACTCATGCGGATAGAATTGGCGGCGCGGGATGGAGCAGTCTGGTAGCTCGTCGGGCTCATAACCCGAAGGTCGTAGGTTCAAATCCTGCTCCCGCAACCAGTTTTCCGGAAAGGCCACTCAATCGAGTGGCCTTTTTCGTTTGTGCGCTCACCACAACCATTAACGCAATTGATTGAAAAGCAGAAATCGATTGACAAGACCACCCATTCGGATAGAATTGCCGGCGCGGGATGGAGCAGTCTGGTAGCTCGTCGGGCTCATAACCCGAAGGTCGTAGGTTCAAATCCTGCTCCCGCAACCAGATACTCAAGAAGGCCACTCAATCGAGTGGCCTTTTTGCTTTCTGCCGTGTGGCTCCGCACCAGCCTGGCCAGCAAAGTTTTCAAGCTTCATCTATCCAGGAGCCTGTGCTGGCAAAACACTGCGCAAGCGTCGTGCCCACCCATCGACCCGCGCGCACGGACGAAGCCGCCGTTAAAACGGCCCACGTCAGTCAGCACCGCTCAAGTGCTGGTCAATCCGGCAATCCACCGCTAGAATTGCGCACTTTTTGATCAGAGGCGCCTTCAGCGCCCGCCCTTCAAAGCCTGAGGTTCGCCGCATGTCCACCACCGCCACGCCGAAAGTCGGATTTATATCACTCGGGTGCCCGAAGGCCCTGGTCGATTCCGAGCGCATTCTCACGCAACTGCGTATGGAAGGTTACGACGTGGTGTCGACCTACCAGGACGCCGACGTGGTGGTGGTCAATACCTGTGGCTTTATCGACAGCGCCAAGGCCGAGTCCTTGGAGGTGATCGGCGAGGCCCTGGCCGAGAACGGCAAGGTCATCGTCACCGGCTGCATGGGCGTGGAAGAAAGCGCGATCCGCAACGTGCACCCCAGCGTGCTCTCCGTCACCGGCCCGCAGCAGTACGAGCAGGTACTCAACGCCGTGCACGAAGTTGTGCCCCCCTCTACCGAACACAACCCGATGATCGACCTGGTGCCGCCACAGGGCATCAAGCTGACCCCGCGGCATTATGCCTACCTGAAGATTTCCGAAGGCTGCAACCACAGCTGCAGCTTCTGCATCATCCCCTCGATGCGCGGCAAGCTGGTCAGCCGTCCGGTCGGCGAAGTGCTCAGCGAAGCCGAGCGCCTGGTCAGGGCCGGGGTCAAGGAGTTGCTGGTGATCAGCCAGGACACCAGCGCCTATGGCGTCGATCTGAAATACAAGACCGACTTCTGGAACGGCCAGCCGGTGAAGACCCGCATGACCGAACTCTGCGAAGCGCTCTCGAGCATGGGCATCTGGGTGCGCCTGCACTACGTCTACCCCTACCCGCACGTCGACGAGCTGATCCCGCTGATGGCTGCCGGCAAACTGCTGCCGTACCTGGATATTCCTTTCCAGCACGCCAGCCCGAAAGTGCTCAAGGCCATGAAGCGCCCGGCCTTCGAAGACAAGACCCTGGCGCGGATCAAGAACTGGCGCGAAATCTGTCCGGAACTGACCATCCGCTCGACCTTTATCGTCGGTTTCCCCGGCGAAACCGAGGAAGACTTCCAGTACCTGCTCGACTGGCTGAGCGAAGCCCAGCTCGACCGCGTCGGTTGCTTCCAGTACTCGCCGGTGGACGGCGCATCGGCCAACCTGCTGGATGACCCCGTGCCGGACGAGATCAAGCAGGATCGCTGGGACCGCTTCATGGCCCATCAGCAGGCGATCAGCGCCGCCCGTCTGCAGCTGAAGATCGGCAAGGAACTGGAAGTGCTGATTGACGAAGTCGACGACCAGGGCGCCGTCGCGCGCTGCTACGCCGATGCCCCGGAAATCGACGGCAGCGTGTTTATCGCCAGTACCGCCGTCAAACCCGGCGACAAGGTGCGGGTGCGCATCGTCGACGCCGACGAATACGACCTGTGGGCTGAGCTGGTCTGAGAGGCTGTGAAAAACTCTCGCCTACTGCGATATTTTCACAACCTCTGAACCGCTGCGCCCCTCACCCGAGGGGCGCGCGTTTCTGCTCTAAACTGCTAATGAACCCCAACCAGGCCAAGCCAATGGCCAGACTCAAGGTCTATTACGACGGCGCCTGTCCGCGCTGCGTGGCCGACCGGCACCGTTATGAACGGCTGCGCACGCGCAGCGACGACAGCGTGGAGTGGGTGGACATCAGCGGCAAGGAGGATCAGCTGCGTGCGGCCGGCATCGATCCGTACCTGGCGCTGACCGAACTGCATGTCGAAGACGCCCAGGGCCGCATTCACCGCGAACTGGACGCCTATATCCTGCTGATGTCGCGCACCCCGGCCCTGCGTCCACTGGCCTGGTTGCTCGGCCTGCCCGGCCTCAAACCCATGCTTTCCTGGTGCTACCGCCACTGGGTGCTGCGCCGCCTACGCCGCGAAGGCCGGCTGTAGAGGCGCGCCTAGCGACACACCATCAACGCCAGCGTCCGCCTTGCTGGGCACGCGAGGCGGCCAAGACCGTGCCGTAGATCTCCTTGACGCCCTCGGCAAACTTCTCGATGGAGTGCTCCGCCGCCACCAGCAGGGCGTGGTCGGACATCTCTTCGCGCAGCCGCTCGTCCTCGAGCAGCTGGGTCACCCGAGCGCACCATTGGCCAATGTTTTCCGGCGTCTTGAAACCGTTGTAACCCTGCCTGACCACGTCGTCGATACCACTTGAGCGCAGCGCCACCACGGGCAAGCCGGCGGCCATGGCTTCCAGAATGACCATGCCCTGGGTCTCCGATTTGGAGGCGAACAGAAACAGCTCGCCCAACCGGTAGTAAATCGCCATGTCCTCGGGTGGCACGGCGCCGAGCAACCGGAAATGGCCCGCGAGATTCAGCTCGTCGATACGCCGGTGCAGCCGTTCGCGCTGATGGCCGTCACCGATCATCAGGACGAGGAAGGGCCGTTCAGCCTGCCCGCGCAGGCTGGCGATCGCATCGATCAAAAAATCGATGTTCTTCTCATTGGACAGCCGCGAAACACTGATCAGGACTTGCTCGTCACCAATGCCCAGCGAGGTCCTGAGGCGGGCGACCTGCTGCGCTGTCACCTCTTGAAAGCGCTGGTAGTCGATGCCCGTGGGTTGCACGAAGACCGGTTTCTTCACGCCGATCAGGCGCAAATATTCTTCGGCGGAGTAAGTGGGCACGATCACCGCATCGCATTTATTGGCGAAGCGCTTGATCAGCGCATGGGAGATGAAGTTGCGAAAGAGCATGCCGGGCAGCGGCACGAAGTGGGCATAGTGCTCCAGCCGGGTGTGGTAGCTGAAAACCGCCGGCACCCGCAGCCGATGCGCCAGTAACAGGCCCAGCGAACCGAGCCAGAAGGGATGGTGCAGGTGAATCAGGTCGGGGCGAAAGTCTCTGACCGCCCGGTCGATACGCCATAGAAAAATATTGGCCAGGCGAAACTCGCGCTTCTCGCCCAGGGCCAGGATCGACGGCACCCTGAGCACATGCGCCTCCCCCTGCGGCTGATCCCGATAACGCGGCGCGATAAGCAGCACCGCGTTGCCCATGGCTGCCAGCCCCCGCCACAGCCGCTCGATCGAGATGGGAACACCGCCGATAAAAGGCAGGTAGTTGTTGGTGAACATCACGACCCGCAGCGGCTTGTCCAGCCAGGGCGAGGGATCCAGATCGAAGTTCGGATAATAGTCGCGCTCGGCGAAAGCCAGGGTGTAGAGCTTGATGGCGGCGACGGTCAGGCCGCAGACCAGCAGAATGAAGTTCAGGTAGCCGACGTAGAACAGCGAATAGATGAAGAACCACAGGCTCTCGAGCTGCTTGAACAGCGGGTGCTGCCCCACCTCGAGGCGCTGCAACTGGATGTCGATACCCTGCGCAGACACCGACACCTGCACATAATGGTGGAAGCTGGCCGGATCATTCAGGAGCAGGCCGCCCGCCCCGCCGCTGGTGATAAAGCGGGTAGGGCCGCGCCGCTGCTCGGAAAACAGCGGCAGGTTGGCGGCGAATACCGCATCGACAGGGTATTGCTCGAGCAACCCCAGCAGCGCATCGTGGAACCCGGCGGGCTGCAGGTAATCCTGCTCATCGGTAAAGCGGGCCGGCGCTTCGCCGTGCAGCAACGGCTTGCCGGTAAAGATGAAGGTATGCCGCGCATCGCCCTGACGCAGCAGATCCTTGAGCCAGAGAACCTGCCAGCGCCAGGGCGTTTTGCCGGTACTGTCGAGAAAGATGAAGCGACTGTGGCCGGCCCGGAAGCTGAAAAAGTGCGGACCGAAGTGCTCGTAGAACCGATAGCTGCCGAACGCTTCGTATTCATGGGCGCCAAAGGTCAGCACATAGGGTATCTGCAAATGGCTCAGGGTGCCGTGTAGTGCCCGGTACTTGTCCTCGCCGCCACCGCTGACCGCATTGCCGGCCGACACCATGAAATCGACGCCGGAAGCGTTGAGCCGGGGAATGATGCGCCGTTCAAAAACCCCGATGGAGTTGTTGATATTGCCCAGCACCGCAAAGCTGAAGCTGTCGCGGCCCTGCAACTGCTGCTCAAGCGTCTCGATCTGAGTGACGTGCTCGGCCTCGAAATCCGACAGCACCAGATTCAGGTAGGCCTTGTAGCCCAGCAGCAGGCAGACAATCAGGACATTGCAATAAAACAGGGCCTTGAGCGGGCGGCGCAGTCTCATTGAGGACTCATCCGGCTAAGGGCCTGCCAACAAACGCCAGGCCAATGATCCTGCCACATTCGATCGCGAGCAGAAGCCCTGTCACCATCGCCAGGACCAGACGCTCGGGCGGCAATCAACCCGCCCTCGATCCGTTAAGCATAGACAGCCCCGGCCCCGTCACCCCACCGGAAAACAAGCGGCCGGTCGCACGCGCCCTGATCTCCGAACAGATCCTGGCCTGCTAGCTGGCCACTCGTGGCCCATGGAGAATGCCCTCCAGAAGCGAACGCAGCAGTTCCAGCATCGCCTGCTGCCTCTGCACATCGCGAACCAGCAGCCCCACGCGCAGCGGAACGCGCGGCTCGCTCAGGGGTTTCCACAACAACCCCTGATTGGCGTGCAGATGCCGCGCGCGACCGGGCAGTATGCTGGCCAGGGTGGTATGCGGCAGGCTGTCGAGAATCCCGCTCATGTGGTTCAGTTCGGCCTGAACGTGCGGGCGGCGGCCGAGCAAGGCGAGTTGCTCCTGCCAGAGCTGGCGCACCCGGAACTCTTCGCCAAGCAGCAGCATCGGCAGTTCCGAGGCCTGAGCCAAGGACACCTTCTTGAACTCCCGCAGCGGGTGGTTTTCCGGTATCACCAACTGCAGCTCGTCCTCGTACAGCTCGAGGCTGTGCAGTCCCGGCTGGCGCGGAGGCAGAAAACCAATGCCGATATCGAGACTGCCGGTCAGCAGACGCCGCTCGATATCCGTGCCGGACAACTCGTAAATCTGCACCACCAGGTGCGGCTGGGCCTGGCGCAGACGTTCCAGCAGTTGCGGCACCAGGCTGGCATTGACCGTCTGCAATACGCCGATGGCCAGACTCTGCGGAGCCTGGCCACGAAAACTGCGCAGCGCCTCGCGGGCCCGCTCGAAACCGTCGAGCAGGGGCAGCGCATGGTTGTACAGGGTGTGGGCGGCCAAGGTGGGGTGCAGGCGTTTGCCGGCGCGCTGGAACAGACTCACATCCAGGCCCAGTTCCAGCTGGCGAATCTGCTGCGACAAAGCCGGCTGCGACAGGCACAAACGTTCGGCGGCGCGACCCACATGCCCTTCTTCGTAGAGCGCGACAAAGTATCGAAGCTGACGAATATCCATAAGCAACACTTATAAGTAAAGCAGGGAAATCGAAATGGCCGGCGACGCTACGACGCCCTAGTCTGGCTCGCGACAAGGTTAACAGGTGCTGGAGAAGACGATGAAAGAAACGGAAATACTGGGCGTATTCATAGGCAAAACCAAAGATATAGGCGCAGGATTGGCGAGCGCCATCGACAAGCGCCGCGTCGCCCAGCGGCTGTGGCTATGGCGCCAGGGAATGGGTGGCGACGAACAGGGCGACCGACGTTTTCACGGTGGCCCCGAGCGCGCCCTGCATCATTATCCCGCGGAGCACTATGCTTACTGGCGCGCCCGTTATCCCCATCTGGACTGGCAGGCGCCGAACTTCGGCGAGAACCTGTCCAGCCGCGGCCTGACCGAGGAACAGGTGTGCATCGGCGATCTCTTTCGCTGGGGCGACGCCCTGCTCCAGGTCAGCCAGCCCCGCTCGCCCTGCTACCGCCTGGCCCGGCGCTGGGGTCTCGGCGAACTGCCGCAGCTGCTGCAGGACACTGGTCGCTGCGGCTGGTTCTATCGCATCCGTAAACCCGGTTTCGTCTGCGCCGAAAGCCGATTCGAACGGATTCACTGCAGCCATCCCGAGCTCTCCGTTGCCCAGGCGCTGCGCGATTTCTTCCACTCCCCCCAGGAGCGCGCCGGGCTGCAACGTCTGGCTGACTGCCCGGCACTGTCGCCCCGCTGGCGCGAACATGCCGCGCGGCGTCTGGCCAGCAATCAGCTTGAAGACTGGTCGGCACGGCTCGGCGGCCCGCCGGCACAAGGCCTGAACTCATGAGCGACTACCTGATCAGCTTATGCCGCGACGGTTTGTTGCTGGCCGAACTCAAGGTCGCCAGCGCCCGTTACCCGCAGCTGCGCCACGAACTGGAGCACCGCTTCCCTGCTGGCGAAGGCTTCGGGCTGCGCATCGAACACCGCCGCGAGCTGCGCCGCATCGTCGAACAGAGCCCACAGGGAGTGCGCCTGCTCGGCATCGAATACGGTCATGCAGAAGTGATTGAAGAGGGGATCGAAGATGCTTGAACCGATGGCCAGCGCGCACCTGATAAGAACCGTCGAACGCCCCGCGCAGGTGTTCGTGCGCGGTCAAGCTCCTGGTTATGGCATGCCGCCGACCAGGCCTGTCTCGACTTCACCCAGGACTGGACGGTGAACAGCCTCGGCCATAACCCCGCGGCGCTATTCGACTTGCCCGACCGTGCTAGCGACACAGGCAACGCTGAACGCACGCCGCCCTTGACCGGCGAACTCCAGGGGGCGTCCAAGCCCCCCGGATCTGCACGACTACAGAATCTTGCGCATGGCCGTTAGCAGCTCCTGATCCGCAATGGGTTTGAGCAGCGTGCTGCTGGCGACGACCTGGCCGTGCGCATTCAACAAGGTGACCCTGGTGTTGTGACTGATTTCGCCAGTGTCCAGCGCCCGATACTTGATCTGCAACGCTGCCGCCAGAGCCCGGGTCTGCCCCTCATCGGCCGCCACTGCCAGGCGGAAAAACCGCTGGTCAAGCCCGTGCATGTGGTGCGCCAGCGAAGCCGGGGTGTCGTGCTGCGGATCCAGGCTGACCATCAGCACCCTGAGCGCGCCCTCCTCGGGCTGGAGCTCGGCGATGGTGCGCTGCAGGCTCTGCATGACCACCGGGCAGGCAGACGCGCAATCGCCGTAGAACATGGTGACCAGCAGCGGCTGCCCAGCCATCTCGCGCCAATCGAAATGCGCCCCCCGGTCATCGGTGAGCGGCATCGGCAAACCGTAGAGGGAGTCGGCGGGTACGCTGGCCGGCGCGGTATCGACAGGGCTTTCCTGCGCCCAGCTCGACACGCCCGGAATCACCAGCAAGACGGCGGACAACAGCGCGCCGTGCAACACCCGACTCAAACATTTGACTCTGTTCATGGGATGTCTCCTGATAAATGCGTGAGCGGCTCTCGCGCGCAGCGAAAGCCCAGATAGTTGCCGCCCTGATTGGCCTCCATGGCCGCCAGCAAGGCCAGACGAATCAAGACCGCATAGTTGTTCTTGTCGCCCAGCGACAGCGCCGCGCCACCGCAAAACGCCAGTTGTTTTTGCTCGCCCTGGGTTCGGCTATCGGTGCTAACGAACAAGCCGTTGAAGTCCTCCACCCACTCCCAGGTCAGGCCGTGCAGGTCATGGATGCCGTAGTAATTGGCCGGCTGCAAGCCTATGGCCTGGGGCGGCAGATGGGCCGGGCGCGAGTACCAGGCGAGGATTCGCCCCAGCCATAACTGATCCTCCCGTGCATCGGCACGCCGTTCATCGGCCGCGGCGGCGAACTCCCATTCATACCAGGTCGGCAACCGCGCCTGCTCACTGGCGCAGAAAGCCTGCGCAGCATGCCAACTGACCTGGGTCACCGGCGCGTCGGCCTGCAGCGGCGCGAACGCCAGTGGCCCGGCCCACAGCGCCAGATAGTCCGCACCGGCCAGCACCCCCGGCACCGCACCACGCCGCCACTGTGGATGGGCCTGGAGAAAGCCGAGGTACTCGGCATTGCTCACCGGCGTGCTGCGCAGCCAGAATGGCTGGATGCTGGCCGGCGAGCTTTCACCATCGGCCGGCAACACACTGCGGAACTCACCTCCCTCCAGCAACCGGTATTCCGCGGCGCAGACGCTGCCCACTACGCCCCAGCAGAGCCAGAGCAGCAACGTGCCGTAGCGGCTGGCGAATGACACCGCCGGCTTCATTACTTCTTGACCTGACGCATTTCACTGACCTGCTCCGCGGTCAGTACCGGCTTACCCTTGTTCATCGCCACGTTGATGTAATTGATTACCGCCGCCACGTCGTTGTCATTCAGATCCTGCGGTGGCATCACGCCGTTGTAGTGCTCGCCGTTGACCACCATCTTGCCGCTGCGCCCGTGCAGGACGATATAGGCCATCTCATACGGCCGCTCCTGGAAGAAATCCGAGTTGGCCAACGGCGGGAACACCCCGGCTACCCCTTCGCCACCGGGCAAGTGACAGGCCGCACAGACCCGCTCGTAAACCGCCTTGCCACGCGACATGGCGACATCGCCATTCGCTATCTTCGGCGCTGGAGCCTTGGCCGCAACCACCTGACCTTCGACTGCCGGCAGAGGCCGCTTCACGCCTTCGCCGAAAATCTCCGGCTGCTTGGCACCGCTGACCGTCAGCAAACCGACTGCACCCTTGTTGAAGGCACGGGTCAGCGAGTGGTCGACGAGGGTCAGGTTACCCGGCACCTTGGGCACGAATTCGACGATGGTCGAGCCACCTGGCGGTACCAGGGTGGTTTGCACATTCTCCTGATAATGGCTGCCACCATCGCCATACACGCGGTCGAAGATCGCGCCTATCACATGGAAGCTGGAGGTCAGGTTGGGACCGCCGACACCGAAGAACATCCGCACTTTCTCACCGACATTGGCAGTCAGCGAGTTCTTGCCGGTCAGAGCGCCGTCGGCACCGTTAAGCAATACATAGGTAGGCTTCTCGTCGATTGCCTTGGGCATATCGAAGTTCTGCAAGCCTTCGGCGCGATAGGCGCCCGTGGTATAGAAATCGCCCTGCATCACGTAGTACTCACGATCAACCTTGGGCATGCCCTCTTTAGGCTCGACCAGAATCATGCCGTACATGCCATTGGCCACATGCATGCCGACCGGTGCCGTTGCGCAGTGATAGACATACAACCCCGAGGCCAATGCCTTGAAGGTGAAAACCGCCTCGTTGCCCGGGGCAATCAGGGTTTGCTCGGCACCGCCGCCGGGGCCGCTGACGGCATGCAAATCAATATTGTGCGGCAGTTTGTTGCTGGCCAGATTCTGCAGATGCAACTCAACAGTGTCGCCTTCACGCACACGAATCATTTTGCCCGGCACGGTGCCGCCAAACGTCCAGAACATGTAGCGCGTACCGGGCGCTATTTCCCGCTCGACCTCTTCCACGGTCAGATTGACCACCACCCGCGCCGGGGTTTTGCGGGTTATAGGCGCCGGTAGCGCCGGGGGCGCAACCAGCTCCTGAACGATCACCGGCAGCTCCGCTTCGGCCGCGGCGACTGCGGCTGTCGAGGTTAGCGCCCAAGCGCAAGAAACCGCAGCACAGAGCATTGTGGCAAGTTTGCAATTCAACTCTTTCATATACCGTCCTCATCCTTACTGGCAAAGGTATTGATAAACCCAGGTAAAATAGTTGCATACCTAACTATCCATTGATTGACCATAATCAACGTCCTGAAAAACGGCTGAAATATTTATTGCTGAGGGATGCCCATGAAGAGGACAGCTCTGCCGAACGCTATGCGTCCCGGCATTCAGGCAGGCAGTATTTCCACCAGCCCACTCCAAAAGAACCACAGGCAGCGGGCACGGTCGCCCCTCCAACCTCACACACGGACCGGGCCGCTCCGGCTTCGTCGTGGGCTGCAGAAGGCAGGAGCTGAGGCGGTGGCGCGACTGCTCGACCCGACGATGCTGGATCGCGTTCAGCTACTTCGAGGCCGATGAGTGCGGGTCGCTGCGCGAATGGCAGAGCCTGGCATCTGAGAGGCGGTGAAAAAACTCCCGCCTACTGCGAATGCTTCAAACATCGGTAGTCCGCCAGGGCGTAGGGCGGCCGGGGCGCAGCGACAACCCGCCAGCTTTATGCCGCGCCGCTGAACCACGGTGTACTGCCTGCGGCGAGTGACACCCGGATCGCCAAAAACGCCGGCTGCGGCGTTGCTCTCGATATTTTCACAGCCTCTGAGGCCTGCGCCCTGTATGCCCCGGTTACAGCGTTGCCGCCCTGGGCTATAACCGGGCGACCAGCAAGGGCATGACAATCATCCGCCGAGGTCGCTGGGCTGATCTATAATACGCGCCGTCAAACGAATACAGGATCTCGATCACCCCCAGGCTTGATCGAAGCGAGTAGAATGCGCGCCCGTCGCGCTGGGAGCGCGTTATGGGCACACAAGGACGCTGTCACCTTAGGAGTTTATCTTGCGCCTACTAATCACTCTGGCTGCCTGCCTGTTGCTCGGCGCCTGCGCCGGCAACCCGCAGTCGACCTATGAACACGCCGTACGCTCGGCAAAGGGCCCGATCGCCAAGAGCAATCTCGAAGCCATCCACAATGTCCAGGCGATTCCCCTGCCGGTGAACCCCGGATTGTTGCCGCCAACCTGGCAGATTGGCGCGGATCAGCCGCGTCTGGACTTCGGCAGCTCGATCTCCAATTACCGGGTGTTCTCCCTGGAGCTGAAAAAGGGTGAGCGCTATGCGCTCAACGTCAATTCGCTCTGCCATAACGCCTGCCTGGGCTTCAACAAGTTCGCCCTCAAGCCGCGCGCGCTGCTGCTCGACGCCTACGGTACGGTAATCGCCAGCCAACCCTCGCGGGCCACGGCCATCGTCGGTCAGATCAGCCTGAGCTGGGATGGCGAAGCACCGGAAGACGGTACTTATTACCTGCTGGTGGCAGCGGACAATGAAGACATCGGCAAAACCATCGTGATCGACGACATCTGGATCAACAATTCGCCATTGATGGCGGTAAATGTCGGCATGCACAGTGCTCCTTTCGGCCAGATCAACGTCTTTTCCACCGCCACGGACGAGTAACACCAACGCCCGGCGAACTCGACACAACGGCCAGCGGGCGCCGTGCCGAGCCAGCGCCGTCCAGGGCAGGCACTGGCACGGGCCAGTCAATCGGCCTGGCGGTTCTGTGATCCCGACCTGCACAGCGCCTATGAAAACCCGGGGCCCTGCACCAGCCTACCCACGGCACTCGCCGAGCGGCTGTCACGCTATCGGCGCAAGAAAATCCTGATCGCCCTGGGTCGGTAGCAGGCACATTGACCACAGCTGCGACAGACGGATACCGCACTATTCGCCAGCCTGGCGCAAATGCTGGCACTTTGTTCAACTTCTGCCCTTGCCGGCTCAGGCAAAGCTCTGCATCCTTCAGCCACAACAACGACAACGACAAGAGCCTTTCATGGCCAGACTGACCCAGCGACTGCTCAAGCGGCTGCGCAACGACTTCCAGCTGTCCATCATTACCCTGATGAGCCTGTTCGGCATCATGGGCATCTCGCCCTATGCCGTGTATCGACTGGCAGAAGGTAACTACCTGGTCAGCGCCGCCGATACCACCATCGTATTCTCCACCGTCTGCGCCGTGCTCTATGCCTGGCGCACCGGCGACACGGTCAAACCCGGCATCTATCTGGCGATCATTTTCTCGCTGGGCGCGACGCTGATCGCCATCAACCTGGGGGTCAACGGGCTGTTCTGGATCTACCCACTGATCCTGTTCAATTTTTTCATGGTCTCCCCGGGGAAGGCCGTGGTGGCCACCTTATTGGTGCTGTCGAGCCTGGCCGGTCATGCCCTGCTGGTACCGGGCACGGTATTCGAGAGCAACTACCAGATGGTGTCGTTCCTGGTCACCGGCATGTTGGCCAGCGCCATGGCCTTCATCTTCGCCTACCGCACCCATAGCCAGCGCGACCAGTTGCAGATCCTGGCGAGCCAGGACCCGCTGACCGGCGCGCGCAATCGCCGGGCAATGAATGAAGAGCTGAAGATCGCCGTATCCATCCATCGCCGACACGGCAACAGCTATGGCGTACTGGTGATGGACCTGGATCACTTCAAACAGATCAACGACAGGTTCGGCCACCAGGCTGGCGATCAGGTGCTGGTGGCCTTCGTCGACCTGATCAAGTGCTGCTCACGCCAGGAGGATCGCCTGTTTCGCTTCGGCGGCGAAGAGTTCCTCCTGCTGCTACCCAACACCGACAAGCGCGGCCTGCTAGCCGCGTCGACCCATCTGCACCAGCAGATCGCCCAGAGCCTGCCTGGCCCGGGCGGCCCGGTGACCGTCTCGATCGGCGGCGCCATCCTGCGCAACGACGAGGCTTGGGAATGCTGGCTGGAGCGCGCCGACCAATGCCTGTATCAAGCCAAAAGTGCCGGGCGCAACCGCACCATCATCGATGACGCATTGCCCAACCCGGAACAACTGCCCACGCACTAGCAAGCCCTGCAGCGGACAGCGCGCCTCTGGCGCAGCATTTTCTCCCGCGAGTCCCCTGACGCTGTAGCTGCATAGCGTCCCGGCCATCAAGGTGACGCGCCCAAGCCTGCGCAAAAGACCGGCCAGCGGCTGTAACAAGTCCGCCATCAGCCAGTCTATTGAGCACATCACCGTGCAGAGAACCGCCATGAAACGTCGTTCATTCCTTCAAGGTGTAGCCTTGCTGCCCACCCTACCCCTGCTCGCCAGTCAGGTGCCGTTCAGCCAGGCCGAAGCTTCCAGCCAGGCCGCGACGGTCGTGCCGCTGGCCAAAGCGCCCAGCGAGTGGCGCGAACTGTTGTCGCCAGAAGCTTATGCGGTTCTTTTCGAAGAGGACACCGAGCGGGCCGGCAGCAGCCCGCTCAACCAGGAAAAACGCGCGGGCACCTACATTTGCGCCGCCTGCTATCTGCCGCTGTTCGACAGCCAGCACAAATACGAAAGCGGCACCGGCTGGCCCAGCTTCACCCAGGCGATCGCCGGCCACACCGCCTTCAAGCGCGACTTCAAACTGATTTTCCCGCGCACCGAATACCACTGCGCCCGTTGCGAGGGCCACCAGGGCCACCTGTTCAACGACGGCCCGCCGCCGCGCGGCGAACGCTGGTGCAACAACGGCGTCGCGTTGCTCTTCATTCCCCAGGGCGAAGCCCTGCCGACACTCAGGAGCTGAATATGAACGCGACAGCCCCATTCTGGCTCTCCCGCAGATCGCTGAGCGCTGCCGCCCTGCTCCTGGCCGGGTTGCTCAGCGCCTGCGGACCGAGTTCGGCTGACACAAGCCAGGCCTCGGCAACTATGCCGAGCGACTCCAGCTCACAGGATGCAAGTGTTGCGGTATTCGCCGGAGGCTGCTTCTGGTGCACCGAGGCGGATTTCGACAAGCAGCCCGGCGTACTCTCGACCACCTCCGGTTACATCGGTGGACACCTGGAGAACCCCAGTTATGAGCAGGTTTCGGCGGGCCGCAGCGGTCATATCGAAGCGGTGCAGGTGCGTTACGACCCGGGCAAGACCAGCTACGCCAAGCTGCTGGAGGCTTACTGGCCGACCATCGACCCGCTGACCGCGAACGCCCAGTTCTGCGACCACGGCGCGCAATACCGCAGCGCGATCTTCTACGCCACGCCCGAGGAGCAGGCGCTGGCGGAAGCCTCGAAAGCGGCCCTGCAAGCCTCGGAGCGCTTCAGCCAGCCGATCGTCACGGAAATCCTGCCCGCCACCACCTTTTATCCGGCCGAGGACTATCACCAGGACTATTACCAGAAGAGCCCGCTGCGCTATGCCTACTACCGCAACGGCTGCGGTCGCGACAAGCGCCTGGAGCAGCTATGGGGCAAACACGACTGACGGCGCCGCCACTGGCGATGGCAGTCAAGCGGAGTGCTGAAGCCGGTGACATCGCCGCTATCCTCCATCGCCGCTCGTGCCCAGACGAAAAAGGCCTGCATCGCTGCAGGCCTTGAATTCGGTGGTGCCGTTGAGAGGAATCGAACCCCCGACCCCATCATTACGAATGACGTGCTCTACCAACTGAGCTACAACGGCAAAAGCCCGGGCATTATTCAATGGACTCCGCGGGCGCTCAAGCGGGTTTTGTAAAAAAACGCCGCGGAGTCACGCCCGCCCTCTGCCAGGGCAGCAGCCGGCAGCCGTTGCTGCCGGGGGAACGCCGCTACTTGGCGGACAACTCGATGCGGTCGTCGTGAATCACGATGCGACCCTGCTTGTACAAGCCGCCGATGGCCTTCTTGAAATTGCCTTTGCTGACGCGAAACAGCGCGCTGATGGCTTCTGGCGAACTCTTGTCGTTGAGCGGCAGCACACCGTCATGCTCGCGCAACTTGGCCAGGATCTGCTCGCCCAGGCTGCTCGCCGCTTCCTGGCCAACCGGTTGCAGGCTCAGGCTGATCTTGCCGTCGGCGCGCACTTCCTTGATGAAGCCCTTCTCCTGCATGCCGCTGCGCAGGAATTTGAACAGTTCGTTCTTGTGGATCAGGCCCCAGTGCTTGCCGTTGATGATCGCCTTGAAGCCCATGTCGGTGGACTCGACCACCAGCAGATCGACTTCCTGGCCGGCCGTGTAAGTGGCCGGCACGCTGTCCAGGTAACGGTCCAGGCGCGCCGTGGCGGTGAGGCGCTTGCTGCGCTTGTCGACAAACACGTAGACCACGCAGTAGTCGCCGACTTGCAGCGGGCGTTTCTCTTCCGAATGGGGCAACAGCAGATCTTTCGGCAACCCCCAGTCGAGAAATAAACCGACGCGGTTGATATCCACCACTTTCAGGCTGGCAAATTGACCGACCTGGACTTTCGGGGTTTCCGTGGTGGCAATCAGCTTGTCATCGCTGTCCAGGTAAATAAATACATTCAGCCAGTCTTCCACCTCAGTTGGCGTGTCTTTGGGGATATAGCGCTTGGGTAGCAATATTTCGCCATCCGCGCCGCCATCCAGATACAGGCCAAAGTCTGTGTGTTTCACGACCTGCAAACTATTCATTCGTCCGATTACAGCCATGGTGCCCTACCCTCGTTGCGAGCCGGACATTCTACCTGAGTTGCGGC